>CANQRF010000001.1 GCA_947626195.1 uncultured Eggerthellaceae bacterium
GAAAAAGCCCGTTCGGGCTGTTCGGGCCAATAAATCTTATTCCCTATCTAATCAATTAACTGCGGAAGAATGGCGCAAGTTGTCTTGGAATAAAGCTAAGACGTCGAAGGCGGCTTTTAGCCGCCTTTAATCACCTGCTTTTCTTGCCTAGCAAAAGCAGCCGCATTATCTGGAGAGGCTATATTTTCGGCAGATTCCCATAGACACCTTGACGATGGCCGACGCGCACTATTTCAATGAGAACCTCATCATCTTTGATGCTCGCGAGAATACGATAGCTCCCCACGCGGTAACGCCATCCTTCTTCAGTGCCCTGCAATCGTTTCATCCCATCGATAGCTTTTGGATTTTCGTTTCCTTCAAGGTTTTTCTTGACCCATTCAAGGATCATGAGCCTCTGCTTTTTTGGAATTGAGAGCAGTTGCTTGGATGCCTGCCTCGTCCAGACGACCCGATAGCTCATTCAGCCTCCAAAGCCATCTTCGCAACTTCCTCGGTGGTATATCTGATACCGTCATCTTGTTCAAGCGCTGCTGCGTAAGCTTGTATATCGGCAGCGTCTTCCACTTTCTCGAGAATAGCCTCTCGCACAACATCGGAAAAGCTGCGCCCGCAAAAATCAGCATAGCTTTGAATCCACGACTTCTCTTCGGGGGCAAACCGAATGGCCGTCGTTTCCATTGCCATTTATCTCACCTCATCAAAACGCAATGCATCGTATTACGTTTTATATTGTAGAGTTGCTCTCACCACCGGTCAAGCACGATGGTACTACTCAAGCTCGGAGGGGACGGGTTCCTCAACCTGCATGTAGGTGTCGAACTCTTCGAGGACCTCGGGCGAGGGCGGCGGAGAGAGCTTCGAGAACACGAAGATGAAGATCGTCGAGATGATGAACGCCGGAAGCAGCTCGTAGATGGCGAAGACGCCGCCGAGCTGAGCGATGACGTTGTGCCACACGATCACCGAGACCGTTCCCGAAATCATGCCCGCCAAGGCTCCGCGGCGCGTGAGGCCGCGGTAGTAGAGGCTGCAGAGCGTGAGCGGGCCGAACGAGGCGCCGAGCCCCGCCCACGCATAGGACACCACATAGAAGATGGATGAGTTCTCGTCGTAGGCGATGACGATGCCGAGCAAGAGAACGCAGATCAGCGTGATGCGCGCGACGATCATAACTTGGCGCTCGGTGGCGTCGCGCTTGAAGATGGCGTGGTAGATGTTCTCGGCTACCGACGAGCCGGCGATCAGCAGATACGAGGAAGACGAGGACATCGATGCCGCCAGAATGCCGGACACCACGACGCCGCACATGAAGGCGGGCAGCAGAATCTGCGAGAGGACGATGAACACGTTTTCCGCCGTGGACTGCGTGCCGAACATCGTCGGGATGAGGGCGCGGCCGGCAAGGCCGAGCGCGATAGCGGAGAAGAGCGCGATGACCACCCACGTGACCGCGATGCGGCGGGAGATCTTCACTTCCTCGGCACTGCGAATGCCCATGAAGCGGACGAGCACCTGCGGCATGCCGAAATAGCCGAGGCCCCACGCCATCATCGAGATGATGGTGAGGATGCCGTAATCGGCGGAATCGCCGAACATCGCGGCACCGTCCTGCATGATCTGAACACCGTTTTCATCGAGTATCGGCACGGCGATTTGCGTACCGGAGAGGAAGCCCGGGATCGCCTGCAGGATGGCAACGGTGTTCTCGACACCGCCGATGGAGGCCACCGTCCCCACCAGCACGACGATGAGGGCGAAGAACATGAGGCAGCCCTGCACAAAGTCGGTGGCGACCACGGAGAGATAGCCCCCGACGAGCGTGTAGAGGAACACGATGAGGGCGCCGAGCACCATCATGGTCGCATAATCGAGGCCGAAGAGCGTGTTGAACAGCTTCCCGCAGGTGACAAAGCAGCTACCCGTGTAGACGCAGAAAAAGATGAGGATGATGATCGCCGCCACGCACTGCACGACGTTCTGCTTGTCGTGCACGCGGTTGCTATAGAACTCGGGAAGCGTGATGGAATCGCCCGCCTTGATCGTGTATTGGCGGAGACGCTTCGCCACAAGTTTCCAGTTGAGGTAGGTGCCGACGGCAAGGCCGATGGCCGTCCAGCCCGCGTCGGTGAAGCCGGTGAAAAACGCAAGCCCTGGCAGACCCATGAGCAGGTATCCCGACATGTCGGAGGCTTCCGCGGAAAGCGCCGTGAACCATGGGCCTACCTTGCGGCCGCCGAGGAAGTATTCGGAAGTTGAGGAGTTCGACCGTTTCGCATAGATGAATCCGATCGTGATGACCACGATGAAATACAGAAGCATCGCGAAGAGAACCCAGAAGTTATCAGAGAAATCCATGAACCAATCCATCCCTTGTCGTACACTCGTGCTGTGCCTCCCCTTCTTCCGCGGGTTCTCACCGTTTCAGATCGCCATTTCTCGCTTATAATGAAACCGCTTGAGCGGGTAACGGCGACGTCATGCAAAGAAGCAGGACGCACAAGTTCTATACTTTACCCTAATAAAGTGATTTCGGGCCGACAATTTATGCGGTCTTAGGCGAAAGGAGCTCAAAGAATGCCGGCATATCGGGATT
The DNA here is from genome assembly GCA_947626195.1 of uncultured Eggerthellaceae bacterium. Taxonomy (GTDB): domain Bacteria; phylum Actinomycetota; class Coriobacteriia; order Coriobacteriales; family Eggerthellaceae; genus CANQRF01. The sequence continues at coordinate 2,597 of CANQRF010000001.1, forward strand.
TGTCACAAGAAGAGCTGCGCGAAAAACTCGCACAACTCCAAGAGGAATATGCCTCGTATCAAGCTGCGGGGCTCGCCCTGAACATGGCGCGCGGAAAGCCCGCCGCCGCGCAGCTCGATCTTTCGATGGGAATGCTCGACGTGCTCACCTTAGACGATAGCTGCAAGGCCGCCGACGGCACCGATTGCCGTAACTACGGCGTTGTGGACGGGCTGCCCGAGGCGAAAGAGCTCATGAGCGCCTTTCTCGATGAGCCGGCCAACCAGATCATCGTGTTCGGCAATTCCTCGCTCAACATCATGTACGACACGGTGTCCCGCTGCATGAGCTTCGGCACTTTGGGGAGCAAGCCCTGGAAAGACTACGATGTCGTGAAATGGATCTGCCCCGTGCCGGGCTATGATCGCCATTTCGGCGTGACCGAGACCTTCGGCGTGGAGATGATTCCCGTGCCGATGACCGACGAGGGGCCCGACATGGACGAAGTGGAGCGCCTCGCCGCGTCAGACGAACGCGTGAAGGGCATCTGGTGCGTGCCGAAATACTCGAACCCCGGCGGCGTCACCTATTCCGACGAGGTGGTGCGCCGGCTCGCTTCAATGGAATGCGCGGCAGGCGACTTCCGCATCTTCTGGGACAACGCCTACGCGGTCCATCATCTTTACGACGACCCCGCTGAGCAGGACCAACTGCTCGACATCGGCGCTGCGTGCGTGGAGGCCGGCAATCCCGACCGCTATTTCAAGTTCGCCTCCACCTCGAAGGTCACCTTCCCCGGCTCGGGCATCTCCGCCTTCGGCGCGAGTGCTGAGAACATCGCCGAGGTGAAGAAGCTCTTAGGGATGCAGACCATCGGCCACGACAAGCTGAACCAGCTCCGTCACGTGCGCTTCCTCCGCGATGCGGAAGGCGTCGCCGCCCACATGGCGCGCCATGCCGCGATCATCCGCCCGAAATTCGAGCTCGTGCTCGAGAAGCTTGAGGCAGGGCTCGGGGAAGCCGGCATTGGCTCTTGGAGCCATCCTCGTGGCGGCTACTTCATCTCGTTCGACGCGCCCGAGGGCTGCGCCTCGCGCACCGTCGCGCTGGCGAAAGATGCGGGCGTCGTCATGACGGGAGCGGGCGCCACGTGGCCCTACGGCAAAGACCCATACGATTCGAACATCCGTATCGCGCCGACCCTGCCGCCACTTGACGAGCTCGACAAGGCAATGGACGTTTTCGTCTGCTGCGTGAAAATCGCCGCCTTGGAGCGCCTTCTCGAATAAAGCTTACGCGGAACGTTTTTTGCGACCGGAAGATTTGCCGGAGGTTTTGCTTTTGCCCTTGGAGGAGGCTTTCTCCTCCTCTTTGCCGGGGCAGGAGAAGTTCGGGCAGAGCTTCCAGGGTCCGCGCGATGTAGTCACCACCACGAGCGGTGCTCCGCAGTGCTCGCACACCTCTTCGGTCGCCGTGAGCTTGCCATATTGCGGCAGCGGATAGCGCGTGTGGCAGTGATCGTAGTTCTCGCAGACCACCGAGCGCTTGAGCGTGCGCGGGTTCTTCCGCGCATACATTTTCGCATCAATGCCCTCTTCCCCACAAACAGGGCACATCCCGACGAAGACATCCGGCTCGACGTTGGTCGCGCAAGCGGGGTCGATGCACACGGTGCGCGGTTTGCTCCGAAACGCCGTCACCTTCACCTGCGGCATGCCGCAGGTCGGGCAAGGTTCCTCCACCGCCTCGATCTTGCCGGAGGGCAGAGGAAACGTCACATCGCATTCAGGCCAGCCCGAGCAGCCGACGAATGTCGAACGCGTTTTCGATGACGTGCGAATCTGAAGATCTTTTCCGCATTTCGGGCACTTCCCCACGAACGCGTCGGCAGCCACGGCGTCGGAGAGCGCCTCTTTCACCTCTTTCGAATGGGGAATGAGCTTTCCCAGCTCGTCGGCGAGCAGGTCGCGCGACGTCGCAACGACGGCCTCGCGGCTTATCGAGCCGGCGGCAATCTCGTCCATCCGCTGCTCGAGGTCGGCCGTCATCTTCGAATGCGTGATATGCGGCGCGAACTTATCGAGCGCGTCGATGACCGCAATGCCGAGCTGCGAGGGCTCGATCGGATCGTTCTGGATATACTTCACCTCATAGAGCCGCTCGATGATCGCATGACGCGTGCTCTTCGTGCCAAGCCCGCGCTTCTCCATCTCCTGGATGAGCTTTCCTTGGGAATAGCGCGCGGGGGGCTCGGTCTGCTTCTTCGTGCAGGTGGCGCCGTTGAAGGCGATGCTCTCCCCCTCGGTGAGTGCAGGCAGCGTCTCGTCCTTCTTCAGGCCGAAGGGATATATCTCGCGAAAGCCCGCGCGCGTCAGCACATCGCCGCGAGCGACGAAGGACTCTCCCCCCACCACGAGCTCGGCCTTTGTCCCCTCGACGATCGCGCTTTCCGAAAGCGTCGCGAGAAAACGGCGGGCGACGAGGTTGTAGAGCTTGAACTCCGGCGCGCCGACCATTTCGGGCGTCACGCAGGCCGTCGGATAGATGGGAGGATGGTCGGTGGTCTGCTGCTTGCCGCGCGTGGCCTTCAGCGTTCCGCGGGATAGGAGCTTATCGCAATACGGACGGTAGGCGGGATTGCCCTTCAGGGTGCCCACCACGTCGGCGAGGTTGAGCGAGGAGGGATAGACCGTGTTGTCCACACGGGGGTAGGAGATGTAGCCCTTCATATAGAGGCTCTCCGCGAGCCGCATGGTGCGTGCGGGCGAAAGTCCCTCTGCCGCCGCAGCGGCTTGGAGCGACGTGGTGTTGAAGGGGGTCGGCGGCGCGACGGTGCGGCGCTTCTTCTCTACCGAGCGCACAAGCGCCGTTTTCTCATCGCGCACCGCGTCCATGATGCGGTTGGCTTCCACGTCGTTGGTCAAGCGCGGCTTTGCCGTCGTCGCCTTGAAGGCACCGGCACCCGTCCCCGCAGTTGGCCCCTTTTTCGCATCGGCATCGAAGGCCCCTTCGATCACCCAGTAGTCGGTGGGAACGAAGGCCATGCGCTCACGTTCGCGCGCGACGATGAGGGCGAGCGTCGGCGTTTGCACGCGCCCCGAGGAGCGCACGTTGCCATAGCCCGCGAACTTCACGAGCGTCAGATAGCGCGTGAGCACCGCGCCCCAGATGAGGTCGATGTCTTGCCGCGAGGCGCCCGCCTCCGAAAGGCAGACGTCCATGGGAACCAAATTATCGAAGGCGTGCGCTATCTCGGCCTTCGTGAAGGCGGAGTAGCGGGCGCGCGACACCGGAGCCGTCGCGTTGGCCTCGCGGCAGCAGGCTAGCGCATCGGCGCCGATGAGCTCCCCCTCCCGATCGAAGTCGGTGGCGATGATGATCTCGTCCGCTTTCTTCGCGAGGTTCTTGAGCGATCGGATGATGTCCTTTTCCTTCGGAAGCTTCTCGATGGGCGCATACACGAGATAGGGCAGCGCGTCCATCTTCCAGCTTTTGAGCTCCACGCCATCTTCAGTGAACGGCTTCTTCTTTTTGAAGGGCGGTTGCGGCAAGGCGTCGGGAACCGATGCGGGGAACGTGGTGCCGCTATCATCTACTCCCTGCCAACCGGATTTCTTGCTCCATATGAGCTGCGGCATGAAATCGGGTTCGAGAATATGGCCGCGCAGGCCGATCGTCACCCAGTCTTCCCCATCGACGGTGAATCGATATACGGGCGTATTGAAAACCTTATCGGCCTTTTTCGCTTTCGCGCCTAAAAGATCGGCGATCTTTTGCGCAGCATCGTTCTTTTCCGTGACCACCAACTTCACGCCGTCCACCTCCTTCATGGCGATTCATTCAGTTGTTTTGAGCCCTTTGCGCTTCTCGCCACCGCACAGACGGAAGGTCTCCCCTCTGAGCGCTGCCTTCCGTCACGCACCTTCGGCGGCGATCTTTTCCCCTCGGGCTTCCCTTTCTTCCCTCTCGAGGACCAACTGCATCGCGTTGATCGCACATTCTATCTGGTCGTCGTCCGGCTCGTTCGTCGTCAGATATTGCATCTGCATGCCAGGCCATAAAATAACCTTTACGAGCGGGTTTTCCGGATGAGAACCGGCCCATTTCACGGTGATCTCGTAGGAAATTCCGGCGATCACCGGCATGAGGAGGATTCTGATGACGATGACGAGCGCGAGCTTCGGCGCGCCATCGGGAACTCCCCATGCGTCGATGATAGCGTTCACCGGAAAGATCGTATAGACGAAAATCGCGATGATCATCACCGTGATGAGAAACGCCGTGCCGCACCGCACGTGCAAACGCGGGAACGAGCGCGCGTTTTCGGGCGTGAGCTCGAGGCCGTGCTCATAGCAGTGGATCGTCTTGTGCTCTGCCCCGTGATACATGAACATGCGCTTGATGTCCGACATGCGGCCAATCAGCCAGAGGTAGAAGACGAAGACCGCGACGCGCAGCAGGCCATCGACGATGTTCCACGCGATGGTGTGCTCGTCGTATTCGCCGATGATGAGGTTGGTGACGAATGCCGGAACGATGATGAAAAGTGCGATGCCGAGCGCAAGCCCGAGCACGAGGGAGAAGACGATGGCGCCGTGTCCGAGGGCCCCTTCGTCGTCGCTTTTCCCTTCCGACTCCTTTGCCTCTGCTTCCGCGCTTTGCGTTTCGGCATCTTGAGCAACTGCGAAGGCGGCCTTTTCGGATTGCCTGCCCCCTTCTCCATCAGGTGTTTCCGGCACAGTGGCCTCTTTGATGGGGATATGGGCCATATCGAGGACGATCTCATCGTCAAGCGCATCGAGGCCGCGCCCTACGTCCCGCTCCTCCTCCTGCACCTCTTCCTCGGACTCTCCGAAGGCGTGCATCGTGGCGATCTCGATCGCCTTGAAGCCCAGCACGAGCGATTCGACCAAGGCAACGCATCCGCGGATGATAGGAAGATGCATCCAGCGGTTATGGTCGCGCCCGCTCGTGAGGTCGTGCTCTTCCAGATGGATGGAACCGTCGGGCGTGCGCACGGCGACCGACCAGTTGTACTTTCCGCGCATCATGATGCCCTCGATCAGCGCCTGACCTCCCACATGGGTCTTGCGGGCGCCGTCTTCGGAAAATGCGCGCGAAAGATCGCTTTTCTGCCGTGCCATGGTCGGTTTGCTCCGCCGGATCCTCGTGCTACCGCAAACGGCCTAGTTTGCTGCCGTAGCCTGAGAGGATGCCTGCGTTTCAAGATCCTCGCGCGATGCGCGCGGATAGGGCGTGCCACAGGTCATCTTCCCCTCGGGGCAGGTGGTGCTCACGCAAGGGGCCCCCGCCTCCGCAAAGATGAAGGGCGCCGTCGGGCGCACCAGCTCGAGCATCTTCAACGCAAGCTCGCGGATCTCCCATTGCGCACGGTTGCAGCAGCGCAGCTCGAAGAAATGGAGCAGCTCACGCACGTTCATCGTGACGACGATCTTCGTCTCGGCGGCATTGGGAAGCAGATAGCGCGCGTCTTCCGCGGGAATCCCCATCTCGAGCAGGGCGGCATATCCTTCGCACGCGGCCTCGATCGCGCGATCGTAGATGGCGCTCGCCTCGGGGTTCTCGGCGATCGTCTCCGGCTTCACGCTGTCGATGCCGTCGGTGAACTTCACATAGCGCTGACTCTGCTGGTTGAAGCTCGCCATGCGATGGCGCACGAGCTGATGCGTGAGCGCGCGGGAAACGCCCTCGACGGCGAAGGTGTAGCTCGCATGCTCGAGCGTTGAGTAGTGGCCGCTTCCGAGAATCGTGCGAAGCACGCTTTTCACCCGCTCCTCGGGCATCGTGTGCAAAAGCTCCGAGGCGCCGACCGGCGCATAGCACAGGCGCGCGGCCGTTGCGATCGCACGCTCGGGATCAGGCGTATGGTAAAGCAGCTCAACCTTCATCGTTCCTCCGCTCTATGCTCGCGCACGGCGTACCGAGCGGACACCGCGATGCCGCCGCCGTGCGGGTTTGAAGAAGTCAATCCGATGGCGTATTGTACCGCGCTATTTGATTCCAAGGACGTTCTGCGCGAAATTTGCAATCATTGCCGCCGCTTGGGCGCGGGTTGACGTTCCCTGAGGTTTCAGATTGCGCGTACCGTTCTCGATGCTACCATTGATCACCTTGTTTGCCACTGCCCACTTCATATACGGCTTCGCCCAATTTGAAACCGACGAGGCGTCGGGCATCGTGTTCATCGTGGTGTTGGAAGTTTCAATGGAGCGATGCAGCACCACTTCATTGAAACTCGCTATCATCTTGGCGGCTTCTTCTCGTGTAACGGGACCATCTGGGAGAAAGACCTTTTTCCCCTCTTCGCCGTAACCTTCAATGATGCCCACGGCACGCCCCCAACGAACTGCAGCCGTATAAAAATCATCGGGACTCGTATCCGGAAAATCATAGGCAGGGTCGTTCGTATATTTCGAAGGCTTATCTGCCATACGCCAGAGAATAGTCATGAGCTGACTACGCGAAATTTCCGCATCTGGCGCGAAAGTGGTTTTGTTTTCGCCCTCCATCAGTCCATGATCGAGCACGTATTGATAATGTCCCTCTTTGACAAACCAAGATTCGGGATTCACGTCATTATGCGCAACCATTGGAAGAGGCGGGGTCTCCTCAACGAGAGGCGGCGTCATCGGACCTTTAAAATCAAGATTCGTATCGGCATAACGTTCTCCGCCGGTCTCGCTCGTAATGCCCGGAACAAGCGTTCCGCCGAATTGCCAGAGATGATACGTGCCTTTATATGAACACCGCGAGTTATATTGCGCGATCCAGAAATCCCACGTATCGAAAATCGGGTCGGTTAAAAAGTTCGTCCGCCAATAGAGGTTCGCATAATAGCCCGGCGTATAGCCTGCTTGCGCTATCTCATTGCAAAACGCCTTCGCCATGTCGGCAAGAAGCGCGCGGAAATTCGTTCCCTCCTCGTTGGCCTCAATCGCATACTGGATGCTGCTTTCCTCAAGATCGTAATAGATCGGGTAAGACAATGTTTGCGGCGTTATGCCCTGATCGTTCAAACAACGAAGCACATGGCGTGCCTCGCCGCGGGCCTTCCTCACCGCCGTATCGTAAAAATCGTTCCAATCCCTATATTCGTCGTTGAATCTCCATTTGAGATAAGGAAGGACGTTCCCGTTTTCATCCCTCGTCTTTACGCGCCAATCGGAACCGGCGTATGAATACAGATAAACGCCGAACGGCATGCCAATTCTCATGCATTCTTGGACATTGCGCGCCCAATAATCATCGTCTTGGCTCGTGTAATCTTGGCCATATCCGCAGCGAACGATCGCGAAATCAATATCGGATTCTTTCTTCAGCTTGTCCCAATCGATCTTTCCGTCCCATTCGCTCACATCGATTCCCTTATAGAGTGCGCCCTCGACCACTTCGCCTTTTGAATTCACGAACCCCTTATCGGTCTTCGTCCAAGGAGTCACGGAACCGTCGCCGTTCGCTATGGGTGCAATTGCATCAGCAGCATTGCCATCGTCAACAAACGCACCGATCTCCTCGCCATCCTCATAGCGCCAGCTGTTTACCCTGTTTTCGATTTCGTCTTGGGAACGAAGATCAATTGCAGATGCAGTTGAAAGAGAAGACTCTTCAAACGCCGAATCGTTTCGGCCTTCAGTTGTTTCGCCCCCAACGGCAAGAGCCGTTGCAGGAACGGAGAGCCCCATGGCAAGCACAGCCGTGCAGAAGAGGCGCAGTGTTTTCGACGTTATCATATTTGCCATGACGAAATATCTCCTCATCTTTTCGCGAGTACATTGCTCCGGAAGCGCATGAGCATGGTCACAAGTTCGGCCCGTGTGCAATTCGTTTGAGGAGCAAGATAGACATCGCTCTTTCCTGTGATGATTTTGTTTTGCACTGCCCATGCTAAAGGCGCGATGGCGAAGCTGCTCACATCGCTCGCATCACGAAACGCTCCACTGTAGAGAACGTTCTTATTCACACCTTCAACGTTTTCGCCAATCAGCTCCGCATAGTTCGCTAATATTTTCGCAACCTCTTCGCGTGTTACCGCATCATCAGGCCGGAACTGGAATGTTGCATTGTTATCCTTACTCGAACCATTGACCACCCCATATTCATTTGCCCAAGCCACCGGCTCTCCATAATATGCTCGGGGACTCACATCGGTAAAATTCGATGTCGAATTCGAGGGTCGGGGTTTACCGAGCATTCGCCAAAATATCGTCACTGTTTGGCCACGCGTCACTAAATCATCAGGGCCGTAAGTGTTTTTCTTGTCACCATAACCTTCGATGAGTCCTTCGGCGATCGCTTGTTTCATCGTGGGGTAATACCATTTTGCTTGAATGAGATCGTCGATATCGTCCGCATTCACCCCCAAGTAGCGGCAGCAGCCTTTCAGCTCGCTCTTATAGCGATTGCTCCAGCCCTCGTGATACTGCGGCTGGCTCGGATAAAAGTCCGCGACGTTTTCCGAGATGAAGGTGCAGAGCGCCTTCGCGAACTGGGCATCGGTCATGCCGTTGTCAAGCCCACATCCAGGCATTTCCTTGGCAACGGTGTTGTGGTTTTCGTCATAGACGTAGATCGTGCCGCCGACGAAGCGATGCCAGCCCGAAAGCCCGAAGAGGTTCGCGACACCCCAGCAAAGCCCCTTGATGCAATCCGCGCGCCCGGAGATGTCGATGCCGCGTGACTTCAGGTCGCGCTCGGCGGGAAGATAGCACGTCTCATAGTTGTAGGTGTCTTGCAAGCCGGCAAACACATCCGGAGCGGCCTTATACGCTTCATGCCAGGCCGCATCGACGTTCCACTTCTCCGCCTCCCACGTACTGGAAGAGGCGAGATTCAAGCCGGCGCCCGTTATATACGGAGCAAACATCGAGAACGTCTCGGGATCGTAGTTGTAGCAATAGGTGATGAACGGTTGAAGGTTCGCCGTGTTGTCCCATTGATAGTAGCCGAGCGCATGGTATCCGTCGTAATAGCTGAGCCCCGCATCGTAGTCCTGGCTGCTCTCGTATTTGAGGAAATACTTCATCTCATCCGAGAGCTGAACGAACTCTCTTTCACCCGATACGGCGATCGGGGCGATTTCACCCTCGTCGGAAACGACGCGATCGATCGTTGGCGCCACGTAATCGCTTCCGAAGTCTGAAGGACTGAAGACGTTCGCTCCGCCTTGCCGCGAAGGCGATGCGGGGAGCTGTTCGGAGCGCAAGTCGCTTGGCGCATCCGCATAGGCGCAAATCGGCAGCGAGGTGCCGAGCACTAAGGCGACCACGATACTTAAGCAAGGATAAGTGCGTTTCATCTGTGTTTTTCCTTCCTTGTTTGCGCTTCCCCGCGAGACACCGCGAGGAAACTTCCCCATAATAGCAAAAAGCCTTTACGTAGATGAGAGGGGAGCACGTCTAGACATTATTTTTATATATGTTGCGACGTCTTTCTGGGGAAGTGAGCAGGTGGCAATGAGATTCATTCGAAAGAACAACCTTCAAATATATGGCGCCCATCAAACATGCGATGGCGCCATGGCGTCGAAAACAACGCCGTTGAACCGTTTTCTTGCGGTCCTTTTCGCCCTTGCTCTCACCGTCGGCCTCATGCCCGCGCTGCCGCCGTCGACGGCCTCTGCCGCTGTTTCTTCGGAAAACAGCGCCCTGTCCTCTTGTTCCTCAGCGCCCATTGATCCCGATGAGGTTGATGGCATCTTCATCGTCTATGAAGAGGAAGTAGCGGAAGAAATCGCCTCAATGCCCACGCCTATCAGCCTAGACGATGACGAAGATGATGACGACGCCTCGGAGCTTATCAAGCAGGCAGTGGAGGACGACCTAGAGGAAATCGGGCTTGAGCCGGAGAGCGGCGTCCTTGCCCATGACGGCACGGTAAACGTCGTCGCCCAGCCGACCGAGGGGCAGACGATCGAAGAGGCCGTGGAGAGCGCCGAGGCACTTCCGAACGTGAAGTTTGCGGAGCCTAATTTCCTCATAGAGCTGATTGAACCAGTGGAAACCAGCAAAGGAGACACAAGCTCCACCGCAACTACGACCTCTTCTCCAGCAATAGATGATCCATATGTTACAAGCGATTTGTCACAAAGACCAAATACCTATTGGCTCTACCAATCGGGCCTTGCCTCGGCATGGGATACCGCCAAAGCGGAGGGTAAGTTGACGGTCGCATATTTCGATACAGGAGTCAACCTCACACATGAGGACCTACAGGATAACATTCTTACCGACCTTGCATGGGATTCATATCATAATGCAAGTTTAGCTCATGAAGTTGAGCAGGGCGTCGTCGGAAACGGAGGTGATTCTGCCGAGCATGGAACACATGTGGCAGGAATACTATCCGCTGTCGCGAATAACGGAATTGGCATCGCGGGCGGCACTTACAACGCAAAGATTCTCCCAATCAAAGTTACTGCGGACGAGAAGAGTCTAGTCGATGGCGTATGGCAAAACCCTGGGGCAAACTTTTCATCATTGATCAATGCTTATAACTACGTCTTCTCTCTCATCGATAACGGTGTGCTAAATGATCTTCGCGTCATCAATATCAGCATGAGATACGAAGAGGATTACGCTAAAAAATACGTTAAATTGCATAACCTTTTACATGAGACGATAAAGACAGCGCGCAATAAATACAATATCCTAACGGTATGTGGTGCGGGAAATGACAGTAGTTCCGCTGCCTGTTATCCATCAGACTTTCCCGAATGCGTTTCGGTGGAAAGCATCGACGCTGACGGAACTGACAGTTATTATTCAAACTATAACAGCGAAAAGGATATCAGTGCCCCCGGGAGTAATGTATGGTCTACCTATCCCATTAGGAATGTTGATGACGATACGAAGGTTGATTACGGATACTATAAGAACATTTCTGGCACCTCAATGGCAAGCCCCGTCGTTGCTGCGGGCTTCGCGCTCATCTTCGCCGCCCATCCCGAGGCGACGATCGAGCAGGCCTGTGCGGCCGTCTACAACACAGCTGACCCAATTGAGTACGATAATCCGGACCGAGCTACAAAGACCGGCTCGCACGGGGCAATTCGCGTCGACCGCGCCATCAACTATGACAAATACACATTCGATGATGTGGACAGCACAAGGTGGTATTTCTTGCCGATCTTCGATGCTGCTGCAAAGAACCTCATCACCGGCTATGGCAGTACCGATTACACCACATTCGGCCCCGATGACCTTCTTTCTCGCGGTCAAGCATCGCTCATGATTGCCCGCATGGCCGATCCGAGCAAATCGTTCGAGTCGGCACCCTATACCGAAATGACTATCTTTGAAGATGTCGGCCCCACGACGCATGATTACACCGGAAGCATTAATTGGAATTACGAGCATGGGATCATCAATGGCTATGGCCCTTTATATACCACCTTTGGCTCGAGCGATCCCATATCGCGTGAACAGTTCTGCATTGTCCTGTACAACTACGCAAAGAACTACTTGAATATCGATATGGATGTCTCCAGTGATGAGCGGGATAAGATCATCAAAGAATATAACGACTGGAACGAAACCGACACATGGGCCCAAGAAGAACTCTTCTGGGCGATTTCACGTGGCATCGTCGGACAAACCAGAGACAAAACGATCATGCCGACCGATAGCATGACACGCGCATATGCCGCTACTATTCTCGTACGTTTCGTCGACAACATCGTTTCGCAGGATTCATGACTATTGCGGAAACCGTCACAATCGATCGGATGAGCTACGGCTCGGCGGGGATCGGGCGGCTTTCCACGGGCAAAACCGTTTTCGTGGACAAAGTGGCCCCAGGCGATGTCTGCCGCGTCGCCATCACCGAGGAGAGGCCCCATTACGCCAAGGCGGAGCTCATCGAGCTCCTCGAGCCGTCCTCGCATCGCGCTCAGAAGATCCCCGCTTGCACGCATTCCTGCGGCGGCTGCCCTTGGGCGCAGATCGACCCCGATGAGCAGCTTCGGCAGAAGCACGACGCGGTGCGCGAAGCACTCGTGCGGGTGGGGAAACTCGATCGTGCGCAAGCGGAAGCACTCGTTTTGCCCTGCGTTGCCGCGCCCCATCCTTGGGGCTATCGCAACAAAATAGAGCTCGGCGTCATGCTAGGCAAAAACGAGCGGATGCTCATCGGCTTCCATGAGGAAGGAAGCGCCGATCTGGCACCCATCGACGCCTGCCCTGCGGCGGTGGAGCCCCTTCAAAAGATGCCGCGCGCCCTCCGTGGCGCACTCGGGTATCTCGCGGGAAGCACGCGCGCGCAAAATGGCGCCTCCCTTGGCTCGCTGCACCGCATCGGCGCCCGAGCGAGCCTGCGCACCCGCTCTCTCGAGGTGGCGCTCTGGACGGCGCCGGGGCCGTTTCCCCGCGCCCATGCCGCCAAGGTGCTTTCCGATGCCGCCCGCCCCACTTCCCTCGTTCGCGTGCTCGCCGACGAGGGAAGCGCACGCGCCGTGAAAAAGCTCGAAGTGCTATCAGGCGCGGGATTTTGGCGGGAACGGCTCCTCGGCACGCGCTTCGCCGTCAGCGCACCCTCCTTCTTCCAAGTGAACACCGAGCAGGCCGAGCGCCTGGTGAAGGAGGCGGTCGACGGCTTCGAAATCGAACCGCGCGCACGGGTGGCCGATCTCTACGCGGGCGTCGGCACCTTTTCCCTCGCGCTTGCGCAGCGCGGCGCTTCGGTCTTGGCCATCGAGATGGAAGGTTCGTCGGTCAGAAACCTCAGAAGCAACGTCGAGGGCGAGGATGTCACCGTCATCGGGGGGGATGCGGCGCGGGAGGCCGCCTCATTGCGCAACCTTGAGGCCATCGTGATCGATCCGCCGCGATCAGGGCTCTCCCCCCAAGCCGTTCGGGCCATTTGCGAGGCAATGCCGAAGAGGATCGCCTATGTGAGCTGCAATCCGCAGACATGGGCGCGTGATACGGAACGGCTTCTCGCCAACGGTTGGCGGCTTACGCGCGTGGTTCCCGTCGACCTCTTCCCGCAGACCTATCACATCGAGATCGTCTCGCATTTTGTCCGCGTTTAATCCGCGGCTTGCGATCCTTAGCAGCTCTCGTTCTTTCGCGGCCTGAAAGCCTCTGGGGTTCGCAAGGCTTTCGAGGCTTATGAGTCTTGCGCCTTGCTCCTTTCCCCTGAGCGACGGTCGCCATAGGCGCGAATCACATCGAGCTCCCAGCGTTCGCGCGTGCTTTTCGCCACCGTATCGAGGATGAGCCCCGCGGTCATGCTGAGCGCACCGCAGATGATGAGCGCGATGGCGAGAATCGCCGAGGGGAAACGCGGCACCAGACCCGTGTCGAAGAACTCCACGACGACGGGAATGCCCACAACGAGCCCTAGCACGACGAAGATAAGCGCCACCCAGCCGAAGAACGCGAGCGGACGATAGTTCTTGAAAAGCGATGCAATCGCCTTGATAACCTTTGCGCCGTCGCCGAAAGTGGAGAGCTTCGAAACGCTTCCCTCGGGCCGGTCGCGATAGACGATCGGTATCTCCTGAATGCGCCAGCGCTTGTCCACGGCATGGATGGAGATCTCCGTCTCGATCTGAAATCCCGTCGACATCACGGCCATCGTCTTGACGAACACGCGATTGAAGGCGCGATAGCCCGACATCACATCGTGATAGGCATATCCATAGAGCCATTTGATGAGAGCTCGCACGAGATTGTTGCCGAAACCGTGGAAGGCGCGATCGTTCTCCTCGCCGTAGGTTCCGTTTGAGAGGCGGTCGCCGACGGTCATATCGGCAAGATCATCGACGAGCGGCTCAAGCAGCCGCACCGCCGCCTCGGCGGGATAGGTGTCGTCGCCATCCACCATGAGGTAATAGTCGGCGTCGATCTCGCGGAACATCTCCCGCACAACGTTGCCCTTCCCTTGGCGCGACTCGAGGCGCACGATGGCGCCGGCGGCACGCGCCAGCTCTCCCGTTCCGTCCGTCGAGTTGTTGTCGTACACATAGATGGCAGCTTCGGGAAGAGCCGCCCGAAAATCGGCGACCACCTTCTCAATCGTGATCGCCTCGTTGTAGCACGGGATGAGCACCGCCACGCCCTTGCCGCGAAGCGCCGCCTCCCGCCTGCTTTGAGCCTCTTCAACCATGTTCCTGCCCTGCCCCATGCCTTTTCTTCTCAAACCCGCCTGATACGTCGGGCGCTTTAATCCACCTCGCCGAACATCAGATAGAACTTATACATGAATTTGCGCCGAAGCGTTTTGGGAGGGAAGACAAAATCGGCAATACGCATGCCGATGCGATATTCCCAGTATTGCCCGATAAGCTTCAGCTGGCCCTTCACCGAATGGGAGAGCTTGTCAAGCCGACTCGAGATCTCCTCGTAATAGGGGCTTTTGCGTGCGTAATACCAGAAGTATTCGCCCATATCGGCATTGCGATATTCCCACGGCTTGTTGCCCGGACCGGCATAGTGAACGATGTAGGGAACCTCGCGAGCGCGATGGTAAGCATCGCGAAGCTCGTCGGGCGCGAGCGAGACAACCGACTTCACGCGCAGACCCTCCCAGTCCATCATCGTGTTCCATGCCATATCGACGAAGAGCACCCTGCCCTGCGCCAGATGGTTCAGCACATCCTGATCGAGAAGATACCAATTGCGCGATGCGGCAACCTGCAGCATCTCGAGCGTCGTATACGATTTGCGAAACTCCTCAAGATTCAAAAGCACGACACCTGCCTGAAAATAGTCGTAGGGATTCTCGATGAGGTTCGTACGCTTGAAATAATCCTTCAACGTGGGGTCGTAGCCGTTGTACATCCCCGCCGTGTCGGCATCGTGGGTCGCCGCCAGCAGATACCCGCTCACATCGACGTCGTAGAGATCGGCGACGTCGCGCAAGACGACAAGATCGGAATCGAGGTAAAGCGCCTTCTTATAGTCAGGCAGAATCTCAGGGATGAGCAAGCGGAAATACGTCTCGACGGAGAAATGGCCTCTCACGTGCAGCTTTTCACAGAACTTCATAATGGGGGCAACATCATAGAAGCGCAGCGAGAAACGATCCTCGCTCAGTTGTTCCTGCATGATGCGCTGATTTTCCTCAGTGATTCCGTTGCTCAAGACGATGATGTCGTAGCAACGCTCGGGATCCATGGCGCTTTCGAGAATTGATTGCAAAACGCACGAGATATACGGCGCGTAGAAATCGTTTGCCGAAAGCACGACGACGACCGGATCGCCATCAAACACCGGTGAAAATGTTTCACACTGCAATTCGCAGTTGAGAAATGGCGGCTCTGCCTCGGTTTTGCGTGCTGATTTCATGGCTCCCCATTATACCCCAAGGTTCATATCGCGCCTTCTTTTCATCGTTCAAAGCGGCCTTGCTCCACAATATGCCTCCAGATTGCTACAATTGCCTCTTACTGTCGCTTGAAGGGTGCCTGCTTGAAGAAAGCCGTCCTCATCATAGCCGCCATCCTCTTGATGGTGTTCATCATCGGAAATGCCGAGCAGTTCCAGGATTTCGCGACGACGATTTCCTCGGGCGCCGTGATTCCCGTCGTTGTGGCATTGGTCTTCGCCGTCATCCGCTATATCACGCAAGCGGCGTCGTACGGCGCGGCCTTCGACGCCGTGCAGTTCAAGACGACCCTCTGGCACAACCTCGTCATCATCTTGAGCCTCATGTTCGTCAACACCTTCGTCGTGCCCGCCGGATCGGGAAGCCTCCCCTTCATCATCGGCGATGCCCACAAGCGCGGCGCGGACATCGGCACGGCGACAAGCGGTGCCCTGCTTTCCCAGATCGGCTTCTTCTCGGCGCTGTTCTTCATCTCGATCGTCGGCATCGTCGTCATGCTGTTCACGAACTCGTTCAACGTCGTCGTCCTCATCGGGTTCTTCTCCACGACCATCGTGCTCGTCGTGGAAGTGGGCGCTTTCGTCGTGGGCTATTTCAAGCCGAGGCTGCTCATCTCGCTGCTTCATTGGGTGGAGAGGCTCTGCAATTGGTTCCTCAAGCTCTTCAAGCGTGAGCCGGCCCACTGGGCGGCGGACACCGCCACATCCTTCATCGATTCCTCCCAGATGCTCGCGAAGAACGTCCATGGCATCGTGCTCACCATCGCCTGGGCTTCGCTTTCTGCCGTGATGAACATGGCCTGCTTCATCGCCATCGGCTTCGCGTTCGGCTATGTGGAGGTGATGCCCCTTGTCGCCGCCTTCACCGTCGCCGTGGTCTCGATCATGCTCTCCCCCACTCCCCAAGGGGTCGGCGTCACCGAGGCGGCCATCGCCCTCATCCTCACGATCTACAACTCGTCGCTTTCCATCGCCACGGCCATCGCGCTCGTCTATCGCGGCATCATGCTGTGGATCCCCTTCTGCATCGGCGCGCTTTTGCTTTCCCAGTCGGGCTTTTTCAAGGAGAAGGAGAAGACCACGCCGTCCGAGGAGAACAAGAAGAAAGACGTCGGCTGGATCTCCGGAACGCTCATGATTGTCCTCGGCGTGGCGAACATCATGATCGCCACGCTCTCGCCCGATCTCGACGCCTACACCGTGCTCACGCAGTTCGTCGATCTCTCCAACACGCTCGCGGGTCCGGCGCTCATCGTCGGCGGCGTGCTGTTGGTGGCCCTCGGGATCACCCTCATCATGCGCCTTCGCATCGGCTGGGCGGCTTCGATGGCGGTGCTTTCCATCCTCGGCGGCTCGGAGCTCGTCGTCGCGCAGACAATCACCGTCGCGATCCCGCTGATTTTGCTCGCCATCTGGCTGTTCATCAAGCGGCGCTCATTCGACCGCTCGGGCCTCCTCGGCAGAAGCAGAGCATGAGGCTGAAGAGTCCGGTTGAAGAACCCTGAAGAACCCTGCCGGTTTTAGTCTTTCAGCTTTACTGTTCACCATTTTCCCGAATCCTCATGTAGATATAGGGCAGCAAATTCTCGCGCAGAAACTCTTCGTAGCCCTCAGGGTTATTCATTATTGCATCCGCCATCTCACCACCCTCACTGATGATTGAATAAAGGGCATCTGTGTAAGCATCAAAGAAAATGCTTTCCACTTCCTTCATGGAGTTGTTCTTCGCCGTGGTGACGAACTCATCGTCTTCCATGATCTTGTCTCCGACGGCCTTGATGAGCTTATCAGCGTCTTTCCAATCGGTCCCAAATCGCTCGTTCATCTGACGTACGAGTTCTGACAAGAATTCTTTTTCCTCGGGAGGCCTCACACCCGGTATCGCCTCGCCGTTGTGTAGCTTCTCCGACTCAAGGGAGATAGAGCGGGTGCCCTTATCCTCAATGCGCAAATACTCGATCTCCACCTTGTCGCGCAGACGCACGTCATCGGATGTTTCGATGAAGAGCTTCTTTACGAGAACGCTGGCGTACACGAAGAAGCGGTGGAGATTCTCGTCTCCGAATTGAAGCATCTGGGTCACGAACGAATAGGTCTTAATGAACTTCTTGAGCAGTGTCTTGAATAGGATTTTGTCTTCATCCTCCAAAGCTTGCCAGCGATCTACCGCAGGTGCAAGCAAGCTCTCGATACTCATGAGCTTTCTCGTCACGTCTGCAACGTTGTACCAAGCATCCGCAACAGCATCCACTTCGGATTGCTGGTAAACACCGAACTTGTCAAGCCTGTCCTTCGTGTCGTAGATGATGCTCGGATCGGTCACCTGGTCGATCTCGGTCACCTCGTAGTAGGTGGCAAAGGATGCGCGAATGGTCTCCCAGTCGTTCACGAAATCCAGGATGAAGGTGCGCTTTCCCGGATAGCAGCGGTTGAGGCGCGAGAGCGTCTGCACGGCAGCAACGCCGGTGAGCGTTTTATCCACGTACATGGCGCAGAGTTTCGGCTGGTCGAAGCCGGTCTGGAACTTATTCGCACACACGATCATGCGATGTTTATCTTTATCAAACTCTTTTGCAGTCTGGCTTTCAGGAAAGCCGTTGATGCTTGCTTCGGTCCACTCCTTGTCGCCGTCTTTCAGCGTTCCACTGAAGGCCACAAGAAGACCCAAGTCGTAACCTTGGCTTTCGGCGTAGTCTTTGATGACGTTGTAGTAGCCAAGCGCACTCGATCTCGAGTGAGTGACGACCATGGCCTTCGCTTTGCCGTGAAGCTCACCGCTCACATCATTCACAAAGTGCTCGACGATAATGGCCGCCCGCTTTTCAAGGAGGCGTTTGTCGCTACGCACGAGATTCACAAGCGCCCGGTTCGCCTTGGCCTCCTTGTACAAGGGATCGTCAGTGATAGTCTTGACCAGTTTGAAATAGGTGTCGTAGACGGTGTAGTTCTCGAGCACATCAAGAATGAATCCTTCTTCGATAGCCTGTTTCATTGAGTACAAATGGAACGGTTCCGGATTGCCATCATCGTCAAGCGTTCCGAACACCTCAAGCGTCGATGCTTTCGGAGTTGCCGTAAAGGCGAAGATAGAAAGGTTCGGGAGCGTTCCTTGCGCGCGCATCTCCTTGACAATCTCATCTTCTGCCGTAGGGTCATCAGGATCAGGAATCGAGTAGTCGGCCAGAGCGTATTTCATTTTCGCATGGGCGCGCCCGGTCTGTGAGGAGTGCGCTTCATCGATGATGACGGCGAAATTCTTTCCCGCCGTCTGGGTCTCTTTGCAGATATAGGGAAACTTCTGGATAGTAGAAGTGATTATCTGAGCACCCTCGTTGATAGCATCGCGTAGCCCAGAGGAGTGATCCTTTTCTTCGATGCGGTGCACCACGCCTTGTACGGTACCCATCTCATCGACGGTGGCGGAGAGCTGCAAATCGAGGTTTCTGCGGTCAGTGAGCACGATGACGCTATCGAAAACCGGTTTGTCGTTTTCGTCGTGAAGTGATTGCAGCTGGTGTGCGAGCCATGCGATGGAATTGGATTTGCCGGAGCCGGCTGAGTGCTGAATAAGGTAGTTCTGCCCAGCCCCATGTTCTTTGGCATGCTTTGTGAGTTTTCGCACGGCATCGAGTTGATGGTAGCGCGGAAAAATCACCTTATTCATATGTTTGCGACGCTTTGAATCTTCCTTGTATTCGATGCGCACGAAACGCTGGATGATGTCAAGGAGGGAGTCAGGTGCGAGTATGTCGGTATAGAGATATTCGGTACGATAGCCGTTTTCGTTAGGCGGGTTGCCGCCGCCGGACATGCCATTTCCCTTATTGAAGGGCATGAAGAAGCTGTTTTTACCCTTAAGCCAGGTGCACATCTCCACAGTTTCGGAGTCCAGCGCGAAATGAACGATTGCACGTCGGTTCGGCTGAAAGAGAATTTCTTTAGGATCACGATCGGTTTTGTATTGCTTTACGGCGTGGGCTGTTCGCTGACCGGTGAGGTTGTTCTTGAGCTCCATTGTCACGACGGGGATGCCGTTGAGGAACAGCACCACATCCACCGCATCAAATTCATTGGATTTGAAGTTGCCGTAGGCAAGTTGACGGACGACCTCAAGGCGATTCGCCTGGTATTTGGCAATGAGATCAGGATTCTTATCATTCGCCGGTTTGAAATACACGAGACGAAAATGCGCGCCTGGTGCCATGTCGAAGCCTTTACGCAGTACTCCGATTAAGCCGCCGCTGTCTAGGCGGGGCTCAAGCACGTCCACAACGCGGTCCAAGAATTTCTTTTCGGTCTGGGCACCGTAAAGTTTCTCGATTTTTTCCCATTCCTTCGGTTGCATCTCCTTGATAAAGCCGATGAGGGAATCGGTCTTTATCGCGAGAGTCCGGTCGTAGTCTTCCTGGGCGACTTCCCACTGAGGCTTTCCGGCTACTTTAGCCGCTGCACGTTCCTGTTCGAACGTTTTCCATCCGGCTTTGCCCAGATAAGCCTCGACGTCATCTTCAAAGTCATGCTCGGATGTTCCGCCAATCTTTGTTGCCACATAGATTTTGTCGCCATCAACAAAGACGTCGCCATCTTGGATTTCATCGCCATCCAAAGGAAGGTCAATCTTTTCATTGAGGTTGACATCATTCATGACTCATCAACTCCCGGAACCTTGAACTTGCCGGTTACAGCTTCAGATATGAGGGATTTTCGATATTCGTTTAACGAACAGACCAGATCGCGCTCTATTTCAATAGCCGCATCGACACTATTCATTTTACTTTCCAAAAATGATGCGATATCTCGCTGCTCATTTTCTGGCGGAACAGGGAGCAGAAAGGACCCGAGCTCTTCTTTGTTTACTTTCGGCATTTTCACGCGATCCGTTGAAACGCGTACTTGAGTAACAAACGACTGCGAAAGCATCGAATACAAAAGCCAATTTGGCCAGCTGTTTGTTTCGATGGGATACATGTCGGCACTACAGAGTCCATCAAAAGGTGCAATAGTGACCTTATTCAGTGCAGGACGAACCTTTGAATAAAGAAGTTGCCCCTTGAAAAAAAGATGATTATCACTCTCGACACCGGTGTCGCCGACAGTCTGACAATCCAAGAGTTTTGCCGTGTCCTTTTCGATGCGCTCCGGTGAAACCTGGAGATAATTTTGGTATTCATTCGGATCGACAAGGTTGGCTTTTACCTCCGCAATATATTTGAACTTCTTAACCTCCCAATGCTCTGGAATTTCGCCTATCCACTCGATGCCGGAATCCTTCATAGGAACGGAGGGGTCGAGACCCTTGGTCACCACCTCCGAAATCACCGCCTTACGATACTCCCCAAGAAGTTCAATGGACTTTTCGGTCTCATCGATGAGGGAATCGATTTCGGCGGTTTTCTCGTCCAAAAAAGTAGCTATTGCTTTCTGCTCCTTAATAGTTGGAGCAGGAATACGTACCTGTCCGATTTGATCGGATGTTATTGCATCGAATGTGGAGCCTGTCGACATAGATTTAAAATCGTCGTCTAATATACTAAGACAATACCCTAGATACCCAGTGTCAACAAAATTGCTTGGAACTATTGCACATAGTCCTCTTCCGATTCCATATTCTCTATCTGCAAAATTGACTGCACCCACAGGAGCTCTCACAGAAACTAGCCAGCTACCGTTAGGAGCTATACGCTGTGGCAGATCACACCATTTCGAGGGTACAGGGCTGATTTTCCCGAACTCAGCTTTCCCTTGAAGAAAAGGAAGGGAAGCTGTTTCATTTACAAGTGAAGAATCGGGTGATTGACCTGCAATGATAGTTGAAATCCACTTAAGCGGAGTTATATCCCAGTACTTAGGAATATTCCCCAATGCTCTTATTTCAGAGTCTCTGTATTCTTCGTAGCGCTCCACGGCTACAACCCAACTTTCTGGAGCTGCTCGGCGATGCTTGATTCAAGCTCCTTGATCTCGGCAAGAATCTCGCTGCTAGGACGAAGGGGCGTATATTCGTAGAAGTAACGCGTGAAAGGTATCTCGTAGCCGATTTTGTCCTTCTTGCGATCCATCCAGGCATCGGGGGCGTACGGCAGTACCTCACGTTCGAAATAAGCTTGAATATCCATACCAAGAGGAATGTTTTCGGTATCGCGAAGGGAACTATCGGATTTGGGATTGCCCTTCTTATCGGCAATCTTCTTCCCTAATTCGTCAAGCAAAGGCCTCTCAATCGTAACCGTGGTATAGCCGAACTCCTTGTTCTCAAACACCTTGGAGAGCTTCGGATCGGCATCCTCGAAGGCATCGTAGAGTGCGACGATTTCATCTATCTGCTCATCGGTGAACTTCTTGCGCTTTTTGCCTAAGCTCTTACGCAATTTCGAATAGATGCCATTCGCGTTTATGAGCTGCACTTTGCCTTTACGCTCGTCTGATTTGTTGTTTGTTATTACCCAGATGTAGGTGGCAATGCCCGTGTTGAAGAAGAAATCGTTCGGCATGGCAACGATGGCTTCCACCATGTCATGTTCCAAAAGGTAGCGCCGTATCTCACTCTCACCGCTTCCGGCAGCACCGGTAAAGAGCGGGCTTCCGTTTAAGAACACCGCTATACGACCGCCGCCCTCCTCGGGATCGCGCATTTTCGACACCATGTGCTGCACGAATAAAAGCTGGCCATCGTTTATACGTGGGAGACCAGCTCCGAAGCGCCCCGAAAAGCCCTTCTCATTGTGCTCCGCCATGACGGATGCCTTCGACTTCTCCCATTTCACGCCATAGGGAGGATTCGATATCTGGTATCCATAGGCCTCGCCGGCGAGGCGTTCGTTTTCGGGACCTAAGGTGTCGCCGAGAACGATGTTGGCCGCGTTGCCACCCTTGAGGATCGTGTCGCTTTTCGCAATGGCATAGGATTGTTGGTTGATTTCTTGGCCAAAGCCGATCACCTGTGCTGTTGGGTTGATGTCATGCACCAAATCCGAAAACATAGCGATTGCACCGCCGGTTCCGGCGCAGGGATCGCACACTTTCACGATACGATTCTTCCTTGATAGGTCGTCCTCAGTGCCCGCAACGACCAACCTCGCCGCAAGCGACAACCCGTCACGTGGGCTGAAGTGCTCGCCGGCGGTCTCGTTACTTACTTCGGAGAATTTGCGGATCAGTTCTTCGTAAATGTCTCCCATATCCGCACTGGTTACGTTTTCAGGCGAGAGATCAACATTCGGGCTGCAGAAACGCTCCGTCACCTGGAAGAGCAGGCCTTTCTTATCCAGATCGTTGATGACGTTATAGATGTCGAAGTTCTCCATGATATCCACGATCTCAGGTGAGAAGCCATCAATGTAGGCAGTCATGTTCTCCTTGATGCTGTCTGCATCCTTTAAGAGGTCTTCCATCGTGAATGCAGAGGTGTTGTAGAAATCCTGACCGGCTGCCCTCTTGAGGTTCTTGTCTCGAAGACTGCTTTCATCGAAGCTCTTAATCTTCTTGAGAGCAGCGGGGATCTCTTTCTGCGCCTCCTTAAGCACCGCCTGTTTCGTAGGCTTGAGCACAATGTCGAGCCTGCGCATCACGGTAAACGGCAAAATGATGTCCCCATACTCGTGCTGCTTATAGCTGCTACGCAATAGATCAGCCGTTCCCCAAATGAAGCTCGAAATCGCAGAATGATTCATGAATTCCTCTCATTCTTTAGTCATGCGTTCCATTAAAACCCCCTACAAAACGGCAAGCTCGTATGGTAGAGAAGGTTGTCAACGCTTCACCACCTCGTCGTATACGGAAACGGCACCGATACGAGCCTTACCGAGCTTAATCTTAAGAACTTCGATCTCATCAAGTCGCGCACGGTATTGACGCACCACCGCATCTTGTATGTCTTTATCAGGAACGGGGATCTGAATTCGCTTGAGATTACTAAGCGGCAGATTCGGAATGGCCGTCCCAACAACCATACGATCCATGAGCTCCTTACCGTCATCACTTACGAGAAAAGCTGCAACAAAGTAAGGGTCGACGCGTTCAGTGTCCAGACGGATGACATAAAGGTTGCCATTTGCAAGGATTGTTTTTCCTTCGGGTACCTCTGCTACTGCAATCTTGAAAGGTGCACCGTTTTTGGAAATTATGAGATCACCGTTGCGAAGACATTGCTTTCTAGTTTTGGGATCCAGTTCACGAAGGTGCGGCAAATCGGTGTTAATGTACCCATCGGAAATATCGGAAATTCGCAAAAAGCTGAGCTCAGTATCATCGTCGACGGTAAGCGCGTCGAGGTCCCGCGCGGTAATCGCCGCACCGCGTTCGATACTGAGCGCGAGATCGCCAATGCAGCTAGCATTTTCAAGCTCTATATTTCGTCCTAAATAGCGAGAAGGTGCAAGGGTGTAATCCGCGGCAGCAAACTCATCTTTGCTGATCAACTTACTGCAATCGCTATCTACTTTAAGTCGCGTGAGAATCTGCTCGATTTCGTCATCACCAATAGTGTCCCAACGGCGTCCACTGACGGAAAGATCCGTCGCATCGACCATACGAATGGGGCCATCATTCCTTCCGAGAACAACGAGAACTGTCGCAATTGCTGTGCCTGGAAACAGGTTTGCCGACAATGCGATGACGGCTTCAATCATTCCATTGTTGATGAAGTACTTCCGAGCCTGCATGTCACCGCCATTAAATGCAGCACCGTTGGTCATAACAGTAACAGCTTTGCCACCTTCATCAAGAGAGTCAAAAGCGAATTTATTGAATAACCAATCAGCTGAAGCTGGACGTCCGATTCCATCCGTCCCAAATCGCAAGCTCTTGTAGTACTCGCCTTTTCCACGCATGAAGGCAGGCCTTAAGCCAAATGGAAAGTTGGAAAATACTTTGTCGAAATGTTCTGATGCGTCTGTTTCGAGCATGTCGCCAATTTCGGTATCCCACTTATCAGCAAGAAGATCGAGTTTTATACTCGTAAGAGCAACAGCCTCTATATTGATGTCTATGCCATACAGATACAGGCTGCTGGCTTTATCCGCTGCGCCAATAAGGAAGTTTCCACGACCGCAGCCGAAATCAGCAACGCGGTCACCATCCTTAATGCCAAGTACAGCATAAGCGAGGTTGCAAATGGAATCTGGCGTGCCGTACTGCAGCGATGCCTTATCAAAAAAACGCTCTTCAGCGTGCCCAACAACAAGGTTTCGAAGTTCTTCTTGACTCAAGCGCTCTCTTAAAAGAAGAGCAAGCTCTAACCAACCATGGTCCAAATTGTCAATAAGATAGTCTGCAACTTCCGTGTTGGGCATTTTAAGCCGTATGACATCTGATATTAAGGTGTCGTCATTCTTGTCGATGCCCGCTTCATTCATTACGAAAGCAATATATGCTGCAAAATTGATTGCGGCACTCTTCTCAAGTTCCGCTATTCCTTTGTTGCGCCATTGATCAGCAACTTCCCAAAGGACACTCTGTGTTCTCTGCGACTCTTCATGTCTATTTCTCAATCTAACCTCCTGGTTATTTATAACCGAATTTCGACTATATATAACTATATGTAACGACATATGTCAAGATTCAATTTGGTTATTCTTAACCAATTATATAGGCGAGTAATTGAGGTGATAACTTCAAAAAGGAGGAGGGAGATAAGATCTGGCGAAATGGTTTCTAATGCGATGCTTGTTTTCAGCCAAAGAATAAAACAGCTAGCAGTCAAATTGACCTTCGCTCTTAACATTTTACGAGCGGGATATTTTGATCGAAGTTGACCATAAAACTCAATCTATACTTTAAGCTGTATTGCTTAGCTATTACCTATTTGATACATTAGTAATACGTATTATTACCCTGAAACGGAGCACATCATGTCAATGACGATCAGCATAGACGAAAGCTTGAAAAAAGATTTCTCCGAAGTCTGCAAAGAAATAGGACTCACCCCTTCGACAGCATTTAGCATCTTTGCAAAAACGGTGGTGCGCGAGCGCTCGATTCCCTTTGAATTATCTGCGGTAAGCATCCGTGATCGATATGCAAATCCGTACGATATCTCTGTTGCGCATGGCATAGAGCGAGGCCTGCAGCAGTTTGAGACAGAAAACTTTCTCTCACGTGAAGAATCTCGCTCTTTGCGTTCAAAGAGGTAAGGCAAGCATGATGAGCTACACGGCAGTCTATGCAAGACAATTCCATGATCAGTTAATGGAGCTGCCGGATTCTCTGTATGAACGAATCGAGCACTCTATTGATGTTATCCTCGGCAATCCCGGGCTGCTACGTGATTACGATCCGCCCTATGAAGCTGCGATTCCACCGGTTGAATGCAAATGGTATTACGTACCGAGCACGTATAAGGTCATTTATGTGACCATTGATGAACCTGCTAACCAAATGCGATTTCTTTTTCTTGGAGACACGCGCGAGGATCCTCTCCATCGGTTTGATCGAATGGATAAATCCTAAAGGCCCCTATCCTTAGCTCGCCAGCAGGAAATAACGAAAGGGCGGAGCCCTCGCAAGCCCCGTCCTCACCCAATCACATACTGAAACGTTCTATCGGCTGAAGCCCTTATGCGGCTTTCTTCGCCACCTCGACGAGGGCAGCAAACGCCTTCGGATCGCTGACCGCCATTTCGGCAAGCACCTTGCGGTCAAGCACGACGCCCGCCTTCTTCAGCCCGTTCATGAAAACGGAGTACGACATGCCGTTCATACGAGCCGCAGCGTTGATGCGCACGATCCACAGGCGGCGGAAGTTGCGCTTCTTCGTACGACGATCGCGATAGGCATATTGTAGCGAATGGCGCACCTGCTGTTTCGCATTCTTATAGGAGCGCGATTTCGCGCCATAGTAGCCCTTCGCACGGGCGAGGATCTTCCGGCGCTTCTTATGAGCGTTTACCGCACGTTTCACTCGAGCCATCGTGACACCCCTTTCCTAGCGCATTCCCAAGTTGCGCGCGAGTACGCGCTCGTCCGACTTCGCAATTTCGGTCTCATGACGGAAATTGCGCTTCCGCTTCTGGCTCTTCTTCGTCAGAATATGGCTCTTGAAAGCCTTCGAGCGCATGATCTTGCCCGAACCCGTGACGCGGAATCGCTTCGCGGTGCCGCGGTGTGTTTTCATCTTTGGCATGCTAATCGTTTTCCTTTCCTTCTCCCTTGGCTTGCTCGCCCTTCTTCTTCGCCTGCGCGGGAAGCGGGGCGATGAGCATGTGCATGTTGCGCCCTTCCATCTTCGGCTGGCTCTCGATCACCGCCACGTCGCTCAAATCGTCAGCGAGGCGTTCGAGAATGGAGAGCCCCTGCTCGGGGTGGGCCATTTCACGCCCGCGGAACATGATGGTGATCTTCACCTTGTTGCCGGCGTCCAAGAAACGCAGCACATGCTTTTTCTTGGTGGTGTAGTCGCCCACATCGATCTTCGGGCGGAACTTCATCTCCTTGATTTCGATCTTGCTTTGGTTCTTTCGCGCTTGCTTCGCCTTGATGGCCTGATCGTATTTGAACTTTCCGTAGTCCATGATGCGGCAGACCACCGGATCGGCGTTCGGCGCGATCTCAACCAGATCGTAACCTTGCTCGTCAGCGATTCGCTGAGCTTGCTCGATGGGATAGACGCCCATCTGAGTGCCGTCAACCGCGATGAGGCGGCATTCGCTCACCGTAATCTCTTCATTGATCCTTGGCTCCTGAGCGGCTATGGCGCTCACCTCCTTTTGTGTGCACGGGCACAAAAAACCCGCCGGCGCAGCGCGGGCGGGCGGAATGACACGCTCAAACGTCTTTATTCGCTCAACCCATCAGCAGCTTCATGCGCCGAACTAGGTGGAGGGTCTCCCCTCGCTTGAAAACAACATTCGTATTGTAGCGATCGCTTCGCAGTTTTACAAGCGCCTCTTTCCTATTGATTCAAATAGACGTAGATCGTACGCACCGTGTCGGAGAGATTGCTCGAGACATTCGCCACCGAATAGTCATACGAGAGCACGGCGGACCATTCATGAAGCACGCCGTCGATCTCGACGCCGCCCGAAAACGAGCACGACTCACGCACTTTCGTCGTGCCGTCGGCGGCATAGGTGGTGTACTCCGCTTGATCCTCGGGAAGGGTGATCGAGCCAGGCTCAGCGTCGATGCCTGCCGCTTTGAGCGTCTTGTCCACGATGTTTTCGCTTTGGATGGCGTCGGCGAAGCTGAGCGAGCCGTAGCCGAGCGAAGTGGTCGAGGTGGAATAGCCCACTTGGATCGTTTTGCCTTCGGCGTCGAGCCCCAGATAGACCGTTGGATTGCCCGTCCGCACATCAACCGGCTCATCGGTGAGCGAAAGACGCACCTCCGTTTTGATAGGGTCGGCCTCGTCGGTGATTTCGCGCAGCGACGACACCTCCGCGCCGCGGCCGACCTTCGCGATGGCCTCGTCTTGTGTGAGGCCGAGAAGCTCGTAGAGATTGGGCACCGTGGTCGTCGGGGAGGATTGCGTGGCGGCATCCCCCGCGTTGTCGTCATAGATCGCGCCGACGTCCTGCTCCTGCGTCTGCTGGGTGGCCTGCTCCGTAGCCGTCTGCGCCGCCTCGCCGAAAAGCTGCATGACCAGATAGACGCCCACGCCGGCCAACACGATCAGAAGGACGATGACCACGATGAGGATACGGCGCATCCGGCGCGATTTGCGCAGATAGGCAGGGATTTCCTCAGTATCGGAATCGCTCTTCGCAAACGCATCGTCGCCCTCGGCCGTCTTCAGCAGAGAATCCGGAACACTCCGGCCTTGCGATTGGCGCGCCGCGAGATACGCCTGAAAGCCGTCTGAGGCCGCGGGCTGACCGGAAGTGCCAGCCGTGGCAGCAGCTCCCCCGTTGCCTGCCTCATCCGGATCGATGATCTCATCCGGCTCAACAAAGGGCGCTGCCTCGTCGCTCGGGTCGATGTATATCTCGTCCCCACTGATCGGATCGCCCGAATCATCGTCGAAATCCAATCCGAAGGGATCGGCAACATCAAGAGAATCCGTTTGCTCATCAAGGGCCCTTCGCCCTTCAAAGCTCAGGTGTTCTTCTCCTCGGGAGTGGCTTCGTTTCTCATGCGGCATTTCGTTTCCTTTGGATAAAGGGCGTCTCTTCGCCCAACGGTTGGATGCTTATCGCTTTCGTCTATTGCTTGTCGTCAGTGGAATGCAAACCAGTATACCGTGAACGCGATAACTGCGACGATCGCGACGACGATGATCACCTTCTGCATCATCGACATCTTCGTCGTCTTCAGATCCTCGAGCGTCGTTTCGTGGTAATCGTCCTTCTTCGTCTGAGGCGCCGTTTTCGCCAATGGTTTGTCGGGCTTCTGCTCGCGCTCTTCGTCCTCAAGAGCCTCGTCCCCAAGCGCCTCAACGACGTCCTCGTAGCCCGTTTCGTCGGGAAGATCGGATGCCGGCTCCGTCTCGTCGGCCTCGCCTTCGGAAGCTGCAGAGGGCCGATCCTCATACGCAAGGGCCTCTTCAACATCCTCATAGCCCGATTCCTCGGGAAGCTCCTCTGCGACCTTCTCGGGAGAAGGCGCTCCCGCATAGATGACGACGTCTTCGTCCTCCGGCGTTACCGTGATATGTTGGAATTTCTTCTCCGCTGCCACGACGACCTCTTTTCGTATCTGCCCCTTATTATAGCGATACCGGGCAAAACGTCGCCATCTCCCACACCTTTAACAAACGCAGTTTGCGAAAAGCGAAAGTCCTAGCAGACGCTTTCGACCGCTAGGACTTTCTGAAAATCTCCTCTTTCGCACGACGCTTAGTCGCTGGCTCCGCTCAAGGCCGGTGTCCCAACGTTTCTGCCCGTGTTCGAAAAATCGAAGTTAGTGAGCAGAAGCTCGGCGTCGCGGGCGATGGAATCGCGCTTGCGGCGCTCGGGAATGATGCCCGAGCCCTCTTCGAACACAAGCTCGCCGTCGGCAACCTTCACCTCCACCACCGAACCGCTCACCCAGCGCCCTTCGAGGATCTGCTCGGAAAGCGGATCTTCCAGCATGCGCTGAATGGCCCGGCGCAGCGGACGTGCGCCGAAGGTGGTGTCGGTGCCCTCTTTCGCGATGAGCTCGACCGCCTCGGGGCTGAGGTTGATCGTCATGTTCTGGGCGATCATGCGGTCGCGCAGGTCGGAGACCATGAGTTCGACGATCTCGGCGATCTGCTCCTTCGTGAGCGTCTTGAAGACAATGATCTCATCGATGCGGTTCAAGAACTCGGGACGGAAGAGCTTCTTCATCTCGCTCATCACGCGGTCGTGGATCTCCTTGTCGGAGAGTCCGCCGCTCTCGGTGGATGCCGTGAAGCCGAGCGGGGTCGTTTGGGCGATCTCGCGGGCGCCGACGTTGCTCGTCATGATGATGACCGTGTTGCGGAAATCCACCGTGCGACCTTGGGCGTCGGTGAGGCGCCCCTCTTCGAGGATCTGCAGCAGGATGTTGAACACATCCGGATGCGCCTTCTCGATCTCATCGAAGAGCACGACGGAGTACGGACGCTGGCGAACGGCCTTCGTGAGCTGGCCGCCCTCATCGAAGCCGACATAGCCGGGCGGCGATCCGATGAGCCGCGAGACCGTGTGCTTCTCCATATATTCCGACATGTCGAAGGAGAGCAGCGCGTCTTCGGAGTTGAAGAGGAACTCCGCGAGCGCCTTGGAAAGCTCGGTCTTGCCGACACCGGAAGGCCCTAAGAAGATGAACGATCCTGCGGGGCGCTTCGGATCTTTCAGGCCCGAGCGCGAGCGGCGGATCGCCTTCGAAAGCGCGGTCACGGCCTCGTCCTGTCCGATGACGCGCTCATGGAGAACGCTTTCCATGCGCAGAAGCTTCTCGGTTTCGGCTTCTGTCAGGTTGGAGACCGGAACGCCGGTCGACATCGAGACGACGTCGGCAATATCGGCAAGCGTCACCTCTTGAACTGTCTTGGAGGTGTCCTCCTCCCATTTCTTCTCGGCCTCTTCGCGCTTCGCCTTCAGCTGCGCCTCCTCGTCGCGCAGCTGCGCGGCGCGCTCGAAGTCTTGCTCACCGATGGCGGCGTCTTTCTCGCCCCGCACGCGGCGCAACTCGTCATCGAGCTCGCGCAGCTCCTTCGGCAGCGTCATGTTGCGGATGCGCATGCGTGCGCCCGCCTCATCCAGCACGTCGATCGCCTTGTCGGGAAGGTAGCGGTCTTGGATATAGCGGTCGGAAAGCTGCACAGCGGCCTGAAGTGCCTCGTCGGAGAACCGCACCTGATGGTGCGCCTCGTATTTATCGCGCAGCCCTTCCAGAATGCGCACCGTCTGCTCCTCGTTCGGCTCGTTGATGAAGAGCGGCTGGAAACGACGTTCGAGCGCCGTGTCCTTCTCAAGGTGCTTGCGATACTCTTCGCTCGTCGTGGCGCCGATGATCTGGATCTCGCCGCGCGAAAGCGGCGGCTTCAGGATAGCCGCAGCGTCGATGGAGCCCTCCGCCGAGCCGGCGCCGATGATCGTATGGATCTCATCGATGAAGAGCAGGACGTCCTTCGCGTCCTGCACCTCTTTGATGACCTTCTTGAGGCGCTCCTCAAATTCGCCGCGATACTTGCTTCCCGCGACGAGACCGGAGACGTCCAGCGTGATCAGGCGCTTGTTGCGCAAAATGTCGGGCACTTGGTTCGCGACGATGAGCTGCGCGAGACCCTCGGCGATGGCAGTCTTGCCGACGCCCGGCTCGCCGAGAATCAGCGGATTGTTCTTCTGACGGCGCGAGAGAATCTGCATCACGCGCTCGATCTCAGCAGCGCGCCCGATCACCGGATCGAGCTTGCCGTCACGGGCCTTCTTCGTGAGATCGGTGCCGAATTCCTTCAGCATCGAATCGGGGCCGCCACCGAGCGGATCGAAGGCGTTGCGGCCGGCATAGACCGGGCTTTGCCCGACGAGATCGTTCAAGGCGCTGCGAACGTCATCGCCCGACACGTGAAGTTTCTCGAGCACCTCAAGCGCCGTACCCTCCCCCTCGCGCACGATGCCAAGGAGCAGGTGTTCGGTGGAGATGTAGGATTGGCCCATCTGCATCGCCTCGCGCAGGGAATTCTCCAGGACGCGTTTGACGCGCGGCGTGAACGACAGATGGCCGGAAACGTCGGCATCCTCGTCGATCGTCGCGATCTGGCGGATCGCCTGGATGACGCCATCATAGGTCACGTTGAGGCGCGCGAGCGCCTGGGCGGCAAGGCCGTCCTTCTCTTGGATGAGTCCTAACAGGATATGCTCAGTGCCCACATACGGCTGATGCAGAGTCCGCGCCTCATCTTGCGCGAGCACCAACACCTTGCGGGCCTTGTCGGTGAATTTCTCGAATGACATGCTTAACTCGTTTCTCTTAGGCTGGCAAGTTCGCGCATATATTAGCACTCTTCACGCCCGAGTGCCAAACTTGCAGAACACGTTCACATTTCACATTCCGCGGAAGAATTCTTCGAAGCTCACATCAAGACCATGCATTATTCGCATAAGCGTGTCGATTCCAAAATTCCGGTTTCCTTTTTCAATATCCGCCAGATAGCTTCGATTGATTGAGCACATAAGGGCAAATCGTGACTGCGTCAAGCCGCGCTCATTTCTCAGCTCTTTGATACGCAACCCGATTTTGTTTCTGATAGTAGACTTTTCCATGAGCAAAGCCTAAAATCACCCATATCTTTAGCTGTATGCTATAAGAAACATTTCTCAGTTTTTTGAATTATGCTGTGGCATTATTTGTTGAAAGGAACGGGGATCTTTCTATGAGCTATTGTTCGCAATGTGGCAAGGAAATGCCAAGTGGCGCTAGATTCTGTCCTGATTGTGGGAGTCCTGTGGTCAGCATGCCCACGTCATCTCAAAGGAAGACCCAATCGCATACGGCTGAATCTCAAATGCATACGGCTAAGCCTCAATCGCGAACAACTAAAACTCGAGGATCTGTGAATAAAGATGATATGGGATCGAAAGTGCTAACGGGCTTAAATATCGCGCTCATGGTAGTTTTATTCCTGCCGTGGCTGCGTTTAGATATAGGACTGGGGGCAGAGTCGTACAACCTCCTTGCTTTTGCCACCTATTTATTCAATTTCAACGATGCTCTTTCTTCTTCATTAGGAACGGCCTACTCATCGACAACCGTGGCAGGAAGTTATTTTGGATGGGCATCGGTTTTGTTGGCAGCATGGGTCATCAACTTCGGCTGCTTAGTTATTTCAATTACTTGTTGTGTAAAGAAAACCGGAACATTCACAGCAATTGGGGGTGGCGCGACGATATTGGCTTCCGTCGTAGGGCTGTATTGTGTCTCAGGAATAAACGAAACAATATTTAATAAGATGTATATCATCGGAGACCCACTTTCAATAACGGCATGGCCGGTAATAGCGCTTGTACTTGGTATTGGTGTTAACGTATATGCGCGAATGCGAAAATATCAAACGAGCTAGATAATTGAGTCCTTTTCGCTTCTTATAATCGAAGGCACGCGGAACTCCTTATCGAAGCCTTGCAAAAAGCACCAAGACATCTCAGAGATTAAAGCGATCATGCTTGAAATATCCGCCAAAAGGGCGCGTGCTGCTGTTTCCGGCAGAAGCGGTGCGGAACGCAGCGCTTGCCGATAACGGCTATGCTTCATCCCTCATATGTGGAAACAGCAGTACATCGCGGATCGAGGGTGCATCGGTGAGCAGCATCACCAAGCGGTCGATCCCCACGCCGACGCCGCCGGCGGGCGGCATGCCGTATTCGAGGGCGCGAATGTAATCCGAGTCATAGCCCATCGCCTCGTCGTCGCCGAGGTTCTTCGCCTCCACCTGCTTGCGGAAGCGCTCCGCCTGATCGACGGGGTCGTTCAGCTCGCTGAAGGCGTTCGCATACTCATGGCCGCAGATGAAGAGCTCGCTCATCGCTTGATTCTGTAGACCGTATTCTTTCCTGAGCCAACCGCAACAACGAGACCTTCATCTTTGATGCGCTTTATGTTGTCTCTCACGGTACGTGGCGCAATTCCGGTTGATGCGCTAATCGTTTTTGCCGTCGCCTCCGTGACTGTTCCAAGGTACTCGTATATCGTGCGTGCATTTTTTGAACGAGATTGAACGTCAGGTCTTTCTGGCGGATTCTGGCCACTTTCTGGCAGGTTTCCGGCCGTTTCTGGCGGATTCTGGCCACTTTCTGGCAGGTTTCTGGCCGTTTCTGGCGGATTATGGCCATTTCTGGCGGATTCTGGCACCAGCGGCAAAGTCAGTATCGTGCGATCGGGGCCGTACTCGACATCGTAGAATGGCTCGGCGTATCCCGCTTCCCTCCAACCGTCGAAGATGGTCGTCATGCCGCTGCCGGCACGCTCGCCCACGTTCACGAACCCGAAGATCTTGAGCATCGTCTCGTTTCGGGGGTCGGACTTGCCGGGCTTCATGGCCTCTGCTATCGGCATGCGGAAGTCCCCCGGGTTCTCTATCACAATAGCGTTCTCGCGCCAGACGCACACGATGCCGCGCCTGTCGTAGTAGTTCGCATTGGTGAGGCAGTTCGCTATCGCCTCGCGAAGCGCCTTGTGGGCAGGGGTGTCGTCCACGCGCAGCATGTTCTCGTCGAGTTTGAAAGGCGTCTTCAGGGCGTGCTTGAGCTTGTTGTAGACGCGGTAGTAGAAGTCGTAGATGTTTCCCGACCAGTCGCCGGGCTGCGAGGTGAAGCGATCGACCCAGCGGTTGGTGGGATCGGTCTCCTCCCGATAGTCGAGGAAGTAGTGTGGGAAGCCGTTGGTGATGTAGCGGTCCGTGCCGAACATGAGCAGCCCCGCACCGGTCGGATGGACCTTTCCGTCCTGTCCGAAATCTGCCGCACCCAGCGCACGGAGGAAGTCGACGTCGTCGTAGCCTTTCCACGCATGGTCCTCACGGCCCTGCAGAAAGCCATTTCGGAAGCGATGGACGGTGTCGTAGTCGAGGTCTTCCATGAAGCAGCGCTCGATGACCTCGCTGTCTTGGCTCGCCACCGACGCATCGCGGATCATCGACTGGACTTCTTCGCGGCTGCAATGATGGTCTCCCGTATGGGTCCGCCGGAACGTGCGATCCAATATGTCCTTGTCGAGAAACACGGGTCGGAGATGCCTGTCCACCCAGGGAACCTCAATGACGATAATGTCTTTTCCGTCGACGGCCTCTATACGGGCATCCTCGTCGGACATGAAGCGCGCGCTGAGCTTGTCCTTGGAAAGCGCCGCGTTCCAGAAATCATCGAGCATTCTGTGCGCATCATCGAGGCCGACGGCCTCAAGCGTCCCGTTCCCCCGCTCCTTCACGCCGAGCAGGATCGTGCCGCCTGAGGTGTTCGCAAATGCCGATACCGTCTCCCAGACGCTGCGGGGGATACCGCCCTGTGCGGCCTTTGCCTCAAGGCGATTGCCCTCTCTCAGTATGTTCAGCTCGTCTAAGTTCAACCCAGTGTGCCTTGGCCTCGTTTTCCTTTTCTTTCCATTCTAATCGAGAGTTGGTTCTTTTAAGACGAGAGACGATTCCTTCAAGAACCTTTGCGCTGGCAGTCTTCGTCGCGCATGTGCGGATTCGACAGTCCGGCGGACTGTCGAACTTCGAGCACCGCGGAGCGGAGCGCAGAAGACACTGTTTTTCCGCCCGGGAGGGCGCGTGCTGCTGTTTCCGACAGAAGCGGTGCGGAACGCAGCGCTTGCCGATAACGGCTATGCCTCGTCGCGCATGTGCGGGAACAGCAGCACATCGCGGATCGAGGGCGCATCGGTGAGCAGCATCACCAAGCGGTCGATCCCCACGCCGACGCCGCCGGCGGGCGGCATGCCGTATTCGAGGGCGCGAATGTAATCCGAGTCATAGCCCATCGCCTCGTCGTCGCCGAGGTTCTTCGCCTCCACCTGCTTGCGGAAGCGCTCCGCCTGATCGACGGGGTCGTTCAGCTCGCTGAAGGCGTTCGCATATTCATGGCCGCAGATGAAGAGCTCGAAGCGGTCGGTGAGCAACGGGTTCTCGGTCTTCTTCTTCGCAAGCGGCGAAACCTCGAGCGGGTAATCGCAGACGAACGTCGGCTGGATGAGCGTCTCTTCAACAGCAGCATCGAACAGCTCGGCAATCAGACGCCCCTTGCCCCAATTCTTATCGACCTCCCCGCCGAACTTGCGCACGAGAGCGGCAAGCTCCTCGCGATCTCGTTCAAGGCTCACGGGCTCCCCCACCGCCTCGGACACGAGATCGATCATCGTCGCACGCCGCCACGGGCTCGCAAGGTCAACCGGCGTTTCGCGATAGGTTATCTGCAGGCTTCCGCACGCGGCCTGTGCCGCGGCCTGCACCATGCCCTCGGTGAGGTCCATCATGCCTTCGAGGTTGGAAAACGCCTGATAAGCCTCGAGCGTGGTGAACTCGGGGTTGTGATAGGGATCCATTCCCTCGTTGCGGAACTGCCGGCCTATCTCATAGACGCGCTCGAACCCGCCCACAAGCAGGCGCTTCAGAGGCAGCTCCGTCGCGATGCGCAGATAGTATTCCCGATCGAGCGCATTGTGGTGCGTGATGAACGGCTTCGCGTTCGCCCCGCCGAGAATCGGCTGAAGCATCGGGGTCTCCACCTCATAGAACCCAAGCGATTCCATATACGCACGGATCGCCGAAATGATCTTGAAGCGTTTCTCGAAGGTGACACGCACCTCGGGATTCATGATGAGATCGACATAGCGCTGGCGATAGCGCGTTTCCTTATCGGCCAGCCCGTGGAATTTCTCCGGCAGGGGCCGCAGTGATTTCGAAAGCAGCTCGAAGGACTGCACGGCAACAGAGAGCTGCCCGCGGCGCGTGCGCATCATCGTGCCGGTGACGCCAAGCCAATCCCCCACATCGAGATCGCAGAGCTCCGCATACGCCTCTTCACCAAGGTTGTTCACACGGCAAAACAGCTGCATCGTGGCCGACTCATCGCGCAGTTCGAGGAAGGCCACCTTGCCCTGCACGCGACGCGCCATAATGCGACCGGCGATCGTTACGACGTCTTCCGTCATCTCCCCATCAGCGAGATGAGCATAGGCAGAGTTCAGTTCGGCGATGCTGTTCGTCTTCTCGAACGCATGCCCATAGGGGTCCTTGCCCGCCGCGATGAGAGCCGCGCGCTTCTGACGGCGCACCTCGATGGGGTCGTCGGTGGGATTTTCGGCAGTCGCCGAAGCTGCCGCCGCTTCTTCGGTCGGCATCGAATTGAGAGATGTTGTCATAATGCCTTCTCGCGTCGAGAGGATAAGGCGAGATCGGGCTCAGTGCTCGATCTTCGTGATTTGCATGATGATTTCCCTGCCCGTGGGGCCTTGCGCTTTCACCTCGTCGCCCTTTTTGTGGCCGAGAAGCGCCGACCCGACAGGGGATTCGTTCGAGATCTTCCCATCGTTGACATTCGATTCCGCCGCGCCGACGATGGTAAACACGCGTTCTGAGCCGTTCATCTCAACGGTGACGGTCGATCCGATATTGACCTTCGTCGAGCGCTTCGGCGTGCTCACCACCTGAGCCTCTGAGAGAATCCGGCTGATCTCGGCGATACGCGCCTCCATCATGCCCTGCTCGTTCTTCGCATCGTCGTATTCGGAGTTCTCGCTGATGTCGCCGAATTCGCGCGCGATGCGAATGCGCTCGCCGATCTCAGCACGTTTCACCGTTTCGAGAAACCGCAGCTCTTCTTCGAGTTTGTCTTTGCCTTCCTGTGTCAGGATGAAATTGCTATCCGCCATGTACGTACAACCGC
The DNA here is from genome assembly GCA_947626195.1 of uncultured Eggerthellaceae bacterium. GTDB lineage: Bacteria > Actinomycetota > Coriobacteriia > Coriobacteriales > Eggerthellaceae > CANQRF01. Next base: position 39,684 of record CANQRF010000001.1, read on the forward strand.
TCCTCAAACCTCAAACGGGTTTTGTTAAAACCGATTCTTCTTTCTTGCTAAGCGCCGCAAGAGGCGCATTGACTACTCGTCAGTCTTCTTTTTGACGACGCGCTTGACCGTTTTCTTCGGTGCAGGCTCCTCGACAACCTCTTCGACCTCTTCCACTTCCTCTTCGTCATCGGCCTCTTCTACCTGCTTCTTACCTGAGCCGAGGCCATCGCGAAGGCTCTTCACGGTCTTGCCTAGAGCGCTCCCCAGTTTTGGCAGGTTCTTGGGTCCGAAGATGATGAGAATGACCACTAAGATGATAAGAAGCTCGGGAACTCCCAACCCAAAAATTTTCATACCGCCTCCAAGTTCTTGTGCAATGCGACCGTCATATCCGGTTGTAAGGCTTTAAAAGACTTCGACGTCCTTCTCGCTTAACTGATTGCGAAAGTCTATCACAATCACCGTGAAATACCACTACGCCATGAAAAGAACAGGCTTCGAAGCGCGCTTTTCTCGTTCGCGACATTGCCTTCGACAACCTGCTCGAAAAGCCCATTGAGGCAGGAGCCGATTTCGGAGCCGGAAGGCATGCCGAGCTGTATGAGATCGTCGCCCTTGATGGCAAGGTCTTTGAGTGAAAAGGGCGCGCCGAGGGCCGCCTGCTCACGCGCCAGCGCTTCGAGCTCTTCGACGTGAGCGCGCCCCTGCGCCCGATAGAGCATGAGGAGCTGGGATACCGCCGCCTCAGAGCCGCATGCCGCGATGAGACGGCGCGCGCCGAGAGCGGTGGGTGTGAAGCTGCGAGAGGCGAGTCCGACGAGCCGCGACACCTCGCTGGCGAGACGCTTCGGCGATTTCAGCTTGCGGAGCATATCGTGGGCGGCGCATGCAGCATGAGCGGCACGCTCAGCGTGGGCGGCATGCGCTGTCTCATCGCCTTGAGAGGCGGTGTCGCGCTGCGCGAAAAGCCCCACGAAGAGCGCGGCGAAACGCACCGCAAGGTCGGGCGGCGTCTTGGCAACGAGGGTCGCGGCGTTTTCCCATGCAGAGCCATTTTGCTCATTTGTGCTCATCGCATCGTCAGAAAAAAGAATCGGAGCCAAAACGTCGGGAAACTCACGCATAAGCTCAGCAACACGCTTTCCGTCCTCAGCCAGCAGGAAGCGCGAGAGCTCGCTGAAGATGCGCTCAACGGAAACGTGCGAAAGATTCTCTCGGCACTCATGGAGGGCCTGCGCCGTCTTGAGTTCGATAGCGAAGTCGAGCACCGCCGCGAAGCGGAGCGCCCGCATAATGCGCAGACCATCCTCCTCGAAGCGCTCATGGGCGCATCCCACGGCACGCACCATATGATTCATGAGGTCGGCCTGCCCACCGAAGAGATCGACGATGCCTGCCTTTGGCGCATAAGCCATCGCGTTTACCGTGAAATCGCGGCGCGAAAGATCGTCGCCGAGCGTGCGTGAGAAGATCACCTTATCGGGATGGCGACCATCGGAATACGAGCTCTCCACACGATAGGTGGTCACCTCAAAGGTTTCCTCCGCGACGATCGCCGTCAGCGTGCCGTGCCGCTCCCCCGTCGATGCCCAGTGGATGTGCGCGGCGTCGAAGCAGCGTTTCATCTCGTCGGTCGTGGCATTCGTCGTGAAGTCCCAATCCGCCGGCGCACGGCCCATGAGGCTATCGCGCACGCAACCGCCGACGGCGAAGCACTCAAAACCTGCCACAGCAAGCGCATGAGCCACTTCCTGAGCACCCGATGGATATGCAATGGCCTGCTCCACCTACCACCCTTTCTGCGAAACGCTTTTCCAATGCCATCAAGCCATCCCTTAAAGATGCTTCTCGTGTAATATAGGACAGACAATTCGCATCCCGAAGGAGGATCTATGTTATACAACGAACGCGACATGCGCAAAGATCAGGCGCTGGATATTGCCGAGAAGATGATGGTGGCGGCGCGCACGGCACCCAAGGCGAAGGGCGTCGACATCATTGAGTGCGCCGTGCTGACCGAGGGCGATCAGGAAGCGCTTGCCCAGGCCATGGAGGCTATCGGCGAGGAACGCGGCTTGAAGTTCTTCCTGCGCGACGCCAACTGCGTGCGAGCGAGCCAATGCGTGGTGCTTGTCGGCACGCGCTATCTCCCGCAGGGCCTCAACTGCGGCTACTGCGGTTTCCCCACCTGCTGCGCCAAACCGCAGGCAGCACCCTGCGAGATCAACGCCGTCGATGTGGGCATTGCCCTCGGTGCCGCCGTGTCGCGCGCCCAGGCATTCGGCGCAGACACCCGCATCATGTTCAGCGCCGGTCAGGCCGCTTGGAAGATGGGTCTTCTCGGCGAGGGCGTGGGTCAGGTGTATGCCATTCCCGTGAGCATCAGCTCGAAGAGCCCGTTCTTCGATCGAGGATAGAAAAGCTACTTTCCGATCGGCTCGGCAAGCGATTCGAGTTGCGGCCATACGGCGATGGCTGCCGCTTGAAGGCACCGCAACGAGCCCCTTTTGCCTTCAGTTGAAATGGGGCGCCAGAATTGCCTCTGGTGCCCCATTCGTAAAACCATCGGCCGTTTGGCTATTGAGCGTTTACACGTTTCCGAGTTTCTTGTCTTTTGCCTTCTGCAGTCCCCCGAAGATGAAGAAAAACGCAAAGGGAAGAAGCATGCCGATTGCCATAAGAGGCAATGCGATTGGAAGCTGCGCCCAATTCGCTACAGCAAGTGGGCAGACTATGCAGAGCGCAAACAATACGATAACAATCGCGATCATAATGCCGAAACGCACATTGCCGGAGTTCGCATCATCGAGTCCCTTGTTCCCTGCTTGCAGATCTTCAAACGACTTTCCAGCAGTGTCACGCACGAAAAGCACAGTGCATGCTATGCCAAGAACGAATGGAATTATGAGAACAAGGACCACAGACGACCAGTTCGTTGCTCCTCCAGTTTGAAAAACTGCCATTCCTGCTATGCCGCCGAGAACGATGGCGGATGCCGATCCGCCGAAACGAGCGAACGCTTGGCACCAAGCTGTGCCGGTGTTTCTTATCGCAGTAGGATATTGCTCTGGCATCAACGGCACTACGGCTGAGATGGCCCAGTTCAGCGCGAATCCGAACAGAAGCATAAGCAACAAACATAATATGAAGTTCCCTGGGGCAACGAACCAAGAGCACAAAAGGATTGCAGCAATGCACAGCAGCCAGCCGAAGTTGAGCACGCGCTTGCGACCGAACCTATCAGAGAAAGCGCCGACAATCGAATTAGAGACTATGGCTGCTACATTGTTCCATGTTTGAAGCGCAACTGCCTCTGAGGAAGAATAGCCTATTCCCACAAACCATGCGGGAAGCCAAGCATTCATTCCGTAGACGCAGAACTGGCCAACAAAATAGCAAGCCCAAATGCCGCAAGTTGCAACGATGAACTTATTTGAGAACAAAACGGAGGGAGTTGTCTTATTTGGTTTTGGAGGTACGATGACGAGCGTAGCGTCAAATGTCTCCACTTTGCCGTTCGATGCCTTTACGATGCGGGAGAGCTGGTCTACGGCTTCCTGCATACGTCCGTTGCCGGCATACCAATGAGGGGATTCGTGCATGGCAAAGATGAGGACGATTCCATAGAGCACCGGAAGAGCTCCGATGAAATAGCAAAGCCGCCAGTTTGCGTACATTTGCGCAGTTCCTCCATCCGCAGCCACATAGCTGACCATATTGGTGAAGTCGCCAAGCAAGGGCTCTGCTGCATTGCAAATCGGGTTTGCGACAAGTCCTGCCACGACCCAACCCCCTACCATGAAAGCGCCGCCGAAAGTGATGAAAAAACCGCGCCAACGAGATGGCATGACCTCTGCGAAGTATGTGTAGACAATTGGTATGCACGACCCAACTCCCAAACCCGCAAGCAGACGGAACGCTGCAAAGAAGGCAAGATCGTTCGCAAATGCTTGGGGGAATGTGAAAACGCCATAGAAGATGACGGCAATGATCAAGGTTTTCTTACGGCCGATCTTGTCGGACATGATGCCTGAGATCGCACCGCCTATGACCATTCCCAGTAATCCCCATGTGGTGAGAGAGCCCATCAACGCACCTGGGTTCGGATTGTCTGGCCAGAATGTGTGCGCAACGAACAGGTTCGTCGAATTGACGATCATGAAGTCGTAACCGTCGAAGAGCAGCGCAACTGACATCAAGATGAATACGAGCCAGGTGTGCTTTGTGATACCCAACGAATCGACAACTTCGGTAATGGTGAATTCCTTGCCGTCCACTTATTCTCCTTTTCCGATTGAGGTGAATAGATTGCAGGTCGTGTCTTGTTTTCGATGCGATTGTCCGACGAAAGACCACATGACGACGTCTCGCCATGATTCGATTTGATGCCTTCTCGCCGAGCAGACCGAGAACAAGATGCGGCCTATTCGCCGGAAAAGTTTAGGTAATGCGCGGTGAATATAAGAAATGATGATTTTTCTCTTGGATATGCCTGAGAAGAATAGTGCTTATTCCAATGCTCATGGCTCAAATGAGCTTGACGGCAAGATGCTCTCTGTTTCGATACGATTCGCTATATCCGAAATACAGCGGTGGCTGCGGCATCTTCTCGATCAAGCTTACCGCATCCAAAAGCACAGGGTTCTCGTTGTCTTTTCTATAGATAAAGAAAAACGGTATGGCCGCATCTTCATCTGTAATGGGCAAAACCTTGCAAAATGGTTTAATTCCCTTTGGGAGCCTTTCGCCAAAATTGCAACCAACTATCAAAACCGATTCGCCGAGGGAAGTGCAGAGCGAGAAAAGCTCAGCAATGCTTGCGCAATAGCAGGAACGGAGCTTCGGAGCAAAGCCGTGGTTTGAGCAAATCTGTTCTATGTACTCCCAAGATCTTCCAAGATACAGACCTTCGTATTTGACAAAGGTCTCATCGTCCAGATCTGAAACGGAGATTTCGCTGCGCCCTGCAAGCCTATGGTTGTTTGAAACGATGGCTGTCAACTGAAGGTCTGATATGTGCAGGCTGACCAAGCTGTCATCTTGCGGTTTTTCGTCTTGCGGTATCGGGTCATAGACAACATCCACTTCATCTGCCTCTAGCATATTGATGAGATTTCTGTTGTATTGGCTTTTGATTTCAATGCAGCTCGCTCCATACTTACTGTTGAGCAAAGAGATGAGAAAGCCGAGCACTTCTGTGGATGGGCCTTCATCGGTGAGTCCGCTTATTCTCAGCTTGGGCTCCGGAGCTATGCGCAGCTCACCCACCTTTGTCCTGAATTTTCCTATTGCATCGAGGATCTCGTATGCGAATGGCAAAAGAGCGCTTCCGGCATTTGTCAAGCGGTGTTGATTTCCATCACGATAGAACAGAGTCAGCTTCAGATCTCGTTCGAGTTGACTTATATGTTTGGATAAGGTCGGCTGGCTCATCATCAAGACTCGCGCAGTCTCAGTATAGTTGAGCCTTTTTGCCAACTCTACGAACTCTTTGAGATATTCCAGATTCATTGAAGCTCCATGCAGTTAATCAATTTCCGGATACAGATTGAGAGCCATGCGGAATTATAGCATCAAGGTGGACCGCGGGATGAAGTAGAGGCATAGGAGATCAACCGCGACCTAGCGTCCCTGGAGAGGCTCCCCAAATAGTTGTTGAGCCTATCGCTCAATTTGCGAGCATCTATTCCAAACCTCACAGAGCGAGCACGCTAATTGGAATTTACACTATTCAAGAGATGAGCAATAGACTAGATGAGGTTGTTTGAGGACGAACGTTTCGCTTTTTGCATGTAGTGCTTTTGCGTATAGCAATCGAGCGGGATAAGATATTCTGACCCAAAGGAGCAGGTGATGGAAAAATGCTGAGGATCGACTTCCACTCTCATCTAGGTGACATATTTAAGGACGCCCACAACGTCATCTATAAACAGAATCTTGTTGCGCGCGAAATGCCAGATGCGTTCACGATTAGAGAGGAAAGGGGATTTAAGGGGCCTTTTATCACTGAGGACACCGATCAGGCACTCCGTGAGTTCATTGACATCAACCATGAGAGGAGTCGCGTGAACTCAATGGAGAACATGCTTCGGTGCATGGATGAGGCTTGCGTTCAATATGCAAATATCCTGCCTATCATGCCTGCGCTTTCATTTGAGGATTACGAGGTGGCTCATATGGTGGAGCCAAGGTTCTTACCGTGGACCTTTCCCGATTTTCGGCTCGGCAAAGATGTGGGGAAAAAGCTTTTGGAGGATAGTGAGCGCGGAGCCTATGGTTTGAAGCTCCATCCCGTCCTCATGATGAGATCGCTTGACGACCCGCTTGTAGAGATAAGCCTTGAGGCTTGGGCGCAGACGGGCAAGCCGATGACTTCCCATTGCGGAGCCGGCATGTATTACTATCCGGAGATCAACGACGAATACTGCACACCTGAGTTCGGAGATTTGAAGTACTTTGCCGAATGCGCGCGCCGTTATCCCGAGATAAACATGGTAGCAGCACATTGCGGAGGAACCGCCGCGGGCAATATTGAGCGTCTTGCACAGCTTTGCGAAGGCATGGACAACGTATACGTTGATACGTCCTTCCGCTCCCATGAGGATATCGAACTTATGATCTCGCTGTTTGGCCGCGAACGTGTAATGTTTGGGACAGACTATCCGTTTGGCAGCTATAAACGCCAAGTCGAACAGGTCGAGATTGCGGTTAATGGGGATCAAGAACTTCGAGATCTGGTTTTCTGGAGAAATGCCAACAGACTGTTGCATGTCGTGTAGAGTGCGTGAAACACGTCTCTCGCTTTTGGCAGTCTACCGAATTTTGAGAGATAACGAGCAAAATTTGCGAGATAGGAATCGTAAAATTCCACGTCAAAGCAGTATTTTAGGGGGACAATAGGATTACTCCCACTGTCCCCCTACATCGAAGCCGATATGGTTGCGGACTCTGCCTATAAAACTTCGTTACTTCCCAATGGGCTCGGAGAGCGAATAGGGCTGCAATCTTACGGCGATGGTGGCCGCCTCGGCGCGTGTCGTCGTGGCCTGCGGCGCGAGGACATATCCGCTGGCAGTCGACTTGCCGGTCACGACGCCGTTCGCCACGCACCATGCCACCGCATCGCGCGCCCAGCCGCTCACGCTTCCCCCGTCGGGGAACTTCGCGAGCTCGGCTTCGGCATCGGAGGGAGTAAGCGGTGTGAAGTCGTCGCCCTCAAGCAGCCGAGCGTAGCGGTAGGCCATCGTCATCACCTGCTCGCGGGTGGCGTCGTCCTCCGGCGCGAAATATGCCCCCGAGGCCGTAGTGTGGCCGGTGATCACATCGTTTGCCGCCGCCCACTCCACGGGCTCGTAGTAGGAGGCGCCCTCCGGCACGTCCGGAAACGTCGGCGCAGCGCCCCCGAGCTCGGCGCCCACGCTATAGTCGTCCTCCGTCCATCCGCTCATGTTGAAGAGGATGGTCGCGATCTGGGCGCGCGTCACGTTGTCGGCAGGCCCGAAGTAAAGGTCGCCCGGGGCGTATCCGTGGACGAAGCCGAGGCGCGTCGCGTCGGCCACCGATTGGCGGTACCACGCGTCGGCGGGCACGTCGAGGTAGCCGTACTCGCCGGGATAGGCGACGACATCGGTGATGGCCAGCTCGTAGTCGTAGTCGGGCACATCGAAGTAGAACTCTGACTGATCTCGGTATATCCCGGCATCGGTGATCCTGGTTTCGCTGTTCCAATCGGGCCAATCGCCGATGGAGGCCTCTGTCGAGATGTATTTCTCGCGAGTGGTATATGAGACCATACAGGATCGTTCGCCCTCGGGCAAAAGCCAGCAAGCATAGTTGGGCTGTGACGGATCGTCTGCGTAAAGGCCGTTCACCGGCAACCAGCTGCGCATGGCGGAAAGCCATATATAGATGACCACATTTCCAGCGGCAATGTTTTCTTCATAAGCGCTGATGCGCCCGACCTGCATTTCTTTGCTCGCAGCGTATTGGGGCGAAGTGACCTCGAACGGCGCATAGATCATGGGGTCGTACAGATAGTTTTCGATGTTCTGGTAGGTGGGAACCAAGCTCGACGGATAGTATGATCCGGGATAGACGAATAGTTCGACAAGCATCGCATCGGGCTCATCGCCCGTTGCGCCCGCCGCATTGGGAAGGGGAATCGAATCGGTGGTTTCTTCAGTCATTAGCGTCCAATTGCTCCAAAGCGAATCGATCTCATCATCGGATGCACCGAGATATTGGCTCAGCGTTGCCGGGCAATAGAAGACATTCAATCCGGCCTTATACGAATTCCTTGTGAGATCGAACCGAATGCCATCGTAGGTACTACCAGGCTCAGGAGGCGCGCTTGGGGCGACGAAATAGGTGCCGATCTCCGTATAGATCATATAGCACCACGCGGTCTCCGAGCTGAGAATGTTCTGGTTGCCCACCCAGAAGATGTTTTGCCTCTCTTCGAGAATTGCCCCATCGGTTCCCGTCAAGCCGAAAAGCTCGTTGTAGGCCGCTCCGGTTGCCGCATAGCCGATCTGGGAGATGGCGAGGTCCTGCCGAAGCGCGTCGAACGTCTCATTCAGAGACGTCGTGCCGATCTCGTCGCCCTTGGCAAGCTCATCTTGCGGCAGAAGGTCGAGCGGGTCGAAGTCTTGCGAATGCACCGTCACCGGCTAGTAATAGCCCTCGACGGCGGAGTCTGCCCACGCGTGCGCGGGGGCAAGCGCAACTGTCAGAGCGGCACCTGCGAGCACCGTGAGGCAGGCGACGAGAAGCGCTTTCAGTTTTCCCGAGGTGTTGGTTACGGGTTGGAATACATGAGAATTTGCCATTGATTTCTCCTTCCTTCGCCCATGTTTGGATACATGGCTCAAGCTCGCTCCCCATTATACGCGCTTCGAAGCCGCACGCGTGGGGAGCGGCGGTGTAGGCTGAAACGGGATAAGGTAGTGCATTCTGATGAGACAACAGTAATAAGATGACTGATGAGCCGAATGACACTGACGAAAAAATTGAAATAATAGCCATCGACTGTCATTATTTCAATTTTTTAGAAGCAAGAGACGTCAGTGAATTTCATCTGCAAAAAGCATAAATACGCTTGCGATCGAGGAGGGAGGGTTTCTGAGCGATTATTTCTCGAAGAAGCTCGCCCCTCTCACGCCACCACCTAAAAGAGCCGCCGACTAAACAGCCGACGGCTCTTCACCGAGGATATAAACTTTCTCTGTGGGTGGAGCTTTCTCTTACAAGCCGAGTGCAGCCTCTCCGCCTTGGGCGCTGTCTCCGCCCATCGGGCCTTGGGCCTCATTCGGATCCTGCGAACGTTCGTTGCCCATCCAGTCGGCCGCCACCTTCACGCCGAGGATGTTCTCGAGCGCATGGCGTGCCGCACGGCTGCCGGCCCACATGCCGACGGTCTGGCAGGTGCCGCCACCGTAGACCTCGCCATCCCAGCCGCTCGTGCAAACGCCGGCTGCATACAGGCCGTTGACGACCTTGCCGCGCGCATCGGTGACCTGCGCGTCGCGGTTGATGCGGATGCCGCCCGAGGTGTTCAACATGCCGGAGCAGATCTGGAAGGCGTAGAACGGGCCTTCCTCGATCGGCCACAGATACTCGGCTGCCTTGCCGTATTCGGCGTCGGTGCCGCTCGCCGCATAGCTGTTGTAATTCGCGATCTCCTCAACGAAGTCCTCGACGACAAACGTGTCGACGTTCGCCGCAATGGCGTTGCCAAGCTCTTCGAGCGTGTCGGCCTTGTAGATGTAGTCCACGCCGTCGTACTGCTCGAGCTCGCTCTGCAGATCGATCGGGTTTCCGACGCAGGCGTCGGCGAATCCGGAGTAATGGCGGCTGCATTCGCCGGCCTCGTAGTCGGCGATGTTCTTGGAATCCATGATCGAGAACACATAGCCCTGGCTCTCGATGAGCTTGCCGCTCTGGGAGGTGCCGAGAGCGCCGCCGTCGGACTCGTCGCAGAAGCGGATGCCATATTCGTTCACGAAGCAGTCGCTGTACTGCATGGCGGCCGCAACGCCGAGCGGCGAGCTGTAGGCGAGCGACTCGGTGCCGTTGCCGACGTTGTTGAACAGCGAATCGACCGTCAGATGGTTAGCGCGGCCATGCGCCGTCTGCTCGACCATCAGGTGGCCGTCGCCGTCCTGGCCTTCGCCCCAGCCGATGATCTTTTCCATATCCTGGCTCGAATATTGGGCGAGGAGCTCCTTGTTCGTGCTCATGCCGCCCGTGGCGAGGATGACGACCGGCGCGTTGATGTGGATGACGTCGCTGCCGTTCACATACTGCACGCCCGTCACGTTGTACTCGTCCTCAAGCAGCAGGGCGGTCGCACGCGAATCGGTGCGTATGTCGACGCCCTCCTCCTCAGCGATCGGGGTCAGCGTCTTGATGCAAGATGAGCCATTGCCGCCGTCGTAGAACACCACGCCCGCGCGATACCAACCGACGCCGTGCTTCGCGAACAGCCAGTCGGCGTTGTCGCCCGCCTCGAGCAAGCGCTCGGTGTGGAGGATGGAGTTCGCGATGTAGTTGGTATTTCTCGCCGCATTCAGGCCCTGCAGACGCGCGGTCGCCTCGTCGGCGTTGCTCGCGGGGCCGTTGCACTCGGCATAGTTGGTGGAGCCGCCAAGGTTGGAGTTCTTCTCCAGCATGACGACGGTGGCGTCGGGCGCCTGCTCCTTCGCGATCATCGCTGCCATGAAGCCACCGATGCCAGAACCCACCACAACGACGTCGGCGTCTTCGGTGCTCGTGGGCTCAACCACAACGCCGATTCCGTCGGCATTGCCAGCGACTTCCGTCGCAGCCGTGTTCGTGGATGACGTGGTGCTCGAGCTTGACGAGCTCTGCCCGCACGCGGCAAGCGTAGCGCCCATCGCCGCGGTCGCACCGACAAGCCCTGCGCCCATCAAGAAGCTTCTTCTGCTCAATTCAGCCATGTGAAATACCCTCCTTCAAGAAGTTGAAACTGATAGAGGGCATCCTAGGAATCGACAGCGAGCGGCACTATCCCCGCGCTGCGGTAATTTCGGTTTGACGCGTGTCACCGGATTAGGTGATTAGGAACGAATCCCCTGTTCAACAAGGGTGTTCTCGAACGGTTCCAAACCCTCTGTCCTTTCGACGAGCTCTAAGAGCTCATCTTTGGAATGCACGCCCGTCTTCTCGTAGATGCGCTTCGCATGGGTGCGCACAGTGTCGCCAGAAATATAGAGGCGCTTCGCAACATAGGAAGCGCCATATCCTCGGACAAGGAGTTGCAAGATCTCGGCCTCGCGCGGCGAGAGCCCGTACGCTTCCGTTATCTGCTCGCATGCTTTGAGGCGTCGGTCCACGCCGCCGGCCCCCTCCAGCTCCTCGATTTCGGAGGCGTTCCGATCGACCTGACGCTGGAGATCGGTGAGCTCTCCTGAGGTTCTCATCGTAAACACCATGAATACCGCCAAATACGCCGCCATCACACAGAGGGACACCACCTGCGCAATATCGGTGAGGAAATGAAACACGAGCATCCCTATGCCGAACGCGAGGAGGCAGCCGATGAGGCTCAACGCCATGCATCGCAGCGTTCTCGTTTCGTTATTGCGAAAGACGCAGAGCGGCAAAGCAAGCCCGACGATGAAGAAGAGCGCAACCCCGCTGTAAGCCAAGGCCGAGGTGAGCGGATTCGCCTCAAGGTCGATAACGGGCGAGACGAAGGGCGTTACCAGTACGATCGCCGCGGCGATGGGCAGCGCGAAATAGCTGAATGACATCACCGTACGCCCAGGGTCGGTGGATTTTCTCAAGACGAGCCACGCAATGACGAAGATAACGCCATAGGCGAGCGGTTTCGCGGGAATGCTTCCGACAACGCCCGCCCTATCGGGGAAAAACGTCAGCCCGAGCGTGAAGAAATTGAAGAACAGACCGATGAGGGCCGCGGTCAGGGGCTTCTTAAGGTTTCGTCCAACCGCTTCGCGAATGACGCGCGACTGGACGTCATTTTCATCCGCCTGCAAGCTGCCATCCCGAGAACCCGGGCTCTCACTCGCGCGACTATCGCCAAACGAGAGGGCAAAGGGAAACAAGAGCCCGCTCGCCAGCATGCACACAACAAGCACGACGTTTAAGACGAGAAAGCCACCCACCTGCTCCAACACATACCAGACAATTGATGTGGTAAAGAAAGTGAGGCTCATTGTCACGAGAATCGTGGATGCGGGAAACGCCGCAAACGATGAGAGCCATTGGCAGAGCGCCACGGCGATGCCGAAACCTGCCAAAAGGCCCGACGCAATGGCACACGCAAGCCCTATCGACGTTGCCGTTTCGGGAGCGATGGCAAAGAAAAGAACCCCTGGGATCACAAGCCCCACGACACCCGCAACGGTCGCAAGGACCATCCAGACCAATCGTGAGCGGGGCGCCGTCGACGGCTTTACCGCCAAGCAAATGCAGGTTGCGGCAAACCCGCAAAGCAATGAGATGAGGAAGGGAGAAAGCAGCCCATGTTCGCGAACAGCGCCCATGTATTGATTGTCGACACGGCAGAGAAATGCGACGACAGTCAAAACAAATGATGCCGCCAATCCGCGCAGAGCGATCAAAGATGTCTCTCGTCTTACCATGAAGCCCTCTCCTGAGGGGAATTATACCGTAGCCTCAATCGGGACGAAGCGAGCTTCACGCCAACGCAAGCAGAACGGGATGAGAACGCAGCGCGCTGAGAACGCTGGGCCCCAAAATGCGGCATACCGGACGACTCGAACCCTTAGAATGCGGCGCCTTCGCCCTCGGCGAAGCGGAGCTCTTCTGGCAGGAGGGAAACGATGTCGCGGTTGGTGTTGCGCGGTGGTTCCTCGCGGGGGACCTCTTCGCTTGAGGCCGCCTCACCTACATAGGCGTAAAGGCTCCCGTCATTTTCGTAGGCAACCTTGCCCTCGCCCGTCACCACGCTCCCAACCTGCCAATACGTCTCTCCCATCGCATCAAGCGCCGCCATGACCTCAGCGGCACGCGCGGCATCAACAAGCAAGATCATCCCAAGGCCCATGTTGAAGGTCGTGAGCGCGTCGGCCTCTTCGAGCCCCGCCACGTCGCACACCCACTTCACGATGGGCGGAACGGGCCAGACACCAAGCTCCACCTTCGCATCGAGCGTCTTCGGCAAGGCGCGGTTGAGGTTTTCGGTGATGCCGCCGCCCGTGATGTGCGCGAGCGCATGCACCGCGCCCGGAAGCTCACGCAAAAGCCCAAGCACCGGCTTCACATAGATGCGCGTCGGCTCGAGGAGGGCATCCTCCAAGCAGCGCCCACCGAGCTCTTCGCGGATGAAGCGCAGCTCATAGTGCGTTTTGCCCTCAACGGCCACCTTGCGCGCAAGCGAATAGCCGTTGGAGTGCAGCCCCGTGGAGGCAAGCCCAATGAGCACATCGCCCTCACGCACCAAATCGGGCCCGATCATCTTCGGCCGGTCGACCAGTCCCACGCAAAAGCCCGAGAGATCGTAATCATCCGCCGCCATCACGCCGGGATGCTCGGCCATCTCGCCGCCGATGAGGGCGCATCCCGCCTGCTCGCACCCGTCGGCAATGCCGCTCACGATTTCGCCCACAGCCTCTGCCTTGAGCTTCCCCACGGCGATGTAGTCGAGGAAGAACAGCGGCTCGGCACCACACGCGAGGATGTCGTTCGCGCACATCGCCACGAGGTCGATGCCCACCGTGTTATGGCGGTTCGCGATCTGCGCCACCTTGAGCTTCGTGCCCACGCCATCGGTCCCGCTCACAAGAAGCGGATCTTCCATATCCTTTGCCGCAGCCAGCGAAAAGAGCCCGCCGAAGCCGCCGATGTCCCCCACGACCTCGGGCCGATAGGTGCGATGGACGGCTTCCTTGATGGCGTCGACCGCGCGCGCTCCCTCATCAATATCGACGCCGGCCTGCGCATAGGTGATCTTCTCCTTTGAAGGTTTGCCTTGGGCAAGGTCGGCCCTTTTCGGCTCGCCTGCTATCTTGCGCGCCGGCCCGTTCACCATAATCCGTTCAGTCATGCCATTTTCCTTCCTCGGCCAAGGCAAAGCTTCTCTTTGCCAGGGGAGCAGGTATCTCGACGGGATAATTCCCCGTAAAACACGCATCGCAAAAGCCCGCATGCCGCACGCCGGAAACCGCCTCATAGAGCCCGTCGCGCGAGATGAAGGCGAGGGAATCGCTGCCGATCCACGCGTTCATCTCCTCAAGCGTGAGGTTCGCGGCGATCAGCTGATCGCGCGTATCGGTGTCGATGCCATAGAAGCACGGCCAGCACACCTCGGGGCTCGCGATGCGCAGGTGCACCTCTTCCGCACCGGCGTCGCGCAGCATCTGGACGAGCTGACGCGAGGTGTTTCCGCGCACGATGGAATCGTCTATCACCACGAGGCGCTTTCCCCCGATGACCGAGGGCAGGGGGTTGAGCTTGAGGCGAATGCCCATGAGGCGAAGCGCCTGCGTCGGCTGGATGAAGGTGCGCCCGACGTAGCGGTTCTTCACGATGCCGTCGGCATAGGCGATGCCGCTCTCAAAGGCGAAGCCGAGCGCCGCCGGCACGCCCGAGTCGGGCGAGCCGAGCACGAGATCCGCCTCCACCGGCGCCTCGCGCGCCAAGATGCGCCCCATCGCGCGCCGCGCCTGATAGACGCTCTGCCCATCGAGCACCGAATCCGGCCGCGCAAAATACACGAGCTCGAAGATGCACGCCGCATGCCTGCGAGGGGCGACCGCCTGCTCGGCGACCATTCCCTCGGCGTTGAAGCGCACGACCTCGCCCGGCGCCACGTCGCGCACATAGGTGGCTCCCACGATGTCGAGGCCGCAGGTCTCAGACGACACCACCCAGCCGCGCCCGTCGGGCAGCTCGCCGATGCAGAGGGGACGGATGCCGTTCGGATCGCGAAAGGCATAGAGCGCATCGGGGCTCGCGAGCACCATCGCATAGGCGCCCTCAAGATGCTCCATCGCGAACTGGATGCCGCGACGAAGGTGGCTGGTCTCACGTGTCACCTTGCCGATGATCTTGGCAGCCACCTCGCTGTCGGAGGAGGAGCGGAATTGGATGCCCTCATCGATCATGCGGGCGCGAATGGCGTTTGTGTTGACGAGCGTGCCGTTATGGGCGAGCGCGATGAGCGTCTGGTCGATGGCCGAGATGTGCGGCTGCGCCGCCTCCCATACGCCCGAACCGCCGCTCGTGGAGTAGCGCACGTGCCCGACGGCGACGAAGCCCTGAAGCGCCGCGAGGGCCGCCTCGTCGAAGACCTGCGTCACGAGGCCGAGATCCTTCTCCACGAGAATGGTCTCCCCGTCGCCCACCGCGATGCCGGCGCTCTCCTGGCCGCGATGCTGCAGCGCCTGAAGACCGAAGCAGGTAAGGCGCGCCACATCCTCACCCGGTGCGAAGATGCCGAAAACGCCGCAAGCCTCTTCAGGTGCATCGTCGCGTAAGCAGAATTCTTCCATGCGCGCCTACTCAGTCCTTTCGTTCACCGCGGAGCCGATCGCATCGATCTGCCCCTCATCGACCGCGTCGTCGAAGCTTTCCTCGCCGGCGCTCTTATTGCCTTCTTCCGCTCCGACGGCGACAGAATCTTCGACCGTCGCAAAAGTGATGTAACGATAGCTGTTGTCGGCTCCGTCGCAGGTGGAGAACGCGAACGTCTTGCCGATCTCCTCAGCAGCGGGCGCCGCCGGATCGGGGCTCACGATCGAGCGGTCGAGGATGCCTTCCACAAAGGCAAGGTATTCCTCCTCGCTCGCGAAGTTCGCCTGCGCGATCTCCCCTTCCGTCTCATGCACCCGCACGACCGCGAAGGTCTGCAACTGGTAGTTCATCTCGGGCGTGAAAAGGTAGATCGTCCGGTGCGCGTTGAACACCTCGGTATCGGCAAAGGCCGCGAGCTGGGCGAACATCGAGCCGTTCGCCATATTGTGCCCGTAGATGAGGTTGTTGCGGTCGCTGAAATCGGAGCTGTTGTCGCCCGAGAGCATGATCGCGCCGAATTCGGCGCCGAACTGCGCCGATTCGTTGTTGAAATTGTGGGTGAGATAGTATTCGCTGTCCCCTGGCCGATGGACGATGGGATAGGAGACCACCGTGTCGGGAATGTAGAGCCACCCGACGATGTCGGGGTTGATGGCCCGTAGGGCCTCCCAATCTATCGTGAAATCGGCGAGTGTCTTGATGTCTTTCAGCGAATCGTTCGCATCGAGGCCGAACGCCTCGCTCTGCAGATCGTCGTAGACATTCTGCCCCTTCATATAGCTGTAGGCGATCACGCCGAGCGAAGCGAGCGAGCCGACGAGCACGATCACCGCGACCCAGAAGACGATGCGCCAGCCGAGCGGCTTCGCTTGCTTTGCCATGCTCGCTTGCCTTGCCGGCGTCGTCCGCTTTGTCGGCATCGTCCGCTTTGTCGGCTTTGCCGACCTCGTTTGCTGGGGCCTTCTCATTTGCGGCCTGCTCTGCCCGTAGACCGCCGGCGACGGACGCGGAGAGCTCATGGCGGGCTGGGGGCCCCGATGAGGATCCCGCACTTTTGCATGGGAGCCATGGCGGGGCGCACTGCCGCTTCGCGTGTATTGGTTGCGTTTTTGAGGTGACCTTTCCATTGAATATCCCCACCTGCCGCGGACAGCTTATCCGCGCGATCGTGCCTTCGTCTCGCTTAGATGCCTCGCCTGCAATCTTGCCGGTATTCCCGCTTCTTCTCTTGCCGGTTCCTATCATAACGAACGCCTCCCGAAATGGAGGCGCGTTCGTTCAATTCTCCGTTAATTTTCGCGTTCGCCTTGCCGCTTCGCCGTCCTCGTCCCACCGAGAGGCAGGCAGCGCATTGCGCTCCCGCACGGCAGCGCGGAAGAGCCTACTTCCTCATCTCTTGGATGAAGCCCTTCGCGATGAACGCGACGACGACGATCACGATGATCGCGACGATGATCCAAATCGCGACGATCGGGATGTCGAAGAGGCCGAAGAACGAGAACGTGCCGTTCGACGCCGCCTCGGCGGCAGCTTGGTTGACGTTTTCAACGATATTTGCATTGCCATTCATTGAAGTCCCCTTCAAGTGTTCTTTTCTCGTCGGCACGAATGCGAAGGCATCCGCACGTAAGGTTACATAGTACCGTTTGAATCTTGAAGGCGCAAGTTAAGAAGCAGTTACGGCACCATTTCATCGCGTGCGCGGAGCTATGCGGATTGCGCGCGGGAATTCGGAAAGATTCGGGGCGGTACGTTCCCCTTCACTTTCATGGCGATTGCGTAAAAGCGCGTGCGAAAACGCCCATAACGTCTTCGTTTGTGGCAAGATAGCTGGGAAAAGCAGCTATTTTCCCGAAGAAGTAATACAATAGTTGTCGACAATACCTGAGGAGAAACCATGGGCTTCCTAACGAAGTTTGAAGGCAGAATGGAGGACACGGTGGAGGGTGCAGCAGATCGTTTGGCGAAGACCCCGCTTTCGCCTGTTCAAATTGCGAAAAAGGCCGAGAAGCAGATGCGGCGCGAGAAGATGGTCGGCGCCGGCAAGCAATACGCTCCCACGCTTTACACCGTCTTGGTCAGCCCCGAGGACGACGAGCGGCTCTTCGCCTACTATCCGACGCTCGCGGGCGAGACGGAAACCTATTTGGCCGCCAAGGCGGTCGAAGCGGGCTACATGATGGACGGTCAGCCGCTCGTGCGGTTCATCGTCGACGACGGCCTGCGCCATGGGAAGTTCGATGTGGTCGCCGAGATGGTGGCAAGCCCGCTCGTCGCCCAGCTCCGCGACGAGGAGATGAGGCGCTACGGGATCAACACTCCCCCCGCCAACGCCTACCGGGGCGCGCAGGGCTCTCAAGCTGCGCCGCAGCCGTATCAGCCGCAAGGGTTCGCACAGCAGCCCTACCAGCAATCCTATCAGCAGCCTTACCAGCAGCCCTACCAACCGCCCTATCAGCAACCGTACCAAGGACAGCCCTACCAAGAGCCGGATCCTCTTGCCTATGAGCCGGATATGTCCGATATGTCCGATATGCCAGAGCCCGACTTCTCGCTGTTCGACTCTCAGGACAGTGAGCCGTTCTTTGACGAGCAGTCCTATGCCCCAGGCGTCTATGAGGATGCAGGGAACGATCCGTTCGCATCGATACCCTCGTTCCAGCAGCAAGCCTCGCTCTACGACCTTTCGACGGGCCGCACCTACGAGCTGGGCACGGGGCGCACCCTTCTCGGCCGCGAGTCGTCAAACGACATCGTCATCTCCGACATCAACGTTTCGCGCTTCCATGCGGAGATCAACCAACAGGGCGGCAGCTGGGTCATCTCCGACGCCGGATCGATGAACGGCACGTATGTGAACGGCATCCAGATCAAAAGTCAGGCCCTGCGCCCGGGGGATCGCATCAAGCTCGGCACCTCGGAGTTCACGTTCCACATCTCGTAGCCGGCCTGCCGTTGACGCCAACGCCTTTCAAAGGAATGCCTCGTGATTGATGTCGCCCTCCTCATCGCGCGCCTGCTGTTCGTCGCCTTGCTCTACCTGTTCTTGTTCGCCATTATGAAGACGGGAATCGGGCTCGTGCGTGGCCAAAGGAAAAGGGAACGCGCGTGGAATTTGACGGTCGAGCATGGCCCGAAAGAGCTGCGCGGCGTTTCGATCGTCGTGCACGGGCCGATCATCGTCGGCCGCTCGCCCGGCGCCGACATCGTCATCGGAGCGAGCTACGTTTCGGGGCGCCATGCGCGCTTCACCCTTATGGGGCAGAACCTCTTCGTCGAGGACCTCGGATCGACCAACGGCACGGCCGTCAACGGACAGCGCATCAACGGGCCCTGCGCCCTGCACGACCGCGACATCGTCAGCGTGGGCGATGTGGAAATCCGCGTGAGGCTTTCCTGATGGCGCGTCACAGCCAACCAAGCGACGTCGCCTTTGGCAGCCGCACCGACATCGGGTGCGTTCGCGAGCACAACGAGGACAGCCTCTGCGTCGCACCGCCGCTTTTCGTCGTCGCCGACGGCATGGGCGGCCATGCGGCGGGAGAGGTGGCGTCCGAAATCGCCGTGGAGGTGATCTCGGAGCTCGCCCCGCAAACGCTTGACGCCGATGCGCTCTGCGCCGCCGTGGAGCAGGCGAATCTCGCCATCATCCAGGCCGCACATCAGGGGCGCGGCCGCAAGGGCATGGGCACCACCTGCACCGCGGCGATGATCGAGGGCCAGCGCCTCATCATCGCGCAAGTGGGCGATTCGCGCGCCTACCTCTTCCACGAAGGGGCGCTCAGCCAGCTCACGCGCGACCACAGCCTCGTCGCCGAGCTCGTGGAGGCCGGAGAGATCACGCCCGAGGAAGCGCGGTTCCATCCTCGGCGCTCCGCCATCACACGCGCCTTGGGAAGCGACCCTCGCACAAGCCCCGATCTCTACGACTTCAGTGTTTCAGCCGGCGATCGGCTGCTTCTCTGCTCCGACGGCCTCACGAGCATGCTCAGCGACAAGGAGATCGCCGACATCATGGCGAAAGCCGACGACCCGCAGCGCTGCGCCTCGCGCCTCGTGAGCGCCGCGATTGCCGCCGGCGGGCTCGACAACGTGACCGTCATCGTGGTGAACATCACGGGAAACGCTCCCATCGAGCGCCGTCGCGTCGCTCGAAAGACCAAGATTACCGCGGCTGTCATCGTCTGCGCCCTCATCGCGATCATCGCCTGCGCCTGCGCCGCCTTCGTCTCATGGACGCAGCAGTCGGCGTATCTCATCGCGCAGGACGGCAACGTGGCGCTTTACCGCGGCGTGCCGGGCGAGTTCTTCGGCATGCGCTTCTCCGAGCTCGACCATGTGACAGACATCAAGGTGGACGATCTGCAGCCCGGCCTCGCCAATCGTCTGAAAACCGAGGGCGTCACGACAAGCTTGAGCGACGCCGAGAAGCTGCTCTCCGATTACGAGAAGCAGGCGAACGGCGAAGCGGACGACGACGGGCAGGCCGACGGACAGGTTGACGCCCGCACGAATGGCAACGCGAACGCTCCTGCAAACGTCAATGCAAACGCCGGCGAAGGCGATGAGGAGAACGCCTCATGACGCGTCGCAACCTCGAATTGCTTCTCCTCATCGTCGCGGCGCCCCTCGTCGTGCTCCTGTTCATCATGCTCGCCGTCAACGAGGGCCTCGGGCTTTCCATGAACACCCTCGGCGTGCCCATCGGGCTCTTCGCCGCCTTCATCGTGGCCCACCTCGCCATCCGCAAACTCACGCCTGGCGCCGACCCCGCCATCCTGCCGCTCGCCTTCGCGCTCTCGGGAATCGGCATCGCCTTCGTCACGCGGCTCGCTCCCGACCTTGCCGTTCGCCAGGTCGTATGGCTCTTCCTGAGCATCGCGGTCATGGTGGTCGTCCTCATATTCGTGAGAAACCCCGATAGGCTGGCGAATTACAAATACACGCTCATGCTCGTCGGCGTGGCGCTCCTGCTCTCACCGCTCCTGCCGGGCATCGGCACCGATTTCGGCCAAGGAAGCCGCATCTGGATCTCGCTGGGGCCCATCTCCTTCCAACCGGGGGAAATCGCGAAGCTCTGCATCGTGCTCTTCTTCGCGGGCTATCTTGCGCAAAACCGCGAGATGCTCTCGGTGTTCACCTGGGAGATCGGGCCGTTCCGTTTGCCTGACCTGCGTGCGATCGCGCCGCTTCTCTTCATGTGGGCTCTCGCCATGGTGGTCGTCATCTTCGAACGCGACCTCGGCTCGGCGGCCCTGCTCTTCTTCCTCTTCCTCATCATGCTCTACGTCTCCACGGGAAAGAAGTTCTACCTCGTCGTGGGCCTCGTGCTCGCGGGCATCGCCGTTGTGGCCCTCTATTTCCTCTTCAGCCACGTGCAGGTGCGCGTCGACACCTGGCTCGATCCTTTCGCTGATGCGCAGAACACGGGCTATCAGCTCACCCAGGCGATCTATTCGCTCGCCGACGGCGGGCTCTTCGGTGTGGGCATCGGACGGGGCTTCGCCGACGTCATCCCCATCGTGGAGAGCGACTTCATCTTCGTCGCCATCGCCGAAGAGGCCGGCCTTCTCGGCGCGGCGGGCGTGCTCTTGCTCTACCTGTGCTTCTCGATCCGCGGCCTCGTCACCGCTGCGCGTGCGAAGAGCGACGTGAGCTCGTTCATCGCGGTCGGCATGACCACCTCCATCGTGCTGCAGGCATTCATCATCGTCGGCGGCGTCACGCGGCTCATCCCGCTGACAGGCATCACCCTGCCCTTCATCGCGCAGGGCGGCTCGTCCCTTTTGGCGAGCTTCGCCATCGTGGCGTTTCTGCTGCGGTGCGGCGATGAGGGCACGGGCGTGGAGAGGGAGATGAAGAACGCCACCTCGCTCGCCGACCCGAACAGCGTGCTCGGCCGCGTCTCGCTCGGCAAGCGCCTCACGAACACGATGATCATCTTCTCGGTGCTCTTCGCCGTGCTCGTCGCGAACCTCACCTACATCATGGTGATCAAGGCGAGCGACTACCAGAACATGCCGGGCAATTCCCACGTGCTCATGCGGGAGGCGCGCACGCAACGCGGCACCATCTCCACCGCCGACGGCGTCGTGCTCGCCGAGAGCGTTCCGACCGGCGACGGGGGCTACGAGCGCGTCTATCCGGCAGGCGATTTGGCAAGCCAAGTCGTGGGATACACCTCGCAGCGCTTCGGGCAAAGCGGCATCGAGGCTTCCATGAACGAGGCCCTCACCGGACAAGAGAGCTACGCCACCTGGGAAGACGCGATAAAAGTGCTGGCAGGCACGCCGACGCCGGGAAACGACGTCACGCTGACGATCAACTCTGAGATCCAAGAGGCGGCGCAGGACGCGCTCGCCGGAAGCGTGGGTGCCTGCGTGGTGATGGACCCGAACACGGGAGCGGTGCTCGCCATGGCCACATCGCCCACCTACAACGCCGCCGACTTCGAATCGGTCATCGAGGCCGCCTCCGCCGAGAGCAACGGAAACGATGAGGCGTCCGTGCTTCTGAACCGCGCGACCCAGGCGCTCTACGCCCCGGGCTCCACCTTCAAGATGATCACCCTCGCGACGGCGCTCCAAGACAACGTCGCCACCGAGAACACCACCTTCGATTCGCCGGCGACGATAGACATCGGCAATGCGCCGGTGACGAACTACCATAACAACTCCTACGGCACGATCACCCTGCGTGAGGCGACGATGGTCTCCTCGAACACGGTGTTCGGCCAGGTGGGGGCCCTGCTCGGTCCCGAGCGCCTCGTGAAGGGCGCGGACGCCTTCGGATTCAACCACGAGGTTCCCTTCGAGCTCCCCCTGCTTGAATCGCTCATGCCGAATCCGTCCGAGATGACCGAATGGGAGACCGCCTGGGCGGCGGACGGCATGCCGGTCGGCGAACACGAGAGTCCGGCCGGCCCGCAGTCCACGGTGCTCGAGATGGCTCTCGCCGGTTGCGCCATCGCCAACGACGGCCTCATCATGCAGCCCTACCTCGTGGAGGGCATCTACAACGCCGAGGGGGTGCAATCGTTTTCCGCGAGGCCCTCGCGCTTCCTCGAGGCAGTGAGCGCTGCGACGGCGGAGCGGGTCCGCGACGTGCTCGCGGATGTGGTCGCGGGCGGCACCGGAACGGCGGCGGCCCTTCCCGACGTCACCGTGGCAGGCAAGACGGGCACGGCGGAGCGCGGCGACGGCACCGACAACAGCTGGTTCGTCGGCATGGCGCCGGCAAACGATGCCCGCGTGGTCGTCTCCATCGTGGTTGAAAAGGGCGATTCGGGCACCGGCGCTGCGCGCGCCCATGATGTGCTCGCCACTGCTTTGCGTGTGACGGGCGGTCAATAATGACATGTGTGCTATAGTGATTATGTTTGCGCAATTCGCATCAAATACTACAGAAACGCCGTTCGCATGTGAGTAAAAGGAGCAGACAAAGTGGCGACAAACACTGGGATGACAGGCAGGGTATTAGGGGAACGCTACCTGATCGAGGATCGAATCGGAATCGGCGGCATGGCCGAGGTCTACCGCGCGCAAGATCGCGTGCTCTCTCGCTTGGTGGCGGTGAAGATCATGCTTCCGCAATTCGCAGCCGACGCCGATTTCACGCGCCGCTTTCGTCAAGAGGCCGCGGCCGCGGCGAATCTCTCGAGCCCCTATATCGTCAATGTCTATGACTGGGGCGAGGACAAAAACACCTACTACATCGTGATGGAGTACGTGCGCGGCTCCGACTTGAAGACCGCCATCTCGCAACGGGGCGCGATCAACCAGCGCAAGGTCGCCGAGATCGGCAGCCAGGTGTGCCAGGCGCTCTCCGCCGCGCACAACCAAGATATCATCCATCGCGACATCAAGCCGCAAAACATCATGATCCGCCCCGACGGCAACGTGAAGGTGATGGATTTCGGCATCGCGCATGCGAAGAACTCGCTGAACGACCAGACCGTCTCGGTGCTGGGAACGGCCCACTATATCTCGCCCGAGCAGGCCCAGGGCAAAGAGCTCACCGCCGCGAGCGACATCTACTCCCTCGGCGTGGTGCTCTATGAGGCCGCCACGGGCAAGCTCCCCTTCGACGGCCCCGACGCCGTGTCGGTTGCCATGATGCAGGTGAACGACCAGCCGGTTCCGCCACGCGAGATCAACCCCTCGATCAGCCCCGACCTCGAGGCGATCATCATGTGCGCCATGGCGAAGAACCCGCAGAACCGTTTCGCCACCGCGAACGACATGCGCGCTGCCTTGAACGACTTTCTCGCCGGGCGCCCTCTGAAGCCCTTCAACGTGAACAACGGCAACGCCGAAACGCAGCTGCTCAATTCGGTCGGCGCAGGTGCGGCGGCCGGCGCGGGCGCCACGGTGGCCTACGGCAACGCCGCCGAGACGCGCGTGATGACCGGCGTCTCCCCGCAGCAGGCAGCAGGGTCGATGGTCGATGCCACGCAGACCCTGCCGAGCAACCTCGGGCGCAGCGGAGGCATCGGCTCCTCCCCGGCGAATTTCCGCGCCGAGCCGCCGAAGAAGAGCAACGGTAAGCTCATCGTCGGCATCATCATCGCCATCGTGGCCGCCTTGGCCGTTATCGGCGGCGTGGCGTGGGCGTTTCTCGGCGGCGGAGGCGGCAACGGCGAACCGGTGCCGAACGTCATCGGCCTCACCCTCGACGAAGCGACCGCCGAGCTGCAAACGCAGGGCTTCGACGTGGGCTCGATCACCGAGGGGTATGACGAAGAGGCCGAGCCTGGAACGATCATCAAGCAAGACCCCGCGGCGGAGGCGAAACGTGAGCTTGGCACGAAAGTCAATCTCACGGTTTCCCAAGGCGCTGAGATGGTGAAGGTGCCCGACCTGTCGAATATGACCGCTGAGCAGGCAAAGTCGGCGCTCGACAAGGCCGGACTCGTCGCCTCGGCGGGTGATCCCGAATACAACAAGGACGTCGAGAAGGGCCACGTGTTCAAGCAGGATCCCGCGAAGGACACCGAGGTGAAGAAGGGCTCCGTCGTCACCTACGTGCTTTCCTTAGGCCCTGACATCATCGCCATCCCGAGCGTGGTGGGAAGCGACCAGCAGAGTGCGACGAGGACGCTTGAGGATGCGGGCTTCGTCGTGAACGTGCAATCTAGCGGCTACAGCAGCTCGGCAGCGAAGGGCACGGTGACGAGCCAAGATCCTTCCGCCAACTCGCGCCTCGAGCAGGGCGGCACGGTGACGATCTATGTGAGCGAAGGACCTCAGCCCGAACCTCCGGATGTCGAAGGAATGTACGAACAGGAAGCGATAGATGCCCTCACCGATGCTGGCTTCAAGTACGATGTTGAAAGAGGCCCAAGTGACACGGTAGATGCTGGCCGTGTATTCGGATACGAATTACAGGCAAACGGAGTGGTTACTATTTTGGTAAGCACTGGCCCGGGTTCGCAAGGAACAGGTGAAAACGAAAATCCATCCCTTCAGTGAGGCTCGTCTGGTTGAGATGGATCTCTTTTCACGCAATCTGAGAACGGTCTGCATGGGAAAGGGCGCCGCGGCGGCGCCCTTTTTACTCAGCAGCAACATCCGAGCGTCGATGCTTTCTCGAACCGGTGCTGCTTTCTCTCAGCAATCCGGCCTCGGTAACGGCACGGTTGCGGCTCGACATACCTGAAAAAACGATTCAAGAAAAGACTTTTTTTCGAGAATTTTGCGTGTATAGTTCAAATCAGTCCTGATTCCGTCACACACTGCGATGGACCGACGTTACATTTGAGGGAGCTTTAGAATTGCGGGTGGAATGGGGATTCGTGTCCGTTGATACGAAAGCCAGGAATCTCGCTGCGAGCACCCACCTTCCAGGGTGGGTTCATCCTTCTGGCGGTCAGGGCTTCATCAGATGAATTGTGCCGACACCATTCGATGTCGGCACAATTGTTTTTCGCACATCGATCGAGACCCCGTGCAACCACAGGATGCGTCTCGCGCCACCTCATCGGTAGAGCGCGCGGAAACGCCACCGATTGAATCCCCATCACAAAATCTCTATAATTCCCCATGAGAGAGGAAACGGGACGTCTCTCTCATCCATCAAGGCATTCTGCCTATGCCACGTTTCTCAGGAGGAGGGAAAACCATGGAACTCAACCGTCGTCAATTCTTGAAGGGCGCCGTCGCCACAGGAGCCATCGCCGCAGCAGGTGCGGGCCTTGCGGCATGTGCGCCGAGCGGCGGCAGCTCAAGTGCCGCGAGCACCACGCCGTCGAACACCTCTTCGGGAAGCACCGCTTCCACCGAGACCGTTCTCACCGCCGACACCTACGCGAACATGAAGTGGAGCTTCATGATTCCACCCGAGCCGGTCACCGATTCCGAGATCGCAGAGACATACACGCACGACATCGTCATCGTGGGTGCCGGCCTCGCCGGCATGACGTGCGCGGTCGCGGCTGCCGAGCAAGGCGCCGACGTCATCGTCTTCTCAGCGAGCTCCCGCCCGATCTCCCGCGGCGGCTCGAACCATGCCATCGGCACGCAATATCAAAAGCAGATGGGCATCGACTACAACGCCGACACCTCCGCCCCGATCGTCCACGACGAGCAGACCTTCGGCTCCTACTTCATGGACAAGCAGAAATGGGAGCGCTGGGTGAACAACTCGGGCGCATCGATGGACTGGGTCATCGAGAAGATGGAATCCCAAGGGCTGAAGGTCAGCCTCGAGCCGGGCTACACCGACGCCGAGAACCTGCTCACTATCCCCCCCGCTTCCCACAACTTCTGGAACGACGAGCAGCCCTTCGGCGCCCTCTTCGGCGCACCGCTTCAAGCTCAGGCGTATGGCACCATCTTCACCGACGAGATGGGCAAGGAGATCCATTTCAAGACCGTTGCGAAATACCTCATCCGCGAGGACAACAACACCGGCCGCGTCTCCGGCGTCGTGGCGCAGCGCGAGGACGGCTCCTACGTGAAATACGTGGCGAACAAGGCCGTCGTGCTCGCAACCGGCGACTTCTCGAAGGATCCCGACATGATGGCCTGCTACAGCCCTTGGGCGTGGGAGCAGTTCAAGGAAGACCTCACCATGGATCCGACGGTCGACTACGACGTGGAGCTGAGCTACAACGGGCTCATGCCGGGCGACGGCCAGAAGATGGGCCTGTGGATCGGCGCCGCGTGGCAGAAGACCTATCCCGTTGCCCCGATGATCAACGGCGGCGCGGCAGGGCCGTCCCACGACGTCATCTCGAACTTCTGGGGCCTCAACATGGACATCGACGGCAAGCGCTACCAGAACGAGTGCACAAATTTCGCCTACGGCGCCCTCTCCATGCTCAACCTCCCGCAGAAGACGGCGTTTTCCGTTTGGAGCGTGGACTACGCCAAGACGCGCGACCAGTGGGAGCAGTTCGGCTGCACCGTCGGGAACGTGAACGGCATCATGCCGCTGACCCCCGATGAGCTCATCGCCTCATGGGACGCCAGCGTCGAGGACAATGGCGGCGGCCTCGGAACCGGCGCGACCTACTACAAGGCCGACACCATCGAGGAGCTCGTCGACCAGATGGAGGGCATCAACAAGGAGCAGGCGCTCGAGACCATCAAGAACTACACCGAGTACGCGAAGGCCGGCAATGACCCCGAGTACCACGTGAACCCCGACATCCTCTATCCGATCGAGACTCCGCCGTTCTACGGCGCGAAGAAGGTCGGCTCGACGTTTCTGACCGTGTGCGGCGGTCTGCGCACCAACGAGAAGATGCAGGTCTGCGACGCCGACGATCAGCCGATCGAGGGCCTCTACAACACCGGCATCATGACGGGCGACTTCTACGCCAACTGCTACAACTTCGTCATGCCTGGCCAGAACCTCGGCGGCGTGTGCGGCACGCTCTCCTATCTGCTCGGCCTCGACTTGGCGAAACTGTAAGCCCAGGAGGCCCTCGGCCCAGGCAGGCCGCATCTTCGGAATCTCGCGCAGCGCGCAAACACACACAAGACGATTGAACCGCGGGGGCTCTCAGAGCTCCCGCGGTCTTGCGCCCCTAATTATCCCTCGATTAGACAAATCCAACTTTTAATCGACGGGAGGTACTTACTTCTTTCGAGTTACGAAATTTCTGTTTCGTGAAACATAGCCCTGTCTTTTGCAGGAAGAGTGCGCATCATGCACCTGCCGCCCCTATCTTACGGCGAATCGCATGAAGCGGATGTCATCCCTGTTGCCGAATATCCCCATTGGCTGACACGTGGGAGTTATCCAAGAATCTACGAGATTGCGCCCCCTCTGTCCCTCATCATGCTATGAAATTGAGCAAAAATGCTCAGTTATTGAGCATTTTTGCTCAATAACTGATACTATATTGCCCATCCGCCGGTCTCCGCGTCAACCAAAGGAGATGAGACGCCGATGTATGAGAGGTTCATCGTCAACACGCTCAGGGTGCGCGTCGGGGAGAAGCGCCATCACATCCAGATGCTCATCGGCCCCCGCCAGACGGGCAAGACCACCGCGTTGAGGCAGCTGCTCTCGCACGTCGAGATACCCGCCCATAGCGCGGCCACGAGCATCGACACATCGAGCCGCGATTGGCTGCGCGCCCAGTGGCACGTCGCGCGCACCATGGCCGCCGCAAGCCCCGAGAAATGCGCGCTGCTCGTCATCGATGAGATCCAGCTGATCGACCAATGGTCCGCGGTGGTGAAGGAGCTGTGGGACGAAGACGCGTGGAACGACGTCGACCTGAGGGTCGTGCTGTCGGGCTCGTCCTCGCTGCTGCTCCAGCACGGCCTCGCCGAGAGCCTCACCGGGAGGTTCGAGCTCATCCGCTGCCCCCACTGGAGCCTGAGCGAATGCGAGGCGGCGTTCGGGTACGGCCTTGACGACTACCTCATGTACGGAGGGTATCCCGGCAGCGCGCAATTCAAGGACGACGATGCCCGCTGGCTCGACTACATGGTCGACTCCGTCATCGAGCCGAGCATCTCGAAGGACGTCATCGCGCTCGAGTCCATACACAAGCCGGCGCTCATGCGGCGGCTCTTCTACTTTGGAGCGCCCTATTCCGCCCAGGAGCTCTCGTATCGGAAGATGCTGGGACAGCTCGACGATGCGGGGAACACGACCACGATCGCGCATTATCTCGATTTGCTCGGCGATGCGGGGCTGCTGTGCGCGCTGTCGAAGTACGATCCCAAGCTGCTCCGGAAGCGGACGAGCTCGCCGCGGCTCCTCGTCTACGATCCCTCGCTCATGACTGCCACGTATGGCGCTTATAGGCCGTTTCTCATCACCGATCCGGAACGAAAGGGCCATCTTGTGGAGACGGCCGTGGGCGCCAACCTGCTGCGCCGCGCAAAGCAGGAGCACTTCGAGCTCTTCTGGTGGCGCGATGGAAACGACGAGGTTGATTTCGTGGCTTCCCAAGGGGACGAGGTGATCGCCATCGAGGTCAAGAGCGGCCGCGTGAAATCGACGCGCGGGCTCACGGCGTTCATCAATCGCTATCCGACGGCGCGGCCTCTCATCATCGGCTCCCATGACCACCTGCTCGAAGACTTCCTCGCCAGCGACAAGCCGCTGTTCGAGCTTGCCCGCTGATTCTGCCAAGGGGTTGGCTGCTGCTTCGTTGTGCCAAACTACCTTCCTCTCGTGAAAAGGCCGAGTCGCTTTTTTGTGAAGTAACTCGGCCTCTCTAAAAAAGCTATTAAGTCAACTCCTATGCCATATTTGCAAAATCCTGCGCTAAAAGCCGCGGGAATGTTAGGCAACATGCCCCATGGTTCTGGCCAAAAATCGTGAAACTGTAGTGGTTCGCATAGAAATCACCAGTCATGATACCAACGTTATATAAGCCTTCGATCGGATTATCGTCCTCGTCGCAGACCTGCATATGCTCATTAGTTCTCAAGCCACCGCACACCGTCAAAAAGCACGGGACACTTCCAGCATGGAAATCATTGGTAATTTGAGATCGTGCTCCATAGAAAGGGCCTTCCGCAATAGGGAACAGATAATCGGGGTTAACCAAATATTCTTCATCAAATCCCTGCTCGGCATATTTGTTATATGTGGCAATCGTTTCCAATGCATTCTCCGCATTGAGACCTTCAAGCTGTTTAACAAGCTCTTCAATGGTATCTGCTTTTGCCCAGTTGCCTTTTTCGACTTCATCTTCCCAGCGTTGAATCTCTTCTTCGGGCGTATACGGCATCGTTCCATTTGTGTTTTGATACGAGCATCCCCAATGAAGCCATCCATCGTTTCTGTATGCGTAAGCCTTATCCCAAATAAAATAAGCTTTTTGGTCCGGCTGCATGAGAATGGGATAAGCAGCGTGGGCAAAATTCGTGGTTTCAGCCATAAAACGTTTTCCGTCTTTGTTGAGGTTGATCCCCCAAAAATTTGCAGCGTAATGATATTTTGGCCCAATTGCACCACAGTTAATCATCGGTGCTGCTTCCGGAGCGTTTTGCCATGCAGCACCAACCCATAGACCCATCTTGTGTCCATCGCCAGGGAAGATTCCAACATAAGAATCAGACATATCAAGATAACGGTTCAGTGGGAGCGGATAGCTTTTTGCATGGTGCAATGAATTATTGCTTTTCGCGAGAAAATGCCTCGCTGTACCATTCTTAGTGCGTTCAAGGAGGGAGCTTTGACGTTAGAGCAAGTATACCTGTATGTGTTGGTGTGCGAATGCGGCTCTATTTCGCTCGCATCTAAACGTGCGTTCCTGTCACGCCAAGCAGTTTCTCAATCAATCATCAGCCTTGAAGAAGAACTCGGAACCCGGCTTCTTGAGCGGGACAATTCGGGGATTAGGCTTACTTCGCAAGGTTCATTTGTCTATGAGCAATGCAAGATTATTCTGGAAGCGAAGGATCGCATCGAGGTTAACACAACACTGCATAGCGCCTCTCAGACAGAAGCTTTGTCAATAGGGTTATCTCTTGGCGTTCTTGCCGCAATCGGCATTTCACGCTTTAAAAAACTTCAGGAAGATTTCCCTTCGATTAGGATCACGCTCCATGATGATACTGATCTTGCTGTTGAGGCTAAGTTGCTTCAAGATGAATACGATATTGGATTTGTCATTGAGCCTGTTAACCGCAGCGACTTTGTCGTCCTTCCCCTCTATAAAGAGGAAAACTATTTGCGAGTATATAAAGGACATGCATTATTTGAGAATGAAAGGGTATCAATAGAAGATTTGACAGATCAAAAGTTTGTTTGTCCTGGGCCAGAGCAAAAATTTCATTACGGCTTCAGAGCTTGGTGCGAGGAAATAGGGATTCATCCCGACATTTTAGAGACGCAGCTTTGCACAGAATTCTCATCGATGGAGCTTTTAGCCATGCAAGAAAACGCGTTGTTTATGGCGCCTTCGCATATAGCAAAAATTGAGGCACCTTATGTAAAATCATTCGAGCTTCCCGTTCCGATGTATTGGTCTGTTGCTCTTGCTGTCAAACGCGACAAAGCAATCACTTCAGGCATGCGCAAGTTCATCGATTACATCAAATCATCGATGAACTTAAGCCAGTGAGCAATGAAATTAAGACTACGGTTATATACAAGCACGTACCGAGTTGCCATTTCGGGAAAGTTTGCGATGCGGAGAGTTTACCTTGTCTAATTAATATAGTAGGATGCAGTTCGGATCGTTTGCCCAGAGAGGGATAGCGCGAACTTGGGTTCTCAGCCTTCCCCGCCTTTGGACGTTTTCAGATGCGAAAGGAACTGCGCTTTGGAACCGTTTTGGTTCATCACGATGGTCACGCTTCTCTCCGGCGCCGGCGGCACCGGACTTGGCGGCATCGTCGGAGCGCTCTTCAAGAGCGACTCGAACCGCATCGTCAGCCTCCTCCTTTCCTTCGCCGGCGGCGTGATGACGGCCATCGTCTGCTTCGATCTTCTCTCTGAAGCGGTCACGGCGGCAAACGAGATCATCGATTCAGGCGTTTTCATCGTCATCGCCGCGGTTATCTTGGGCGTCGCCGTGGTCTTCGGACTCAACTACCTCATCGACCGCCGAACGGTGGGCGAGGTTCCCCATTCGGCCAAAACCGACCATCCCAAGACCCATGACGACCTCGATGAGCTCATCCACGCCGACCATTGGGCAGAGCACAAGCGCAAGCACGACACCCGCGCGCATCTGATGGTCGCGGGCATCGTCATGGCGTGCGCGATCGCCCTCCACAACGTGCCCGAGGGAATGACGATCGGCGCGAGCTTCGCGCTCTCGGACGATCTTCTGCTAGGCACCGGCATGGTGATGGCGGTGCTCATCGGCATCCACAACATCCCCGAGGGCATGGCGGTGGCGGTTCCTTTGATCGCTGGCGGCATGCCACGCGTGAAGGCGGTTCTTCTCACGGCGCTCTGCGGCATCCCCACCCTGCTCGGCGCATGGCTCGGCCTCTGGCTCGGCGACATCGGCCCGTTCGGCCTCGCCGTCAGCCTTGGTTTTGCGAGCGGCGCGATGCTCTACGTGGTGTTCGGCGAGATCGTTCCTGAGTCGATTCTCATGTATCGCAGCAAAACACCGTCTTTTACCTTCATCGGAGGGCTATTGCTCGGCCTTCTCATCATCTTTCTGTAGCATAATAGGCACTGACCGCGAAGAGAAAGGATGCCACCATGACTGCAACTTCAGCTTCTAACGCTATGGACGGGAAAAAGGGCCACACCCTCGTGATCGTGCGCCACGGCGAGAGCGAATGGAACAAGGCGAACCTCTTCACGGGCTGGTCGGACGTGGATCTTTCCGAAACGGGCCGTGCTGAGGCTACCCAGGGAGGGCAGGCGCTCAAAGAAGCCGGATTCGATTTCGACCGCTGCTACACGAGCTATCTGAAGCGCGCTATTCACACGCTGCAGCTCATCCTCGATGCGATGGATCGCGATTGGCTCCCCGTCGAGAAGACGTGGCGGCTCAACGAGCGCCACTACGGTGCCCTGCAGGGCCTCAACAAATCAGAGACCGCTGCGAAGTATGGCGAAGATCAGGTGAAGATCTGGCGCCGGAGCTTCGATGTGCAGCCGCCGGCTCTCGAGCCGGGCGATCCGCGCGACGCCCACCTGCAACCGGCCTACCGCAACGTCGATCCGGCGGATATTCCCTACACTGAATGCCTCGCGGATACGATCGAGCGCGTATGGCCGTGGTTCGAGGCCGAGGTGAAGTCCTTGGTCTTGGCTGACGAGCGCATTCTCATCGCTGCGCACGGCAATTCCCTGCGCGCATTGGTGAAGCAGTTCGAAGGGCTTTCCGACGAGGAGATCATCGGCGTGAACATCCCCACCGGCGTGCCGCTCGTCTACACCTTCGACGACGATTTCAACGTCATCGAGAAGCGCTACGTCGGCGATGCCGAGACGATCGCGAAGAAGATCGACGCGGTAGCCTCACAGGGCAAGGCTAAATAATTGCGACGTTCTGGCGAACGTCGTCTGCTAGAGAGGCTGCGGCTTTACGTGGTGCCCATCCTTGCCCCTTACATGCTTACCCTCGTTGGCGAAGCCAACTCAGCCGCATGACGGGGCAATTATGGGCACCACGTAAACCCTCGCACGAACCAGTTGGATTATTCGTGCAGCACCCTCGCTTACTTACTGGCGAACCTAAACGACTACTTTTATAGCAGTTTGGTTTCCTCGAGTTTCTCCGTCACGGCGGTGTTCAGCTTGATCACCGGCCGGCGGAGCACGATGCCCAAGAACAGCGACGGAAGAAGCAGACCGAGAAGCGCGAGGATGCTCATCCAATACTGGTCGCCGTAGATGCCCGCGATGCAGCCCTCGAAGGCCACCATGGTGTGCGAGAACGGCAGCCATGGATAGATCACCTGGAAGAGCGGCGCCGACATCACCACCGGGAAGATGCCGCCCGAACCGGCGATCTGCAGCACGAGCCCGACGATGGCGAGGGCCTCGCCCACTTTCCCAAACGAAAGTGTGAGGGTGTAGACGATGTTGTCGAACACGAGCGCCGCCACCCACGCGGCAAGCAGATAGAGGAAGAAGTGCTCGCATTGAATGCCGAGGAACAGCACGTTGCCGAGGATGACGAGCGTCGCTTGGCAAAAGCCTATGAGCCAGAACATGATGAAGCGCCCCAGATAGAGCTCGGTCGGGGTGGCGTTCGCCAGCTGCTTGCGCCTGCCCCGTGAGACGTCCGCCTCCATGAGCGCCACCATGAATATCGCCCCGATCCACAGTGTGAGCGACGTGTAAAACGCCGCCATCGCGCTGCCGTTGTTCGCCATCGGGTAGACGGCACGGCGTGAGAGCTCGGTGGGCTGCGAGAGGAACTGCGCGATCGTCTGGGTGTTCGAGCCGATGATCTCCCGCACCTTCTCAAGATCGCCGCTCGCAAGGGCGCTTTGGAGCTCCGCGCGGGCCGAGATGAGCTCGCTCGAGGTTTGCGAGAGGATCGCCGCCGTGCCGGAGAGCGATGCGCTCACACCCTCGAGGTTTTGTGCGAGGGAATCCGACGAACGAGCCATGCTCTGCGAGGTGGCGTCGAGGTCGTCGGAGAGCTCCGTCACCGTTGCGGATACCGAAGAAAGCTGGGAGGCCAGTTGAGCGGAATTGTCCTGCAACGTCGAGTTCGCCTCATCATGGAGCGCATCGATGCTCGCCTTCGCCTGCGCGATCTGGCCTTCGATCTCCGAACGCGCCGCCTCGGCCTCGGAAGCACCCTGCGCGATGTCGTCTTTCGCATTGGTGATGCTCGCCTGAAGGCTCTGCAACGAGGCGATCACCTGATTGATAGTCGAAATCGCGGGACTCGCGGGATCGATGAGCGCTATATCATCGCGAATCGTCTCGTAAGCGCTGATGAGCCCGCCGATGTCCGCCGATGCATCGTCAAGCGCGCTCTCCGCCGCGCTGGGAACCTCGCCGAGCTCATCGAGAGCGTTGTTGATCGAACCTTCCAACGCATCAAGGGCGGCGCTTGCCTCATCGAACACCTGATTCGTCAGACCGGCTGAGGCGTTGAGCGCTTGAATGCCCTCATCGATGCCGTTTTGCGCCGCCGAGAGAAGCGGGCCGGTAGAAGAGGTCACCGAAGTGGTGTTGCCCAGGATGGCGGAGGTCGCGCGCGCAAGGCCCTCAGACGATTGTGAAAGCGAGCTGAGCGCCTGCACCTCGCTCGTTGCGGCAAGCAGCCCGTCGATGATCTCGCCAAGCTGCTCATTCAGAGCGTTGCCGTAGTTGGCGATCCCGTCGCCATTGAGAAACGACACGAGGTTCGATGATGTGGAGAGCGCCACCTCGCTCACCGTCTTCGTGAACGTGCGATCGATCTCCACCTGCAAATCATCGGCACCCGCCTCCGTCAGACGCGGCGCGACGGCGTTTTCCTTCTGGTTGGTGTAATAGTCGATCGTCGCTTTCTCAATGTCGCCCGCGCCCTCACCGCTGAACACCGAGATGAGATGGGCGCTGAACTCCTTGGGGATGACGATCGCCGCATAGTATTTCGCCGATTTGACGCCCTCGACAGCCTCATCCTCGGTGGTGAAGACCCAATCGAACTGATCGTTCGCCCGAAGCGACGAGATGATTTCCTCGCCGGCATTGAGCCGCGTGGGCATGAGCGCGCTCTCGTAGCCCTCATCGACGTTTGCCACCGCCACTTGGAGGTTGCCCGTGTTCTCATAGGGCGACCAGAAGGCGAGCAGGCTGAACCACGCGTAGAGCGGCGGAATGAGAATGAGGCCCACGACGACGATCACCGCGATCACGTTGCCGCGCAGGCTCTTGAGGTCTTCGAGGAAGAGGCGCCCGACGTTACGCATGGTCGCTCCCCTCCTCATCAAGAGGCTGCTCGGTCTCCGCCCCTTCCCCTTCGGTTTCCGGCGCCGCATCATCTTCTTCTCCGCCCTCGAGTGCGTCGTCTTCGTACGTATCGTCTTCCTCAAAAGCGTCCGCGTCGCCTTCCTCTTCCACGTATTGCGCCTCACGCACGCGCTGCTTCATCGCCGCCGCCGACATGCCGCTTATTTCGAGCTGATAGCCGAAGGAGGTGTTGAGGTATTCCACGATGATGAGATAGCCTCCCACAAGGAAGATTCCCGCCACCATGCACACGAGCAGCACGACCTTCACCTCGTTATCCGCACCCACGGCAAGGGCGAGCGCAAGCGTCGCCACGAGGAGCAGGGCGACCGCTGCCCAGCCGATGCGGATAAGCCGCGGATACCTTTTGTGGAAGCGGGCGACCCGTTGCGCAAGCGCCTCGCGGAACTCCTCGACATCAAGGAGGGCGCGCAGCATCGTGCGAAGGCGGAAGCGCTCGCGCAGCGTGCCGGGCGCTTCGCAGATGAAGAGATTCGTCTGAGAGAGCTTGCGGTCGAAGAGGGCGTTCACGTTGAAAGCATAGCGTCCAACGACGAGCCCGAAGATGAGCGCGATGGCGGCAAAGGGAATGAGCGCCGTCAAATCCATCGCATAGTGGCCATCGTACATGCCCCCGATCGCCTCGCGCATCGCGTCGATGCTGTAGGTGAAGGGAAGAAACGGATGAATGGCCTGGAAGAACGGCGGCATCATCTCGACGGGGTATTCGCCCGAAGAGCCCGGGATCTGCATGATCAGCAGGATGACGCCGATGGCGCGGCCGAGATGGCGCATGGTGAACACGAGCGCGTACATGATGTTGACGTCGACGAACACCGTGACCAGGCCCGCGAAGATGAAGGCCGCGGGGTTTTCGCATTGGATTCCCAAAACGAGGTCGCCGG
Organism: uncultured Eggerthellaceae bacterium; assembly: GCA_947626195.1. Classification (GTDB taxonomy): domain Bacteria; phylum Actinomycetota; class Coriobacteriia; order Coriobacteriales; family Eggerthellaceae; genus CANQRF01. The sequence goes on from CANQRF010000001.1 coordinate 75,935, forward strand.
CGCACACGATGAGCCCTTGGATGATGCCGAGCAGCATGAACAGCAGCCAGCGGCCCAAATACGCCTGAGTCACGTTGAAGCGCCCGAGGCCCTTCGGATCCACCCACAGATGGATGATCGCCACGAGGATGAAGCCGGCCACCCAGAGGGCAAGGTTGGTGTAGAAGGGCGCGACGCCCGATCCGTAGTTCTTCACGGGATAGACGTCGACGGTCTTGAGCTCAACCGGCGATGACATGAAGCTCCCGATTTCCTCGGGCGAGAGCTCAAGGTATTCGGAGAGGCTTTTGACCGACTGCGAATCTTGAAGCGCTTTGAGATCGGTCAGCGAGTTCTCGAGGTTTTTCGCCACCTCCCCGAGCGAATCGGCGGCGAAGGTGGTCGTCTGCTGGGCCTGGGTTATCGTCAAAGAGAGCGATTCGAGCGTCTGCTTGCCCTGCGTTATGTCGGGCTCAAGCGCCGTCGCCACGCCTTCGAGGACCCCGATGGCAGTCGAGAAATCGTCGAGGCTCTTTTGCACCGCCGGTATGATGTTTGTCTGCAAGTCGCTCGCGAGCGAGGAGATCTCGTTTGCCGCGGCCTGTGCCTCGTCGTTTATCTGCGTGGCAGCGGAAACGGCCGCCGAGGCAGCCTGCCCCACGCGGGAGGAAAGCGCTTGCAGGGCTGCCACCGTTTGCTCAAGATCTGCGTTCTCGCTCTGGAGCTCGGCGATGATCGAGGCGACCTCGGGATGGTCTTGCGCATAGGGCTCGAGCTCATCGATGATGGCGGCGTTTTTCTCAAGAACGCCCTGCGCGTCGGCAAGCGCCGCGTTGAGAGCGCTCTCGCCCGCCGAGAGCTTCGCGCTTGCCTGGGAGATCGCGATGTTCGCCTGAGCCGCTGCGGCGCTCACCGCGGTGGCCGCCGACGTCGTGTCGCTGACGAGCTTGCTTCCATAGGCGCCGATCTCGTCGCGCATCGAGGTCAAGGTCTGCTGCGCCTCGGCGAGCGAGTCGGAGAGCTCGGGAAGCGCGTCGCCGAGCGTGGAAAGCGTCGTCTGCGCGTTGCCGAGCGTCATCTGCACCGCATCGAAGGTCGGCGCGGTGTCGTTGAGCGTTTGCTGCGTCTTAGCGATGGCGTCGCGTGCGTTCTCCACCCCGCGCGTGAGGGAGCCCGTCGCCTCGCTCGAATCGCCTTCCACCTCGCCGCCCACCTTTTGGGTGATCGACACCACCGCCTTGCTCACCGTTTCCACGAAGGAGGTGTTGATCTGGTTCTCGATGGTGTTTGCCCCCGTGTCGGTGATCTTCGGCACGACAGCGGAAAGCTTCTCGTTCACGTAGTAATCGAGCACGGGACGCGTGAACTTCCCGCTGAAGACGCTGAGGAAATCGGCGCTGAAATCTTTCGGGATCACGATGGCCGCGTAGTATTTTCCCGACTCGACGCCATCCATCGCCTCGTCTTCGCTGACAAACTCCCAGCCAAGGTTGTGGTCTTCGTGAAGCTCATCGACCACATCCTTGCCGACGTCGATTTTACCCGTTAGCTCGCTTTCCGCGCCTTCGTCGAGGTTCGCCACCGCCACCTTGATGGCGTTGGTGTTTTGATACGGATCCCAGTTCGCGGCGATGGTGTACCACGCGTAAAGGGACGGCATGAGGCAGACGCCGAACACGACGATGGCAGCGAGCGGATTGTGCAAAAGGCGGAGAAGATCCCGCCGGAAGATCGCGCATATCATATGGATGTTTTCCCGAAACCTCATAGGAAAAAGTGTAGCCGTTATGCCTGCATGATGGGCGAATGAGATAAATCCGAAACCTTGCTGCTATCTGCCCCTCCCCGCTGCTTCGCACCTTGCTGCGCAAACGAGCGCCGAAGTGCGTAACCGCTCTGTTACAATAAAGCGGTATGTTCTCGAATGGCGCTGTACTTTCGGCGTTTTTTGCCCGATACAAAACCGAGAGGAGACCTATGGATCCCATCAACGAGATGCTTGTCAGCGTGACAGGCCAGATCGACGACTTCATGTACACCTGGATTTTGGTGTTTCTGCTCGTCGCAGTCGGCATCTATTTCACGGTGCGGACGAAATTCGTGCAGATCCGCTACATCAAGGACATGTTCAAGAACATCACCGAGAAGAAGCACGTGGAGGGCGAGCACTCCATCTCGAGCTTCCAGGCGATGATGGTCTCCACCGCCTCCCGCGTTGGAACCGGCAACATCGCCGGCATCGCCACCGCCGTGGCGACGGGCGGCCCCGGCGCCGTCTTCTGGATGTGGCTCATGTGCATCATCGGCGCCGCCTCGGCGTTCGTGGAATCCACGCTCGCGCAGATTTGGAAGGTCAAGGCGGGCGGCGGCGAGTTCCGCGGCGGCCCTGCCTACTACATCCAGCAGGCGCTGCATTCGCGCGGCCTCGGCATCGTGTTCGCCATCGCCCTCATCCTCTGCTTCGCCTTCGGCTTCAACGGGTTGCAGGCGTTCAACATGACCTCGTCGCTTGAGTATTACATCCCCGACTACGCGACCAACGGCGTGGCGATCGGCGTCGGCATCGCGCTCGTCGTGTTCACCGCCTTCGTCATCTTCGGCGGCACGCACCTCATCAGCGTGATCTCCTCCATCATCGTCCCCATCATGGCAATCGCCTACATCCTGCTCGCCATCTGGACCACCATCACCAACCTCGGCGAGATCCCCGAGATCTTCGCCCTCATCTTCGAATCCGCTTTCGACTTCCAGTCGATCGCAGGCGGCTTCGCCGGATCGGTCATCATGCTCGGCATCAAGCGCGGCCTGTTCTCGAACGAGGCCGGCATGGGTTCTGCCCCGAACGCCGCTGCGACCGCTTCGGTCTCCCATCCCGTGAAGCAGGGCCTCATCCAGAGCCTTTCGGTGTACATCGACACCCTGCTCATCTGCTCTTGCTCCGCTATGATGGTGCTGGTGTTCTGGGTGCAGAACGGCGGCCCGGCCTACAACGCTGCCGGCGAGGTGATCAACGGCATGCAGTTCGTGCAGCTCGCCGTGGCGAACTCCGTCGGTGAATGGGGCATCCATTTCATCACGTTCGCGATCTTCGCCTTTGCGTTCTCAAGCATCATCGGCAACTACTTCTATGCGGAAAGCAACATCCGCTTCATCAAGGACAACAAGGTCGTCCTCACCGTGTTCCGCATCTTCTGCCTCGCCGTCGTCATGTATGGCTGCCTGAACAGCTTCGATCTTGCGTGGAACTTGGCCGACATCTTCATGGGCTTCATGGCGATCATCAACCTCGTCGTGATCTTCATCCTCGGGAAATGGGCGCTCAAGGCCCTCGACGACTACACGCGTCAACGGAAAGCAGGCATGAATCCCGTGTTCATCGCCGAGAACATCCCCGGCATGCCGGCAACCGAGTGCTGGCATCTTGACGAGCTGGAGGATATCGGGCCGCAGCCGGTGAAGGAGTTCCTCGAAGAGGCCATCGACCTCTCAGAGCCGGTGCACTTGCGGTAGCTGCGCTGCGGTAGTGCACTCACTCGGGTTCTATGGGCTTACGCTCCATCGCTCCATAGCTCCCATGACAGCAAAAGCCCCCGACGTCGCGCCGGGGGCTTTTCGTTTTCCTTGGTTTTCTTCGAGTTAAACGGCGGCGCGGAGCGCTTTCGTGAGCTGGTCGGTGCATGAGGTGCCCTTCTTCCCGCAGGTGTTTCCCTCAAGCAGCTCGATGACGGTTTCCACGGGCATGCCCTTCACGAGCTTTGAGATTGCCTGCAAGTTGCCGGGGCAACCTCCCATGAACTCCACGGACTCAAGCGTTTTCCCGTCGTCGGACAATTCAAAATCGATACGCTTCGCGCAAACTCCCTGCGGCACATAGCTGTATGTCATATTTCCTCTTTTCTCCCCTACACGGCCCTCTTGAGCCGTTTCATTGCTTGCGAAGAGTATACGACGACAAAGAGGCGACAACCCTCCCGTCGGCCTCAAAGCATCACTTTTCCCGATTTGCGAGAGCTTGCGTGATACGCCTGAAGCCGCGAGCGGGATGCCGCCTACGTTTTCAACATAAGGGCGAGAGCACAGCACGTACCCTCGCTCTTGCGCCGTGAGGAAATCAACGGCGCGCAGCGTTTTATCGAGATACCGTCGAGGGCGAGATGCCGCGGTTGCCGCGCTCGCCCGTGCGGATGCGCACGACCTCGTCAACAGGGAAGATGAAGATCTTCCCGTCGCCCACTTCGCCCGTTCGGGTGGTGTCGCAGATGAGATCGACAAGCGCATCGACGCGTTCGTCCTCCACGACGATCTCGAACTTCACCTTCGGCACCATGTTCAGCAGCACCTCGGTGCCGCGGTAGTATTCCTTCCAGCCGTGCTGGCTCCCGCAGCCGTTCACCTGCGAGATCGTCATGCCCGAAACATTGGCCGCGAACAGCGCCTCTTTGAGCGGCTCGAGCTTCTCGGGGCGGACGATGGCTGATATTTTCTTCATGAGAAACTCCTCTTCTCCCTGATCGATTCCTTGCTGTGCATCACATGCGCCTCTATCGGCCGTACTTCCCTTAGTCGAGCCCGATGAATGCCGGATAGGCGCTTTCACCGTGTGCCGCCACGTCGAGGCCCTGGGCCTCCTCTTCCTCGCTCACACGGAGGCTGCCCTTGAAGAGCGCCTTGATGATGATACCGAGAACGAGGTCGGCGATGGCGACGAAGGCGATCGTCACAAGGATGCCGAGGATCTGCGAGATGAAAAGCGAGGGATCGCCCGTGTAGAACAACCCGCCGTATTCGGTCCACGAGAGCTCGGGGACGCAGAACAGGCCCGTAAGGATGCCGCCCACGATGCCGCCCACGCAATGGCAGCCGAAGGCGTCGAGCGCATCGTCGTAGCCGATCTTCTTCTTGCAAACCGAGATCGCGAAATAGCAGCAGGGCGAGACGATGAATCCCATGATGACCGCGGCCCACGGCTCGACGAAGCCCGCCGCTGGCGTGATGACGACGAGTCCAGCCACAAGACCCGTGCAGGCGCCGACGAGCGTCGGTTTGCCCACCTTCACGCGCTCGATGATCATCCACGAGACAAGTCCGGCAGCCGAAGCGGCAACGGTGTTCAGCAAGGCAAGGCCCGCCACGCCATCGGCGGCGAACTCGGAGCCTGCGTTGAAGCCGAACCATCCGAACCACAGCAGCGTCGCACCGAGCGCCACGAAGGGCACGTTATGCGGACGGTAGCTCATCATGCCGAAGCCCTTGCGCGTGCCCAGAAGGAGGCAGAGCACAAGCCCTGTGAGACCCGAGCTGATGTGCACGACGTCGCCGCCGGCGAAGTCGAGCGCACCGATCATGTCGCCGATGAACGATCCGTCGCCGCCCCATACCATGTGGGCGAGCGGTGCATACACCACGACGACCCAGATGACGACGAACGCGCAGATGGCGCCGAACTTCATCCTTCCAGCGATGGCGCCGGTGATGATCGCGGTCGTGATCATGGCAAACGCCATCTGAAACACTATGTCGATGATCGCGGGATAGGTGGCGCCTATCTCAGGATCGACAGCGATTGCTCCCTGCTCGGCGGCGATCGTATAGGCCGTCGGCACGCCCGCAGCCTCCTCGATCATGTCGTTTGCCGCAGACAGGCAGCCGATTTGGTCGAATCCGCCGAAGAACGGAATCGAGCCGTCGCCGCCATAGGCGAACGACCATCCGCAGATGACCCACATGACGCCCACGACGCCGATGACCATAAAGGTCATGATCATCGTGTTCACCACGTTCTTGCGCCGTGAGAGCCCACCATAGAAAAACGCCAACCCAGGCGTCATAAGCAACACGAGCATCGCGCAGATGATCATGAAGCCCGTCGATCCAGTATCGATCATGCCAACCTCCTCAATTACGCTTTCAATCCGTTTGGCTGCGAACGCCCGCCGGCCATCTGCCGGCCATGCGGCGATCACGCCTTCAATCATGACGCAGATTCGACGGACGCCTCCCCTGATCAAGGGGACGTAACATCCCGAATAAGAGGTTTTAACACGTCGGAATTTGCGCTGTTACACGCCCGAAACACCGCCCCCCCGCCCGCTCCGCGCACCGCATTGCGCTAGACTAAGCGGCACAGCAACGATAAGGAGTGAAGATGATTATTGAATTCATCCCCGTGAAAACCGCCGACGACCAGCGCAAGCTCGCGACGATGGCACATGAGATCTGGCACGAGTATTGGCCCGCGCACATCGGCATGGCCCAGACCGATTACATGGTCGAGAAATTCCAAAGCCTCGAGGCGATCGAGCGCGACATGGCAGAAAACGATTACGAATACTGGTTCATCGCCGCAGGCGACGCCGAGCCGGCGCTTCCCGCTGAGGAGGGGAATCGCGCAGCGCACATCGTCGGCTACACCGGCGGGCACGTCGAGCCCGAGACGAACCGCTTCTTCATCTCGAAGATCTATCTGTTCGCCCGCGAACGGGGCCACGGCTACGCCTCCGAGGTCGTCAGGTTCTATGACCGCCTCTGCCGCGATCGGGGCCTGAAGGGATCCTACCTCACGGTGAACAAGCACAACGATCAAGCGGTGGAAGTCTATAAGGCGAAGGGCTTCAAAACCATCGATGCGGTGGAGACCGACATCGGCGGCGGCTTCGTCATGGACGACTACATCATGGAAAAGCTCGTCTCGTAGACCATTGCCTTTAGCGCCGAGCGACGTTTCCGCATGCGGGCAGCACCGTCATGCCGGCATGAGGATATGCGGGCAGTACCTCGGCATATCAACTCTTCGTTGAGAATGCCGCTGGCGGCTCCGGCAGGAATCGCTCATTTTATAATGTGGTTACCGAACCCTCGATAAAAGGAGCACTCATGGCAAAGTTTGAAATCTCTTCCAACGACAAGGGCCAGTACCACTTCGTGCTGAAGGCGGGCAACGGCGAGATCATCGCCACCTCGCAGATGTACAAATCTCTTGACGGTGCCAAGAAGGGCATCGAGAGCGTGAAGGCAAATGCCGCAAACGCCGACGTCGTTATGGTCGAGAAAGACTAGCGCGCAATCACTTATCGAACTGCTCTTTGATGGTCTCGGCAATGCCGGGGCCATCTATTTTTAGGTCGCGAAGCAGAAGGCCCGTCTTCCCCTGCGCGACGAAGGTGTCGGGAATACCCAAAACGACGACCGGGGTTTGCAGGCGAAGCCGCGCCATCGCCTCTAAGACGGCACTTCCCGCACCTCCGGCGATAACGCCGTTTTCCACCGTGACGATCAGGCGCGCCGTTGCCGCCTCGCGTATCGCCTCCTCGTCGATCGGTTTCACCCATCGCATATCGTACACACGCGCGCGGATGCCCTCCGCGGCAAGCAAACGGGCAGCTTCTGCGGAGGGAGCGACACGGCATCCAAAGGCAAGGATCGCCACATCGGGTCCTTCGCCTTCCCGCTGCTTCCCTCTCGCCTCCTCGTCGTTCGAACCGCCCTCGAAGGCAATACGCGCCTTTCCCACCTCCCAAAGCTCGGGATCGGAAGGAATCGGCGCACCCGTGCCCTCTCCGCGAGGATAGCGCAGGGCAACCGGCCCCGAAAGCGCCAGCGCCGTGTGCAATGCTCCCACGAGTTCTGCCTCGTTGGAAGGGGCCATGATACGCATCGAGGGAATCTCGCGCAGATAGGCAAGATCGAACTGCCCATGATGTGTCGGCCCGTCCTCGCCGACGAGCCCGGCGCGGTCGATGGCGAACACAATATCCAAATCGGGAAGCGCCGCATCGATGATCACCTGATCGAATGCGCGCTGAAGGAACGTCGAATAGAGTGCAACGACGGGCTTGAGCCCCGCTATCGCCAAACCCGCCGCCATACCGAGCGCGTGCTCCTCGGCAATGCCCACGTCCACGAATTGGTCGGGGAATCGCTCAGAGAATTCCTTCAGGCCCGTGCCGTCGCGCATGGCAGCCGTGATCGCGATAATGCGCTTGTCCTCTTCGGCAATACGGCACAGCTCCTTGCCGAACACCGAGGTGTAGGTTGGCGCCGCGCTCTCCTTTTTGACGGCGTTTCCCGTCGCCATATCGAAGGGCCCTGTTCCATGGAAGCGCACGGGGTCGTTCTCGGCGGGCTCGTAGCCCGCGCCCTTCTTCGTCACCGCATGGATGAGCACCGGCCCATCCATATCTAAGACGGTCGCGAGCATTTCCTTCATCTCGCGGAGATTGTTGCCGTTGATGGGCATCGTGCAGACGATGCCCAGCTGTTCGAAGATCATCGAATGCGGCAGGAAGAACTGCTTCATCGATTCCTTCATACTGCGCCCGAAGTTCACGAGCGCATTGCCCACCGCGCCACCGCTCTCAAGGCGCTCCTGGACCGCATCGCGCGTCGTGCGGTAGTTCTGGTTCGCGCGGATGTTCCCCAAATGCTTCATGAGCGCGCCAACGTTGTGCGAGATAGACATCTCGTTGTCGTTCAGGATGATGACGAGGGGAAGCTGCTCCTGCCCGATGTAGTTCAGCGCCTCGAACGCCATTCCGCCCGAAAGCGAGGCATCGCCGATGACCGCAACGATCTTCTCGTCGCTGTCGTTCAGCTTCTTCGCCTTGGCAAGCCCTGCGGCTATCGAAAGGGAATCGGAGGCATGGCCCGAGGGATGCACGTCATAGGGGCTCTCCGATGGCTTCGGAAAGCCCGAGATGCCGCCGTAGGTGCGCAGCGTCTTAAACTCATTCAACCTCCCCGTGAGCAGCTTATGCGCATACGCCTGATGCCCCACGTCGAAGACGAGGTGGTCTTTGGGCGTATGGAGCAGGCTATGGGCCGCGAGGATGATCTCGACGGCACCCAGCGAGGATGCCACGTGCCCGCCCGTTAAGGAGGTGGTCGCGACGATTTCCTCACGTATCTCCTTCGCGAGGATGATCAGCTCATCGTCGGAGAGTACTTTGAGGTCTTCGGGAGATGTTATTACGTCGAGTATTCGAAAGCTTCTCATGAAGCTCCCTATCAAAGGTCGGATCGGTTAGTTTCAGTTTGCTCTTCGTCGGGCGAGCCGTCATCGGCAGGCGCGCCTTCGTCGACGGCAGCGGAGCCCCCTTCGTCGTTTTCGAGGAGATCGTCCTCAGCCAGGTCGCACGCCTGAAGCGCGAGCTTGACCGCCTCATCGTAAAGGGAAAGGGCATCGTCGAGTGAAATGCCTTCGGCGCCCACCTCTTCGGCGATGGCGCTGAGTCTCTCGCGAATCGCGGGAAACGTGAGATTCTTCTCTTGCGTCATCAGATCACTGGTCCTCTCGCGCCCGATTTCAGGCTTCTTGCGAAGACGTTTCCCCGTCTTCGGCGGTCTTATCATCGATCAGCACGGCAACCCGTCCAAGGACGCCGTTGACGAAGCGCGGGGAATCGTCTTCCCCACCGAACTCTTTCGCCAGCTCCACCGCCTCGTTGATCGAAACCGAAACCGGGACCGCATCGATATAGAGCATTTCGAACGTCGCGAGTCGCAGTATCGATCGGTCGATGATCGGCATTCTGGCAAGCGCCCAATTTTCGGAGATCGAAGAGAGCTTCGCATCGATCTCTTCGCCATGCTCTTCCACGCCGCGCACGAGCGCCTTGGCGTATTCGGGAAGTGCCTCAGAGCCCAAGATATACTGCTCGTCCCGCAAAAGCTCCGTCGGAGCCACGCGATTCATCTCGCACGTGTAAAGCACCTCGATGGCCCGTTTTCGTGCCTCTGAGCGTTCATGGCGTCGTCCCATGGAATGCGTGCCTTTCGCGGAACGGCTAACGGTTGAAGTGGATGCCATCGACGTAGATGTCGATGGTGCTCACCGAGATGCCGAGCTGGTTCTGCAGCGCCTCGCTGACCAGGCGGCGCAGCTCGTCGGCGAGATCGGGAAGCACATAGCCGTAGTACACCTCCACGTGGATATCGATGTGAATCTGGTTGTCGTCATCCACTTTCACATCGATGCCGGAGGTTGAGGGCTTTTTCTGGAAACGGCTGCGCAGCCCCTTGGTGCTGTAGGAGCCGATGGAGGCGATGCCTTTCACCTCGTCGGCAGCGATGGAAACCACCGTTTCCACCACGCTGGTAGCAAGCGTCATATCGTCGAGGGTAACCGTGCTCATGCTGCTCCTTCCCCCATATGGGATTCGATAAAGTCGGTCGTGGCCTCACCACGGCAAAATACCTCGTTTTCCAGCACTTGTCGATGGAAGGGTATCGTGGTCTCTATTCCTTCGATCGCAAACTCATCGAGCGCCCGCCTTCCGCGCGCAAGCGCCTCCTCGCGATCGGAGCCCCACACGATCAGCTTCGCGACAAGCGAATCATAATAGGGCGAGATCACCGAACCTTCACCGACAGCGGTGTCCACACGCACGCCGGGCCCCGCCGGCATGACGAAGCGGGTGATCGTCCCCGGGCAGGGACGGAACCCATGTGCCGGGTCCTCAGCGTTGATGCGAAACTCGATCGCATGCCCCCACGGGGTGAAGGGCGCTCGGCTGGCGCAGGCCGCCGGCTCACCCGATGCGATGCGAAGCTGCTCTTTGATGATATCGCATCCGGTGATCTGCTCCGTAACCGGATGCTCCACCTGAACGCGGGTGTTCATCTCCATGAAATAGAAGCGGTTATCGCGGTCAAGCAGAAACTCCACGGTTCCCGCGCTGCGGTAGTCAACCGCCCGCACCGCTTTGAGCGCCGCAACGCTCATCGCACGGCGCAGATCGTCATCGAGGGCCGGCGATGGGGCCTCTTCGATGAGCTTCTGATGGCGCCGTTGAACGGAGCAATCGCGTTCGCAGAGCGCGATCTGGTTGCCGAAGCCATCCGCCAGCACCTGAATCTCCACGTGCCGTGGAGCGAGGATGAGCTTTTCCAGATATACGCCATCGTTTCCGAACGCCGCTCCGGCTTCGGCTCGCGCCGCCATGTACTCGCTTTTGAAGTCCGCCGGATCGTGGACCTCGCGCATGCCCTTTCCCCCGCCGCCGGCGGTCGCTTTGATGAGCACGGGATAGCCGATCGAACGGGCAAACTCCTCCGCCTCCTCAACGGTATCCAAGCAGCCCCGTGAGCCGGGTATGGTCGGCACACCGCACGCGCGCATCGTATCGCGCGCCGCGCTCTTGTCGCCCATGCGCTCGATGCACTCGGCAGAAGGCCCGATGAACACCACGTCGTTTTCCGCACAGGCACGGGCGAAATCGGCGTTTTCCGCGAGGAAGCCGTACCCCGGATGGATCGCCTCGGCGCCCTTCGTCAGCGCCGCCTCGATGATGTTCGAAATGACAAGATAGCTTTGCCCTGCGGGAGCGGGGCCGATGCACACCGCCTCGTCCGCCTCGCGGACCGGCAGCGTGTTTGCGTCCTCCGTCGAATACACGGCGACCGTTGCAACACCCAGCTCGCGGCACGCCCTGATGATGCGCAGGGCCACTTCACCGCGATTCGCTATGAGGATCTTCGAGAACATCTTGACCGTCCGCCTCAAGCCCTGCTCAAGCGCTTTCCGGACCGATGGGCTCGGTGCTCGAAATGGGCTCGAGGTAGAACAAGACGGTGCCGTACTCCACGGGCGTCGCATCGCTTAAGCACACTTCGCGAATCGTTCCCATCTCCTCGGAGGTGATCTCGTTCATGAGCTTCATCGCCTCGATGATGCAGAGGGTGTCGTTCACCGAGACCACGTCTCCCACCGCGACGAACGCGGGCTCGCCCGGCGCCGGTGCGGCGTAATAGGTTCCCACCATCGGGCTCGTTATGGGCTTCCAGGTGCTCGGCCGATTGCCGCAGTCGTCGGCAGCGGCCTTGCTCCCCTTGTCCTCCGCTTCCGAGAGATGGGCCTCGGCGGCGGCAGATGGCGCTTCCGGCGCGCACGGTGCCGTCGAAGCCGCCGATGGAGCCATCGGCACCGCAGCAGGTGCCGTGCCGTCCGCAAGCGCCTGCGGCATCCTCACCGCGATGCGCGTGCCCTCCTCTTCGACGACGATCTCGCCGACGCCGCTTTCCTCCGCGACGCGCACGAGCTCGCGAATCTGATTGATATCCACGTAATCGTCCTCCTTCGTGCCGCTCGACTCCTGGGCCAAAAGGAAATCGACCCGCTCGGAGGAACGGTGCTTGCTGAGGTAGGTGCGCGCCTCGTTCGGGAAAAGCGCGTACATCAAAACGTCTTCCTCAGTTTTCGCCAAATCGCCGATCTCCTCGGCGACCTCATCGAACGTCGTCGTCACGAGCGAGCCCGGCGCCACATCGGGCGGCAGGCACTCAGAATCGCCGACCACCTTCGCGACAACGTCCTTGTCCATGCGGCCAGGGGCCTTGCCGTAATAGCCGCAGATGTAATCCTTCATCTCCTTGGAGACGACGCTCCAACGCTTGCCCGTGAGCACGTTGAACACAGCCTGGGTGCCGACGATCTGCGAGAGCGGCGTCACGAGCGGCGGATAGCCCACCTCCGCGCGGACGCGGGGAATCTCCGCCATCACCTCGCCCAGGCGGTCGCGGGCGTTTTGGATCTCGAGCTGCGAGATGAGGTTGCTCATCATGCCGCCGGGCACCTGATGGGAATACACCTTCATGTGCGTGAGCGATGAGACGCCGCGCTTGAAGCGCCCGCGCTTGCGCACTTCCTCCCAGTATTCGGAGATCTCGAAGAGCAGATCGAGATCGAGGCCAGTGTCGTATCGGCTCTCCTGGAAGGCCGCGACGATCATCTCCACCGCCGGATGGGAGTTGCCGAACGCGAGCGGCGCATGCGCCGTGTCGGCGATGGCGGCACCCGCCTCGGCGGCCTTGATGATGTTCGCCGGCGCCATGCCGCCCACATAGTGGCAGTGGATATGGATCGGCAGGCCGATCTCGGCGTTGAACGCCCGCACCATGCGCTCAGTGCGATAGGGCGTCAGCATGCCCGCCATGTCCTTGATGGCGATGGTGTCGGCACCGAGGTCTTTCAGCTGCTGGCCGTATTCGAGGAAGCTGTCGAGCGTGTGGACGGGCGAGATGGTGTAGGAGATGGCGCCCTCGAAATGCGCGCCGCACGCCTTGATCGCCTCGGCGTTGTCCACCACGTTGCGGATGTCGTTCAGCGCATCGAAGACGCGGAACACCTCGACGCCGTTTCTATGGGCAGCCGTGATGAAATGATCGATGATGTCCTTCGAATAGTGCTTGTATCCCACGAGGTTCTGCCCACGCGAGAGCATCGCGAGCGGCGTGTTCGGCGTGTTCGCCTTGATCGAGCGCAGCCGCTCCCACGGGTTCTCGTCGAGAAAGCGCAGGCAGGTGTCGAAGGTCGCCCCGCCCCATGCCTCGATCGCCCAATACCCCACCCGATCCATCTTCGAGAGGATGGGGAGCATGTCGCCTATTTGCATACGCGTCGCCCACAGGCTCTGCTGGCCGTCGCGTATGGTGGTGTCCATGATTTGCAGCCGCGGCACGGTTACCGTCCTTCTGCTCTTTTACGAAGCACGCCGCGCTGCTTAAACGCGTTTGACGAAACGGCCGTCGCGCGTGTCGATCTGCAGCACATCGCCGATCTCGACAAACGTGGGCACCTGGATCGTCGCGCCCGTCTCAAGCGTCGCGGGCTTCGTCGTGTTGGTGGCCGTATCGCCCTTGTAGCCGGGCTCCGTCTCCGTTACCTCGAGCTCGACGAACATCTGCGGCTCGAGGCTGATGAGCTCATCGCCCGCATAGAGCAGGCTCGCCTCGTCGTTTTCCTTGAGCCATTTCGCCGCATCGCCCACCACATCGGCGGGAATCCCCAGCTGCTCATAGGTGTCGTTGTCCATGAAGAAATAGTCGGCGCCGTCGTTGTACAGATATTGCATCTTGCGGGTCTCAAGGCGCACCGACTCGAACTTCGTGCCGGAATTGAACGTGTAGTCGACCACGCGCCCCGTTTTGATGTCGCGGAGCTTCGTGCGCACGAACGCCCCGCCTTTCCCGGGCTTGACGTGCTGAAATTCCACGATTGTGCACAGCTTGTTGTTGTACTCGATGCACATGCCGTTACGGAAGTCCGCTGTTGAGATAGAAGCCATCGTTTGTTTCTCCTTGTTGTTTCCTGAATCGTCTAGTCTATTATAACCATGTCGTGAGGGGTTTTCGTGATGACCTCAAAGCCCTCCTCGGTGACGACGCCGAAATCCTCGAGCCGCATGCCGAACCGGCCGGGCAGATAGATCCCCGGCTCCACGGTGACGACGTTGCCCGCACGAAGCTCCGCCTCGTTTCTCAGGGATAGCGTCGGCTGCTCGTGGATGTCGATTCCCACGCCATGTCCGAGGCCGTGGCCCATCCGATGCGCGAATCCGGCCTCTTCGAGAAGCTGTTCCGCCAGCTCGTGGATCTCCCTTCCCGTCTTTCCCGCACGGATGGCCGCCTCGCAGGTCTCGTTCGTCTTTTGCAGCGTCTCGTACGCCCAGCTGATCTCCGGCGAGGGCTCGCCGAGTGAGACGGTGCGCGTCATGTCCGCGCAATAGCCGCCTGCGCGGGCGCCGAAATCGAGCACGACGACGTGGCCTCGCTCAAGCACCGTATCGCCGGGGATCGAGTGCGGCTTTGCCGCGTTCGCGCCCGTGGCGACGATTGTCGGAAACGAGAGCGAATCCGCGCCAAGGTCGAAGAGGCGGTTCTCAAGCGCACGCTGGACCTCGCGCTCGGTCATACCGGGGCGGATGACGCCTGCGATGTATTCGAATGCCTCGTCGGTGATGCGCTGCGCCTCGCGCAGGCGGGCGATTTCCGCCGCGTCCTTCACCGCGCGCAGATTCTCGACAAGCTGCTTCGTCTCGAAGGGGTGCTTCACCGTCTCGCAGACGCGACGGTATTCCGAAAGCGAGACGGTGTCCTCGATCGCCAGCACGTCGGCAGCGCCCACGTCCGCCCCGCAGGATGCGAGGACGCGCGCCGCCACCTCCTCATGCTTGGCCACCTCGTCGTCTACCTCGATCGGGCCGCCTTCGGCCGCCTGCTTGCAAGCGGTCGCATAGCGCGAATCGGTGTGGAGGACCGCTCGCTCGGGCGTGACGATGAGGGTATGCGCGCGCTCCTCGTCGAACACCCCGTCGAAGGCGGAGAGCCAGAAGATGTTCGAGGTATCGCGGACCATCATCGCGAAGACGCCCTTCTCAGCGAGAACCGCGCGCAGCTTGGCAAGACGTCGCGTGGAGAGCTCGGCCGCTGCGAACGCCCCCTTCCCCTCCGCTTGCCCGATCAAGTTCCCCGCATGGGCAGTCAGGTTCTCAGTATGCATGCTCGATGAGCACATCAAGCGCCTCCTTATAGCCGGCGAATCCCTTCCCCTTGATCTGCGCCACGCACTCGGGCGCGATCACCGAGACATGGCGAAACTCCTCGCGCGTGCTGATGTCGGAAAGGTGCACCTCCACCACGGGGACGTTGATCGCCGCCACGGCGTCGCGCAGCGCGTAGGAATAGTGCGTATGGGCGCCCGGATTGTAGATGATGCCGTCGAACTTCGCCCAATGGGCCGCGTGCAGCTTGTCGATGAGCGCGCCCTCATGGTTCGATTGGAAGCATTCAAGCCCGACGCCCTTCTCTTTGGCATACTCGCGCATCATCTGCTCGAGATCGTCAAGCGTTCTCAGGCCGTAGACGTCTGGCTCGCGCACGCCGAGCATATCCAGATTCGGCCCATTGATCAGCAGATACTTTTTCATGCAAACCCCTTTCGGTCTGTTGTGCCGCCCGATGTCAGGCAAACCATTCCTTGAGCTCGGCCAAGACAGCCTCGTCGGCGACGTGTAAAAGCCCCCATTTCCCCACGTCGGAGGGAAGCACGAAACGCACCTTCCCATCGCGCACCTTCTTATCTCCCTTCATCGCGGAGAGCACCTCCTCGGGCGCGGCCTTCCAGCCAAGGCGAGGCAGGCCAAGGCCGTCGAGCAGCTCGTCCTGCGCGGCGACGAGCTCGTCGGGGGCTCCCACCTCCTTCTGGGCGAGGCGGATCGCGAAACGCATGCCCTCGGCGACGCAGGCGCCATGGGAGAACGTGCCGTAGCCGGCGAGCTTTTCGATGGCGTGCCCGAGCGTGTGCCCGTAATTCAGGCACTCGCGCACCCCTTGGCTCTCCTTCTGATCGGCCGCGACGACACCGGCCTTGAAGACGACCGAGCGCGTGATGGCCTCGATGACCGCCTCCTCATCGCGCTGGGCGAGATCGTCGGCCACATCGCAGAGCCAGAAGAAGAAATCGTCGCCGTCGATGACCGCCGCCTTCGCCACCTCGGCGCATCCGCACGCCCATTCCCGCTCGGGAAGCGTGGAAAGCGTCGCCGTCGAAGCGCAGACGAAGGCCGGCTGCGTGAAGGTGCCCGCAAGGTTCTTTCCCGCCTCGAGGTTGATGGCGGTCTTTCCTCCCACGGAGGAATCGACCATGGCGAGAAGGGTCGTCGGCGCCTGAACGCAGGGAACGCCGCGCAGGTACGTTGCCGCGGCAAACCCCGCCAGATCGCCGACCACGCCGCCGCCGAGCGCCACGATCGCGCCGTCTCGCGAGAGCTTCAGTGAGGCGAGCGCCTCCCAAACCTCCCCGAGCACCTCGACCGACTTCGCATCCTCGCCGGCAGGCACCACGATGTCGCTTGTGCGGAAGCCGCTTCGCGCGAGGCTTTCCTTCGCCGCAGCGAGATAGAGCGGCGCCACGTTCGTGTCGCTCACGATGACGACGCGCGAGGCGTTGGCGACCCGTGGGATCCGCTTGAGCGAATTGCCCAAGTCGTCAAGGACCTGAGCGCCGATGCGCACATCGTAGGGAACCTCATCGGGTATCGAGACGACTACCTTGGTCGCAGGCATAGTATCCCCTCTTCCTTCAATATCGCAGTCACCTCGTCGGCGACCTGCGAGACCGTCTTCCCCGCCGTGGCAATGCTCACATCGGCCACTTCCTCATACAGCGGATGACGCTTCTCATAGAGCTTCTTCGCTTGGTCCATATTCTGAAAAAGGGGGCGCGTCGCCGTGGAGCTGATGCGAGCGGCCGCTTCTTCCGGCGCCACGTCGAGATAGACGACGAAACCGCCCTCCTTCAGCATGCGCCGGTTTTCCTCCCGTCCGATGACCCCGCCGCCGCACGAGATGAGCTGCGCCTCGCCCGAGGCGAGCTCGCCCAGCACGGCGCTCTCAATATCGCGAAACGCCTCCTCGCCGTCGCGCGCGAAGATCTCGGAGATCGCACGGCCCTCGCGCCGTTCCAAATACGTGTCGCAGTCGATCGAGGACACGCCGAGCAAACGCGCGAGCTTGCGTGCAAGGGTCGTCTTGCCCGCACCCATGAATCCGACGAAGAAGACGGGCCTTCGGAGCACATAGGACGGTCGGGAGAATCGCAACGTGGCATATGGCTTCTTCAACGGCTCTTTCATCTTCGTCCCCCCTAGCGCGAGGCGGTGCGCAACCGCTGGCGGTACGCTTTGATCGCCGCCTTGATGTCGTGCATGTTCGCGTTGCCGAACATCTCGAGATACGCGTCCGCAAGGGCAAAGGCCACCTCGGCCTCCGCCACGACGGCGGCAGCCGGCACCGCGCAGACGTCGCTGCGCTCCTTGGATGCCTCCGCGGGCTCGAGCGTGTCGAGATTGACGGTCGCAAGCGGATTCATGAGCGTCGGTATCGGCTTCATGGCCGCCGTCACGATGAGCGGCATGCCGTTGGTCATGCCCCCCTCGAGGCCGCCCGCGTTGTTCGACGTGCGCAGAAAGCCGCGGCGCTTGTTGACGGTGATCGGGTCGTGCACCGCCGAGCCGCAACGCCTCGCGGCCTCAAAGCCGATGCCGAACTCGACGCCCTTGATCGCAGGAATCGAGAAGAGGCTCGCGCCGATGCGCGAGGTGAGGCGATCGCGCGGCGTCGCATAGCTCCCCAAACCGGCGACAAGCCCGTTGGCCACCACACGAAACGTTCCGCCGAGGCTCTCGCCCGCCTTCCGCGCTTCGTCGATCGCCTCGATCATCTTCTGCGTCGTCTCATCGTCGGGGCACCGCACGGGCGAGAGTTCGATCGCCAGCGGCTTGTAGTCCGGCGCGGCCTTCATCGGATCGTCCTCTTCCAAGGCAACGCCGCCAATCGACGTCACGTAGGAGAACACCTCCACGCCGACGTCGGCGAGAAACTCGCGCGCGATTCCCGCCGCAGCGACGCGCGCCGCCGTCTCGCGCGCGCTCGAGCGCTCGAGGATGTTGCGGCAATCGTCGGTGTTGGTCTTGAGCGCCCCCACGAGATCGGCATGGCCCGGGCGCGGGGTGACTTCGCGGACGAGTTCTTCCGGCTCCTCGCCGAAAGGCGCCATGCGCGACTCCCAATTCTTCCAGTCCTTGTTCTCGATGGTGAGCGCGATGGGCGAGCCGATCGTCTTGCCGAGCCTCACACCCGACGTGACGCGCACGCGGTCGGTTTCGATTTTCTGACGGCCGCCGCGCCCATAGCCCGACTGACGCCGCGCGAGATCGGCGTTGATCTGCTCTTCCGAGATGGAAAGCCCCGCCGGCACGCCATACACGATGGCGGTGAGACCTTGCCCGTGGCTTTCTCCAGCGCTGATGTAATGCATGGATGCGTCTTTCCCTCAGCGAGGGGCCTCGCCCGCGCGAGACGCCCTCCCCACAACGAATTATCGGTTCCTATTGTAGCGCAGAACGATTAGACGATGAGGCTCTGGAAGCCGGCGGCCTCCGCCATCAGAGCAAACATCTCGTCCCACGAAAGTTCGAGCGCGATGCCCTTGATGTCGCAGACGATCTGCACCGTCGCGATCGCCTGTCCGACGAGCATGCCCTCGCCGTTGAGGAAGCGGGAACCCGCCGCCTGAGCGCCCGCCGCAAATGCCGTCTCCCCATGTCCATAGACGACGTCGAAGGCCGTCTGATCGGCTGAGAGGAGCGCCACGTCGAACGGCGCGCCATCGCCCTTCTTCATGCCGAGCGGCGTCGTGTTGATGACCACGTCGGCGCGGCGGATCGCTTTCGTCGATGTGCGATAGCTGCCGTAGCGAAGCGCCACCTTGTCGTACGCCTCGCGGAGCGTCAGCCTGCCTTTCTGCGCCGCCGGCAGCTCGAAATCGAAGGCGAGCATGCGCTCGCAGCTCTCGACATATTCCTCAAGCGCCGCCTTCGCCCGCACAACCTCGCGGGAGAGCAGCACGACGGATTCGGGACCGCAGAGCGTCGCCGCATGGAGGATCGCGAGCGAGGTGGGCCCCGTGCCGCAGATGGCGACGTTTCTGCCTGCAAGCTCCACCCCCGCATGCCTCAGATAGGCGATGCAGCCCTCGCCGTCGGTGTTGTAGGCCAAAAGGCGCTCCTTGTGAGCGACGATGACGTTCGCCCCCTTGGCAAGCTGCGCGGAGGCCGCCGCCACATCGGCCGACGCGAATGCGAGCGGCTTGTAGGGGGTGGTCACGTTGAGCGCGAGGAAATCCTTCGCCGCGAGAAACGCCTCCGCCTCCTCCGGCGCGGCGCGATCCGCCAGCTCATAGCGCCAAGGAAGGCCGAGCTTTCGATAGACGGCCTCATGCATCACCGGCGATTTCGAATGGGAGATCGGATGGCCGAGAAGGTAGAGCCTCTCTTCGGAAAGCTGCGTCATATTTGCCTCCCTTTACACATCGGAGCGGCCACAGAGGGCGCCTCGGCCATCGGCGCCGACTGGGGCAAGAGCGCTGTCTGCTGTGCGATCTGCTGCGCCGCCTGCTGCGCGGCTTGGGGAACCGACGACAGGGGCTCCGGCTGGCGATCTCCCATGAGGACCCGCTCGAAATGGCGGAGGAAGAGCGTATGGGGAAGATCCTGCTCAACGAGCGGCTGCAGCATATAGGCCGCCATGCCGACGAAATGCGCCCCGAGGACGTCGGTGATAAGCTGATCGCCGATGACCACGGTGTTGCGCCGTTTCGCGCCGAGCTTCTTCTTCGCGCGGAGGAACGCCGGAGGCAGCGGCTTGACCGCCTTGGCGACGAGCGGCAGTTCGAGCTCGCCCGCCAACTCGTATACCCCATGGTGCCAGTTGTTCGAAAGGAGGCAGAACCGGATGCCGGCGTCGCGCGCCTTTCCCAGCCACATGCCGACGTCGCGCGGAACCTCATGCGTGTCGCGCGTGAGGATGGTGTTGTCGATGTCGAGCAGCACGTTCTCAAAGCCGCAATCGATGAGGTCGCGGCCGATCACGATGTGGCTGATGCGCGAGAAGTATCTTTCCGGAGTCCAAAGCGGCATGACGTGGTTTGCCTTCGTGTGAGCGAGGTCAGCCTATGTTGTTGAGGTGTTCCTCATAGGTGGTCGAGAAGCTATGGCTGCCATCGCCGTTCGCGATGTAGAACAGGTAATCCGTCGTCTCGGGATTCGCCGCCGCCTGGATGGACGCGAGTCCGGGCGAGCAGATGGGGCCTGCGGGCAGGCCATATTGGTCGTAGGTGTTGTAGGGCCCCGGCTCATGGAGCTGCTCGGGCGTGAAATCGGGCCCGTAGAGATACGCGGTCGTCGCGTCGATCTGCAGCTCGATCACCTCGCGGAGCCGGTTGTAGATGACCGAGGCGATGACAGGCCGCTCCTCATCGAGCAGCGCCTCCTTCTCGATGAGCGAGGCGACGATGAGCACCTGGTAGTTGCTGTAGCCCGCATCGTTCATCGACGTGAAATCGACCGCCGCGGTGGCATCGCGGTATTGCGAGAGCATCATGCGAACGATGCTGTCCGCCGTCACATCGTCGGCGAGATAGTAGGTCGCGGGATAGAGGAAGCCCTCAAGCGAATTGTCATAGGCCCCTTGGACGAAGGGAAACGCCTCCGCATAGCCCTCGGCGTTAGAGGCCGCCGCCTCGAAATCAGCTGCCGTCACCTTTCCGCCGCTGACCTGCTCGACCGTCTGGGCGGTCTGAGCCACCGTGTAGCCCTCGGGGATGGTGAGCGGCGTGCCGGTGGGCAACCCACCCGAGAGGAGCACGTTGATGACGTCGTCAAGCGACAAACCGCCGCTGATCGTAAAGGTGCCCGCGCGAAGGGAGGAAGCCGCGCCGAGCGTGTTCACGCGCTGGACGAACTCCGAGGACGAAGAGATGACCCCCGCCTCGGCGAGCGCATCACCGATGGAACGGGCGTCCTGCCCCTGCTCGATGACGATCTCGACCTGCTGGTCGGCGGGAAGCAGCTCGGCCTGGTCTCGCGGGATGAAGATGAACGCGAGTATGGCCACCACGGCCACCGCGAGGACGATGGCGAGGATCGTCGGCCACTTGCTCTTCTTGGGACGGATATAGCTCGTATCGTAGGTCTTGAATTGCGATTCGCCGCGCGAATGCGCTACCCGAGCCGCGTACGTTGGATGTTCGGAATAGGTGACTTGCTTTTTATGAAGGCCCATGCAAATCCGCCTTTCACGGAAGCTGCCAAGATGATGCTCTAGGGGCACACCCCATCTGCCCCCGAGGCCCTTTGCCCCGCACGTCCATCGAGCCACGCTTGGAGAAAAAGGCATGCCGCTATCATATCGATTTTTCCGCGCATCTCGCGCTCCCCCATGCCCTTTTCACGCAAACTCCGCTTCGCCTCTTGGCTGCTCAGGCGCTCATCGACAAACGTATAGGGCAATTTGCACGCTGAGGCGATGCGTTTCGCCGTCTCCTTGACGGCGCGGGCCTGCGGGCCTGCTTTTCCGCTCAGGGAATAGGGCATGCCGAAGACAAGATACTCCGGCTCCCAATCCTCAAGGAGCCGGAGGAACGTGCGGTTGCGATTGACCACATCGGAAGTGGAAAGCACGCAAAGAGGCGTCGCCACCGCCTCGGCGGGATCGCTTATGGCGAAGCCGATGCGCGCTGCGCCGATGTCAAGGGCCATGATTCGCACGAAACTAGAGAAGCATCTCCCGTGCCTTCGCCAAGGCGTCGTCGATGCCCTCGGCGTTCTTCCCGCCCGCCTGGGCCATGGCCGGCTTTCCCCCTCCGCCGCCGCCGATGGAAGGTGCGATGGCCTTCACGATGGCGCCGGCATTGAATCCGGCCGCGACCGCCTCGTCGGATCCCGCGGCGAAGATGACCGGCTTGCCGTTCTGCACCGACGCGAGCACCACGGCTCCGGGGCGATCCATGCGCGCGCGGATGATGTCCCACGAATTGCGGAAGCCGCTCGTGTCGCGGATGTCGGTGCGCGTGACGATGACGGGATAGCCCGCCTTCGCATCCCGCACCATGCCGAGAAGCGCATTCACGCCGTCGTCGGACACCGCTTCCTTCAAGCGCTTGCTCTTGGTCTGCAGCTCCTTGAGCGCCTTGAGGTTCGCGACCGTCCGCTCGCTCACGTCGAAGATCGGCACGCGCAGCTCCGCCGCCGTCTCCTTCAGCTCGGCCTCCACCTTGTTGATGTAGGCAAGCGCGCCGTAGCTTGTCACCGCCTCGATGCGGCGCAGGTTCGCGCCGACGCTCGATTCGGACATGATCTTGATGAAGCCGATCTCGGCGGTATTGCGCACATGGCAGCCGCCGCAGAGCTCCTGCGAGAACTCTCCCGCCGCCACCACGCGCACGCGCTCGCCGTACTTCTCGCCGAAGAGCGCCGTGACGCCGCTTTCGCGCGCCTCGGAGAGCGAGGTCTCGTAGATGGTCGTCGGCGTGGCCTGCATGACGACGTTGTTCGCGATGCGCTCCACCTCCGCGATCTGCTCCGGCGTCATCGCCTCGAAGTGCGTGAAGTCGAAGCGCAGCCGGTCGGGCCCCACGTAGCTGCCTGCTTGGCGCACATGGTCGCCGAGCACCTTGCAAAGCGAGGCGTGGAGGATGTGCGTCGCCGTATGGTTGCGCTCGATGCTCGCGCGGCGAAGGGCGTCCACCGTCACATGGATCGTGTCGCCCACGGCGATTTCGCCTTCCTCGACGCAAACCGAATGTGCGTAAAGCCCTGCCTCGGGCAGCTGCGTGTCCAAAACGTAGGCGCGCATCTCGGTGGATTCAAACAGGCCCGTGTCGCCGATCTCGCCGCCCATCTCGCCGTAGAACGGCGTGGCGTCGAGGATGACCTCCGCCGTCTCACCGGCGAAGACTTTCTCGGCCCTCTCGCCGTCTTTCACGATGGCGGTGACCGTCGCCTCGCCTGAGGTGGTGTCGTAGCCGTAGAAGCGCGTGGCCCCGAGCTCGGCGCGCAGCTGCGCATGGATGCCGCCATAGGTCGACCAGGCGGCCTCGGTGTCTTTCGTGTTCGCCAAGCGGGCGCGGTCGCGCTGCTCTTCCATGAGGCGCAGGAACCCATCGCCATCCACGGCGATGCCGCGCTCCTCGGCTATTTCGCGCGTGACCTCGATCGGGAAGCCGTAGGTGTCGTGAAGCGTGAACGCGACCTCTCCCGGCAGCAGGTCTCCCTCAAGATCGCTGAGCGCTTGCTCCAGATAGGCTTGCCCGTTCTTCAGCGTGTTGCCGAAACGCTCTTCCTCCGAGAGGATGACGCGCCTCGCCAGCTCGCGGTTCTCCACGATCTCGGGATACACGTGCCCCATGAGGCGCACGATCTCGTCCACATAGTCATTCAAGAACGGCCCTTGGATGCCGATGAGCTGGGCCTTCATGACGGCACGGCGAAGCAGATGGCGCAGCACATAGCCGCGCCCCTCGTTCGAGGGCAAGATGCCGTCCGAGATCATGAAGGTGACGGAGCGCGAATGGTCGGCGATGATGCGAAGCGAAAGATCCGATTTCGGATCGCTGCCATAGGCGATGCCCGAAAGGCGCTCCCCCACCGCGACGAGCGAGCGGAGCACATCGGTCTCGTAATTGGATTGCACGCCCTGAAGGATGGCGGCGATGCGCTCAAGGCCCATTCCCGTGTCGATGTTCTTCTTCGGAAGCGGGACGAGCGTGCCATCTTCCTGGCCGTCGTATTGCGTGAAGACGCAGTTCCAATACTCGAGGAAGCGGTCGCAATCGCAGCCCGGGCCGCAGGTCGGCTTGCCGCAGCCGAATTCCTCGCCCTGATCGTAATAGAGCTCCGAGCAGGGGCCGCAAGGGCCGGTCGGTCCGGCGCGCCAGAAGTTGTCTTCCTCTCCAAGCCGCGAGATATGGCTCTCTGGAACGCCGAGGCCCTTCCAAATGTCGATCGTCTCATCGTCGTCGACGAAGACCGTGAAATAGAGGCGGTCTTTGTCGAGGCCGAGGACGTTCACGGAATAGTCGAGCGCCCAGGCGCACATCTCCTTCTTGAAATAGGCGCCGAAGCTGAAGTTGCCGAGCATCTCGAAAAACGAGAGATGGCGCCCCGTCGTTCCGATGATGTCGATGTCGTTCGTGCGGACGCATTTCTGCACGGTCGTCGTGCCGATGTAGGCAGGATCGAGCTGCTTCTGCTGGAGGAAATATGGTTTGAACTGCACCATGCCGGCGCTCGTCAGCAGAAGCGACGGGTCGTCGGGTATGAGCGATGAGGACGGCATGCGCAAGCAACCCTTCACCTCAAAGTAGTGCAGGAACGATTCGCGAATTTCAGCTGTTGTCATATATTTCATGGTCTATGCGCTTCACTTCTCTTTGCTTTGGTTGGTTTCGGCTTCCTCGTCGCGCTCCTCGCCGTCCAAGCTCTCCCTTCTCGTCCAGTGGCGCTTGCCCTTCAAGCGCTCGCTGTGATTCAAATGGTGGTGCCTCGGCGATTCGACGACATTGCCGCCTCCGGGAGAGGTCGCGTCGCCCATCGGATCGACGTCGGTTCCAGGCGCTGGCTTTCCTTTGAACAAAACGCCGTCCTCTGCAACGATGCGCCGCCCGTTGCGCTTCTCGAAATAATACACGAAGATCGACTTGGCGACCGCAACGGCAGGGATGGAAAGCAGCATCCCGACGAGAGATCCGGTGAGTCCGCTCATGGCGCCGCCAATCGCCGATCCCGCCATCAAGGCGAGGAAGGTGAGCGCCGGATGCACGTCGACCGAATTCGACATGATCTTCGGCGAGATGAAGGTGTAGACGAACTGCTGGATGATGACGGTGCCGACAAGCGCGATGATCGCGACAAGGGGGCTCACGAAAATGCCGACGATCGCCGCGAGCGCACCGCCGAGCCAAGGCCCGATGATGGGAACGATGTTGAGGAAGCCGGTGATGACGCCCAAGGCGGCGGCGTTGGGAATCCCGAGAACCGCAAAGAGGACTCCGCATGCGATGCCGATGCTTGCGCACTGCAGAAGCAGGGCTTTCAGATAGCCGCCCATGACCCGCGTGAAGGTGACATGCAGAAACTTCGCGTCCTCAACGTGCTTCTCATCGACAAGGCGCATCACCTCTCGCCCCATCTGCGGAAGCTCCATGAGCACCCAAAAGGCGATGACAAACGCGAAGCCGATAGCCACAAGCCCGTTGACCAGCGCCGATCCGGCTGAGACAAGCCCGTTTGCACTCGCCTCGGCGAGCTTCGACGCCATCGACGTGAGCTGGTCTTGCAACTGCGTGATGACATTGCGGATCGTCTCGTTGTCAAAGAACTGAACGTGCTCGCTATAGAGGGAATTGCCCCAGGCGATGATCTCCTTCATATAACGGGGGATCGAATCCATGAGATTGGTGAACTGAGAGGAAAAGCCGAAGACCGGCGAGAATAACAGAAGCCCCAAAAGTACGATGACCACGATCATCACCACATAGGCGATTATCGTTCCCGCAAGGCGCCCGATGCCGCGTTCCTCAAGTTTGTTGACGATCCCCCTCAGGCAAAAGACGATGATGACGGTCCAGATGATCATGCTGACCGGTATTGCCAGCAGGTTCAGCAGATAGACGACGACTACCGTGAGGAGCGCCACGGCGACGATGGTCCAAGTGGTGAGGAACCACCGCCGAAGACGCGCTTCCTTCGCCATCCCTGCGGCGAGGCTTGCAGCCGAGGAAGCCTCTGCGGCCTTTTGCGAACCCGTTATACTGTCCCTGCTGGTGTTCTTCGGATCTCGTTCCATGTAACCTCGCGCAATGTCTTACCGCATAGCATCCAATTGCTTATTCGGCGTTTTTCCCGCCTTCGGCGTCCGTCGCCTCTGCTGCAGCGCTTTCCGTTGCCGTTTCGCCTTCGGGGTCCATCGCATCGAGGATCACATCGCGCGTGGAGGCGATCTTCTCGGAGAGCTCCTTCTCGTTGGCGGCCTCGGCGGCCTGCTTCTCTTCACGCGCCGCCTTGCGATCCGCCATCTTCTGACGTTGTTCCTTGGCCGCGTCCACGGCGGCGTCCACCGAAGCGTCGACAAATTCGGCAACGGCGCCTTTCGGCTCGGCGTCTTCGGCGCCGCCGAGCTTCATCGATTCGTTGCTCGCGTATTTCGGCTTGAAGACCGAGCGCACCTTCTTCGTCACCGAATTCACGAACTCCACCGGAGCGCTCGTCACCGTGTCGACCGCGCCCACCGCCTTGTTCACTGAACCGGTGATGTCGGTGACGTTCTCGAGGATCTGGTCGACGCGCATGATCTCAAGGTTCGCCGCATCCACGGTGAGCGACACGCGCTCGACCAGCGGATCGACCTTCGTGATAACCGGCTCGAGATCGGCCGTGATCTTCTTGATCGAGGCAAGGGAGGGATCGATCTCCTCTTTTATGGCAGTGACGGTTTTCCGCGTTTTGCGGATGGTAAGAGCGAGCTCGACGACAAACCAGACGAGTCCAACGCCGACGATGATATACACAATCGGTAAGATAATGCCGAGGACGTCGTTCATATCTGCCTCCTGACAACCTTTCGCCTCGAAAAACAGTCCTTGCCTATTCTATCGGTGACTGCTTCCCTCTCTTACGAGTTTTTTGAGGAGTTTCCTCCGTGTTACCCGCATCTTTCCCGCTCGCCCTGTCGCGCTGCGTCGCCTCGGTCCGATATGCCTCCCATCCGCGTTCGGTGGGATGGTAGAAGCAGCCCCGTTCGAGCCCATCGGGAAGGTACTGCTGGTCGACCCATCCTCCCGGGTAGCTATGGGGATAGCGGTAGCGGCCGCAGCTCTCTGCTCCGGGGCGATGGCGATCGCGCAGGTGGTTGGGAACGGAGCGAACCGGCCCTTCGCGCACCTCCTTTTGAGCGGCATCGATTCCCGCAATGACAGCGTTGCTCTTCGGCGCGAGCGCCAGATAGGTGGCGGCCTGGGCGAGGTTGATGCGGCATTCGGGGTAGCCGATCACCTCGGCGGCCTTAAACGCCGCCTCCGCCACGAGGATCGCCTGCGGATCGGCGTTTCCGATGTCCTCAGAGGCGGCGATGAGCATCCTGCGCGCAATGAATTTCGGGTCCTCCCCGCCCTCGATCATGCGCGCGAGCCAATAGAGCGCCGCATCGGGATCGCTGCCCCGCATCGATTTGATGAAGGCCGAGATCACGTCGTAGTGCATGTCCTTGTTTTTATCATAGGGAATCGCCCGATGGGGCGTCGCGGCAGTGACTTGGGCCTCGCCGATGAGCGCAGGCTGCTTCCTCGTGCCGGGCGCGATGAGCGAGGCCGCGAGCTCCAACGTGGTGAGAGCGCCCCGGGCATCGCCGCCCGAAGCCACGATGATCGCGTCGCGCGCCCCGTCGGAGAGCTCATAGGCGCCGTCGAGGCCGCGCTTGTCGTCGCAGGCGCGCTCAAGCACGACGGCGATCTCCTCATCGGTGAGATTGTGCAGCTCCACGATGCGCGAACGGGAGATGAGGGCGGAGTTCACCTCGAAGAAGGGATTCTCCGTCGTCGCGCCGATCAGCACGACGAGCCGATCCTCCACCGCATGGAGCAGGGCGTCCTGCTGCGAGCGGTTGAAGCGGTGTATCTCGTCAACGAAAAGGATCGTGCGCTCACCGAAGGTGCCGAGGCGCTCCTTCGCCGCCGCTATCTCGCGTCGGAGATCGGAGACGGTGCCGCCGATTGCGGAGACCTCGACAAAGACCGCCTTCGTCGTCTCGGCGATGATATGGGCGAGCGAGGTCTTCCCCGTGCCCGCTGGTCCGAAGAAGATCACCGACGAGAGAGCGTCCTGCTCGATGGCCGAGCGCAACCAGCTTCCCTCGCCCACCGCTTCCTGCTGCCCCACAAGCTCATCGAGCGTGCGCGGGCGCATGCGCACCGCGAGCGGCGCCGCCTTGGCGATTTGCGCGTCCTCTATTTCGCGAAAGAGCGTATCCATAACCGTTATACTAGCATGTTCGTATGCAGCTAGCACCCCCTCAAACAGAAGGCGGAATTGAGGTGCCTAACACGATGGAGGCAGACGTTTTGTTCGGTTTACCTGCGTCTTTGCAGAACATACACGTTGAATGCACAACTTCTCCAAAGGCGGCACACAGGTTATTCAAGTATGACCTTTATACTTAGTTTTACCAAGCAGAAAGATTCTCCGTTTTTGCTTGTCTGCTTAATCTTTCATAAGCAGAGCGGCAGTCAGTGCCGCACATCCCCTCCTTGAGGTCCGGCGAGCTCCCCTCTCGCCGGACCATTCCTTTTTCAGAGCCTGAATCGACCCCGCCCCCGCAAAGCCTGTAGGCCCGATGTCAAACCCCTGCACGTCCCGACGTCATGCAGGCTTACTATCAAATCACGATTTGACAAATCACGATTATTAAAAGCACACAGCACTTGATTGCAACCGTCTTCACCCGTAATAACGCGTTGCAAAACCCGCTGACCACGAGAAGAGCGAGGGCAACGGGCAGAGATTGCGTGAAATGATTGGCAGCTTATTGCGGGCAGCAGGTTTTCTGCGCTTTGCGGCGTTGGTAGAGGATGTTGTTCGTCTCGATCCACGTGTCGACGGTGCCGGTGTCGAATCCGTCTTCGGGATCGACGATCAGCGCATACATCTCCTCTTCCTGAAGGAGCGCATCGAGGGCGTCGGTCAGCTGGATCTCGCCCTCCACCGTCGGCTTCGCCTCGGCGAGCAGCTCCATGACGCGCGGCGTCAGCAGGTAGCGCCCGAACACCGCGAGGTTCGAGGGCGCCTCATCGACGGACGGCTTCTCCACCAGCGAATCGACCTTCCACACGCCCTCGGAGACCGGCTCTCCCGCGATGATGCCGAAGCGGCTCACCTGATCTTCGGGCACCGGCATCGCGGCGATCACGCTCGCACCGCCGTGCTCGTTGGAAACGGCCTGCATCGCAGGCAAGATGTTGTTGTCGGGAACCAGCACGTCGCCGAGCAGCACGAAGAAGGGCTCATCGCCGGTCTTCTCGTGCGCGCAATAGATCGCGTGGCCGAGTCCGAGTGCATCGCACTGGTAGACATAGCTCACGTTGAGGCTGCTCACATGCTCCACCTTCGCGGCAAGATCATCCTTTCCGCGCGCGCGGAGCGTTTTCACGAGGTTCGGGTGTGGCTTGAAGTGGTCTTCGATCGCCGTTTTGTAGGGGCTGTTGATGATCACCACCTCATCGGCCGTCGATGCGAGACCTTCCTCGACCACATACTGGATCGCGGGCCGGTCGACCACAAGCATCATTTCCTTGGGTTGGGCCTTCGTCGCGGGAAGGAACCGCGTTCCAAGTCCTGCGGCAGGAATGAGAGCCTTCACGAAAACCACCTTTCACGAAAGAACGCGCTATGTGAGGTTGGCTTATCATACCCCATCTTGCCGTGGTGTGGCAGAGGTTTCGTCAGCCGCGGCCGATTGCAGTTTCGCCTCCTGCGCGGCGAGCTCCTCCTCAAGAAGCGCCATCTGCGCCTGTGCCTTCTTCGTTCCCCTCATGATGAAGAGCAGATAGACGAGAAGCGCCACCCAGATGAGCGCGTACGCCGCGATGATGTAGGGCGCCGAGGGGATAACGGTGGAATAGATTTGCTCGAGAATCGGATTCATTGTCTCTCCTCCAATGTTTGCTTCATCGCCTCGACGCGCTGCGTGAGCCGTATTTGGTTAAAGCGGGCGCGATAGAGCGCAAACCCGACGCAGAGAAGCCCGACAAGGCAAACGACAAGGCAGATGCCCATGTCGGCGGTCATGCCGCCTTCGCGCAGCACGACGGGATGGATGCTCGAGGGAATGAGGCGCGTCACCATGAAGCAGATCGGCACGTCGATGAGCGCGATGATGCTGACGACGGCCGAATAGGTTGCGCTGCGCTCAGGCTCGTCGACGGCATTGCGCAGAATGAAATACGCGATGACGATGAGCATGAGAATGAGATAGGTGGTCAGCCGCGGCTCCCACGTCCACCACACGCCCCATTCGAAGCGCGTCCACATCTCGCCGGTGATCATCGTGCAGATAACGAAGAGAAGCGCCACCTCCATCGCCACCTGCGAGCACGAATCGAAGCGCTGCTCCTTCGTCATGAGGAAGCGGATGGCGTAATAGGCGGCGAACGCCAACGCGATGAAGGAGACGATGGCGACGGGCATGTGGAAGTAGAAGATCTTCTGCGAGATGAGCAGCATCTGCGATACCATCGAGCCGCCGATGAGCTCGACGCCGTCGACGCTCGCACCATAGACGGGCCCCACCCACAGAAACGCCAGCAGAAAGCCGAGCGTTGAGAGCACGATGCCCACGCCGAGGATGACGGGGGCCATGCGGTCGGGCCACTGACCTGCCTCGGGCAACTTCACCTCCCGCGTTTTTTCCTTCATAGGCCATCGTCTCCTTTCCAGAAATGCCGAGGCGCTTTCCCTTTATGCACCCACGACGAAATCATAGAGAACCCACGAAGCAAGAATCATGATCACATCGTACCCCGCTGCCAACGCGAGCGAGACCATGAACGATTCGGCCATCAAATCTCCACCGACGATGGCCGCCGTCGTCGCCGACACGCACGCATAGAGCAACGGGAACACGATCGGCACGAACAGGAGCGCGAGCATCACGTCTTTGCCGCGCGTGTTCACCGTGATGGTGGAAAGGAGCGTGCCGATGCCCGCGATGCCGATCGATCCGATGAGAATCGGCACCACCATGAGCCAACCGGTTTCGGCGGGATGGGTGAGCGAGGAGAAGAAAAGCCAGTAGAGCGGGATGGCGATCACCTCCACGATGAGCAGGAACACGAGGTTCGACGTCGCCTTCGAAAGGAAGATCACGCCGTGGTCGAGCGGTGCGAGCAAAAGGCCCTCCAAGCTCTCCTCTTCCACCTCATGGGAAAACGAACGGTTCAACCCGAGCAACGACGTGAAGGCGATGAGCGCCCACAGAAGGCCAGCGGACACCTCGAGGAACTCTTCGCCCGGACGTGCGAAGCTCAATGCCACGCCGAACACGACGATGACGAGCAGCGCGTAGACGCCCATGGAGATGAGCATCTCCTTCGTGCGGAACTCCTGGCGCAGATCCTTCGCGAGCAACGTCTTGTACTGCGCGAAGCCGGAGGGGCGTTTCGGCGTTTCCATCACGCCACCCCCATGCCGACCGTCGAACGGTACAGTTCGCGGAACTCCTGAGCATCCAAATTCTCCACCGGCGAGAAGCTGACCACCCTCCCCCGTGCGAGCACGAGGGCATGGGTGCAGAGCGCAAGCCCCTTTTCCAGATCGTGGCTCACCATCACGAACGTGCGATCCGCCCGCACGCTCTCGATCAGCTCGTCAACGATCTCCACCGCATGGGGGTCAAGCCCCGAATAAGGCTCGTCGAGCAAGACGATGCGCGGATCGTTCACCAGTGCTCGCGCGATGGCGGCGCGCTGCCTCATCCCCCGTGAGAACGTGCGCACACGGTCGTGGCGGCGCGTACGCAAACCGACGACGTCCAACAGCTCTGCCGCGCGCTTTTCCGGCTGCGGCACGCCATAGAGCTTGCCATACAACACGAGGTTTTCCTCCGCCGTGAGGTCGGGATAGAGAAACGAATTGTGCGAGATGATGCCGATGAGCTCGCGCACCTCGTCGGGCTTTTCCTTCGCATCCACACCGAGCACCTCGATCGTGCCGGACGTGGGGCGCGCGAGTGTCGCGAGCATACGCAGCAGTGTGGTCTTCCCCGCGCCGTTCGGCCCAAACACCGAGAGAAACGCCCCTTGCGGAAGCGTGAATGAGATGCCGTCGGCTGCCTTGCGCGTACCGAACTTCTTCACGAGATCGGCCACCGCAAGGGCGGGCGTATCAGGGCTAATCGCCGACTGGCTGCTCATTGCCTCCGCCTTGCGATGAGGGCAACGAATCCGCCGACCACCAAAAGCCCGAAACCGATCCAGACGAACGTGATGAGCGGATTGATCCTCACATCCAGCGAGAAGGCGCCCGCATCGTTCACACCCCGGTAGACAACGAAGAGGTCCTCGGTCGGAAAGCCGATCACGCTTGCGATGAGCTTCGTCTGCTGCGTCGTTTGCACGAGCTGCACCGCCGGGCTGACGGTGCCCACGTATTCACCGTCGCGCGTGACATCGAAGGTGACGGTGTAGATGATATCGTCGCCGTTTTCCGCCTCTTCGACCGTGTTGCCCACATAGGTGAGCTCGTAGTTCTCAACGACGAAGGGCTCGGGCGCTGTGTCGGTTTCCTCGTCATACGCCATATAGCCGGCCCTCTCGTAAACGTACATCGAGGATCCGATGAGGCCCACGAGGATGATCGACATCGCGAAGTGGGCGATGCCGCCGCCAAGCGCGGGGAACCGACGACGCCCGCCGTTTGCGCGCAGTGAGCGAACGAGCATGAGCCCGGCATTGAAGAAGAGCAGGCTCGCCACCGCGAATCCGACGATGGCAAGCCCGTTGTAGTACCACGCGGGGCCTTCCTCCATGAGGCCCTCCGCCTCGGTACCGCCTGCCGCGATCATCGCATCGTAGTTGGGCAGAAGCGTGGTGAAGAAGAGCGCCATGAGCAGAACGAACAAAATAATGGCGCAGATGAGCGGGACGCGCGCCTGCTTCCAGAACTTCGCCTTGTCGGTTTTGCCCCACGCAAGCAACGGGCACACCGCGATCAGCGCGCAGTAGATGATGCCGAGCGGGCGCGCGATGGCGTTGTAGGTGCCGGCGCTCAGCGCCTGGCCTCCGAACGGCAGCCAACCAGGCAATGCCGAGGCGATCGTCATGTAGGCGAGCAGCACGGCGAAGACCACCATGACGAGGTTGTTCACGTAATACGCGGCCTCCTTCGACGCCACGCTTTGAATCTCATCGTGGGCGGCCACATCGGCGCCGAAGCTCTTCCGACGAAGGAGGAGCCCCACCGCGCCGGCTGCAAGCGAGAGGACGATCAGCGCGAGGAAGAGCACGAGCGAAACCGGATCGCCCTCGAAGGCGTGCACCGACTGCACGAGGCCCGAGCGCGTGATGAAGGTGCCGAGCACCACGAAGGAGAACGTGATGCACGCGCACATGATAGACCAGCGCTTGAAGGCCCCGCGTTGGCGGTAGACCGTGAAGCTGTGGATGAGCGCCACGCCGACGAGCCACGGCAGAAGGCTCGCGTTCTCCACCGGATCCCATCCCCAATAGCCGCCCCAACCAAGCACGACGTAGGCCCACACCGCGCCGAGGCCGATGCCGATGCCGAGCATGAACCACGAGAACATGAGATAGGGCGTGCTCGCGCGCACCCATTTGTCGGAATCGTCGTTCACGATGAGCGCGGCGATCGCATAGGCGAACGGAATGGTGAGGCCGGCATAGCCGATGAAGAGCGTCGGCGGATGGATGGCCATCGCCCAGTGCTCAAGTAGGGTGTTCATCCCCCACATGAGCGCCGCCCCCTGAAGGTTGCCCTGAGCATCGATGTATTGCGCCGCCAAGGCGGTGAAGGGCATGTTGTCCTCAGAGAACAGCAGCACGCCGACGAAGGCCGCAAGCACGAGCTGGGCGACGAAGAGCGCCATATTGTCGAGAGGGCGCTGCCCCTTGCGCGTGGCGAACACCACGATGCAGTTGAACACCGAGATGAGCCACGCCCAGAAAAGCAGCGAACCCTGACGGCCACTCCAAAGGCCCGCCAGCTGGAAGAGCCAGGCGAGATCGCCCGAGGCGTCCGAGCGGTTGCGCACGACGTAATCGATCGTGATGTCGTTCGTGAAAAACGCCACCACCAGAATCGCACAGCAGAACGTGAGCGCTATCGTGCCGACGACGACAGCGGCCCGCCCCGCCCACGAAAGCGTTTCGGCGCGCTCCTTCGCACGCTCGCCCGCCTTTCCGCCGCGGCCAAGGATCTGCCCCGCAAGGAGGCAGATGAGGGAAATCACAATGCCGGCGAAGCCGACTAAGAGACCAAGCAATCCAAAGGTCGACATGGGCGCCTAGCCTTCGAGCGCAACATCGGTCGCCGTGAAGCGCCCGTCGCCGCCGATCGAACCGGTGAGAACAACTGTGGCGCCTTCTACGGCTTCGTCGGAGAGAGCGCCCTCATAGACGATCGCAAGCTCGTCGCCGCTTTCGCCATCGACGATCACCATGCGCTCACCCTGGCCTGCTGGTGCCAAGGTTCCCGCCTTGATGGCACCCGCGACCTTGACCGGCTTGTCAAGCACGCTGTCGCCATAGCCGAGAAGCTGGCTTATCGTGAGCGCCTCCTCAGCGTTCTCGTATTTGGAAGGACACTTCGTCACAAGCTCGCTCGCGCTCAACGTGCCGTCATCGCCGATGCGTCCCGTGCAGATGGCGGTGACGTCGTTGCCAAACGTGGAAGATGCCGCGCCGTCATAGCGCACGACCAGCTGATCGGTTTCGCCCGCATCGGGATCGTAGATGCTGAATGTGAGCACATCGTCGACGGTCGAGAACGAGCCCGGCACCACGTTGCCCGACACCTGCACCTTCTGCCCCGCGAACGACGAGTTGCCGACCACATCGCCGACCTTCACCGTCTGCGCTGCGGTATTGCCGCCGACAAATGCCAGCACGAGAATCAAAACGACGACGATGATGCCGGAGACGACGATCATCCTCTTCTTAAGCTTTGCGTTCATGCGCGAACCCCTCCATGAGGCGATTGAGTTTGAGTTCCCTGAATTGCTTATGCAAATAGTAACCCAAACAAGCAGCAAACATGATAATTGCACACGAAGCCTAGATGACACTCATATTTCGCCATGAGATAACAAGGCATTGAAACGTTGAGATTATGCATCCTGCGCAACTGAAGGTTGCCTCTGAAAGGCGTCCCTCTCGGGTATCATTGACGGTGGAGGGAAAAATGAGTGGTTATGTGCAGATGTGCGGCCGTTCAGAATTATTCGTTCGAAGGGGCGTTTAAGACATGGATTTCCGCCAGCTTGAGTATTTCGTCGTGACGGCCCGAGCGGGCAACTTCACGAAAGCCGCCAAAACGTTCTACATTTCGCGGCAAGCGCTGAGAAAAGCCATCACGAACCTCGAGAGCGAGATCGGCGCTCAGCTCTTCAAGGTGAAATCACAAGGTTTGGAGCTCACCGACACCGGCCAGCTCTTGCTCTACGAGGCCCTTCCTCTCGTGGATTCGTATCACCAGCTGCAGATGCGCTTCTCGCGCACGCACAACCTCCAAAACCCGCAGCTCTCGCTTTCGCTCTGCGTCGTGGCCGGCGCGTTTTTCACGTTTCAGCCGAACCTGCTTGAGACGTTCATCGACGAACATCCCGAGATCCTCGTGACGATCGAGGAATGCAACACCGCCACCGCGACCGACTTGGTGCGGACGCAAGACGCCGACGTCGGCTTCGTCGGTGCGATTCCGCACTATCTGGAGGATTTTGACTACAAGCTCATCCGGCACACGGGCGTCTACATTTTCGTCCCGCGCACCTCGCCTTTGAGCGAGCAAGACCATCTCACGGTGAAAGACATCGACAAGCAGCCCTTCGTCACCCAAGGGCGGCACGATTTCCTCCACCGCTTCCTCGTGGAAGCATGCACGCAGGAAGGCGTGATGGTCGACATCATCTTCTCGTCGTCAAACGATAAGCTGCTGATCAACCAGGCCATTCGCAGCCAGGCAATGTTCTTCGGCTTCCCGCAGTCGATTCTCACGCTCGCCACGCCCTATGAAGGGCAGTTCAAGCTGCTTCCTCTCATGGCGCCCCACGCCGACGAGTTCGGGACCTACGCCATCGTGAAGAAGGGAACGCGGCTCAACACCGCGATGACGGAATTCTGGAACTATCTCGACAAGGCGATTCGCTGAACGCGTGAGTGAGCGTTGCGAGCCTGTGCGCTCGGCGCTCTGTGCGTCCGGCGGTTCGCGCGTTCAACGCTCCGTGCGTTCAGTACCCGCTCGCCCAAGGTTCGCGCGGTCAGCGCGCCAACCTCAGCACTCGCCCTCCTCCTCGAAGCTTTCGCAGAGCTCAAGCGTTTCAGCATAGTCCTGCTGATACGCTTCCACCTCATCGGCAAGCGCTTGGAGCTCGTCTTCGGGAAGAACCGCCGCCTGCGCCTCCTCTTCGTTTGCGAAACCGGCTTCCTCAAGCGCCTTCTTCAGGAGAAACTCATCGTTTTGCATCGGCGCCGCCTTATAGCCCTTCATCGTGCCCCAATAGAAGAGTTCGCGATTGCGCTGGCCGATGACCTCCTGCGACGCACCTTCATCGCGCGCTTCCATCGCAGCATCCATCGCCTTCTTCTCCTGCTTGAGCAGATCCTCGAACTCCAAGCGCTCGAAATGCACCTTGCGCGCGAGCTTGACGATTTCCTGCGCTTTCCGCGCCCGCGTAAGCACCCTCCCCTTCTCTTCCATCGCGGGAAGCATGTCTACCAAAGTTTGGAGCCTCGCAAACGCCTGCTCCTCCCGCGTCTGTTCATCCTGCGCCTGCTCTTCTTCCAAAGCACGCTTCTCCTGAGCTTTTTCTTTTCGGTCAAGGCCGTTCCCGAAAGCCATCGCCAACTCCTCACGGATCGTCTGTCTCAGACCCCAGCAAGGGAAGAGGGCTCCGGTTTCCCGAAACCCTCCATAAGGATACTTTGAAACTATGCCGCGGCAAGGCGCCTACGCGAGATCTTTACCCAACAAATACCCGTAGGTGATGCAGCGCCCGTGGCTGTTACCCGCGACGTTGATCGGGTAGTCGACGGCGGTGATGTCGCCCATGCAGTTGCCGAGCGCATAGAGGCCCTCGATCGGCTCGCCATCGGCGTTCAGGCATTGGAAGTCGGTGTTGACCTTCAGGCCGCCGGTCACGGTGAGCAGCGCCGGTCCGACGGAGAGCGCGTAGAACGGACCTTCCTTGACTGGCGTCAGGAAGACGGGCTTCTTGTAGTAGTCGGTGTCTTCGCCGGCCTCGCACATGCCGTTGTAGCGCTCAACGGTCGCCTTCAGCGTCGCCGCATCGCAGCCGATTTGCTTCGCGAGGTCGTCCAGCGTGTCGGCCTGATACGCGATGCCCTGCTCCACATAAAGCGGAATCTGCGTCTGGAAGTAGTCGACCGCCTCCTGCAAGTCGGATCCGTAGGCGCGGAAGCTGTCCCAGAACATGCCGCCGCCATAGGGCAGGCCGTTCTTGAGGTCGGTCGGCCAGTTGGCGTCGAAGATGGAATAGGCGATGCCGTCGGGCTGGCGGTTGATCGCGAGCGACTTGCCCTGCACCCACGTATCCTCGCACATGAAGCGCTCGCCGTTCAGGTTCACGAACAGGAATGGGCCATGGAACCAGCAGAACGCCTGCGGATGCATCATCGTCGGCAGCGGCAGGTCTTGCAGCTGAGCGCCGACCCACATGCCCATCTTATGGCCGTCGCCGGTGTTCACGCCGACGGGGGTGTACTGGCTGCGCGGCTGGCCGTATTCCACGCAGATCGGCGCATACGCCTCGCACATCTCGACATTGCCGCCGATGTCGCCAGCTGCGAGCACAACGTTCTTCGCGTTGTACTTCACATAGCCGTCAGCGGTCTCGCAGATGGCTCCGGTCACCGCGCCGGAGTCGTCGGTGACAAGCTGCACCGCCGGAGAATCGAACACGAACGTGGCGCCCGCGTCCACGGCATCGAGATAGAGAAGCTCGGCACCGATGAAGCCGGTTGACGAGAGGCCCGCATCCTCGGGGGCCATGCACATGTGATAGCCCGGCTGCTCAGCGTACACATCGTCGTGGCTGTAGAACGCACCGACCATCACGAAGCAGTTCTTCGCCTCGGCCTTGTCGAGCAGCCAGTTGCTCGCCTCTTCCGAGTTGTTGAAGAACTTGCTGATGAGGTCTTCGTTTGCACGGCTGGCGCACTGGGCGATCCAGTGCTGCTTGGCGTTCACCTTGTCGACGACGATGTTCTGGGCGTCCATGTAGCGCGATTTGATGGCGCCGAATCCGCCGCCGCGGCCGTTCCAGCTGCTCGTCTTCTCAACGACGGTCACGTTGCCGCCGCTCTCGGCGAGCGAGCATGCGCAGGCGCATCCCGAAAGACCCGCGCCGATGACGAGTGTGTCGGTGTCGACCTCGCTCGCGATGTCGGTGATGGGCTCGGGCGGCGTCTCCCACGAATAGCCGCCGGACTGCGCCGGCTCTGCGGTGGACGTGTTGCTGCTTGTCGAGCTCGTCTGCGCCGGCGAGCAACCGGCAAACGCGCCAAGGGCGGCAACGCTGGCGGCGCCGACGGCAGCACCCTTGAGCAGGTCACGACGAGAAACGGTAAGCTTTGACATAGATTTCCCTCCTCCTTTTGGGAATTGTCTCTGCCCCGCCCCATCCCATATGGTTGCGGGGCAATAAACAGTAAGGTAGCAGTACCGTAACATCGAGAAAACGGCGCGAGAACCCCTCAAACAGTTACCCCGCAACCCCCCGTTGCGCATGTATGAATGAGCAAATGCGCTCAACCAACACGCTCAACATTTCCTGCTTTCGCGTAAATCAAGCTGCGAGCATTTCCAGCTTTCGCGCAATCACGGACCGTCCGTTTCATACACGGGGAGGGTCACTGTTCCGAAACAAGGAAGGCCCCGTCCCCAAGCTCAAATTAAGCAGGGGCGGAGCCTCTATGAACTCCTATCAGCCATTTCTTTCCGAAAGGCCACTAATTTCCTTCACGAAGGTCTTTCGATCTTTTCCCGACAGAACCTCACTTATCTCCCACAGAACTACAGGGAGCTTTGTCGTCTTCTTCCGTCTTCCGCAGAATCTTGCCGTTTACTCTTCGTCTTCCAAGCCGGCGAGGCGGCGTCCCACCAGATAGCCAAAGCAGACGCAACGTCCATGGCTGACGGCGCTGATATGGTGCGGATAGGTGCCGAAGAACATCGAGCCGCTCGTGTTGCCCAATGCATAGAGATTCGGGATGACCGCACCGGCGTTGTCGAGGACTTGAGAGTTCTTGTTGATCTTCAAACCGCTGACCGAGGTCAAGCACGAGCCGCTCTCCTCAATCGCGTAGAACGGAGCCTCGTCGAGAGGAAGCAGAGTTGTCGGGTTCTTACCGAAGTCCTCATCGACGCCCTTTGCGCAGAGCTCGTTGTAGCGCTCCACCGTCGCCTTGAGATTCTCCTTGTTGACGCCGATCTTATCGGCCAGCTCATCGATGCTGTCTGCCTCGATGAGAACATCTTTGCAGTTCTCGTACATATCCTCGGCAGTCCACGGTATGACGCCCTTCATGATGTCGAACGCCGCAAGCAAATCGCCTGAGAGCAGAAGGTAGTCATGGGCGCCAGGCTGATACATCAGGGCGTTGTTCACGAGCTCGAACGACTGGCTCTCATTCACGAAGCGCTTACCGTCCTCGTTCACGCGTGGGAAGGCGAAGATCGCACCGTTCGCGCGGAAGCCGGCAGTGCATCCGCCTGGGTCGTTCATGAGGATGTGGGGATAGTCATCCTCGGCCGCATTGATCGCCGTGGCCATGAGATGCCCGTCACCGGATTCAGTCATGGTCGGGTTGATCCACGCATACACCGCGAGGTCGCGCGGGCGAATCCTCTCCGTCAGGCAATCCCAGTTGTTATCGTAGCCGCCGGTCGCCAATACGACACCCTTGGAGGCGTTCACCTTGATATAGCCATCTTCACCCTTCGCGAAAACACCGGTCACAGCGCCACTCTCGTCGGTGATGAGTTGGCAAGCAGGGGTCTCGAAACGAATCTCCGCACCGTTGAGCTCTGCATTGTCAAGCATCATCTTGACAAAGGAGGAAG
This sequence comes from uncultured Eggerthellaceae bacterium, assembly GCA_947626195.1. Classification (GTDB taxonomy): domain Bacteria; phylum Actinomycetota; class Coriobacteriia; order Coriobacteriales; family Eggerthellaceae; genus CANQRF01. Next base: position 115,891 of record CANQRF010000001.1, read on the forward strand.
TGCCGCCCTGAACGCGAACACCAGTCGCCCAGGTCTTCACACCCTCATAAACGGAATGGTCGCCCACGACGCTGAACTCGCCGCACTCGCTCGTCGGCGTGTTAGATGAGGTTTCCATCGCCCATGCCATCGCCTCACCGGAGCGGTCGATGTATTGCTGCCAGACAAAACGGTCGGCGCGATAGTGGGCAAAGGAGAGCGCATCGCCCAAGAGCTCTGCCGGATCAACCGTCACGCCGGCGGCTGTATGGAGAGGATCGTTGATGGCGCCGATCTCGCTTCCGCGTGCGGCGAACGTCGTGCCCTTCTCGAGCAGCAAAACGTTCAGACCGTTTTGCGAAGCGGAGGCTGCCGCCGTCGTTCCCGCCATACCGGCACCGCATACCACGACGTCGACGTCGATGGTCTCGGTAACTTGGTCGTCAGTGATCGGGTCGGCGACGAAATCGGGCTCGCATTGCACCGATTGCGAGAAATTCAGATTCTCCTTGTTGGGCAGAAGCGTTTCGCCCGTCTGCGCAGAAGCAGACGTCGTGCTGTTGGTCGGCGTGTCCGACGTGTTGCTCGACGTCGAGCTCGGCGACGGCGCGCATCCGGTTGCCGCGAGCGCCGTGAGCGCTGCAACCGAGGTTGCTACGCCGAGAAATCCACGACGCGACATCGCGCCGTTGGCTCCTTTGATGGCCGTTTTGTTGAGGTCTTCCATGTTCCCCTCTCTTCCTCTTTCGATGGGTTAACTCAAAAGGGCATCAACCGTGGGTGTATAATGCAGGTTTGCGAAATCGGCATTTCCCCCGTTGATGCCCACACGCTTCTGCAGCGCGCAGGAAGACCTTAGCGCAGTCATGGGAGTGGGAGTATCCGACAATATGGCCAACTTTGCCAAATCTGCCATCGGACAAAAAGTACGATGGTTTCCCATCAGGCTTTCTGGAGCCGGCGTCGCCGCCTGCTCCATCGTCGGAATGGCGCTTTTCTACGCATGGAACCTCTATGCTATTTACTACGGCCCCCTCGTCTCGACGCAAGGCTATATGTCAACGACCCTTGGAACCATCGTCACCAGCATTTCGGCAACGCTCGGGTTCGTGGTGATAGGAGCTTGGCTCTATCGGCTGCGGCATTTCGAGATCATTGGCATGGCGATTTCTGCGGCAACCGTCGTGTTCGTTCCACTTGCCGTCGTGCTCCGCGATAGCGGCATGCTCAATCCCACCGCCGCACAGCTGCTCATCGATGTGGTCAGCAGAATCTGCTCGTGCTGGGTGATCGTCTCGTGGGGAGCACAGTATTCTCGGTTCAAGCCGCGCTTCATCACAATATTCGCGCTCGCCTCGTTCCTTATCGCCTTGGTCGTCTGCTTTTCCTTAAACGCCTGTCCAATTGCCGTGAAAGTCACGTTCGCAAGCATCACCCTGCCGCTTTCCATGGTGTTTGCCTTGCTGGTGAAGGGAAGTAAAGGGGAGGCGTTCGCCCCAAATGCCCCAGGGCCGTCAAACGAGACATTTGTCGGCCTTACTTGGCGGATCATCGTCGTGTTCTTCTTGTTCGGCATCGTCACCTGGGTGGGAATCACACTCGCCCAAACCGATTTCGACAAAACGCGATCGTTGGCGGATCTTTCCATCGTCGGCAGCGGAACCATCGTAGTCATTTTCTTGCTGATCGCGCTTTTCACGAAGGGAACCTTCTCCACGTCTTTCATCTATCGCGTGGCGCTTCCGCTCGTTATGACGGGAATGATGCTCGTCACCATACCGAGCGTTGAGACTCCCGTAGGGACGGCGCTCATCGCGATGAGCTACACCTGCTTCGATCTCTTCTGCTTCACGCTTTTCGCGAACGCCTGCCGCAAAACGGGAACCGACCCGCGAAAAGCCTTTGGCTGGTGCCGCGCCATTGAAAGCAGTGCGCCTATTCCCGCCATTGCCCTTATCACCATGACGAGCAACCTTTTCCCGCCGGAGAGCCACCTTCTCTCCACGCTTATCGTGGCGGCGAGCGTTTTGGTGGCAGCTGCCCTGATGCTGTTCAGTAGCACCAAGATTTTCGAGAAGGTGCAAAGCCCGCAGACCGAAGAGAAGGGACTGGGGTTTACCGAGGATATGATGCAATTCGCGTTGCAGTTTTCAAAAGCCGTCCAGAGCGCGGCGCTCTCGCCCCGCGAGGCGGAGATCCTCAGCCTGATCGTCCGCGGCAGAAGCGTGCCTTATATAGCCGAGAAGCTCGCCATCTCACGGAGCACGGTGAAGACGCATATCGCCCACATTTACGAGAAGCTCGACGTTGCCGATCGCCAGGAGATGATCGACGCCATCGAGGCGATTCCGCTTGATGAAGGCAATGAGATAGCAAGTTGATGGGGCAGTGCTATCTCATCGCCCTGATCGAGCATCCTATCGGGAGGCGTTGTCCTTCTCCACCTCATTCGACCATGAGTCGTTGAGCATGCCCTCGCAGCGCATCATGCACGTGGCATCTGCCATGGCACCGTACACTGCGTGCGTGCCCACCACATCGGCATGATAGTTCACTGCACGGTTGGCGGCGATTCCGATGCGCCCCGCCTCGGCGGCGGCATCGATGTTCGCGCCCATGAAGATGAACTCCCAGCCCTTCGCCTTCTTCTTCTCGATGAGCTTCTTCACATCCTTGTAGCTATATTCCCTGCTCGCATTTTCCATGCCGTCGGTGGTGATGACGAAGATCACGTTCTTGGCGCGATGGCTCTTCGGGAGGATCTTCTGCACCTTGCTGACGTGCGTGATCGCCCCGCCCACCGCATCGAGCAGCGCTGTGCAGCCGCGCACGTAATACTGCTTGCTCGTGATGGGGCGCACCTCCTGGATGTCCTTGCGATCGCAGATGACGTCGGTGCGGTCGTCGAAGAGCACGGTGGAGACCACGGCGTCGCCCTCGAGCTCTTTGTGCTTTAAGAGCACGGAGTTGAAGCCTCCAATCGTGTCGGCCTCAAGCCCTGCCATCGATCCGCTGCGGTCGAGGATGAATACGATCTCGGTGTAGTCTTTCATGGTTCGTCCTTATCTCTTCGGAATTGCTTGACGATAAGGACTTTACCCGCGCGGCAGGCGCCGCAGGTAAACCGCGAGGCGACATCTTGCGCGGGGGGGCAAGCGTTACCCCAGCAGTGGCTGATCATAGGCGTAAAGCGCCTCGTTGATCTGGAAGATGTCGTAGATGCTGTTCACGAGGAAATACTCGACGATGACATCGAACTTCGAGCTATGGGAAAGCGTGAAGCTCGCCCGTGCAAGCAGAGCGAGCGCATCGTCGTAGTCGAGCCTGAGCGCGATTGCGAGCGCGCAGGCGGTCTTTTTCGTCGGGCGATAGCCATCGTCTTTGCGGATCTTCGCGAAGAGCTGGCGCGACATATTGGCGCGCTTGTAGACCTCCACGTCGGTCATCCCGCGCTCGTCGATCAGCCTGAGCACGGTAGCCGCGAACGACTCATCGAGCCGCGCGAGGCGTGATTCGAGGCTTTCCCGTGTCTCGCGTCGCCTTATCCTTCCGAAACGACGCTTGCGCCGCGGAGCCGATGATTCGTGCGGCGCAGCCATTTTTGGAGACGGTGCCATTGCCGGAGACGGTGCCATTGCGGGCGGCGATGGCATTGCGGGCGGCGCTCCGTAAGTTATTGGTGCCAAAGGGGCAGCGGTCGGCTGAGTTTCTTCGTGCCGCGGAAGAGCCTCACCTTCACCGCGCGAGCTTGCCTTTTGCCGAGGAACCTCCTCGTCTTCGAGCAAGCTCGCCTCCTGCAGAAATGCCTCTTCGATTACCTCATCAGATAACGATATGCCTATCTGCTGCTGAGGGAGCTGGGGAAGCGGAGCATCGCCGAGCCGAGCCGTGCGCCCGTAGCTGTGCTCGCCCACATACACGTCATCGATGTACTCTTCTATTTCATCGAATATGGCGCGACCTGCCCGCACCGACGCGCGGTCATACAGGACGAGCCATACATCAACGTCGTGACCATCGAGGAAACGCTGAATGGCGCGGGTCTCAATATCGATGGCCTCTCCCATGGGATAGCCGAAGGAGCCCGTCGAGAGCAAGGGGAGCGCCATCGAGGTCGCCCCCGCCTCATAGGCCACACGAAGCGCTTCGCTCACGCACGAGAAAAGCGCATCCGCCTCGCCGGAAAAGCCGCCCATCCACAAAGGCCCGACGGCATGCACCACCATCTTCGCAGGGAAATCGAAGGCGGGCGTGACGACCGCCTTGCCGACGGGGCATCCGCCGAGCTCATCGCACGCCTCCTGCATGCGCTGCCTGCCAGCGATGCGGGCGACCGACGCCCCTGCCCCGCCGTCGATCAGCAGATGCGAGTTCGCCGGCACCACAACGGCGTCCGTGCGCATATTCGCGATGTCGTCCCTCACGATGTGCAGCGGCATGGTTCCTCACATTCCTCCCACGAAGGCTCAGACCTTCGGTGGACATTACGGCGGTGCCCTCTACGGAACAACTCGATTATCACATTATCGTCGATGATCGTGCTAAGAATATGATAACTCCCCCTCCTCTATCACAACCGTCTTCGACGCCTTGAAGTTTTTCGCATTCGAAAACGCATGAGGATTTCGCAGCTCTTGTGCCGCTACGGAGTTTAGCTGGTGACCTTTGCTGCACTATCACAGGGCAACCCTTGGACAACATTTTCCGTTTTCGTGCAAATCGGTGCTCAAACATTTTCAGTTTTCGTGCAATAATGGCCTCAAACATTTTCCGTTTTCGGAATATGAGCACGTCAATGGCAGATTTCTGCATACCTCTTCTTTCTACGCGATGCCCGCCGCGCTGAGATCCATTTCTACAAGATGGCGAAGGTAGTCGGAGCGTTTCATTCCAAGATGTTTTGCCCGCGCATCGATGGCGGCGTGTTTGCATGCTTGTCAATAATCAGGTCGTCCAACTTTGAACCTTTCAATTTCGTCCAACGTAATTTTAGAACGCCAAGTTGGAGCACAACAGCTTCGCCGTGTTGAATACATACTATGTGCTTTCATGAGCAAACAGTTTTTAACGTAACGTTTTAACAAAGGGACAGAGATTGATGAAGAGTTCTCGTAATTCCTGTTCTTCCAGATCTCCGCAAGCAAGTCTATCTTTTAACCGGCTAAGAAGCTCTTCTTGATCAGGCATCCCAATAACAGCTCGGTACCGATAGACATCTTCACGTAATTGCTCATAGAGAGCTGCATCTTGGCTGAAGGGATAGAGATACACATAGCGTTCGACCTTTGAAATGGGGCCATGAGTGCCGACTCCCCAGAACGGCAACAATCCTGACGCCTGCTTGCCGTAGCCACTGCGGGATTCGCGTTGTTCGGCAATGCGAAAGAGCTGCTCCCAAATCGGTCCTTCGTCGAACTTCATGCGGCCATAGCGAGCGGCTACGCTTTGTCGTACCGCAAGCCCTTTATATCGATTGATGCGCCCTTCCCGTTGTTCCAAATCGATAGGATTGTGCGGAAGGTTCCAATGGCAGATCTTTCGGCAATATTGGTGGAAATCGAGACCCTCCTGCCCAATCGATGTGCTGATGAGCACAAATGGCCGGAAGGGGGAATTGAAGGCGTTTCTAAGGCGCGATCTTGTTACCTCGTTATCGTCGCCTTTTCGGGTATCCATAAAGGCCGATGCAATGTTAGTTCTGAGCACCATCGTGCCTAGGCGTTTTTTGGCTACACCGCTATTGGGCACAAGTACGTTATGCCGCGTCTCGACGTTATGGCAGGATGGATTATTGCCTTCACCAACCATGGCTTTATATGTGCGAAGTAACTTTTCCCTCGGGGAAAGCTCGCCACTCACCGGCAAGCTCATATGGGCGTATTCATCCACTACCGCCTGCAAGTTACCATCACACGCGTAGTCGAGCATGTTTTTCCAGTGCGCACTTCGCTGGTTCCGCGTCTCTTTTGCCGCAGCGACCGCCAGTGTCGACGATGCGGTGTTCATTCGGTTGATAAATGCGTGGCCGAATTCGAATGCTAGACTTAGAGGCATATCATCGATCAATTGCCTATAGCAACGGAGCGCGCACACCGCTGGTGAACCGATCGCCGCGTTGACTAGCTGGTCAACAAGATCAGCAGAATAAAGGCTGGGATCTTGAAAATTCCATGCTTTATATCTTGTTTGGATGGCCTTAAAAACGCGGCCTTCAATGCCATAGCGTTCGCCCAAATTGCTCATATGCCCATCGGTGCCGTTGAGCAGATCGTTTATCACGTTATGGCCGTTCGCTTCGTCCAGCCTGAGCGCCGCCATGATGTATCCGTCCATCGTCTGCCGAGCGCTTGATGCAGATGGCTTCCATAGACGTTCGATGCCAAGCGCCGAGGCGAGATCATGGCTCACACGTTTGTACAGCTCTCTCCGAAGCTCAGCAAGAGACTTTCCGCTATTCGCCAGCTCAGCGACATCGATCAGGCTGGCAAGATAGGGCGAAGGGTATAGCAGAAGGAACGCGTTTTGCTGTTGGCTGTCGAATCGGATGCGGCGACGGGGAAGAGCTTGATCGTCGGCTTCCTCGTCAATCCCTGATTCGTCATCTTTGAAATATCGGTAGGATTTACCTGTTGCAGCTTCGAGCGTGCGCACATTGCGGCGTTCAAGCTCATAGGAGATCAATGTCGCCAACGACGGCGGCACCATCGACCATGCGGAGAACAGGAGAAACTTGGAGAAACCCTTCGCCTGAGCAAATGGAGATCTCGTCGGCACGGAATAATACGGTCGGCTAGCTGGCACCCAGAGCAATTGCTCAATCTTCAGCGTGTTTGATTCCGTGAGATCTTCCATGAATGCCGAATAACGCGCATTGCCATTACGAAGTTTTTCGTAATTATTAATATCCCAACGTCTGAGCCAAAGAATGCCAGCATCATATTTCTTGTCAGCTTTTACCAAGTATTTGTCTTTCTCCACCTCGTTCTTGAGCTTATCCATGAATTTGTATTGACCCATGAACGAAAGCGGGAAGGGGCATGATTTCGAAAAATCCGTATAAAGGAACCTGCCCGAGATTCGCGCCGCTGCCTCAAGTTCACGCATTTTTACGAACGACAGCACATCGTTGCTCGTGATTTCAAGAGTTCGAGCATAAGAGAGATTATCAGTGATCGGCCCTAACTCTCCTGTGGACTGTCGTTCAGTTCGAGCAGTATTGCGATGGGCAGTTTCCTCAGCCCGCTGTTTCGATTGCCGCAAGGCGACGATGTCGCACGAACCGGAGCTAAGCTTTTGAATCGATGTGGTGAAATCACTCCAGACCTCGATAAACTCCTGACGGCTCTCGTTGTCGTCATCGTTGAGAAACTCCATGATCTCCAAGAACTCTCGGTGCGAGTCGCCAAATCCACCATCGTCGATCTCAGCGGCTGTCGAATACATCCGATAGGGCGTCGCCGAGAGGAGCAGAACGCGCGTGTTGCCGCCGAGAAATCGTCTTGCGAGAAGCGCCGATTCGGTATCTGATTCAGCTATGAGTTCGTGAAAACGCTGAAACTCGTCCATAATGACGAAATCCGGATCGAGCATATCGACACAGGCTTTTGAAAAAGCCTTTCGTAGATCGACGATGATGTCATGTTCTACTTGCCGATCTTCTCTCCCACCATCGATGTAGGAGACGATGTTTGTCAGAGTCGTGCGACCGTCCGCTTCCAACTCTTGGTCGACCTTTTCGAGCACGTCGTAAGGGTAACCAGCACGTGCTCCCCTGCAGGGATCCATCTGACGTGCACTTTTCACCTCAGCGGCAGCGCGCTGATCCCTCCACCATAACCAGTTATCTTCAACGGAGCCGATACGGGGATCCCATAGAATATCGCTCAGGCGATCATAGCGCGAAGAGCCCTTTTTCAGCCGATCATCGTAGGACAAGACCGCAAGCATGAGAGCGCGCTCATACATTGTTCCCGTGCCGCTCGTGATCGAGAACGATGTGCTGGGCGTCAACGGCGTGATTTGTATATAGCGATCGCGGAGCTCCGCATCGCCTCGCTCTTGCGCTATGACAAGGTGCTGCATCGAAAGTCGCGAAGCATCCGAAGAAGCTAGCTTAACATCGCCGTCGATTGAAAGTTTTTCGATGTTCTGGGCGGCTATCGTGCTGTTGGAACAGATGTAGGCGATCTTGACGAGATCGTCGCCTTCTTTGGAGCGCAGGCTCGCGATCTTCGCAATTACGCCACGTGCAACGAGCGTCTTGCCAAGCCCCACCTCATCAGCGACAAGCACGCGTTTGCGCCCCTGCTCGTAGATGTTCGATACGTGCTCGACGGTAGCACGTTGGAAAGGAGCGAGGCCATCGAGTACCTTTCGCTCGATTTCGGCAAGGCGGTTTTGGACATTGAAGGTTTTGTCCGTCATCGCTCCACCGCCGCTATGAAAGTACGGATCATTGCCTTAAGGGCTTCCACCTCTTCGGCGTCGACATCGTCGGGAATGAGGCTGATCAGATACTCCGCCTGCACAATCGATTCAGGATTTGAGTATGCCATTCTTAAAAGCCGTTCATAAAGGCCGTGGGGAATAAGTGCTCGAGAACGCGCGGTGCTGTGCGATAATTTCGATGTTGGCTCTGTGTCACCACTATACTCGGCTTCCGGCATTCTGAACGCATGTGCAATATAGAGCGCAAGGGCACCCTGGTTAGCGGCCAGCATGGAATCGAGTAATGCGCGGCTGCGCATATCGAAATCCACCTCATCATCGTAAAACAGATCATGAGGACAGCAGAGAATGCATGATACAGCGTTATTGCCCTCGTCTTCCCCCTCCACGATGAATATCGATGATACTTGCTCGAGCTTCAATGGGCCGAAGACGAGATGCTCGCTCCCTCCGTTTGAATTAATCCCAACCTTTTTCCACGAGACCGAGAGAAGCGGACGCATACGATACGAGATGCTGCCGCTCTCTTTGGTCGCTTTTTTCAATTTGTACGTGACGTCAAGGAAAATTGCGCCACCCTTCCAGATTACCTTAACGGCTGTGAAGCTGATTGTTTTTACGCCGGCTTGAAATATTCGACTGAATTTCCGATTCTTTTCGTCGGCAGGTACAGGTGCGGGATCGGGTATATAGGGGGCAAACGCTCCTTTTGTCTTCTCGTCGCCGATGAATGATTTCGTGAATTGCTCGAATGTGAGCCGATGTGGCCTCACCGTAAGATGAAGCAGCGCTTCGACGTTGTTGATTGTGCCATTGCGGGAAGCATTGAGCGATCCGATATAGAGGTGGCGCTGAGAATTCGGCTCCTGCGCATAATAGATCTTCGCGTGGAGGTCTGAATAATCGGCTGCGAGAGGACCATCTTCTCCTTCGAGTTCTACATTTGCAAGCCACGAAACCGGCGCATAGCATTCATAGGCTTCCTTGAGCTCGTCGTCAATATTCTCAAGCGAGTCATCTCTGCTGATGAGCAGGTATTTTCCGCTCTGACCGCTGCGATGCTTCACAAATAATCGAAGCGGCGAATCTTCAGCACTGCTGAGAAACGGCGATACGACGAGTAGATGATGGTATTTTTGAGACAAAAGATCGATCGAACGAGCATCGAGCAGCATGCCCTCTTTGTCATCCACGGGACCGATCGGAAGAAACTCGACTGATGTGAAGTAGTTCTCATCGATCTCGAAATCGACGTGACTAACGGCGTCCGCGAGTTGTCGGACACGAGCCGAATGTGAGCCCCTCTTTCGCATGTTGTCTCTTTCCGTATCCGTGTACGAATCTCCTAAAGCGAGAAAATCAAGGAAGGCGGCAAGACGGTGGGCGCACTCGTCTCCCGCGCCGAGATGGCCATCAATGGAGATCGCAGCATCCCAAGAGGTGTCGAAGGTGAGATTGCGGCTCATCACGATGAGACGGTAGAGGTTTTCCTTATCCAGCTCAATCGGCTCGTATTCGACAACCCATACCTTAGGATGAAAGGACGAGAGTCCGTCTGCGGAGCGCTTATGGACGTGAACTTGGTGGATCATATTCTCAAGAAGAATCGCCAGACTTGAGGATCTCGCATCACCACCGATATCCGCGTTGATATGACCCTTATCGCAGTAGATGACGATTTTTCCTTGGAGCTCTTGTAGAGCGGCGAACAAGCTCACCGGATTGATGAATGCGAGCGATTCCGGTTCGAAGCCTAAGCCAAGGGGAATGCAGAGCCCAAGCAGAGCCCGCAGGTCGAGCGTGTATGTTGTGCCGACCGCAAATGAAGTTCTATATCCTTCAGGTGGTCTGAGCGTCTCGGGAAAGCTGAGACGGCCTTCGTCCATCTCAAGCATTGAAACCACCGGCTTGATCTATCTCTCGGATGATGGCAAGACCTTGATTGTAGCGATAAGGGAGCCTGAGACCGCCGCGCCAGCCAATTTCTCCGAGATCGTCGCGACCGATTTTGACCTGCTGTTTTCTTTTGATGTCTCGCTCTCGCTCTCTCACTACACGTTTGAGCTTGTCAATATCGCTATCGAGCATCGCTTGCTGAGCCTTTTGCAGGAAATCTCTCAAAGGGAGGAAGCCTGCATGGTGGGTTAAATTGAGCTCGATTATCGTTTCGTCGATGCTGAGTTTGTGAGCGACTTCGCTTGCTCGGGGTGAGAACTGCTCCCAAGCATCGGCCCCTGCCCACTCGAGGCCCGTAAGCTGCATGTTGTAGGCGATGCGACAGCCGAGAACAAACTCACTGAAGCAATCAGCGAGCAAGCATAAGGCCGCCAACTTTGGGGATCGCTCTTCCAGCCTGTCGAAGCCGGCATGATGGAAGAAGGAGTGAAATGACGATTCCCCACCACCAAAATAATCATTCTCGTCAATCTGTTGCGATGCAAGGGCGATGGTACGGAGTGTTTCGTCCTGCATGAGAAGCGCAAAAAGCGATTTTGGCTGTTCCTTTATGATTTGAGTTTTGAGGAAGTCGGCTTCTTGGTCGGTGAGCGCGATCGAAGCGGAATCCCGCCAATTGCGCCATTGCTCTTCCCACGCATGCCAGCAGGTTGGCGGTATATTCCAGACGCTTCCAACGGCGACATTGTCATCATTTGCACCATCGTCGGTAGATTCGGACAGCGATTCACGATAGCGCATGCGTGCATCTGAGGCATAAGCGAAGTAATGGGTGTAACTTGTGGGCGAGAACGGCTTCAGAAAACCAAGAGCATGCAGAGATGCCCAATAGATTTCGCCTGGCCCACGGCTTACCCACTTGCCTTGAGTAAGGGTGACTCTTCCGATGATGCCTTCATGGTTTTCTAAGCGGGAAAGCAGACCTCTTGCGCACTGTTCTTCAAGGTTGTTATATTCGGATCGGAGAGAACGCGGATCTCTGCGCTTTGAATCATTACCCGTTTCGAGCCCTTTCATGAGGTAGGCCGTCAAGAAGAAATACCGCGCCTTCGTAAACAACGTGGAGGTGCCGGGGAACAGTCGGTTCGCAAAAGCGTCTCGAACGACACCGATGCCGAGTTCATCGACTGATCCGGGCTCCTGCAAGTTATGAAGCACCATCAGCGTCCGCTCGCGCTCCTCTGGGGAGAAATCTATCCAACCGATCTGCATGTTTTGGAAGGTTCCTAACTGCTGTGCCACGAGGTTACCCGCTTAATATTTTACAGCATGCAAGCTTGTTGCATGACAGCATCGCCCTGTTTGCAGACTGTGTATAGTTTCGAGATTAAGCATCACTCAAGGAAACCGAAGAACTCATTAAATGTTATGCGGTTAGTTCTTGACGACACGCCAAAGGCCAAAACGGAGCTGAAACGCCACCATAACATGCATGTGCTCAAAGGAGACTGGTACGGAAATTTCGAATGTCATGTCGCAGACGCCGGAGATTGGTTACATTGGCATCTCAACTGCGGATAACCCTTTTGAAGCGCCCTAAGCAAGCTTCGCTCTCTACGCGATGCCCGCCGTGCTGAGGTCCATTTCTACAAGATGGCGAAGGTAGTCGGAGCGTTTCATTCCGAGCTGTTTTGCCCGCTTGCCGAGCACTCGGAGCTTGAGGGAAGCTATCGCAATGATCTGGCTTCCTTCAGCAGTGCCTCCCGCTTCATGCCATCCTGCAAATGACACGATATGACGTTGGCAATCGTAGTAGAATCGGGCGGGTCGGGATAGCTTCCCCGCCAAGTCGACATGCGGCGGTCGATGCCGATAAGGCCTCTATTTTGCCAAGGGGCGCGGGGGTGATGGGGTGATGGGCTGAAGCGCGCGAATCCCCGTCACCTATACGCCGCCTTGTAGAAGGCGCATCATTGAAGTTGGGTTCGCAGCAAGCTGCGGTGCAAAAAGACGAAAGAGCGGGCATGCCATGAGTGAATTGAGCTTTTACGAGGCGATCGATTGGGCAAAGCTGTTTTGCGGCGTGGAGACGTTCCATCGCAAGGGCAAGCCTGGCAGCGAGCAGTCAAAGGCAGCTTGGAACGAGAAGGCGCCGTCGTTTGCCCACAAACCGGTGCGCTCCGGCTATATCGCACAGCTCATCGAGGCGATGAATCTCGAGGAGGGCGAGACCGTCTTCGACATGGGCTGCGGCCCGGGAACGCTCGCGATCCCGCTCGCCCAGCAAGGCCACAGCGTCTGCGCGGTGGATTTCTCAGACGCCATGCTCGCCGAGCTCGAAAGAGCCTGCGCCCACGTTGGCGTCCCCCACATCGATGGCGACGCCATGGCGGAGACCCTCGCGAATGTGGCCGACCTCCCCGCTGGAACGGTCGTGTCCTTCCGCCGCTCATGGCAGCAGGGCTGGGAGGGCCTCCCTGTTGCCGACCGCGCCATCGCCTCACGCTCGCTTATTGTCGATGACCTCGCTGATGCGCTCGGGAAAATGGAGGCGCACGCCCACAAAAGCGTCGCCGTCACCGTCGGCGCAGGCGATCTTCCCAATCTCGATGCGCGCATCTTTCGCGCGATGAGCCGCGATCCTTACCCGATGCTCCATCGAGAGCTCATCTATCTCGTCAATTACCTGCTCGCCCAAAGACGGCCGCCGAAAATCGCCTACCTCTCCTACCCTGGCCGGTGGCATCGCCAAACCCGCGATGAGCTTGAAAAGGCGATTCGCCTTGCCCACGCGCCGAAAAACGATGCGGAGGAAGCGGCACTCGATGCCTATTTGAACGAGCACATCCGATTCAGCGAGGAACACGGCGACTACGAGCTCGATTACCTGCGCGACGAGCGCTGGGCCTATGTCGAATACGATGTCGCCAACTGAATCATTTGAAACGGCATGCGCCGGAACAGCTCGGCTTAACGCCCGTACACAAAATTTGTCCCGCCGTTCGCTGAAACGGCGGGACACGATTGCGGCGCCCGTGCGAACGCCGCACAAAGCCGCAGGAAACTACAGATAATCGACGACGTTCGCCCAGCTCAGCAGGAAAGCCTTGTCCTTCTCGGCGGCCTCCACCGATTCGGCCGCAGCCGCGATCGGCATCCATTTCTCCACATATTGGCGGGCGGTGTCGCTCTTCTTGCAGAACAGCTCGAGGTACTTCTTCGCCATCTCCTCTTCCCCGTGCAGGCAGAAGCGCAGATAGGTCACCGCGGCGTCAGCCGAGGCGTTGCCCTGCGTCGCATGCGCCCAGTCGAGGATATAGGCGGTGCCGTCTTCGGCGATGACCACGTTCGATGGCTGGAAGTCGCCATGGCAGATCTTGCGATGCGTCGGCATGCCCTCGAGGCGAATATGCAGCTCATAGCGCGTGGTGGCGTCGAGACCCGAATTGCTGATGAGTTCGTTCATCTTGTCCTTCAATTGCCCCAACACCGGACAGCGCATCGACTGCACCGAGAGCTGCAGGTCCACGAACTGTTCAAGGTAGTCGTCCTTCTGCTCGGGGTTCTCCTTCATGAGCTGTGCGAGGGTCTTCCCCTCGATGTAGTCGGCGATGAGCGTCCAGCGCCCGTCGGTCGTCGTCACCTCAAGCACGTGGGGGATCTTCAGATCGGTTCCCTCTTCGATGCGCGCATGGTTGAGCGCCTCGTTGAACACGTTCGACTTCGGGAAGCCCTCGACAAACACCTTCACGCACTTGTCGCCATCGCGATAGACGGTTTTGTTCGCACGTTCAGCGATCACCTGATCGAATTTCATATCATGCTCCTTCCGCATGAGAATCTTGTAGGTCAGCTTACCGCACGCCTATTCGGCTTTCGGCAGCTCCGCTTCCACAAAGGTCTTTCCATAGTACGCGTTCAGATACATCTGCTTGATCTCGCTCATGAGCGGATAGCGCGGGTTCGCGCCGGTGCACTGGTCGTCGAAGGCGTTCTCCACCATGTCGTCAAGGCGATCGAGGAAGTCCTGCTCGTCGGGCACATAGTCGCGGATAGTCGGCTTGATTCCCACCTTCTCCTTCAGATCGTCAAGGGCCGCGATGAGGTTGTTGAGCTTGTCTTGGTCGGTCTTGCCGCCGAGCCCGAGCGCATCGGCTATCTCGGCGTAGCGCTCAAGCGTGTGCGGATACTCGTATTGCGGGAAGGTGCCCATCTTCGCCGGCACGTCCTGCGCGTTGTAGCGCAGCACCTCGTCAAGCAGGAGCGCGTTCGCAATCCCATGCGGAATGTGGTGGAAGGCGCCCAGCTTGTGCGCCATGGAGTGGCACACGCCGAGGAAGGCGTTCGCGAAGGCCATGCCCGCCATCGTGGCGGCGTTCGCCATCTTCTCGCGGGCCTCGGGGTCGCGCTCGCCGTTCTCGTAGGCGCGCGGCAGGTATTCGAAGATCGTCTTCAGCGCGCCGATGGCCAGCGCGTCGGTGTATTCGGTCGCCATCATCGAGGCATAGGCTTCCAAGGCATGGCTCACAGCGTCGATGCCGGAGGCCGCGGTGAGGCCCTTCGGGGCCGTCATGTGGTAGTCGGCGTCGACAATCGCCATGTTCGGCAACAGCTGGTAGTCGGCGAGCGGGTATTTGATGCCCGTCGTCTCGTCGGTGATGACGGCGAACGGCGTCACCTCGCTGCCGGTGCCGGCAGAGGTCGGGATGGCGACGAAGTATGCCTTGTCGCCCATGCGTGGGAACGTGTACACACGTTTGCGAATGTCGGAGAAGCGCATCGCCATGTCCATGAAGTCGGCATCGGGATGCTCGTAGAGAACCCACATGATCTTCGCGGCGTCCATCGCCGAGCCGCCGCCGAGCGCGATGATGCAATCCGGCGCGAAGGTGGTCATCTGGGCGGCGCCCGCTTTCGCGGAGGCGAGCGTCGGGTCGGGCTCCACGTCGAAGAAGGTCATGTGCTCAATGCCCAGCTCATCGAGCTTGTCGGTGATGCCCTTCGTGTAGCCGTTCGCATAGAGGAAGCTGTCCGTCACGATGAACGCGCGCTTCTTGTCCATGACGGACTTCAGCTCATCGAGAGCGACCGGCAGGCAGCCGGGCTTGATATAGACCTTCGGGGGCACCCTGAACCACAGCATATTCTTTCTTCTTTCTGCGACGGTTTTGATATTCAGCAGCTGGCGGATGCCAACGTTTTCCGAAACGGAGTTTCCGCCCCATGAACCGCACCCGAGCGTGAGCGAGGGCAGCAGCTTGAAGTTGTAGAGGTCGCCGATGCCGCCCTGAGAGGAGGGCGTGTTCACGAGGATGCGTCCCGTCATCATGCGAGCCGCGAATTTATCGATCTTGTCGCGCTCGGTCGTCTCGTTGAGATAGATGGAAGCCGTGTGGCCGAAGCCGCCATCTTGGATGAGGTGCTCCGCCTTGCTGAAGGCGTCCTCGAGATCGGTCGCGTGATACATCGCGAGCACGGGGGAAAGCTTCTCATGGGCGAATTCCTCCGAGATGTCGACGCTTTCCACCTCGCCGATGAGGATCTTCGTGCCCTCGGGCACGTTGACGCCGGCAAGGTCGGCGATGAAGTGCGCGGTTTGGCCGACGACCTTCGCGTTCACCGAGCCGTTGATTATCACGGTCTTGCGCACGCGATCGAGCTCATCGGGTTTGAGGAAATAGCAGCCGCGGCGCGCGAACTCAGAGCGCACCTCGTCATACACGCCGTCGAGCACGATGACCGACTGCTCGGAAGCGCAGATCATGCCGTTGTCGAAGGTCTTCGAATGGATGATCGAGTTCACTGCCTGCAGCACATTCGCGCTGTCATCGATGATGGCGGGCGTGTTGCCGGCGCCGACGCCGACGGCAGGCTTGCCCGACGAATAGGCCGAACGCACCATTCCGGGGCCGCCCGTGGCGAGGATGAGGTCGGATTCGCGCATGAGGAGATTCGTCATCTCGAGGCTCGGCTCATCGATCCACGCGATGATGCCCTCTGGCGCACCGGCGGCAACCGCCGCTTCGAGGACGACCTTGCCCGCCTCCACCGTGCAGCGCTTCGCGCGCGGATGGGGACTCAAGATGATGCCGTTGCGCGTCTTGAGGCAGAGCAGCGCCTTGAAAATAGCCGTCGACGTGGGGTTCGTCGTCGGCACGACGGCACCGATCACCCCGATGGGCTCGGCGATCTTCTGGATGCCATAGGCTTTGTCGACCTCAATGACGCCGCAGGTCTTTGAGTTCTTGTAGGCGTTGTAGATATACTCGGCCGCATATTGGTTCTTGATGACCTTGTCCTCCACCACGCCCATGCCGGTCTCTTCGACCGCGAGCTTGGCGAGCGGGATGCGCTGTTTGTTCGCAGCAGAGGCGGCTGCGAGGAAAATAGCGTCAACCTGCTCTTGCGTGTAGGTGGAGAAGATCTTCTGGGCGGCTTTGACGCGGTCAATCGCCTCTTCCAGCTTCTCCACTCCGTCAACGATCTCATAGGTTGTCATTGCGGTTTTGCCTCCTTGGTAAACACTGACGGTTATCCTTCAACAGAACGCGAAGGCGTATGTTCCGTGTTCTGCCGTTTCCTTTTGCTATGGCGCTCCTCATTTTGCCGCCCGCCGCGCTTTCTCCTTCTGCCGAACGCTTCGCGTGAGCTGCGCGAGCGAGAGCGCCAAGTTCTCGTTTTTCACCGCGATGGACGGCGGGGTCTTAAGCGCTATCGGCGAGAAGTTCCAAATCGCCGCGACGCCGCTTTTCACGAGCTGGTCGCACACCTCCTGAGCCGCCTCGCGCGGGACCGTGATGATACCCACGTCCACGCTGTGCATCTGGCAGAAATGGCGAAGTCGATCAAGGCTATAGCAGGCGATGCCGCCATAGCGCTGGCCGATCTTGCGCTCGTCGATGTCGAACGCGGCGCGGATCTGCATGCCGTATGCGGCGAATCCGCTGTACTCAAGCAGCGCGCGGCCGAGCTTGCCCGCCCCCACGAGCACCGCCGAGGAACGGTTGTTGATGCCGAGCGTGCGCGTGATGTCGTTGACGAGATCCTTCTTCACATAGCCGATGCGCGGCTTGCCGGAGCCGCTCACGACATGCAGGTCCTTGCGCACCTGCACTTCCCCTCGCCCGAGCTCCTTCGCGATCTTCGCGGACGAGATGTGCTTTTGGTCCGACGGGAGCGTCTGCAAATAAGCGAGATAGAGGGGAAGCCGCCCGAGCGTCGCCCGCGGAATATGCGTCTGCTGATCGCCCATCGCCAGCCTCCTCCCCTCTTCTTTCGTCTCACGGGGATGCCTGTTCGGAGCACCCCCTCGTTTTCCGCTCATTCGATACTATATATATCGATATTAACCAGCGCGATATAATACTCCTCCTCATCTTCCCTTTTCAAGTAACAATTTTTGGGATTCGCGATTTCTTCAAATCCCCTGCAAGAGCCATGCAGGAGCCATATAAGAACCATATAAGAACCAAAACGATTGGCTCAATTGAACGCGAATGCGCGCAAAAACGCCGCCCTTTCGGACGGCGTTTCGATAGCGAAGCGGATACTTCCCGTGTCACCCGGCGGCAAGCATTTGTGTCGTTCGAGATGCCTCCTTCACCTTAACGTCGCAGATGCCAACGGCGCATAATGGTTGATGCGCTGATCGTTTTGCTCGGTGCGCAGCAGCACGAGTTGGGAAACACGCGCTGTGATCAACGGCATGCCCGCGCGAAGCTCATCGAGCGAAACGGCGGACTTTCCGCTCCACCGATAGCACATCGTGATATGGGGCGAGAACGCGCGCGGCGGAAGCAAGAACCCCTCCTCCTCGTAGGCTCGCTGAAGCCTGCGCTGGCAATCCGCGAGCGCGGGCGATTTGTCCACGCCCACCCAGAGCGTCTTGCTCACTCCGCGGCCAAACGTGCCGAAACCGCCGATGCGCACCTCAAACGGCGCTCCCGAAAACCCTTCGAGCACCTGAACGGCACGTTCGCTTTCGCCCTCCGTCAGCTTTCCCAAAAACGCGAGCGTGATATGCCAATTGTCGGGCCGCGTCGTACGGGTGCGCGGCGCAAGCTCAAGCAGATGATCGCGATAGGATTCCAGCGCCTCAAGCGTTTCCCCGTCGAACTGAATGGCGGCGAAAACGTTTCCGATCATGCGGCACGCACTTCAACGTCGACGTCTAGCCGCGCTCGGCAATCGGCACGTAGGTGCGCACGCCCGCGTGCGTCGTCTTGTAGGCGGGGCGGATAATGCGTCTGCCGGCGACGATCTCCTCGAAGCGATGCGCCGCCCAGCCGGCCATGCGACCGCAGGCGAACATCGGCGTAAAGAGCTCCTCGGGAATGCCCATCATCGAATAGACGAAGCCCGAGTACATGTCGATGTTTGCGCAGAGATCCTTCGTCGATCCCTTCTCGTTCAAGAAGATCTCGGGCGAAAGGCGCTCAATGTTGCACAGCAGGTTGTACTCGCGCTCGTACTCGGTGCCTTTCGCCAGATGTTCGGCGAAGCGCTTGAGGATGACGGCGCGCGGGTCGCTCTTCGTGTAGACGGCATGCCCCATGCCGTAGATGAGCCCCGTATGGTCGAAAGCCTCTTTCCGCACGATCTTGGTGAGGTAGGAGGCTATCTCGTCGTCGTTTTCCCAGTCCCTCACGTTCTCCATGATCTCCTTGTGCATCGCGCGGATCTGGTGGTTCGCACCGCCGTGGCGCAGCCCCTTGAGCGAGCCGATCGCCGCCGCATAGGCAGAGTACGGGTCGGTGTCGGACGAGGAGAGCACGCGCGCGGTGAACGTGGAGTTGTTGCCGCCGCCATGCTCGGCATGCAGGCAGAGCATGATGTCGAGCATGCGCGCTTCCTCGGGCGTGAATTGGCGGTCGGGACGCAGCATGGAGAGGATCGTCTCGGCCGTCGATTGGCCGGGGATAAAGCGGTGCATGATCATCGAATCATGCTGATAGCGTGCGCGAATCGAATAGTAGGAAAGCACCATGATGCGCGGCAGGCGCGAGATGAGGGAGAGCGCCGTGTGGATCTCGTGCTCATAGGAGCGATCCTCGGCTTTATCGTCGTAGCCATAGAGCAGAAGCACCGAGCGCGCGAGCACGTTCATGATGCTCGGCGGCGTGTCCTGCATTATCATGGAGGCCGTGAAGCCATCGGGAAGCTCGCGCTCGCTGTCAATGATCTCAATCAGACGATCGAGCTGTTCCTGCGTCGGGAGCTCTCCCATGAGCAAGAGGTAGCAGATCTCCTCGAAGCTATACCGTCGCTCAGGCGATTCCTCTTCCAGCAAGTCGTAGATGTCGTAGCCGCGAAGCGTCAAGCGCCCCTCATCGGCCACTTTCTCGCCATCCGAAACCACGTAGCCATGCACGTTGGAGATGTTGGTCATGCCGGCGAGCACGCCGGTTCCGTCGCCGTTGCGAAGCCCGCGTTTGACGTCGAAGCTCTCGTAGAACTCGGGTCCGATGCGGTT
Organism: uncultured Eggerthellaceae bacterium; assembly: GCA_947626195.1. Lineage (GTDB taxonomy): Bacteria > Actinomycetota > Coriobacteriia > Coriobacteriales > Eggerthellaceae > CANQRF01. The sequence goes on from CANQRF010000001.1 coordinate 135,686, forward strand.
GATGTCGTTGAAATGTTGGTAGAGCTGAAGCTTTCTCTCGTTTTCTATCGTCATGGGAATTCCTTTCGTTGATCGTTTAATTATAGCGTATTCGGGGCCTTCGGTTAAATCCCCCAAACGGGGAAATACACGACTCGCTGTGAAGCGTTGTTCCTTCGATATTCCGAGATCTCTCCGATTTTGCACATTTGTTGGAATATGAAACGAAATACAATCAGGTGCGATTCTCGAACGTGGGGGCGCATGGATGCCTTGGCTGTATATGACGGTTTCTTACAGAATGGCAGGGAGCATGGGAACAGAGCGCAGAAGATGGTAGAATAGGAGCTGGCAAAGCCCGATAGTGATTACAGGCACGGGCGGCGCCGGGTTATTATGTTAGGGCGATAGCAGCAACTATCGCCCTTCCCGTCTACCATCCGAATGTCGTTTTCTTGACCGATGTCTTCGCACCTCCCGCCACAGCTCCAAAAAGAACAGGGCAATCGTTGCCAATGCTGCCAAGGCAATTAGAACTCGTTCAACCATAGCGGTGCTCCTTTCTACGAAGAAGCGCCGCCCGGCATCGGACTTGCCAGCCGGAACATGGTAGCGCAGGAAGCGCTTGCGTGCCAACATTGTTGGCAAACCCCTATAAGGCCAGTTCGCGTGACTGAGGAAGGCTGCTGTTGCGTACGGACGTTGCCGTTATTCGGGGTTTTCGCAAAATCTTTCAAGTTTGATTTGACAGAGCACCGGCGACCTGCCAAAATGACGGGTGCTGTTTCAGTGCGCCGTTACCTCAGCTGGATAGAGGGACTGACTACGAATCAGTACGTCGGGGGTTCGAATCCCTCACGGCGCACCACGAACAGTTTTTTTGTTTTTAACAGCCCAAAGGGTTGTTAAAAACAAAAGTTGGGAGTCGGTGCGCCGTGAGGGCACCTGCGAACGAGCCAATAGTTTCAAAGGGCAATTACGAAAGGACAGACGGTGAAGGTTCGAAAACCGAAACCTCACAGTAAGTAATCCTCTGGTTGCCGTGCGCCTTGTGCCTTGGCAGCCGGGGATGCTGCGATGGACAAGGTGTTGATATGATCTATCTTTCTCAGATGCTGGGAAAACCGGTGGTCGATTCCGCCGGTGAGAAAATCGGAACAATCTCGGATCTTGCGATCTCAACAGGCGAGGTGTTTCCCCGTATTACAAGCCTCGCCTTCCAAGGGCCCGGCCGCGTTCCGTTCATGATCTCGTGGCGCAAATACGTCGCCAACTTCGATGACGACGGCATCACGCTTTCGGTTCCTGCGCCGGACATCCGCTTCAGCTATCTGCAGCCCGAAGAGGTCCTTCTCGCGCGCGACCTGCTCAATCGCCAGATCGTTGACACGCAGGGCATGAAGGTCGTCCGCGTGAACGACCTCAAGCTCTCGCAATCGGGAACGCAGCTGCGCCTCCTCGGCGCCGAAGTGGGCATGCGCGGCATTCTGCGTGGGCTGGCACCGTGGATAGAGCGCCTTGGCCAGAAGATCGCCAAGCTGCTGCACCGCCACTTCGACGAGCAGATCATCGCATGGAACTACATGGAGTTGCTCGATCGCGACCTCTCTGAAGTGCAGCTCTCCGTTTCGCACCGCCGCCTCGACGAATTGCATCCCGCCGACGTGGCAGACATCTTGGAGCAGCTCGATCCGCAGCAGCGCGCCTCCGTTTTCGAGCATCTTGACGAGTCGCGTGCCTCCGAGGCGATCTCCGAGATGGAAGACGAGTTCCAAGCTGAATTCATCGACGAGATGGACGACGCTCGCGCTGCCGGGCTGCTCGGTAAGATGGATCCGGACGACGCGGCCGACATCGTGCGCGACCTTCCCTACGAGAAGGCAGAAACGCTCTTGCGCCTGATGGGAGTGGAAGATGCAGCGGAGATCCGCAGCTTGCTCGGCTATAAGGACGGCACCGCCGGCGGCATGATGACGACGCAGTTCGTCGCCGTTCACAAGAACACGACCGTCGGCGAAACGGTGGAAGTGCTGCGCGCCCTTCCCGAAGACCACCCGACCGTGCACTACGTTTACGTCCTTGATGAATACGGCAAGCTCGTCGGCGTGCTTTCGCTGCGCACGCTCGTCCTCAACGACGACAGCAAGCCCGTCGGCGACATCATGTATGACGAGCTCATCACCGCCACACCCTCCGAAACCGAGGAGGACGTGGCCGAAGACATCTTCAAATACAACCTCCCCGCCATGCCCGTGGTCGATGAGGGCGGCGCGCTTTTGGGCATCGTCACCATCGACGACGCCTACGACGCCATCGAGGATGACGTGAGCGACGACAAGACGCGCTCATCCATCGCCACCTATATCGGTATCGGCCTTGCCATCGTGCTTTTCCTCGTTCTCTACACCCTCGTGGTGGTGCGCATCGTGACGGCAGGAGCCTAAGCCGTGGCCTTCGTGGAAAAAGACGGCGTGCTGCGGGCCAAGCAGCTCAGCGAGGCGAAGGAGAAGGCCGAGAAGGCGAAGAAGGCTGAAGCCCCTGAGAATGCCGAAAAGGCCGAGAAGGCGAAGGTTGCCGCGCGCAAGCCCAACAAGATGCTTCTCGTGCTTGCGGCGATGGGGCCCGGCATCATCACCGCGATGGCGGGAAACGACGCGGGCGGCATCTCCACCTATTCAACCGCCGGCGCGAACTTCGGCTTCGCAACGCTGTGGTCGATCCCCATCATGTGCATCCTCCTCATCCTCGTGGAGATGACGGCGGGGCGCATGGGCGCGGTCACCGGCAAGGGCTTCGCCGCCCTCATCCGCGAGCGCTTCGGCATCCGCCTCACCACCCTTGCCATGGGCGCGCTTCTCATCGGCAACGTGGCGACGACCTTCTCTGAATTCGCCGGCATCGCCTCCGGCATGGAGATGTTCGGGGTCTCGAAATACCTCTCGGTTCCCATCGCCGCATTCGCCGTCTGGGTGCTCATCGTCGGCGGCTCGTATCGGCGCGTGCAGAACGTCTTCCTCGTACTCTCGCTCGTCTTCGTCACCTACATTATCGCGGGCGTGCTTGCCGAGCCAAATTGGAGCGAGGCCCTCATCGACACCGTGAGGCCGCAGTTCGTCGAAGATCCGAGCTTCGCCGCCTTGGTGATCGCGCTCATCGGCACGACCATCGCACCGTGGATGATGTTTTTCACACAGAGCAACGTGGTGGAAAAGGGCCTCACGAGCAAAGACCTGCTTCCCCAGAAGATCGACGTCATCTCGGGATCGATCGCCTCGAACGTGGTCGCGTGGTTCATCATCGTGACGACCGGCGCCGTGCTCTTCCCCGCCGGCATCGCCGTCGATTCGGCAGCTGATGCGGCAGCGGCACTCGCTCCCTTCGCGGGGAAATATGCCGAGGCGCTCTTCGCGGTCGGCCTCATCGCGGCATCGTTTCTGGCGGCCTGCGTGCTGCCCCTCACGACGGCCTTCGTCATCTGCGAGGCCTTCGGCTGGGAAGCGAGCGTGTCGCTCTCTTGGAAGGAAGCGCCCACCTTCAAAGGCATCTTCACCTTCATCATCATCTTCTCGGCGGCGGTGGTGCTCATCCCCGACATCAACCTGCTCGGCGTGATGCTCGTCGCGCAGTTCGTGAACGGCATCATCCTGCCGGTGCTCCTCGCCTTCATGGCGATCATCTCGCGCGACAAGCGCGTGATGGGAAGCTATCGCTCCGGAAGAATTGCCACAGCGATCCTTTGGGTATCGGTGGGCATCGTGGCAGCCCTCGCGGCGGCGCTGCTCATCATGACCGTCCTCGGCATCGGCTAAGTGGCAAAAGGGCACTCCTCATGTCGCATGGCAAGTCCGAACTTTGGCTAACGATCAATCGTTGAAAACAACAGCCACCTTGCCGCATTGGCCTTCGGCCATCAATGCATAGGCATCGGCGACCTGAGAAAGCGGAAATTGGTCGGTGACAAGATCGCCGGGGTGGATACCCCATCGCGCGATGCGTTCGGCGAGATCCTCCATCCGCCAGATGCTCGTGACCCACGAACCGTAGATTGTCTTCTGTCCGTGGATGATCGCCGGAGATGGCTCAAACGACACGGTGCCGCCCTCGCCGACGAAGGCGATCTTCCCCCACTCACGCGTCGCGAGGATCGCAAGCTCTCTGCCTGCGCTTGAAGCGCTGCAGTCGACCGCTTTCTCGACGCCTTTCCCTCCGGTCACCTCGCGGATGGCCTCGAGCGTGTTTTCGCCGGGCTCGAAGGCGTAATCGACAAGACCGAGTTCTTTGGCCAGAGCAATGCGGTGCTCGGCCAGCTCAACGCCGATCGTCGTCGAGACGCCCATCGCGCGGGCAAGCTGCAATGTCGCCAGCCCAACAGGGCCGAGGCCCACGACGAGCAGCACGTCGTCGCCTGAGACATCGATCTTCTCGAGCGCCTCGTAAACGGTTCCGAAGCCGCAGGCGATCTGCGCGCCATCGAGGTAGGTAAGGGAATCCGGCAGCGGCACGAGATCCTTCTCATCGGCGAGAATGTATGGCGCCATGCCGCCGTTGCGCTGCCATCCGTAAGCCGCCCTCAACGGGCTTGAGCAGGCGATCATATAGCCTTGGCGGCAGTTATAGCAGAGGCCGCAGCCGGAGATGTGGTAGATGATGACCCGATCGCCCTCTTTGAAGCGCCTCATGCCCGCCCCTGTTTTGACGATTTGACCGCAAGGCTCATGGCCGCAGATAGTTCCGGGGATATAGGCTTCCGGTCCGCTGCCGAGATGCTCGCGGTAGATGCAACGGATGTCGCTGCCGCAAATGGTCGAGGCTTTCGTCTTGACGAGCACTTGGCCGGGTCCCGGCTCGGGAATCTCGAATTCCTGCAGTTCAACGGTGGAGTTTCCGGGAAGCACCGCGCCGAACATCGTAGCCATGGAAGGATCCTTTCTCGTTGCCGCCAAGATCGCATGCATTAAAACCTCACAGAAATTGTATTGAAAGGGCCTGTCGACCTCGAACCGATCCAAGCATACTGAAAGGGAAACGTTACAGAGTGACAAAGGGACACCCCTAATGTCACATGGCAAGCTCGCGCAAATCAGCTTGTAGCACGCGCGCATCGGTCAAGCCCTTGCTATTATCGACCGGCCGATCCCCGTCAGCCGCTCTATCTGGCGGATGGAGAGTCCGCAATTCTTAAGCGCGCGGAGAGCCGAATCCCGCTCTTCCCGCGGCTTGGCGGCGATAGCGTCGGCAAAGCCGTCGCCATAGCGGGCCGTTGCGATCTCAAGCGCCTCCGCGTCGTCGATGCGGGGACGGTAGCCGTCCAGGCGGGCGAAATCCACATGCTCGGCTCCGGCATGCAATCGGGCGAAGCCCTCCTCGCCGCCCACCAAGGAAAGCACCCGCGCACGGTCGCACAGGCCAGCGCCTTCAAGCGGGCCCTTTACGCCAGCGCTTTCCCGATAGCTGCTCCACGGGTAGTCCTCAGGCCGGCGACACCCTGCGTCCTCGGCGTTGGCGTGGATGTAGCGGATCGTCGCAAAGAGATGCTCGTCGCTTGTGATGGGCTGCGAGGAGAAGCGCTTTTGGAAGACCTTCCCGACATGCCCATGCCTGCCGTTGAAATACTGCGCGTAGCTCGTGCAGAGGCGGCCCATCACCGAAGTGACCTCATTGCCGGGATCGTGGACCAGAAGATGGACATGGTTGTCCATCAGGCACCACACGAGCACCGAGAGCCTTGTCGATTCGAGCTTGGCCCTGAGCGTTGCGAGGAACCATCTCCTGTCGCGATCGTCCTCGAACAGGATGCGCCTTCCCAGGCCCCGCGTGGTGACATGCAGGTAATCCGACAAGATGAGCTGGCGGGGCTTGCGCAAGGGATGCCTCCGATCTTCGAGCATGATTTGCTACGTTGACAATTGTGGCATAAAGCGACACGAGAAGTGCCCTCGATCGCCCTTTGAGTGCCCCTAATATCACCATCCCATCACGGCATCGGCGCGCCTTTATAACCGTGTGACATTAGGGGTGTCCCTTTGTCACAATCACGCCAGCGTCTTCGCCAAATCCTCCGCAGGCGTGCTGATCGGCGAGATGTGGTAGTGCTCGACAAGGTAGTTGAGCACGTTGGGGGAAACGAATGCCGGCAGCGATGGCCCCAAGATGATGTTTTGAATCCCCAAGGAGAGGAGCGTCAGCAAAATGCAGACGGCCTTTTGCTCATACCATGAAAGCACCATCGACAGAGGGAGGTCGTTCACGCCGCAATCGAACGCATCCGCCAATGCCAGCGCCACCTGAATGGCGCTATAGGCATCGTTGCATTGACCCATGTCGAGGATGCGGGGAAGGGGTCCGATGGTTCCCAGGTCGAGATCGTTGAGACGGTACTTGCCGCAGGCGAGGGTGAGGATGACGCTGTCGGCAGGAGTCGCTTTTGCGAACTCGGTGTAGTAGTTGCGCCCCGGCGCCGCACCGTCACATCCGCCGATGAGGTAGAAGTGCTTGACGGCACCGCTTTTCACGGCATCGACAATCACGTCGGCGACGCCGAGAACGGCGGCATGCCCAAAACCGGTTGTGACCTCATGGCCACCGTTGATGCCGGTCATCGGCTGGTCTTCCGCATATCCGCCAAGCTCCAGAGCCTTCTCGATCACGGGAGTGAAGTCCTTGTCAGCGCCGATATGGGTCGCGTTCGGGAAGGCCACGACTCCCGTCGTGAAGACGCGATCGGCATAGCTGTCTTTCGGCGGCATAAGGCAGTTGGTGGTATAGAGAATCGGAGCGGGGATGCCGGCGAATTCCCTTTGCTGATTCTGCCATGCAGTTCCGAAGTTGCCCTTCAGATGCGGATATTTCTTCAGCTCGGGGTAGGCATGGGCGGGGAGCATCTCGCTGTGCGTATAAATGTTGATGCCCCTCCCTTCGGTCTGCTCCAGCAACAGCTGAAGATCATGGAGGTCGTGTCCCGTGATGACGATGAAAGGACCCGCTTCGATGGTGAGGCTGACCTCGGTAGGTTCGGGGTTGGCATAGGTCTCGGTGTTCGCTTTGTCCAGCAGCTCCATGCAAGCAAGATTGACTTCACCGGTCTTGAGCACAAGGGGAAGAAGTTCCTCCATGCCGAGGGTCTCGTTGCCGATGGCACGAAGCGCCTCGTAAAAGAAGGCATTGACCTTGGGTTCGTGATAACCCAGAACGCTCGCATGATAGGCATACGCAGACATGCCACGGATGCCGAACAAAACAAGGGACTTCAAAGAGCGGATGTCCTCGTCGGCATCCCAAAGGAAGCGCAGCGCATAATCTTCATCTGCCACGGATGGACCGTCCGCCAACGCGATGAATCGATCTTTCTCGGTTTCAACCCGTTTGATGTAGTCGGCCACTCTGGCGTTGTCGAAATCGACATTGGTAACAGTTGTGAACAACGATTCGATGACGAGCTGATCCATCTCGGGCGTGATGGCGTCTTCATGGCCCTTGACGGCTCGGGCCAGTCCGATAAGCGCACCGGTCAGATCGTCTTGCAAATCGGCGGTGTCGGCCATTTTTCCGCATACGCCACGTGCGCCGGCGCACCCAGCATGACGCGCAGTTTGCTCGCATTGAAAACAAAACATCGGTGTGTCCATAAGGCTACTCCCATCTATTTGGATTGAGCTCATTTAAGGGTCGATACGGGATTAATCTAATATCGCACCCAAGAGAACACAAGTGTCAGTGGCAAATTACTTTTAAGGGACAAAGGGGTGCATCTTACTGCATCGGTGGTTTGCCCTTCGTGCGTTGTCGCACTTGCGCTTTCCCGTGCGCATGGCGGCGTTGCGGACGTCGTGACAGGCATACTCACACCTTCAGCTCTTACACTTTTTGCTCTTCGGCCTTTAGAGCCGTGTGACATTAGGGGTGTCCCTTTGTCACAGGCCGAGGCGTTCGCTTTCCTCGGCGAGACGTTCGGCGAGGTACGCCTCCGCACTATCGACGTTGGTTGAACACTCGAGCAGCATCTCGATCGTGATGCTGTCCAGATAGGCATCGAAGCTTTCCATGATGAGGTCGTACACTTGACGAAGACCGCTCACAAGCGGCGCATCGCGGCGATCCTCACGGCGTTCGAGCGTAGATGCCTTCACATCGGCATCGATCGCCTCGATGACCTGCAGGAGAGTGATGTCTTGCGGCGGCCTCGCCAAGAAATAGCCGCCGTGCTTTCCTGCCTTCGCATCGATAATGCCGGCACTGCGCAGCAGCTGTGCGAGTTGGATGAAGTAATCGCGCGGAATAGACATTTCCTCGGCGATGTCCTTCGATGAGCACATCGTGTTCTCGCGCGCGAGATAGAGCACCGCGCGAAGCCCGTAGTCGGTCGAAGCTTTAATCAGCATAGACGTGCTCCTTCCCTCGCAATAACACAGAGACACGCGATAGCCAGCCGCCGCTTTAAGCGGTCTGACGGCCGAGCAATCGCACGCCTCCCATTCGTACTTACGAAGCTGCGGAAGTTTTTCTCTCGCCCATTTTCCGCATGACAAGCACCCCGACGATGATCAGCACGACGCCCAGCGCGAGCGAGATCCACGGGTTCTTCGTGAAACCGGCGATGACATAACCGATGAAGCACACCACCATGACGAGCGAAGCATAGGGGATCTGCGTCGCCACATGGCGCAGGTGGTTGCATTGGGCGCCAGCGGACGAGAGGATCGTCGTATCGGAGATCGGTGAGATGTGGTCGCCGTAGACGGCGCCGGCGAGCGCCGAACCAACTGCCACGAGGAAGAGCGGATCCTCGGATTCGAACACACCGACGATGATCGGCAGGATGAGTGCGATCGTGCCCCAGGAGGTGCCCATGGCAAAGCCGATGAACGCCGCAACGAGGAAGATAATCGCAGGGAGCAGATCCAGCCCAACGCCGAGTCCGTTCAAGAAGCCGGAGACGAACTCGCCCGTACCGAGCAGATAGCGGCAGGTTCCGCCGAGGCTCCAGGCCAGCACGAGGATCATGATAGCGCCAACCATCGAGCGCACGCCTTCCGACATCGCCTCAACGAACTTGTTCAGTCCCATGAGCTTGCGCGGCAGGAACATGATGCCGGTGCAGCACAAACCAACGCAAGCACCAATGCAAAGGCCAGTCACCGGGTCTTCGCCGACAGCCGTGGCGAAGTCGACGCCTGAGAAGAAGCCGCCCACGAACAGCATGCCAAGGATCGAGAACACGATCAGTACGACGATCGGCACGATCAGGTCGTACACCTTACCCTTCTCAGAAATGCCGAGGCCCTTGTATTCCTCGATAGCCGGAGCAGCAAGTTCTTCGAAATCGGAATGCTCGGTGACGACCGAGGGAAGCTTTGTAGCGTCCTCCACCTCTTCAAATTCGACATCGTCGTCGATCCGCGCACGAGAGACCGCCTCAAGCGCCGAGCCCTTCGGAGGAACGCGCTTGCTCGCATCCTCTTCCGCCGTACGCATGGAACCGAAGTCCTTGCCAACGATGATCATGAAGAACACGAAAAAGATCGTCAGCAGCGCATAGAAGTTATACGGGATGGAAGCCACGAAGGTGTTGAAGCCGCCTTCGCCCATATAACCACCGACGGCGACCGCCCACGATGACACTGGTGCGATGATGCAGACCGGAGCCGCCGTCGAGTCGATGATCCATGCGAGTTTCTCGTGGGACACGCGGAAGCGGTCGGTTACGGGCCGCATCACGGCGCCAACCGTGAGGCAGTTGAAATAGTCGTCGACGAAGATGATGATGCCAAGTACCGCCGTGAGAAGCTGAGCCATGCGCGCGTTTTTAATGTGCGTGGAGACCCATTCCGCGTAGGCACGAGAGCCGCCCGCCGTCGCGATGACGACGGTGAGCGCCCCGAGCAAAGCCAAGAACAAGAGCAAGGCCCCATTCCCCGCTATCTGCTCCGCCATCATTTGCGGAACCATCGTAAAGGAATCGATCACCTGCTCAACGCCGGGGCCGTTGAGCGTAAAGGTGTAGATCAGCATGCCCACGAAAACGCCGACCGTGAGCGACGAATACACCTCTTTGGTGATAAGGGCCATCACCAGCGCCAACAAGGGCGGGACGATGGACCAAATACCGGTCGAGATAAGGTCAAAACCTTCCATTCTTCCTCCTTATTCGTCCTGGTTGAGACGAATGCCAGCCGCCATGTCGGCAGCCACCCCTTCGCCGCCGATTTCCTCAGCAGCCGTCTGCTTGCCGTCGGAGTCCTTTGCGACCTCATCGAGGAAATCTCGGTCAACCGATCCGAGCGCCGACGGCTTTTTCACGTCAAACGGCACTGCCTTGGTAAACAGGCTGACAACAGGCACGATGATAAGCGAGACCACCATGCAAATCGCCCCACAGTTGATAGGGCTTTCGATTAACGGCGTCCCTGCAAATCCCATTGCCATATTGATGACCGTTAGGCCGATGCCAAAGATAAATGACGACCACACCGCCGCTTTCGAAATCTTCCCAGAGTAGAGCCCCCAGAAGAACGGCCCAAGGAACGCGCCCGCCAGAGCGCCCCACGAATAGCCCATGAGCTGGGCGATAAACACAATCGACGAGTGGTATTGCACGAGCGCGATGCCGGCCGAAACGGCGATGAAGATGACGAGCAAAATACGCATCGTGTGAATCTGGCGCTTTTCGGTCATGTTCTTCACGAAATTGTCCTTGATAAGGTCAATCGTCAAAGTGGACGACGACGTGAGAACGAGCGAGGAAAGCGTCGACATCGAAGCCGAGAGCACGAGCACGATCACGAGGCCGATAAGCAAATCAGGCAGATAAGAAAGCATCGTGGGAATCACCGAGTCGTAAATCGGCGTGCCGTTTGCGGCATAGTCGATTTGCCCTTCATAGAGTCTGCCGAAACCACCGAGGAAGTAGCTGCCGCCCGCCACGACAAAGGCGAAGATCGTGGAAATGATGGCACCCTGCTTCACCGCTGGGCCGCTCTTGATGGCATAGAACTTCTGCACCATCTGCGGAAGGCCCCAGGTACCAAGACTTGTGAGAATGATGACGCCAAACAAATTCAAGAAATCGGGGCCGAAGAAGCTGACAAATGGCCCTTGGAGCTGACTGCCCTCCGCAGGAATCTGCGAGAGGTTCACGATTGCCTCCGAGATGCCACCATTCGCCGCAAGCACCGCGACGATCACCGCCGTGATGCCGAAGAGCATGACGACGCCCTGGATGAAGTCATTCATCACCGTGGCCATATAGCCGCCCAACACCACATAGATGCAGGTGACCACCGCCATGCCGATGACGCAAACATCGTAGGGCAAGCCGAACGCCATGCCGAACAGGCGAGAAAGACCGTTATACACCGAGGCGGTGTACGGAATGAGGAACACAAAGATGATCGCCGCCGCCGCGATGCGCAGTGCCTTTGAGCCGTATCGCTCGCCGAAGAACTCCGGCATCGTCTGCGCGCCGAGGCGGTGAGTCATCTCACGCGTGCGCGGGCCTAAGACCCACCACGCAAGCAAGCTGCCGAGGATTGCGTTGCCAATGCCCGCCCAGGTGGCCGCCAAGCCGTATTTAAAGCCGAACTGGCCTGCATAGCCGACGAACACGACAGCCGAGAAATAGCTTGTGCCGTAGGCAAACGCACTCATCCACGGGCCGACGTTGCGCCCGCCGAGAACAAAGCCGTCAACCGTCTTCGTGGTGCGCCGGCAATAGATGCCCACGCCCACAGCTACGGCGACGAAAACAATCACGAGAAGAATCTTCAAAAACATCGAACTATCCTTTTCACCTTTCTGTCTTCCTGCCTTACCTGCTTCTCACCGCGCATAAAAAGAGCCCGCGGTAAAACCGAGGGCTTCAAAGTCTTTCAGCTATGCACCCGAGATCACCTGCGACTGCATGGCGAAAACCTCGCTCATCAAAGCGTGTTCCTCCGCGCAGGTGAATTCTCTGTTATCCGTGAAATGAAGCATAGCGGACACTCTAGCACAATAAAGCAGACGCACGCCAAGAAATCGCGAAGTTTTGAATGCCGCCTAATACCTACCAACCAAATCAAGGAAGGTCTCGGCTGAGAGCTCATCGAAAGAGCGCACGCAAAAGTCGGCCGCCTGCTTGAGCTCGTCGTAGGTGCCCGAGGCGTCGCAGTCATACACCGCCAACGTATGATAGCCAGCGTTCTTGAGCGTATGGATGGCGTAAATCGAGTCCTCGAAGCCCCACGTGGTCTCAAGCGGCGTTCCCATGATCTCGCGCGCGCGGTCATACACATCGGGGCTGCGTTTCGAGCGCCCCACGTCATCCACCGAGACGATGGCCTTCAGATACGGAGCGGCGCCGATGTGGGCAAGCCCCGCCACGAGCAAAGGCCGCGGCGTGGAAGAGGCCACGCTCATCGAGACGCCCCGCTCCGCAAGGCCCTTGATGAAGCGCATCGCTCCCGAGCGTGCCTGGGCCTTCGTGCGGTAGTAGTCGTTCATGAAGGAGCGGATGATGTCGGCGACGGCCTCCCCGCTCTCCGCCAGCCCGAAATGCTCATGGAAATAGGCACCGCATTCGGGAATCGTCATCGTGTTGATGGCGTCGCGATCGGCCTTCGTGAGCGTCGCATGGGCGCGCTCCGCAAAATCGGCCTCGAGCGCGCGCCAAGCCGCCATCGAGTCGATGACGGTGCCGTCGCAGTCGAAGATGACGCCAATCGATCGGCTTTCGCACATGGGCGCTAATCCTCCACGCGGATGACCGACGGCTCGGCGAGCAGCACGTCGTCAAGCGAGGCGATCTCCTCAAGCACCGCGCTCACATCGGCCTCGCAGGCGGTGTGCGTCACATACACCAGATCGACCTTGCCGCCCACCTTCTTGCCGCGCTGCACCACCGAATACACGCTCACGTTGTGCTCGGCGAAGATCGAGGCGATTGACGCGAGGACGCCGATGCGATCATGCACGGTGAAGCGGACGTAGTATTTCATCTTGAGCTCTTTCATCGGGATGATCGGCACCTTGTCGGTGCAGGTGCAGCCCACGAGCGGCTTGACGCCCGCCATCACGTGGCGCGCCACCTCGAGCACATCGCCCATGACCGCGCTCGCCGCCGGACCCGAGCCAGCGCCCTGGCCGAAGAACATCGTCTCGCCCACCGCGTCGCCGGTCACGTAGATCGCGTTGAACACGCCGCTCACGGTGGAGAGCTGATGGTTGAGCGGCAGCATCGTCGGATGCACGCGCACGTCGATGCCCTCGGGGCGGCGATGGCCGATGGCCAGCAGCTTCACGCAATAGCCCATGTCGGAGGCGGCCTCGAGGTCAACCGGCGAGATGTTGCGGATGCCCTCGGTGTACACATCCCCGATGACGACGCGCGAATTGAAGGCGATGGATGAGAGGATGGCGATCTTTGCCGCAGCGTCGAGGCCGTCCACGTCGGCCGTGGGGTTCGCCTCCGCGAAGCCCTGCGCCTGCGCCTCCCTCAGCGCCTCATCGTAGGAGAGCCCCGCCTCGCCCATGCGCGTGAGCATGTAGTTCGTCGTGCCGTTCACGATGCCCATCACCGAGGAGATCTCGTTGGAGATGAGGGAGTGCTTCAGCGGATCGATGATCGGGATTCCCCCGCCCACGCTCGCCTCGAAGGCGATCTCCTTCCCCGCGGCATCGGCGGCATCGAAGACCTCTTGACCGAAGGTCGCCATGAGCGCCTTGTTCGCCGTGACGACGTTTTTGCCCGCTGCAAGCGAATCTAACACGATGCTTTTCGCCACCGTCGTTCCGCCGACGAGCTCGATGATGATGTCGATGGAATCGTCCGCGAGCAGCTCATGGTAGTCCTGCGTGAAGATGTCGCTCACGCCATGCTCAACCGCCTGCTCCGGATTGTGCGAGCAGACGCGCACGAGCTCCAAATCGATGCCGTAATGGCGGATGAAATCGTCATGATGCTTCTTCAATATCTCAATGCACCCTCCCCCGACGGTTCCGGTGCCCACTAATCCGATGCGTACGCTCATGCTTTGCTCCTTTATGTTTTGCTCTTGCGCGTTGCTAGCTCGCTTCGCTCTTGCGCGTTGCTGGTTTGCTTCGCCCCTGCCGCACTGTCGGCGCTTTTCGAGCGCTTCGCTCCTCTTCTAACAATCCCGCCCGTAGAGATCCTCATAGGTCTCGCGACGCGTGGTCACGCGTGCTTTGCCGTCCTTCACGAAAACGACCGCGGGACGGGGCTGACCATTATAGTTGCTCGCCATGGTCGGACAATAGGCGCCCGTCCCGAACACGCAGACGACGTCTCCGAGGTCGGGATGCTGTATCGCCGCGTCGATGGCCACGGCGTCGCCACTCTCGCAGTGCTTGCCCACGATCGTCACGATCTCCGTGCGCGGTTCGTCGGCCTTGTTCGCGATCACCGCCTCGTAATCGGCGTCATAGAGCGCCGTGCGGATGTTGTCGGACATGCCGCCGTCCACCGCGATGTATTTGCGGATGTTGGGAAGCGTCTTGATGATGCCGAGCGTATAGAGCGTCACGCCGGCGGTGGCCACAAGCGAGCGCCCGGGCTCCACGAGAAGCCGGGGGAGCTCCACGCCGTATTCGCCGCAGAAGTCGCGCACCGCCTCCACGGTCACGCGCGCGAACTCGTTGATCGTCGAGGGACGGTCGTGCGTCGTATAGGCGATGCCCAAGCCGCCGCCCAAATCGAGCTCGGTGAGCTCATAGCCGTATTCGCGCTTCACGTCGGCCATAAACTTCACCATCACGCGCGCCGCCTCGCGGAAGGAGTCGAGCGCGAAGATCTGCGATCCGATGTGGCAGTGGATGCCCACGAGCTGGACGTTCGGCGCCTCAAGGGCGTCCTTCACACAGCGGAAGGCGAAGTCCTCAAGCATCGTGAAACCGAACTTCGAGTCCTCGCAGCCCGTGCGAATGTATTCGTGCGTGTCGGCCTCGACGCCCGGCGTGATGCGTAGATAGATCGGCTGCGTGACGCCGAGCCTGCCGGCGATCTCGGAGACCCGCGCAAGCTCGATGCGGCTGTCAACCACGATGCGCCCGACACCTGCCGAGATCGCTTCTTCAAGCTCCTGCGGCGTCTTGTTGTTGCCGTGCACGAACACGCGCTCCATCGGAAACCCCGCCATGCGGGCGCAGGCGAGCTCGCCGCCTCCCGACACGTCGAGGCAGAGACCATACACAGCGGCAAGGCGCGCCATCTCCTTGTTGAGAAACGCCTTCGACGCATAGAGGACGTCGGCGTGGGGATAGATGCTTCTGAAGCTTTCGCGATAAAGGCGCATCCGCGTCTCGACGTCCTCTTGGTCGTAGACGTAGAGCGCGGTGCCCTCTTCACGTGCGAGCTTCACCATGTCCACCCCGCCGATGTAGAGATCGCCTTCGCGCACCTCGGCGGTGAGCGGAAGGCAGGCACCGAGCTCCATGGTGGTGCGGTTGTCCGGTTTCTTCGAATGGTCGGCAGCGCGAAGCGACATGGGGATCCTCTCTTAACTAACCTCACTGGTTTGATTGTCCGTCGTGAAGCTGTAAGTCTAGCACGAAAGTAACGTTCATGCCCCTCGACTGCTCGCGCCACGCGCGCCTTTCGCTCGTCGTTTCGCATTTTTCCGCCTTTTTCGCCGCTGCCGGAGGAAAAGATGCTTTTCGCATGGTCGCCGATACTTCGCCGAATCTCTCCCCAAATTCCGCTACAATAAGGGGTGGTTTGCCGCTCTGGTAAACGGTGTTGTACTGGGGAAACGCCCAATGTAATCCTTCCCCGGCACACGTGACAATCGGTGAGGTGGTTGATGAGCCGATGGTGAATAGCACACTGGACGAGGGATGGGAAGAGAGCAACCGGCGTCTCAATGCGCTGGTGAGCTACAACTTGCTCAGGAACATGTTCACTGGGCTTTTCCTCATCGACCTCAAACACGACAGATTCGAACATCTGAGCCTGACGGACGACGACGAACGCGTCGACACCGAGATTTCCCATGAGTCCTACACGGGCCACATGAACGCCTACGGATCGATCTTCGTCCATCCCGCCGACCGCGCGCGGTTCCGCAGCGATCTGAGCATCGAGCACATCAAACAGAGCTTCTCCCAGAACAAGCCGATCGCCTGCACCTACCGCCGCATCTACGGCGATTCGTTCGGCTATGAACGCATGTATGTCATCTTCGTCAAAGAAGATCCCGACCTCGCCATTCTCATCCAGCGCAACGTGACGGTGGAGGTCACCGACGAAAACCGCCAGATGGCGCTCGTCCAAGACGCGCTCGAGCTCGCGCAAAACGCCATCCAGGAGAAAGACACCTTCATGGCGAACATGTCGCACGACCTGCGGACGCCGATGAACGCCATCATCGGCTTTGCGGACATGGCGAAGCGCCATATTGACGACAGAGAGCGCGTGGAGGACTGCCTCGACAAGATCACCCTCTCGAGCAACCATCTCGTGAGCCTCATCAACGACATCGTGGACGTCAGCCGCATCGAGGGCGGCAAGATAGAGCTCGAGGAAGCGCCTTTGAGCATCTCGAACCTCATGCGCGACCTCGCGAGCATTTTCCAGGCGTCGATCGAGCAGCGCAAGATCGATTTCACGGTGGACTACGAGAACATAGAGAACGACGACATCTACGGAGACGCCCTTCGGTTGAACCAGATATTCATGAATATCGTCGGCAACGCGATGAAATTCACGCGTCCCGGCGGCTCGGTGCACATTCGCGCCGAGCAAATCGAGCCAGCTTATAAGGGCAAGGCGGCCTACCGCTTCACCTTCGAGGACAGCGGCCGTGGCATGAGTCCGGAGTTCTTGAAGAAGCTCTGGCTGCCGTTTGAGCGCGAGGTGCTGCCGCACGAGAACATCGAGGGCACCGGACTCGGCATGACGATCACGAAAAACCTTGTCGAGCTGATGGGCGGGACGATCGACGTTGAAAGCGAGGTCGGGCGCGGGACGCGCTTCACTCTCGAGCTTGCCTTCCGCGTGCACAACACGAGAAACGAGCGGGGATCGAATGCCGACGGCTCCGCCCTGCGCGACGTGGCGCTCGACGGTGCCTCGCAGCGCGTGCTCGTCGTGGACGACGACATGCTCTCACGCGAGATCGTCGGCGAACTTCTGCGCGAGCACGGCTTCACCGTGGAGGAGGCCGAAGACGGCGTTGAGGCGGTGGAGACCTTCGAAAACTCTCCCGAGGGCTACTACCAGTTCATCCTCATGGACGTGCGCATGCCGCGGAAAAGCGGCTACGACGCCACGCGCGAGATCCGCGCCTTTGAACGCGAGGACGCGAAGACCATCCCCATCATCGCCACGACGGCCGACGCGCTCGAAGAGGATCAGAAGAAGGCGCTTGCCAATGGGATGACGGCCCATCTCTCAAAGCCGCTGAACATCCACGATCTGCTGACGCTTCTGAAAGGCGAGGCCGCGCTTTAGCCCTCCCCCGCTATACTGGGCAGATGATTGGAGCGCTTGGTGCGTGAGGCGCTTTTTGTGCGTTGGACGCGCTTGGTGCGTTTCGTGCGTTTGGCACGGCTGTCTGGTGAAATGGAGGGCGTTATGGACGAACGGGAGATCTATCTGGCAGGCGGTTGCTTTTGGGGAACCGAGGCATACGTTCGCAAGCTGCCCGGCATCCTGCGAACCGAGGTGGGCTATGCGAACTCCCTCATCGAGAACCCGACCTACGAGCAGGTGTGCTCAGGGGAGACGCATGCGGCCGAGACGGTGAAGGTGTCTTACGAAGACAGCGTGATCACCCTTCCCCTTCTGCTTGAAGCATATTTTCGCACGATCGACCCCACGAGCGTGAACCGCCAGGGAAACGATCGCGGCACGCAATATCGCACCGGCATCTATTGGACCGACGAGGCGGACAGGCCCGTCGTTGAGGCAGCACTCTTGAAACTGAGATCGCAGGTGGGAAGGCCGCTTGCCATCGAGGCGAAGCCGCTTGAGAACTTTTATCCGGCCGAGGAATACCATCAAGACTATTTGGCGAGCAATCCTTTCGGCTATTGTCACGTGAACCTCAAAGACGCCGATAACTTCATCGCCGAGCACCGGCTCGATTTCGCGATCGCCGCACGGGGCTACGAGAGACCCGACGACGAGACGCTGCGCAAGCACTTGAGCCCCGAGGAATACGAGGTGACGCAGCACGCGGCCACCGAGCGCCCCTTCACACACCCCTACGACCACACCTTCGAGCGGGGAATCTATGTGGACGTTGTCACCGGCGAGCCGCTGTTCTCATCGAAGGACAAGTTCGACTCCGGCTGCGGTTGGCCGTCATTCTCCAAGCCCGTCGCCGAGAGCGTCGTCACCGAGCACGCCGACAATTCGCTTCTCATGCAGCGCACCGAGGTTCGGAGCAGCGCGGGTGATAGCCATTTGGGGCACGTGTTCGATGACGGGCCCGTCGAAACCGGCGGCTTGCGCTATTGCATCAACGGCTCCGCCCTGCGCTTCGTACCTTACGACCAGATGGACGAAGAGGGCTTGGGCTACGTGAAGCCGTATGTTTAAGAAGCGGAATCGCGCAGCTTGATGAGCTGCTCACGCACGCGCGGGTCGATGCGCTCCGCCACGGTGCGCTTGAAGGCGATCTCGGGGGAATTGTCGAGCTTCGAATCCTCGTCGTAGGCCGCCATCTCGCGCGAGAAGCCCTCGGCGCTCATGCGGTCGACCCCGCCGCCGAACACGGTGTCTTGGATCGAGGCGTCGCTCGTGACGACCATCGTCTCGATGTTCTGCTCGCGAGCGACACGGGCAAGGCGCTCAATCACCTTATCAGCGCTCTGTCCCGTTGCCGAGAATATCACGCGAACGTTTCCCACCTGCTGCTCCTGACCGGCCGATTCAGGGCGCTGCGCGGCATCGAAGACGATGGTCGCCCGAAAGTTTGCGCCCGCATAGCGCGCCACATCGTTGATGAGGCGCTCGCGCGCTTGGTTGAAATAGTCGGTCGTGTAGTCGGGAAACGTCGCGGGCTGATAGCGGCTGCCCGAGCGCAAGACGTTGTATCCGTCAACGAGAAGAAGACCTTTACCGCGCTTCATCTTAAAGCACGGCGCCTTCCGTCGGGGCGCCTTCCGCTGACGCTTCCTCAATGGGAGATTGCCCACCCGCTGCCGTCCCTTGCGCAGCCGGCGTGTTCTGGCGCAGCCATTCGTAGAACAGCGCCGTCGCCGCCTGCGCGACGTTGAGCGAGGAGACCTTGCCGAGCTGAGGGAGCGCAACGGTGAAGTCGCAGGATTCGCGCACGAGCCGGCTGACGCCTTCCCCCTCGCTTCCCATGACGATCACGATCTTGCCCCGCAAATCGCAGCCCCATACGAGCTGCTCAGCGTGCTCGGTCGCCGCGACGCACCAAAAGCCCTCGTCCTTGAAGCGCTTCAATGCCTGCGTGAGGTTTGCCACCTGAGCGACGGGAAGATGCGCGACGGCGCCGGCCGAGGTCTTATACGTCACCGACGTCACGCCCGCAGCGCGCTTCTGGGGGATCACGACGCCCGAAGCTCCCACCGCCTCGGCGCTCCGGATAATCGCACCGAGATTGCCCGCATCGGTGATGTGGTCGAGCATTACGATGAGCGCCCGGCCCTCATGCTCAACGGCGAACTCCTCGGCGCGTCGCTCAATCTGGGCGATGTTCACATAATGATAAGGCTCCACCTCAGCGACGGCGCCGAAGTGCGCACCCGAGGCGGACATGGTTTCAAGACGAGCGCGCGGCATGAAGCGAACGGGGACGCCGCGCTTCACAGCCGCCCGCTGGATTTCGGCGACCGCCTCATCACGACGGAGATTGTCGGCGAGAAACACCGACTTTACGGGCGTATCGGACAGAAGCGCCTCGATGATGGGACGCTTCCCCTCTATATAGTCAGCCATGGAACCCTACTTGCTTATCGAATTGCGGGAAAACGAAGCTTGTGGCAGCTTGCCTTGCGGCTATTCGGCCGTCTCTTCCACGACAACATCTGCCTCGACGACCTCTGCCTGCGCGGCATCAGAGGTGGCGGCATCGGGCGCGCTCGTGGGGACAGCATCCGCATCGGCAGCGGTCGCCAAGTCGGTGACCTTCTGCACGAAGCTCGCGCGATCCTCGGGTTTCATCGATTTGATGTAGGCCCCGAGCATATCGTCATGGATATTGTTCGCCACCGCGCCGGCCTTGTTGGCGAGCTCCTCGGTGAGCTGTTTGCCTTGGTCAACGGTGATCTCACCGCGTGCGGCGAGCTGATTGATGAGGTCTTTCGACTTATCCGCACCAATGCTCAAGGCGCCAATGCCGGCGAGGAAGATGTTCTTGAAGCCGTTCACGACTTCCTCGGGAGAGGGAATCGGGATCTGCGGTTGCGTGCTCTGCTGATCGGTGCTTGCGGCAGCCTGCGCAGCGGCGTCTGCCGTGCTCGCGGCGTTTGCATCATTGGCTGCTGCGGTCGTGGTCTCGTCTGCCATGGAGGGCCTCCTTTACGTCAAGATATTTTTGCAAGCATAGCAGAAAAGGGCGCTGCGGATTTTCAGGAGGTGAAATCGTATGCCGATGCGTTACATTGCAATTCCAACTCATATTAAAAGGCACAGCGACCCTTTCGGGCCGCTGTGTGTGTTCAGTTCGCTTTTCGGCATGCGAACAAGTATCGAGAAAGTACTTGCGAGTATCTTAACACAAGATATGCGTTCCACCACGTGAAATCGCCCCTATCTTGTAAATGCCACCAATTTGCTCGATGAGCTTGATGACCCAGCGCCTTTCTGTTGCTTTCGCTGTCAATTTGTAGCTTCAAGTATTTGCTAATAGACGATATGAGTAGAACATTGTGAGCCCCTGCTTCATATCGTCTTTTCATATAACCGTGGGCCGAGGCTGATAATGGTCGTGTCTTACAAACCGGCAACCAGCCAGGTTGCCACAAATACGAGAGGGGCTCACTATGAACCATCTTACCTCCATCGGCCTTGATGTACACGCCCGATCCATCACCGCGGTCGCACTCGACTCGTTTACAGGCGAGATCAGCTCGAAGAAGTTCAGGTATTCGCCTTCGGAAGTGGCGGAGTGGATCTTGTCCTTTGAGTCCCCCAAAGCGGTATATGAGTCCGGCGTCACGGGGTTTTATCTGGTTCGCGAACTCAGAGATCTTGGCGTGGACTGCATCGTGGGCGCCGTCTCCAAGATGCAGCGTCCGGCTGCCGACAAGCGCAAGAAAAACGACCGCAACGACGCCGAGTTCCTAGCCCGGCAGCTTCTCGCCCACAACGTCATCGAGGTGTTCGTGCCCGACGTTGAGACCGAAGGCGCCCGCAACCTCTCACGCGTGCTCGAGGATATCCGCGACGACCTCACCCGAGCCAAGAACCGCCTCACACATCTGCTCATCCGCTGGGGATATGTCTGGAGCGAGTTCAGCGAAGAGGGCAAGCGCCGCGGCAGCTGGACGCGCGCGCATTGGGAATGGATACGCGCGATAGAGCTTCCGGACAGCGCAGCTCAAGAATCCCTCGACTACTACATCTCGGAGGTGCGCCATATCGAAGCGCAGAAGAAAGCCATAGAAAAGCGGATCGCCCAATACGCGCGGAGACCGCGCTGGAGGGAGCGCGTGGAGGCGCTTCGCTGCATGAAGGGCATAGAGACCATGACGGCATTCGCATTCGTGGTGGAGGCGGGCGTGTTCTCCCGATTCGACTCGGCGCGCGCTTTCGCGAGCTGGCTGGGGCTTGCGCCATCCGAGCATTCGAGCGGTGAGCGCATCTCACGTGGCGGTATCACCAAGGCCGGCAACTCCCATTTGAGAAAACTGCTCGTAGAGGCCTCCTGGCACTACACGCGTGCCACCAAGGAGCGCAAGCGATCGCTCTTTGACGACTCGGTGCCGACGTCTGTATCCAACCACGCGGCTGCCGGCGTCAAGCGCCTCGTTGAGAGAAGGTCGCATCTTACCCACGATCTTCGCAAGCGACCCGTCGTCGCCAATGTGGCCACGGCGCGGGAGCTTGCCTGCTGGATATGGGCGCTCGGGCGCATGAGCGAAGGAACGCTTGCCTAAGGACAAGAACCGCTCCATAGCCATCATTCCCCGAACCTTTTCCCTATCGACTGGTCGTTGGATGCGATCCCAGATCTAATTTTGAGCATCGGCAAGTCCGACACGCTCGTCAATAGACTCTTCCAATGTCGATGGTGCGCGCATCCAGCCGTAGCAACGAAATGCGAAGCCAGGCCATCCAACATATTCGGGCCCTGATGCAGCTTGCTTTCGACAGCAAGCGCTAGTCTGAGGATGGCAACCCGCGAATATGAAACTGCGAATACGAGCGTCGGTTTGAGGACACTGCCTGTCGGAAGAGGCCATCGGGTGATGATAGAAAAGGCCCAGGTCGGGAATTTCTTCCCGGCCGGGGCCTTTATTGCCTCTTGACCATGTTCTACTCATATGAAAATTATAGGCGTAGAATGTTGCGGAAACGAATCAATCAATCTATCGGAGGGTCGGCACTAATGGTTCGCAAAGCACAGGGCGAGAAGAAAAAAGAGCTTATCATCGACGTGAGTAAACCTCTCTTCTATTCGAAGGGATACACCGACACAACCTATGGCGATATCGCCGAAGCGGCAGATATTCCCGTTGGGTCAATTGCTTACCACTTTCAGTCTAAGCGCAATCTCGCGGCGGTAATTCAAGAGGAATATCAGAAGCAAAATAAGCGCTATATGGAGAACCTTCTCGGTGACAAATACAGTAAGACCGTTCTTATGGCGCTTGAAATCCTCAATATGTGGAAACGCTACTTCGAAGACGTTCGACTGCGAAGGTTCATGCTCGAGCTCAATATGGAACATGAACTCGTGAATTACTGTTTCGATTACATCAAATATTTGTTTGAACTGGTAAAAGAAGAACAAGGCATTACGATTCCCGAATCTGAAATGGATTTCATTACAGTAACTCAAGTAAATTTGACTTCTGAGTTAATGATTCTCATCAATTCGAATCCGGGTAAATACAGTTATCATGAGGTCGCAGAATATGCCATCCGAACGTTTTGCAATCTCATTCACATGAATCCGGAGATAACCGCAGCAGTGATTACTTTCGCGGAACAAGTCTACGAACTACTTCCTATCGACAACCGATATTTTTCAGATTTTGAATACAGCAAAAAATATATACATAAGGTCGATTTAGAAGACCTTCCTAACGAGAGCCCGGAACTTGCTCCTTACAGAAAAACTAACAATTCGTAATTAGACTCGAGTTACGATCGTTCGCTCCTTTTAAATACTATGGCTCCCAGCGCTAGGAGCAGGGAGCCATACAAGGAGGGGAGATAGGGTTATGAACTGAGCCTACCAGGTCTTTAATTGAGTTTTGTGTTTTTTTGCAACTAAGCGGCCTTATCCAAAGCAACCCTGGCATTCTTCTTTTTCATCGCAAAGACATAGGCGATGCCAAACAGAATTCCGAGGATTCCAACGCCAACGAATACCCACGTTATGGCAAGCCAACCATAAGTCTGGATAATGGCACCATTCACACTGCCGGCAATGATGCCGCCAATGTTCTGACAAAGGGAAATGATGCCCATAGCCACACCTGCCAAGGCCGGTGTCGGCATGGTATCGGGGGCGTTATTAAATAGAATTGCAGGCACAAACTGAAGCAATAATCCACCTACGGCTGCAAAGATAACCACCGTGTCGGTCGTGTAGAGGAACGACAATGAATAAATAATCATGTCGATAATCAGAAAAATCAGATACACCAACGGATGATATTCGCGCTTAACCCTTCTTAACATCGCACCGCAAACGAAACCGCCAACAATCATCGCGAAAGTGAGAATACTGGTATAAAGATTCGCCGATGCGGAATCAACGTTAAGAACCTGATTCAGATAAGTTGGCATAAATGTGGTGAGGCCAATAAAAGCAAAGGTGTAGCACATAAATGATATACACATGAGCCAGACAGGCACCGATTTAAGCCCAGCGACAATAGACACTTTTGGTTTTGCCGGGCCTTCCTCGCTCTTAGCAGGCCGTACTACAATGAAGAATGCAATCGCAAGCACAAGCAGAATGAAGCTAATTGCCCACCACACTCTTGACCAAGTAACCGGATCATCGAAATTCACAACGCCATTAGTGAGCAGCAAAACGAGAAACGCGCCGGCACCGACATTGGTCGACCAGAGGCCCATAGGGAGACCTCTTTTTTCCGGTGGGAAATAATAAGCGATGAGGCTTGGGGCGGCGGGTAGAAATGTGCCAAAACCAGCACCCTCGATAATGCGACTCGTGAACAACATTGCATAATTTGTTCCCGAAATAGCACCTAAAACATTTCCGAGAATTGCGAAACCGAACGCAGCAAGAATAATGTTTCTTGCGCCGAACTTCGCCACCATGCCACCGATAGGAAGCGCAAGAATTACACTTAAGATCGAAATGGCCGAGACCAACGAGCCACCAGCGGCGGGGCCAATTTCAAACGCAGGCATGAGCAACAACATGGTGCCTGCGATCTTTTTGAGCATCATGCCAAACGCCCATCCTGAAAGAATAATAATTGCAGCTACGAGCCAGGCTTTGCCCATGCTCTGCTGGTTTTCTTTAGTATCCATGTTTGTTTCCCTTGCAATAAATTTGAAATTGCCTATTTGTCGTTACAGGCGTCTTTTGAAGGAATTTCGCCGTAATTGAGGATGTATGGGTTGTTCTCGACGAGAACGCCGTAGGTTCCGGGGCGTCTATCTTTAAGAAGATCAGAACCAGCCATGCCAGAAAGACGAGCTTTCAGTATTTCACCTTTGATATCGACATCGGCGATAGCCATTTCCTCGTCATATCCCGTTTCGGCGAAAACTTGATTGGGGTTCGGACCCACGACGCGACTGTGGCCAGAGCGCATCTGGCCGCCTTGCGTCGCCTCGACGTAAAAGACCATGTTCTCCATGGCACGAGCAAGGGCAAATACTTTTGAAAGTTGGAAATCGTTATCGTTCTCGTCCCGGGTTTCAGCACGCCATGCTGTCGGGGCTACGATAATTTCGGCGCCTTTGATGGCGAGGATTCGGGCTACTTCAGGAAATGCCTTATCGAAGCAGACCGAAAGACCGATTTTGCCAAGTCTCGTGTCGAATACTGGATAGTCACCATTTCCAGCGTACAAATAGAGACGCTCGGCGAGCGCTTGGTGCACTTTGCGATATTTACCGACGAACCCTTCAGGACCAACGAGTACGCAGGTGTTATACAAAACATCAAAGCGATCCTCGTCCTGTTCAAGCGTCCCGTAGGCGATATACATATTGTTCTCTTTTGCAAGGCCGATGATTTTTTGTGTGCTTTCGCCTTCAGGCACGAGCTCCGCAATTTGATGGGCCTTAATCGCCGATTGTGGATTGAAATCACGCAAACCGAGATGCATGCCGGGGAGCGCGAACTCAGGAAAGACGATGAGGTCCACGTTTTCTTTTGCCGCCTCGGTTATGTAATGCTCGAATTTCTTAAGGTTTTCCTCCTTTTCTGTACCGGCTACGTCCAGAGATACCACCGCGATCTTGCTCATTGAACCTCCTCTAAATTTGAGTGTCTTCTAAACTTGAATACATTCAAGTTTTGATTACGCTCAATATAAATGAGGAATTTCGCAAAGTCAACAAAATTTCAGAAATTGATCCCACTTTTTGGGCCAGAAATAACCAGAACATCCCGCATGTTCTGCACGCAAAGATGTTGCATTTGCATAGCTATTACTGATGAGAATGAAAATCGAAGGAATTGAGGAGGCAAAAAGCCGGGTGCCATACCTGGAGGATGGAAGAGCCCAGAAATCCCGTTAAATAAATTTCAAGCGGTTAGAGAATTTTTTACTGTTAAATTGGAGCCTTTACCAGCATATATTGAGTATTTTGCACGTTGCCATTACTCCCGTCCCCATGGCAACCTGTGGCGCGCGAGCGGCATGTGGATTCGCGGTGTATCGCAAAACCTCCACGTTTACTGGCTGTTTTTGGCCCGTATACTTTCCGTTATTGAATTATCGGCAACGAAGGGAGGGTTTATGAAGTTATCCCCCACACCCGCAACTTTTACTCTACGCTAGACAAAAACGTCGGAACGAATAATCTCCTCAACGAACCAGCGCGGATTTTCGTACCAGAGCAGCGTCTCGATGCGGCCGATGCGCACGAGGTAGCGCATGCCCGTGCCGCCAACCTTGAGCGACGCCGCCTGCCGCGCGTCGAGAATCTTGTCGATGGGGAAAACGCGCCCGTCGTACCAAGTGATGGAGAGGGGGCGCACCACGCCGTCCTCGTCGGTGTGCGAGGTGACCTCCACGTAGCGCTTCTTTCTGTACGAAATATTCCTCATACGACGTAGCTTCTACACATGGAAATAACCGACGGGATGCACGGTGTTCTCGTCCTTGATGTCGAGCGGCGCGATCGCCTCGTCGGTTATCTCGCAGCCCCGCATGACGCACTTGTTGCCGAAGCGCCGGCGAAGGTCGTCGATCGCCCCGTCGAGACGCTCGGCGCGCGCGGTGGCATCGTCGAAAAGCTCCAGCTGGGAGCTCTCGGGCGCCGGCACAAGGTTCGTCGCACGCACGTGGAGCGCGCGGATCGGATGCTCCCCGTCGATCGTCTGGCTGGCGCAGAGCAGCGCCCACGCGGCCTGCGCGATATCGGAGGTCGCCATCGAAGGATGCGGCAGCGGCACCTGCCGCTCAAAGCCCGAAAGATCGAGCTGGCTGCGCACGCCGATGGAAACCGTACGCGCGCGGAAGTGATGCTCGCGCAGCCGCTGAGCGACCGATTCGGAGAGCAGCCACAGAAGCGCCTTCGCATCCTGCGGCGTCTCGATGTTATGCGGCGCGGTCAGGCCGTTTCCGATCGATTTGATGGCGCGCGCGACGTTGTGGGCGTGCGGGTCGTAGGGCTTCACCGGCGTGGCGTCCTCGCCCCGCGCGAAGGACCGCAGGATGAATCCCACTTTCCCGAACCGATGCTGGAGGAAGTAGTCGCTTGCCCGCGCCAGATCACCGATGGTGAAGCAGGCGGCAGCGCGCAGCTTCCGCTCGGTGGCAGCCCCCACATAAAGGAGGCTGCGAACCGGCGCCTCCCACACCACGCGACGGTAGTTCTCCTTCGTGATCACCGTGATGGCGTCGGGCTTTTTGTAATCAGAACCGAACTTCGCGAAGATCTTGTTCCACGAGACGCCGATCGATACCGTGACGCCCAATTCGGCCTTCGTCCGCTCCGAGATCTCCTGCGCGACGCGCAAGACGTTTCCCCCGTGCAGCGCTTTCGCGCCCGTGATGTCGAGCCAGCACTCATCGAGGCCGAAGGGCTCCACAAGGTCGGTGTACTGATAGTAGATCTCCTGCGCGAGCCGCGAATAGCGCTGGTAGAGCTTGTAGCGCGGCGGCAGCACGATGAGCCCCGGGCACTTCCGCCGCGCCTCCCAAAGCGCCTCGCCCGTCTTGATGCCGTAAGGCTTCGCCTCCGTCGATTTCGTGAGAACGATGCCGTGGCGCAGCTCCTCCTTTCCCGCAACCACGAGGGGCTTCCCGCGCAGCTCGGGGCGCTCCGCCTGCTCAACGGAGGCATAGAACGAGTTCATGTCCACATGGAAAATCGTGCGCAACCAGTCCGCCCCCTTCCGTAAGGCTCCGCGATTCGATTCTGCTGTGATCCAAGCTGCGTTTTATGTGCGATGCGTTTGTTTATGGAACACATGTTCGCATAATATCGCGCACTAAACAAGCGAACAAACGATGGAGATTATTTCAGCGGCAGGAAGAGATCGCCGGCGCCCTCTTCCACAGCCAACGAGCGGCAGGCGGATAGGAATCGGCGGATTTATATGCCCGCATCAGCAGAGTCTTGTAGCTTTCATCTCCAATACAAATGCATTTTGTATCTTTTGTTCGTTTAGGAATTTCTAATCAATCGAAGCTCTCGATTTGCCCCAGAGGTCGTAGCCGTGGCCGCTGATGAGGATCTCGTATTCGTCGGAGCCTTCCAGATAGGTGCTCATGGCTGTTTTCGTGTCCACCACCATATAGTCGAAATCGAACTCCTCCACCACGCTCTCAGGCGAGGTGTTTCCCTTCGCGAAGTCGACGAAATCGTAGTAATACTGACGGTCGATGCCGGTGATCGGCTCGTTGAACAGCTCGGGGCGCGCGTCGATGAACACCTTATAGCCGTGGAACTCGAGGAACCCGCCGGCGTTGAAGAAGTTGAAGAGCCTCGCCTGCTCCTTGTCGACGTCGAGCGAATCGAGGAACTCCACCGCCACCACCGGCGTCGATTTCCCATCGGTGTACGGTTCGGCCACTTTGTCGGTCACGCTGACGAAGCCCACCGCGACGACCACGCCCGTTCCCACCAACACGATGGCCGCCATCATCGTCTGATATTGCTCGAATATGCGACCGATGAGCGAGGCGAGCCGCTCGAAGGAGAAGGAAGCATGGCGCGTCGCGTACACGATAAGCGGATACGCGAAAAACGCGATGAGCCACACGTTGCGGATGGCGGCAAACCCCAGATAGGAGCACACGACGAAGAGGATGGTGAACGGCAGGTTGACGTGCCGCGCTCCAAGCCGCCCCATCGCGATCATGCCGAGCGCGAAGCAGATGACCGCGGAGAACCCGTAGTCGCACCACACGTCGAGATGACCCATCTCGGAGATGTAGTTGCCGTAACTCGGCGCCTCAAGGCTGAGCAGCAGATACGCCGCGCCCTTCCATCCATAGGGGTTGATGAAGAGCACCGCCACGCAGGCAAGCAGGCATATGAGCAGCGGAAGCCGCGGGTAGCGCGCGGCGTCGAAGGCGATACCTGAAAGCTTGCCCTTGCGATGCGCTCGTGCGAGGAAATCGGGAATGAGATAGCACGCGATCATCGCGCAATCGAACGGCGCCATCGCGGCATGGAAGTTCACATGGACGCAGACGAGCGCGGGAAGCAGGCAGAGGAAGACGCGCCGTCCTGTCTGACGATAGCGTTCGAGCAAGATGAGGACCCACGTGAACGCGATCATCGTATAGACATGGGGCCGCACGGAGAGGTAGGCGGCCAAACAGGGCAAGGCGATGACGAGCACCCAGAGCATTATCTCGCCGCCGCTTCGGTTTTGCCTGATCACGCGCCCTAAGCGATAGAGCAATGCCATGAGCGCGGCGACGCAGACGATAAGCCACAGGCCCAGCCCCACAAAACCCGCCGCTTGATAGATGCCCCACGCGATCACATCGGGCAGCCACTGCTGGATGACGATGCCCATGTCGGGGACGATGGTGAAGGGGTTCGTTTGCGGGAAGCCGTGCTCGACGATGTATTCGCCGCTCGCGAGGATGAACCAGATGTCGTTGTCGTAGGAGCGCTGATAGAGCCCGATGGAGTAGACGGCCATGACGACGATGGCCAACGCCATGAGAAAGGTGTTGTTTTTCCGCCGATCCTGCGTCATGGAAAACTTACCTTCGCGCACGCCGCGAATTGCATGGCGATGCTCAAACCCCGCTGAGCCGCTTAGCAGGTGGCGAGAATCGCCTTCGTCTCGGGCACGAGCGCATCGATGGCGACTTCGGTCTTCTCGCCTGTCGCACGCTTCTTGATCTCGACGGTTCCCTTCGCCAAGCCGCGCGACCCGACGACCACCTGCACCGGCCAGCCGATGAGATCGGCGTCCGCGAACTTCACGCCCGCGCGCTCATCTCGGTCGTCAAGGACCACCTCGATACCAGCCTCAGCAAGCTCTTCAGCCAAACGTTCGGCGGTTCGCGCATCTTCGCTTCCCGCCTTCGCCAAAACGACGACGCACACCTCGGCCGGCGCCACTGAAGCGGGCCAGATGATGCCGTGCTCGTCGTTGTGCTGCTCGACGATAGCCGCGAGCGTGCGCGAGACGCCCACGCCGTAACATCCCATGATGAAGGGTTTTTCCTTCCCGTCCTCATCCATGAAGGTGGCGCCGAGTGCCTTGGAATAGGTGTCGCCCAGCTGGAACACCTGGGAGACCTCGATGCCGCGCGCGCCCTCCAACGGCTTGCCGCACTGCGGGCACCCATCGCCGGGCTTCACGACGACGAGGTCGGCCCATTCGTCAACCTCGAAATCGCGCCCAGGCGCTGCGCCCACGAAATGGAAGCCCTCCTCGTTCGCGCCGACCACCCAACGGTCGACGCTTTTGAGGGACTCGTCGGCATAGATTTTCGCGCTCTTTGGCAGACCAACCGGGCCCATCGAGCCCTTGTGCAAGCCGAAGGCGAGCATCTCCTCATCGGTCAGAAGCTCGAAGCCCTTGATGGCGCCCATGGCCTTGATCTCGTTGAGTTCGTGGTCGCCGGGGATGAAGAGCACGACGAGGTTGCCCGCGCCGTCTTTCGCGGAAAGCGCCTTCACCGTCGCCGCCTCGGGAATGTTGAGGAAGTTTGCAAGATCCTCGATGGTATGGATGTTCGGCGTCGAGATCTTCTCCAACTCCTCCGCGCCCTGTTCGAGCGGATGGGCGACGCCGCGCCCCGCTTCCACATCGGCTGCGTAGCCGCAGGCGCAATGGACGATCTCGGCTTCGCCGGCATCGGCGAGCGCCATGAACTCGCAGGTCACCTTGCCGCCGATCTGGCCTGAGTCAGCCTCGACGGGCCGCCAGACGAGCCCGCAGCGATCGCATATCTTGCCATACGCCTCGCTCATGTCATCGTAGGTCTCCTGCAGCGATTCGTGCGTGGCATGGAAGCTGTAGGCATCCTTCATGATGAACTCGCGGCTGCGCATCACGCCGAAGCGCGGGCGGATCTCGTCGCGGAACTTCACTTGGATCTGATAGAGCGAGCAGGGCAGCTCCTTGTAGGAACGCAGCTCGCTGCGCACAAGCGCCGTGATGAGCTCCTCGTGCGTCGGCCCGAGGCAATAGGCGTGCCCGTGGCGGTCTTCGAGGCGCAGCAGCTCGGGACCGTATTTCTCCCACCGACCGCTCTCCTCCCAGAGCTCCGCCGGCTGCACAAACGGCATGAGGATCTCCTGCGAGCCAATGGCGTTCATTTCCTCGCGGACGATGTTCTCGATTTTCTGGATGACACGGTAGCCGAGCGGAAGCCACGCGTAGAGGCCGGTGGCCTGCTTGCGCAGCATTCCCGCACGCAGGAGCAGGCGATGGCTCGCTATCTCCGCTTCGGTCGGGACTTCTTTGAGGGTGGGTGCGTAGACGTTGCTTAATCGAAGTAGGTCGCTCATAGGTTCTCTAATTCCTCCATCAGGGCACTGACGATGTCGCTCTCGGCGACTTTTCGCACGATTGTACCATGACGGAAGAGAACACCGGAGCCTTTCCCGCACGCAACGCCAATATCGGCATCGGCGGCTTCGCCGGGGCCGTTCACGACGCAGCCCATGACCGCGACCTTCACCGGTTTGCTGATGGTGGCAAGGCGCTCCTCCACCTCGCGGGCGAGCGCCATCAAATTCACTTGGCACCTGCCGCAGGTCGGGCAGCTGATGAGTTCGGGAAGCCGGCGCCTGAGATTGAGCGCCGCGAGGAGCGTCCATGCCGCGCGCACCTCGGCTTCCGGCTCGTCAGTGAGCGAGATGCGCAGGGTGTCGCCAATGCCCTCCACAAGGAGGATCCCCAGACCAGAGGCCGATTT
Source organism: uncultured Eggerthellaceae bacterium (assembly GCA_947626195.1). Lineage (GTDB taxonomy): Bacteria > Actinomycetota > Coriobacteriia > Coriobacteriales > Eggerthellaceae > CANQRF01. The sequence goes on from CANQRF010000001.1 coordinate 167,351, forward strand.
GATGAGACCTTGGAACGTGGTGCCCGCCTCGGTGACGCCGATGTGGAGCGGGATGCGCGGAATCCTCTGCGCAAGCAGACGATAGGTCTCCACCGTGGTCATCACGTCGTGCGCCTTCGCGGAGACGACGATGTCGAAGAAGCCGTTGGCCTCGAAGAACTCCACGTAGTCGGCCGCTGAGGCGGCGAGCTTCTCGGGAAGCGAGAGATCAGTGCGCGCTGCGTAAGCATCATCGAGCGAACCCGCGTTCACGCCGATGCGTATCGGAATGTGCGCTTTTCGCGCTGCCTCAAGGATGGGAAGCGTGGCATCCAACCCGCCGATGTTGCCCGGATTGATACGCAGCTTCGCCGCGCCGGCCTCGACCGCGCCGAGGGCGATCTGCGCGTCGAAGTGGATGTCGGCGACCACAGGAAGCGGAGACGCCTCGCAGACCTCGCGAAAGATGCGCAGGTGCTTTTTCGAGGGAATCGCCATGCGGACCACCTCACAACCTGCCTCGGCGAGGCGCGCGATCTGCGCGAGGTTCTCCCGCGCATCGTCGGGCGGTGCCGAAAGCATCGACTGCACGACCACCGGCGCTCCCCCGCCGAGCGCCACGTTGCCGACATGCACCTGACGGGTCTGAGTTCTGTCGCCCATCGGTTGATTGGTTTGAGTTCGGGCGCTGTTGCAGTTTCCCTCTGTTTCGCGCTCAGATCGCTTTCGGGTCGCCTCCTCCATGCCGGCTAACTCCAGAATCCCGTGAGGATGCGCTGAATGTCTTGGTTCAACATGACGATGAAGAATCCCACGAAAAGGATCATGCCGGCAACCGACATATAGCTCATCGCCCGCGTGGAAACCACCTTCGAGGTGATCTTCTGGAAGATCTCGACCACGAAGCGCCCTCCGTCAAGCGGCGGGATCGGCAGCAAATTCATGAGGCCGAGCGACACTGAGATCATCGCCGTGAACTCGAGCGCCGGAATAACGCCCGCCGCAAACCACTGCTGGCTCAACACCGCGATGCCGATGATCGAGGTGGACTCGGAAACGGTCTGGGCCGCCGTTGCCGGATTAAACAGTCCAAGGATTGCCTGGAAGACGGCAGCGATATAGTAGAAGCCCATCTGGATCGACTGCAGCGGCGCGAGCGTGCGATGGACGATCTCCCCGCTATCCGGCATCTGGATGTCGAAGCCGATCACGGAGTAGATGAAAATAAAGACGGCGATCGCGAAGAGCAGGTTCACCGTGATGCCCGCGAGCAGGATGATCGAGCGCTTCCAGAAGGGCTTGGAACGGTACTGCTGGCTGTATTCGCTCTCATAGAGCTCGTGGGCGTTTTCCACCACGCGCGGCGAGCCGAGCTCGGTCGATTGGGGAGCCGGCAGGTGCCGCTTGAGGGCCTTGCGGATTTGGCGCTTCGTCGGTTTCACCTCGGGCGTGCGATAGGTGTTGAACTTGTCGGCCTTCGTGGGCGGCTCGACGCTTCCCCACTCGACGAGCTCCTCAAGTGCCTCGTACGCCTCATCGTCGGTGATGCCGCAGTCGGCGGCCACTTCCTCCATGGTCGCCGTGCCGCGCCGATAGATGGACGCGAGCACCTGCTCGATATGCGGTTTGATCTCCCCGCCCTCCATGCCGCACACCTTCGCATAGCCGCCGAGCGGCACGCAGGTGACGCCGAAGCGTGTCTCGCCCCGTTTGAAGCTGATTCGCGGGCCGGGCATGCCGAGCATGAACTCCGTCACGCGCACGCCGAAGGCGCGAGCGGCGAGATAATGCCCGCCCTCGTGGATAAACACCAAGACGCCCAACACGATCGTGGCGCATATGATCATCATTACAACATTCATCGACTGCTCCCCTGAAATTTGCTCGAAGCCCTCTCCCTTGCTTCTCGCGGTTACTGCTTCTCGCGGTTATCGCTTTCGTCTTTCGTCGTTTTCGCTTTTTTCCGTTCTCGTTTTTCACCGTTTTCCGCTGCCATTATACGAAGTTGGCAAGGGCTTTTCGCATCCTTCGGGAAAAACCTACAAGCACCCCATGCCTCCTCCTTCATTGACATTCGACAGATTCACGCCATCTGGCAGACAGCTGTGCGGCAACGACGCGCACACCCCAAACGTTGTCTTGCGGCTCGTTTCAGGCGAAGCTCCAAATTCTCTCCGACGCTCTGAAGGCCCGCTTCCGACATTTCCGCAAGATGCAAGCGGATGCTTGCGATTGAACAACGAGAACAGGTGCGCGCAAAGCTTCGTGTGAAAGGAGACGGAAGATGAAGAAACGTTTTTGGAGAAGATCACCTGAGGAACCGCTCTCATCCACACCCTGCCACCGGTGCTCCCCTTGGGGAAAAGCGTTTCTTCGGGCCTTATGCATCGCGGTGGCGAGCCTTGCCTGCGTCATCGGGGGCATCACCTTCCATGGCCTCGGCCTGCTCCATTCCACGGCAGACGCCGACGATGCCGTCGTCTCCCGCATTGAGGAGACGTTCATGCACGAGCGCAACCGCGTGCTCCTCAATGGCATGACAACGCTTCGCACAAGCGACATCGTGGTCACCAACGGCAATGGCCCCGTTGTCGTTGATCGCACGGTCGCCCCTAACGAATCGGGTAATCACGAGGAATATGTCATCGATCTGAGCAATGCGGCGTCGCGCGCTCTGTCGGTGACGGCAACCTATCCCAATATCGGAATCGACCCGCAAACGGGACGCATGGTGGGATGCCGTGTGTCGTTTTCCAATTTCATCTTAGCGCCCAGCGACTACTGGCAACTCTGCGCCGATTGGTACGCGGGGCCGAAGAACCCCAATATACCCTCCAGTTGGAACCACGATGCCACGATCATGGAGTATCCCCAGCTGAGGCTCGCGGCCAATTTCGATGGCGGGTTCTGGCTCTTTGGGGCCGAACATGCAAAAATCGACATGATCTTCTTCTATGACGACAATCCGCAAGATCGCGTCGATCTCTCGCAGGCGTTCCTTACCATTCAATCACTCGATTACGACGACAATGGGGTCACCAACCCAGGCGACGGCCGCAGCGAAGGCATTGAGGCCGCGAAACCCGAGGACATCTACGAGAAGATCTACCTCACGCCCGAAAGCCTTGTCGGACGTTGGGGCGACCTCACCGGTTTCTCAGGAACGGTTTATCCATCGCGCCATGGCGATACAAGCAGCTCAGACGAGGTGAACAACTACTTCTATCAGAGGGTGCTCAACGAAGATACCGATGTCAGCGAATCGGCGCGATCCATGACGCTCTATGGCGTGAAAAACGGCTCGAACCAGTTCAGTTTCGATGTCGTCGACACCGAATCGTGGTTCCACTTCATGCCCTACTTCGGCACGATCGGAGCCGTGCAGCCCGCCGCCCCCGTCAAGGAGGTCGATGATTCGCATCCCTACAAGCTCGGCGATCCGGTGCAGTTCCGCGTCACGCAGGAAGTACCCGGGCGCGACGAGATGCTGGGGAATTACACGAAAGTCCTGCTGGAAGATGACATTCCCGCCGAATTGCGCGTCGATAAGATCACGGTGCTGCGCGAAGACGGCACCGAGGTCTCAAGCGGCCAGAAAAGCCCGGCAGGCCAAAACCACGTTTCCTATCAGTTCGATCTTGATTCTGAGGACATCTATGGCCACACCTACACCCTTCTCATCGACACCACGGTCGTCGACTACCCCACCGACCCCGCGCTTACCCTGACCAACAAGGCGCAGGCGACGTTCAGCGACCATACAAGCGAGAGCAACGAGGTGTCCATTGAGCTTGTGCCGCCCGAACTCCAAGTGGAAAAGCACGCGGATCTCACCAACAAGCTTGCGAGCGCCATCGCCGGCTTCGAGTATTTGAGCCATGACCAGCATCCCGACGACCATTCCACGGTCCATTTCGTCGGAGTCGTGGAAAACGTCGTCGACGACACACGGGCACGCTCATTCACGATCGAAGACATCCTGCCAGAGGGTTTGAGCCTCGTCAAAGGCTCGGTGAAGGCGAACGGTGTTGAGGGGCTCGTGATAAGGGAAGAGGGCAACGGCTTCCAAATTACCGGCAATGCGCTCGATGCCGGCACGAAGATCACCTTCGAATACGATGCGACGACCACCGACGCCGGCAACGGTAAGGAGATAATCAACACCGTGCGGTTCTGGGCGGAAAACATCCCCCACGGTCTGCCAGGGGCGAAGACCACGCCTGCGGCCGATGATGGCGAGATATACATCAACGACCCTGAGATAGCCATCAAGAAGACCGTCAGCGAATCGGCCATCCAAAACAGCGACTATCAGGAAACCGATGGGCAGCAACGTGAAGAGTACCGCGTGGGAGACGAGATCACCTACACCGTCGTTGTCGAGAACACCGCGCCAGGCACCTTTGCCCACAACCTCCGCATCGCGGACGAAGATATGCCTGAGGGCTTTGAGCTGGTGGGTGACGTTCGCGTGACGGGGCTCGACGAGAATGGCGCTCCCAAGGAGATCTTCTATCCGATGGCGGGCGTCAACGACACCATCCACGATGAGGGCGAGACGCGCTCGATCCACAGCGCACTCGATGCCCTGCGAAACGAGGATCAGGGAAGCTGGGGATGGGAGCTCAACATCGATTACCTTCCCGCTTCCTGCCCGGTGACGATCACGTGGACGGTGGTAGCAGGCGAAGAGCTCAATGGCTGGGAGATCTATAACCAGGCAAACGCCATCGCCGAGAATCAACCCGGCGACATAGAGCTTTCCGAAAAGCCCTGCGTTTGGATCAACACGCCGGAATTCGTTCTCGATAAAACGGTGGCAAAGACGGATGCCGCTTACGAGGTGGGCTCGATCGCCTCCTATGAGGTGACGCTTTTCGGCCTCAAGACCCCGGGCACGGTGGCCCGCCATACGACGCTCTCCGATGAGTTCACCACCGAAGGTTGCGACATCCTTGAACGGAGCTTCGTCATCACCGACAAAGAGGAAGGCGCACAGGACATCCACGATCAGGTGGACCTGCATCGAAGCGTTGGCGAGAACCGCTGGTCCATCGATATGGCGCAGGTCTATGGCGACGATACGGGCTATTGGGTCAATCCGGAAAAGTACTTTGTCTGGGATTCCGGTACACGTATTGAAAAAGAAGTGCAGAATCCCCTCGGGGTCAGCGAACACCAATATTTCAAGGTGCATTACGAAGCGGCTATCAACGACATGGCCTTGCAGAACGACCGCATCGTGAACACGGCGCAAGCGACGAGCGACGAAGGATACCCGCAAGAAGACACCGAGGAAGTCACCGTCATCGGCCCGCAGCTCTCCCTGACGAAGACCTCCACCGACGACGGCTCGTTCGAGGTGGGCGAAACGGCGACCTACGAGCTCACCGTGCGAAACCTCGCCACCGGCACCGTGGCGGAAAACGTCGTCATCCAAGACGACTTGGCGACGGCAAAGGCCGGCGCGGCGGAGATCGTCGACGGCTCGCTCGCGCTGCTCGACGGAAACGGCGAGGCAATCGAGGGCTTCGAGGTGGAATACCGCGACAACGAGGCGGCGAGCCACATCGGCTTCGTTCTCACCACCCATCGAGACCTCGCATCCTCCGATGTGCTCGTCGTGCGCTACGAAGTGAAATATTTGACGAACAACGGCTTCGACGTCTTGAGAAACGTCGCCTCTGCCTGGGCGGACAATGCACCGGAGGTTACCGACGACCATGAGACGTGGCCCGCAGACGCCGATCAGTCGGACCTCGTCATCGACAAGGGCTCTGACCGCTTCGCCTATGAGCGAGGAAGCGTGGCGGAATACACGCTGCATGTGACGAACACGAATCTCGATGAGCCGGCGCGCAACGTCGTCATCCGCGACGATTTGGATGAGGCGATCCGCGACGTCGCCGAACTTGTCAAAGGGTCGGTGCAAGCATTTGATGAGGCGGGCAACGCGATCTCGGGACGCGTGACCTACCACGCGAACGGAACGGGGGGATTCTGCGGGTTCACGTTGGAGACCGAACGCGATCTCTCAAGCGACGAGGCAATCGACGTGAAATACCAGATCCGCTTTTCCGACGACGTGGAGCAGCCGACTGCCGTTCACAACGAGAGCTGGGCAGCGGCCGACAACACGGGCAGGGCCACCGACGACAACGAGGTGACCATCGGAGGCACGGCGCCCGTCGAAGACGAGATGCCGAGCGGCAATGAGAACATCTCGCCGCAAAACGTGAACGAGCCCTTCTACGACGGCATGGGTGGAGACGATTGGAACCCGAGCTACCCCATCTCATCATTCGGAAAGACGCTCGCTCAAACAGGAGACGCGCTCATGCAACTGCTTCGGGCGTATTGGCCGCTTGCGCTTCTCGTCGTTTTGCTGGGCATCGTCGGTATCCATGTCGCCCGCAAGCGCATTCGGAGAAGCCGCAAAGCAGCTGCTCTCATACGGCGGATCACCCCCTAGCTCAGAGTAGACGTTGGAATGCGACGGAGGAATGCGCGAGAGGATTGCGAAAGCTGAGAAAGATATCGGTACCGGCTAAAGAAGCTGATGCTCTTTGACAAAGCTGCGGGCAACGCCGCGCGCCCATCGATCGACTTCCTCGAGCTGATCGAGGCTCTCGACCGAAGCGGTCTGATGGGTGCCCATGACCTCCTCGACGCAGGAGGCGATGCCCAAAAACCCGAGACGCCGCTCGAGAAACGCCGCCACGGCCACCTCGTTCGCGGCGTTCATCGCGCAGGGAAGCGTCCCGCCCGCCTTTCCCGCCTCTCGCGCAAGAGCAAGGCAGCGGAAGGTTTTGGTGTCGGGACGCTCGAACGTGAGCGACGAAAGCTCGCAGAAATCAAGCGTCGGAGCCAGAGCATTCCAGCGCGCAGGAAAGGAAAGGGCGAATTGGATGGGGATTCTCATATCGGCAACGCCGAGATGGGCCTTCACCGAGCCATCGATGAATTCCACCATCGAATGGATGATGCTCTGGGGATGCACGACCACGCTGATCTTGTCATATGGCATGGCGAAAAGATGGTGCGCCTCGATGACCTCGAGCCCTTTGTTCATCATCGTCGCCGAATCGATGGTGATCTTCGCCCCCATCGACCAGTTGGGATGTTTGAGGGCATCTTCCGGCCCCACCGTTTGAAGCTCCTCAACCGTTCGCCCGCGGAAGGGCCCGCCCGATGCCGTCACCCACAGCCGAGCCACCTCGCTCTGGCGTTCCCCTATCAGGCATTGGAATATCGCGCCGTGTTCCGAGTCGATCGGCATCAGAGCCGTCCTGTCTGCCGAAGCGCTCTTCGCAAGCGGCATGATGAGGTCGCCGGCAACGACGAGGGACTCCTTGTTCGCCAGCGCGAGCGTCTTTCTCGCTGCCAGCGCCGCATAGCTCGCGCGCATGCCGGCAGCGCCCACGAGCGCGTTCACCACGACGTCAACCTCGTCGAGCGTCGCCAGATCGACGATGGCGTCGCGCCCATAGCCGAGCCGAACGGTCCCCTGCGAGGCGGTGTTTTCCAGCTCGCCCGTCAACGCTGTTCCCGCCAAATCATCACGGGCTATCGCCAGATGCCGCACAGCGAAATCGCGGGCCTGCCTAGCGAGCAGATCGACCTTCCCATTGGTGGAAAGCGCCACGACCTTCAATTCATCCGGATGAGCGGCAATGATTTCAAGCGTCTGCGTCCCGATCGAGCCGGTTGAGCCGAGCACCGCAACGCGTCTCTGCATGGCATCCCCTCTCGCTTGCATGGTTGTCCCCTCGCCTACCACATCGCAAGCGGGATGCACCCGAAGCCGCCAAGCAGGATCACCGAGGTGATGGACGCGAGAAAAAGCGCGTCGCACCGATCGAACAGCCCACCGTGACCCGGCATGATCGTTCCTGAATCCTTCACGCCCGAGCCGCGCTTGATGCGGCTTTCCGCCAAGTCGCCGAGCACCGAGGCAAGGCCGACGATCAAACCGAACACAAGTGCTTGGGGAATGCTCATGGTGACGCCGGGGATAAAGGCAAGCGGAATCCAAACGACCATCGTCGTCAGGATTCCCGCGATGAATCCTTCCCAGCTCTTCTTCGGCGAGGTCCGCGGCGCAAGCTTATGCTTGCCCCATTTGCTTCCGACCAGATAGGCCGCCACATTGTTCCCCTCCACCCCCACAAAGATGAGCAGCAGGGCCACACCGCCCCAAATCCCGCCGATCGCATGGCGGATGACCAAGAGCCCGCTGAGAAAGAGCCCCGTGTAGGCTGCGCCGAAAAAGCTGATCGAAACGTCGCTTATGCGCGAACGCATCCAAAAGACATACCAGATGGTGAGTCCGAGCAGCGCGATCACCGTCACATAGAGAGCGCCCGTCAGGCCGAGCCAATACACCCCGACGGGATAGAGCACGGCGGCAATCACGCCAAGCGCCTCATTGGGGAGCTTCGCGTCGGCGCGCAGGATGAAATAGAACTCTCCCGCGCAGATTCCCGAAACGGCCATGATCCACAGCATCGTGGGGACATCTCCCCCCAAGATGCAGATGACGCTGATGGCAACGTACACGAATCCCGTACGGAACCGCACTTGGAAATCCGAGGGATTGCGGAGACGATCAGGCGTTTTGTCGAGCGCCTTCTGCTTGATGCGCTCGTTGCGCATCTTGCGGCGCTTCCTTTTCTGATCCTTGACGATGAGCTCTTCCGGCGTGCGCTCGCGGCGCTTCGGCCCATCGACCATCTCGCGCTGCTGCTCATACTCGCGCATTTTCATCTGCACGCTGCGGCGATGCGTTTCCTCGCCACCGCTCACGTCGGCCTCGCGGCCGCCTTCATCAAGCTCTGCGCTCTCGCGACGGAATTCCTCGTCCATGTCAGCTCACCGCTCCATAGCGCCGGCGACGCCCTTGATATTCCAGCAAACAGCGCAGGAGCTCGTAGCGATCGAAATCGGGCCAGAGCGCATCCGAGCACACGAATTCGGCGTAGGCTATCTGCCACAGCAAGAAGTTCGAGACACGCATCTCGCCGCTCGTCCGAATGACGAGATCGGGGTCGGGAATCCCCGCCGTCCAGAGATGGGACGAAAACTCCGCTTCGCCAATCGGCGCAACCGAATCGGCGGCCTCTCCCCTCTCGATCGCCTCGCGAACACAGGCATTCGCCGCACGCAAGATCTCGGCGCGCCCGCCGTAGTTCGCCGCAATCACCAATCTCATGCCGTCGTTTTGCCGCGTTCGCTCTTTCGCCTTCTCAAAGGCGTTTCGCGTCGCCGCGGGGAGCCTCTGCATGTCGCCGATGGTCATCACGCGCACGCCCTCTTCATGCAGCCCCTCGGTTTCGGCAAGCATCGTCTTCGCGAACAGGCCCATAAGGCCGCCCACCTCGTCTGCAGGGCGTTTCCAGTTTTCCGTTGAAAACGAATAGATGGTCAGATATTCCACGCCGACGTCGTTTGCGCAGCGAATCGTCTCGCGCACCGCCTCGATGCCCGCCCGATGGCCCTCCAAGCGCTTCTTTCCGCGAAGCTTCGCCCACCGCCCATTGCCATCCATGATGACGGCGATATGGCTGGGCACCCGTTCGGCATCGAGCAAGGCCGGATCCAAATCGGCCGGCGCTGAGGGGAATATGTCGAAGAGGGGCTTCTTGAACATGCTGGCCTGCGCAATCGCAACGCTTCCGCTCCGCGCGTGAAGAGCAGCCAGCGCGCCATGCGCGGAAAGCCGCTTTCCGTCTGCCACACGCTTAGCGGTCGAGTTCGGTCGAGCTAGATCTCCATGACCTCGGCTTCTTTTTTCTTGAGCGCCGCCTCAACTTCGCCGATGTATTTATCGGTGAGCTTTTGAACCTCCGCCGTCGCCCGTTTCGCGTCGTCTTCGCGCAGACCCTCGTCCTTCTCCATCTTCTCGATCGTCGCATTCGCATCGCGGCGAGCATTGCGCACGGCCACGCGCGCCTCCTCCGAATAGGTGCGGCAGAGCTTCACGAGCTCCTTGCGGCGCTCCTCGGTGAGGCTCGGAAACGGCAGGCGGATGCAGGTTCCGTCGTTTGACGGGGTGACGCCCAAATCGCTTTGCATGATGGCATGCTCGATCGAGCGGATCATCGATTTCTCCCAGGGCTCGATCACCAAAAGATGGGCGTCGGGTGTTTTGATCGCGGCCATCTGGTTGATGGGCGTCGGCACTCCGTAGTAGTCGACACGGATCTTGTCGAGCACCATCGCGTTCGCGCGACCCGTGCGCACCGCGGCAAAGCCGTCGGAAAGCGAAGCCAGCGCCTTTTGCATCCGCTCTTCTGCGGAAACCAACACGTCGTCTACCATCACCATTGCAAACTCCTTCTCCTCAAACCTGAGCTTGACAAATTATTCTACCGTTGTTCCCACGTTCTCGCCGCGAAGCACTCGCGAAATGTTGCCTTTCTTCGTGAGGTCGAACACGATCATGGGAATCTCGTTGTCCATGCAAAGCGAGGTCGCTGTCGTGTCCATCACATGCAGACCCTGGGCAAGAACCTCCTGATAGGAGATGCGCTCGTAGCGGACCGCGTCGGGATTCTTCACGGGATCGTCGCTGTAGATGCCATCCACCTTCGTCGCCTTCAGCAGCACATCGACGTCCAGCTCGCAGGCACGGAGCGCCGCGGTGGTGTCGGTCGTGAAATAGGGGTTCCCCGTTCCCGCCGCCAAAATGATGACACGCCCCTTCTCCAGATGCCGAATCGCACGGCGCCGTATGAAGGGCTCGCAGACCTCTTGCATGGTGATGGCGCTCTGCACGCGGGAGAAAATGCCGTGGCGCTCGAAGGCATCTTGAAGCGCGAGCGAGTTCATCACCGTCGCCAGCATGCCGATGTAGTCGGCCTGTGCGCGGTCCATGCCCTCGGCCGCCCCTGCCAAGCCGCGGAAGATGTTGCCGCCGCCCACGACCACGGCCACCTGCACGTTGGCGAGCACGATCTCCGCGATGTCCTCGGCGAGCGAGTTCACAACCTTCGGATCGATGCCGTAGCCAAGGTCGCCGGCCAACGCCTCCCCCGACAGCTTCAGCAACACGCGGTGATACTTGTAATTCGACGCTTCAGGGGTTTGGGTCATCGCAGTCTCCTTCGTCGCGCTTTCCTATCGCTTCCATATTACCCGAAACCGCCCTGCTCGCCGACGAAAAAGGGCCGCGCCTTTCGACGCAGCCCAGAATCACCATCGAATCGCCGCATGACCCCTCAGAGAGATTCCCGAACAACGCGTTCTACCGATTCGGCGCTTACCCCCGCGTCTGAAGGAATGCCCGACTGATCCGAGGCGCCACGGCAACATGGTTGAAACGTCCAAAACATAGTATGATTTTCATCGCCACACAAGCCCTATGGTAGGGAGAATGATCGAGCGACCTCATCCGCACATAAGCATGGAGCGAGATGAGCGCGGAAGGACTCCGAGAAAGGAGAGCTTCATGGGAAACAGCCAACTACCAAACCGAGCGGCAACCTTGAAGGGAGGGGTCCCATCGCGCATGGCGACGGCGCTCGCGGCCATTTCCTTCGCTTGCCTCGCCGCAGTCATGCTCACGCTTTTCGCGCTGCCGGCAACGTCGTATGCGGCAGAGCAGCATGAGGTGGAGGCCGTCACCGACGAAACGGTTGGGCTTAAGGTCCTCCAGCCACCCTCGGACAATGGGGAGATCCAGCCGACCGCCGCATCCGATGCGGCCCTGAGCGACTATGAGAACCTTCTCGCCACCGGTTATATCGCAACGGCGAAAACCTTCAACGAAGCAGCGGGGCTTAAGCCCGATGATCCCGGATCTCTTCCCGAGGACTCGACCAACATCTTCCTCGTCATAAATCACGGGTCTATGAGCGGGGAAACCACCTACTGCATGCTCATCATGACCGAAGAGGGCACCTATCTCATCGGCAGGCCGTATGCCGCCGATCAATATGAGGGAGCATGGGTCAGCGGCATGTATTCTTCGCTCGATGCGAATTCCTATAAGGAAAACCTCGTGTTCTATTCCCCGACCACGCTGAGCGAGCAGCTCGATGAGAACCAGTTCATCAGCTCCCACATCCTCGACATACTCAAATCGATGACGAAGGTGACGGCAGCGAACGTGGGCACGATCCCGTTCCCCGATCCTGCAACGTTCTCTGCAGAGAGCCCCGAGACGTTCCTTCTCATCCCCCTGCTGTATGACGCCCCGGCGCTGCCGCAGGACTTCAACCCCGCGAAGCTGGAAGCTGCCGATTCGCTGGGGGGCGTAGGTTCAGGGGCCTCCGATACCGATAGCTCGCTCTACTACTTGCCGTGTTATACCGTCTTTACGGCAGCCTCCCCTGATGAGGTCGTCGGGCATGACATGGTATCAGGAGCATTCGAGATAAACGACAAGCTGCTGAGCTCCGGAATGGTGAGCAGCTATCTTTGGTCTCCCGAGCTGGACAGCAACATAGGAGCCGGCTATCTTTCAGACGATGACGGCATACTGTCGGGGATCTATGAATGGAAGGTGCCCGAGGGCTCTGAGATCACTTTCGCCTCATGGATCGAAAACGATACCACCATCTCCACCGGCGCCGCGCTCTCAAAGGCGAGCAATCCGAGCATGGTCACCCCGCTAACTGACATCTATTTCTCCCCAGACCGCAGTAATTGCCAATTCTATGGCTTCACTCCCGAATACGACTTCAAGGTCGGCATCACCGAGCTGGTGCCCTACCCCGGCAAGTACGGCTTCATCGACGTGCCGGCCAGCGCGTGGTACAGCAGCGTGGTCGCGCAGGCGAACCGCTACGGATACATGACCGGCTGGGACGTGTGGTACTTCGGTCCCGAGCAGACGCTCTCGCGCGCTATGGCTGCGACGATCACCTACCGGTTGGCGGGCGAGCCCGGCTTGGGAGACGAGGCACCGCAGGTGTTCAGCGACGTGCCCACCGACCAGTGGTACTCCTACCCCATCTACTGGGCGAGCGATGAGGGGATCGTGCACGGCTACGGCGACGGCACCTTCGCGCCGGATGCGAACTGCACCCGCGAGCAGTTCGCCGTGATGCTCTTCAACTGGGCGAAGGCGCATGAGGGGGCGAGCGCCCCGGCCGACCCCGCCGCCGCGATCGCGAAGTACCGCGACGCCTCGAAGGTGAGCGCATGGGCGCTCGACGCCGTCGCGTGGGCGGCCGAGAGCGGCATCATGGGGCTGAACACCTCGTCTCTTAGCCCCCAGGGCAGCATCCTGCGCTGCGAGGCTGCCGCCATGTCCGTCCGCGCCCACCTCGCCAGCATCAACTGAGGGCAGACAGACGGCAGAGGAACACACGCGTAACGGCTAAACGGTCGCGCACTTAAACTGCCAGCAGAGCCACACGCCAAGGTGCCGAGGGAATCGCTCCCTCGGCACCTTTTCATTTCAATCTCGCCTGATATTTTCCCGCTATGAAAAGCTCTTAGAACCCGAAGTTGAATCCGAAGCCGTCGCCAAGGCCGTAGCCGTAGCCGTCGCCCTGGCCGGAGCCGCTACCGTCACCCTGGCCATAACCGTAGCCATAGCCGTTCGAGCCGTTCTGGCCCTGCTGGACCGAGCCGGATTGCGAGCTCTCACCCAGCGTCACCTCGACCTCTTGGGTCTGGCCGTCGCGGTTCAGGGTGACCGTCACCTTGTCGCCCGGGTTCTTCGTGCGCACGTCAAGCGTCAAATCGCTCGAGGAGGAAACCGTCTGCCCATCGAAGGCGGTGATGATGTCGCCCTCTTGGATGCCGGCAGCCTCAGCGCCCGAACCCGCCGCAACAGAAGTCACATAGGCGCCCGAGTTAACCGAGAAGCCATAGCGCTGCGCCGTGGAGGCGTCGATCGTGGAGACCGTCACGCCAAGCTGCGCATGGGTGAGCTCTTTGCCGTCGATGATCTGCTGCGCAAGGTTCACCGCATAGTTCACCGGAATCGCGAACCCGACGCCGGAGTAGTTGCCCGAGTTCGAGGTGATCAGCGTGTTGATGCCGATCAGCTCACCCTTCGAGTTCACCAGCGCACCGCCCGAATTGCCGGGGTTGATGGCGGCGTCGGTCTGGATCATGTTCGGATAGTAGGTCACTTCCCCGCTCGTCTCGGAGTTCATGATCTGGGAACGGCTCGTCGCGGAGACGATGCCGGTGGCAACCGACTGCTCAAGGCCGAAGGGGCTGCCGAGGGTCATCACCCATTCACCGATCGTGAGGTTGTCGGAATTGCCCAGCTGCATCGGCGTGAGGCCGCTCGCGTTCTGCGCCTTCAAAACCGCCACGTCGGAGGAGGGGTCGGCCCCCACGAGCTGCGCGTCGTACTCTTCGCCCTCGATGGTCACCTTATAGGCGCTTCCACCCTCAACCACATGGTTGTTCGTGATGATATAGCCATCGGCGGTCAGCACAACACCGCTGCCGAGCGAATACTTCGTCAGGCCGGATTGCGACGAACCGGAGATACCGTACATGCTGCTGAGCTGGCTCGCGTCCACATACACATCCACAGCCACCACGGAGGGCAGGCATTTCGCCGCCACGGCCTCGGCGAGCGTGTCGGTCTCGCCCGGATCGATGTTGATGGTCGTCGCGGTCGTCTCGCCACCGAGGACGGTCTGACCCGTGGCATTTTGCGAGCCGGCGCTTTGCCCGCTGTTGGCCACCGCGTTGTATGCGCCGGAGACGCCGAACGCGAGCACGCAGGCCACGGCTGCTCCCGCAAATCCCGCGAGAAACGTCTTGCCGGTGCTCTTCTTCTGCGGCTGCTGAACGGCATTGGTGTTCAGCGGAGCAGGCGCCACATGGCTCACCACTTTGGGGGCCGTCGTTTGATAGGCGCCCTGCGGGGCCGACGACACAGGAGATGCGGTTGAAACGTTGTCCTGCTGCGGGAAGTTCGGCTGCACGGGAATCGGCTGCGTGCTCGGAGGGTTGCTTCCAACCTGAGAAGAGGGGTTCTGGTTGGTGTTGTTGAGTTCTGTCATTGCATTGCTCCTTCTCTCGGTAAAACCGGTCTGCTGTTTGACGGGGCATATCTTAGGGGGCATTTCAAGCCTTTTGAGGCAAAATCAAGAACCGTCATACCTCAGACACCGAGATACACCAGATGGTGTACACCACGTAAATGAGCCGTGAGGTCATTTCCCCGCGCACAGCCCCCTTTCATCGAATTTCATGGGGAATTCACGTGTGGGATAACGTCTCGCCTACAATGGGGGCAGAGGCAATTGCGTTGCCTGAAAGGCCGCCATGCGCATCGCCCGAGAAGTCATCGACGCATGGGAAACGCTCGCCCGCCGAGCGCAACGAGGAAAGGACTGAGCCTGTGGAAAACGCCCGTACCTACGAAACGATCCCCATGAAGCCGACGCCGTATAACGCGGTGGTCGCGCATTCGTCCGCCGTGGACCATCCGCTGCAGGGCGTCTATGTGAGTGTGCTTTGCGCCCTGCTGCCGACGCTCCTCAACGTGTGCCGCCACATCTGCGCCGACATCCAAACCGAGCTCGACTATCTGCCCGCCGGCTTCACCTTCAAGCTCGAGGTAAAGGGAACGAACATCTCCTGCATCTGCCGAAAGAGCGAGCAGGGAACATTTCACCACATCTCCCGAACCAACGTGGCGACCGACGTCGAATCGGGAAGCGGCATTAAAAGCAACGACCCGACGAAAGTGAACGTCGATTACGTCATCTGCTTCCGCTCGCTCGCCTATGCGTTCGACACCTTCATCGGCAACATGTCGCTGCAAGCAGCGCTCGCGTCCCGCGCGTTCTCGACCCGCGGCCCCAACGACGCCGGCGTCGCCCTCACCTATATGTTCACCGCGCTGCTCGAGATCTTCTTCGGTTGGCGCAGGGCCTACCGCAACTAAGGAGGAGCCATGGAAAGTTTTGAGTTCAGCTGCCCGGGAAAGATCATCTGCGGGAAAGACGCGCTGGAGAAGACGCCCGACGAGCTGGCGTCCCTCGGCGTGACGCATCCGCTGCTCGCCACCGATGCCGGCCTCATGCGCCTCGGCGTGCCGAAGAAGCTCACCGACGTGCTCGACCGCGCAGGCGTCACCTACACGATCTACGAGGACATTCCCGCCGATTCGTCGCTCAATGTGGTGGAAAACGTCGCGGAGACCTATCGCGATTTGGGCTGCGACGGCTTTCTCGCGCTCGGCGGCGGCTCGGTCATCGACACCTGCAAGGGCGCGGCGGCCTCCATCGCCTACGCCGGCGCCGACCTCGCATCGCTTCAGGGCTCCGAGATCCTCACGCGCGACCTTCCGCCGCTCATCGCCCTTCCCACGACGGCGGGAACGGGAAGCGAGGTCACGCTCGTGGCTGTCGTGAAGGACACCGAACATTCGATGAAGCTCTCCTTCACCTCCTATAAGCTCGTGCCCCACGTGGCGATCCTCGATCCGAAGCTCACCGCCTCGCTGCCGCCGAAGCTCACCGCGACGACCGGCATGGACGCGCTCACGCATGCCATCGAGGCGTACACCTCCATCCAGAAGAACCCCGTCTCCGACGCCTTCGCCGTGAAGGCGATCGAGCTCATCGCCGCGAACATCAAGCAGGCGTGCGCCCACGGCGAGGATGCCGACGCCCGCTGCGCACTTGCGCTCGGATCGCTTCTTGCCGGCGCCGCCTTCAGCAACGCGATGGTCGGCGTCGTGCACGCGCTCGGGCACTCTTTGGGCGGGCTTCATCGCATTCCCCATGGTCAGGCCATGATGCTGCTTCTGCCCCATTGCATCGATTTCAACATCCAGCGGCAGATCCATACGGGGCTCTATGGCGAGCTGCTCCCCGCACTCGCGCCCGAGCTTGCCGCAACGCTCAACGTTCACACGACGAGCCAGACGCGCGATCGCCTCTTCCTCGAGGAGATCCAGAAGCTCAACGCGTTCTTCCACGAGATCTATGGCGTGCCGATTGCGCTCTCATCGTTCGGCCTCACCGAAAACGACCTGCCTGGCGTGGCAAAGCAGGCGCGCTACGACGGCGCGGCGCTCTACAATAGCGCTAACATCTCGCTGGAAGATGCCCAGACGATTTTGGAGGCGGCCCTATGAGCGAAAACATCCAGTCCACCGCGCGCGCGTACTATCCCACCATGCACCCCGTCTTCGAATCTCAGGAAGACGTTTGCGCGCAAGCCGAGCGTATGGCGAAGTTCTATCTCACCGGCGCCACGCGTCCGATCGACCACCGGCGCGCCGCCCTTATGAAACTCAAAGCCTATCTGAAGGCGAACGAGGAGCAGGTGCTCGGCGTGCTGCATGAGGATTTGGGGAAAGCGCCATTTGAGGCGTACGCCACCGAGCTCGGCATTGTGTATGACGAAATCAACACCTGCCTGAAAAACCTCAGCACATGGATGCGCCCGCGCAAGGTTCCCACGTCTATCGTCCATTTCCCCTCGTTCTCAACGATCTACCCCTCACCGATGGGCGTCGTGCTTGTGCTGGCACCGTGGAACTACCCCATCCAGCTCGCACTCGTGCCCCTCGTGGATGCGATCGCCGCAGGCAACTGCGTTGCCGTAAAGCCCTCGCGCACCTCTTCGGCAACGGGCAACTTCATTGTGAACATGCTCGCCGACCTCTTCCCCTCCGAATTCATCTGCGGCTTTCCCGGCTCGGGCGATATGAATGATTGGCTGTTAAAACCTCATTGGGATTTCGTCTGCTTCACCGGAAGTCCCGCCGTCGGCAAGACCATCATGGGCGCCGCCGCCGAGCACCTCACCCCCGTGCTGCTTGAGCTTGGCGGGAAGAGCCCCTGCATCATCGACAAGACTGCGAACATCACCCGCGCCGCCCAGCGCATCGCGTGGGGCAAGGGCGTGAACTCCGGGCAAACCTGCGTGGCGCCGGACTACCTACTCGTTCATGAGGACGTGGCGGTCGACCTCGCTGCGGCGCTCGACGTGTGGTTCCACCAATACTACGGCGACGACATCCTCGCCTGCCCCGAATGGCCGCACATCATCACGCAGCACCACTTCGAGCGCATCATGGGGCTCATCGAAAACCACAACCCGAAGGCGTTCGTCGCCTTCGGCGGTCATGGCGATCCGGCGACGCGCAAGATCGAGCCGACGTGCCTGATGAACGTCACGCTCGATGACCCCGTGATGGGCGAGGAGATCTTCGGCCCCGTGCTGCCGATGCTCACCTACCGCACGCTCGATGAGGCGTTCGACCTCATCCGCCACTTCCCCACGCCGCTTGCCAGCTACATCTTCTCCGACGACACGGCAGTGCAGCAGCGCGTCATCCAAGAGCTCGCCTTCGGCGGCTGCACGATCAACGACGTGCTGATTCACTTGGCGAACAACCATATGGGATTCGGCGGCTTCGGAAACTCGGGCATGGGACAGTACCACGGCAAAGTCGGGTTCGACACCTTCACGCACTACAAGTCGACGTTGCGGAAATCGAACCTCATCGAGATGCCCATCCGCGTTCCCCCGTTCGGCGACAAGATCAAACTCCTCCGCCTGCTAATGCCATAGATAACTTGAGGTCGTTTGGGGGACTATCGCCCAAACGACCTCATTTATTTTTTCACAAACTTCTTTTTGCAACTTTATTCATTTTCAGCAATATACTTGCCGGTCACATAGCCATGGGCAATGAAACTGCCAAGTGTCAGACCGGGAATCATCGCGGTGTAGCCACTGTGGAACATGTCGCCAGCCATACTTCCGACGTTGTAAAGGCCGGGAATAGGTTCATCATCCTCATTGCAGACCTGCATTAAATCATTGGTGCGAAGACCGCCCAACACTGTCAGGAACGGGTTCGTGCTATCGACAGAGCCGTAGAACGGACCTTCCTCTACAGGGATCATCAGCTCAGGACTCTTATGGAACTCAGTATCTTCGCCGGCAGCGCACATTGCGTTGTAATTCTTGATCGTTTCAAGCGTTGTGTCAGGCAACCCCAGATCCTTTATGAGATCTTCCAAGGTATCTGCCTTGTGGAAGAGCCCGTTCTCCACGAATCCGTCCCAACCGGCGATAACCTGTTCTGGCGTCAGCCGTGGCTCGCCTGTCGAAGTTGCGGTCCAACGCGGAGCATCACCCAACCAAGGAAGCGGGAACTTGCTTGCAAGCCCGGTATCCCAAATGGCGTAAACCGTATGGCCGGGTGTGGAAATGTACTTTTCAAAAGGACCATTGCCCAAGTTGGTGTATTCATTGCAGAAGCGAACGCCATCGCGCGTTACGTTGACGGCAGGCATCAGCATGCCGTTGTTGACCGGTGGACATGCCTTTGCACCACCGCCGTTATAACCGCAGGTCCAGCCTCTCTGCCAAGCAGCACCGACCCAAAGACCCATCTTCTGACCATCGCCATAGTAAAGGCCACCGAAAACAAATTCTTTGTCATAATTCGGCTTTTCATCAAAAAGTGCCTCATCAATAAAGTGATAGGTGTCGGGCGAATACTTCGCCATCATGTCGCGATTAAGAGAAAAGTCGCCAGTGGCCAAAACCACAGCCTTAGTTCCGACATATTTCGCATAGGTGCCGTCTTCGCGCTCAGCAATGATAGCCGTTACGCGACCTTCTGTGCCATTCGGCTGATCGCCGCGAACAAGCTGGCGTCCGATGTTCTTGTAGTAAATTGGATGGCTGGTCTTTTCCTCTAAGCGAGTTGCGAGAGTCTTCACAACAAGTGGTTGATTCATTGGACCGACGGGATTGTCCTGATCAACCCAACCGTGAGCACCAACTGCATTGTAAATCGCACCGTCTTCAATAATTGACATCTGGGCTTCGATGACGGTTTCATAGCCTGCGTCTTCCATGATATCGATCAGCCAGTTCATGGCTTCTTCGCTGTTATTGTAGTACTTGTACCATTTCCGCGCATCAACAAGGCTCCCGTTAACGCGGATCTCCTTCTCGTAATCGACCGCAGGATCCTTTGGGCAATTGAGGCGCTCCTTCGCCTTTGAATATACGGCGTGATTCGAACCACCACGGCCAATGGGAATCGAACTTGCAGAGATAAGAATTGTATCAGCACCAGCGTCTGCCGCCGAATTCGCGGTAACAAGACCTGCCGTTCCGGCACCCACGACAACTACTTCGGCTTCAATAGTTTCTGCAATATCGGTGATTGGCTCGGGCGGAATCTCGAAACTCCACTTACTGAAATACTCTTTTGCCGTCATTCCACCCGACGTTGAAGAAGCATCCGTTGATACCAGTGTGTTGGAAGCTTTTTCTTGGGTTTCACTGCCTGTGCTGCCAGAGCATGCCGTCAAACCGGCACCCGCAACAGCTAAGCCAGCAGCTCCCATTCCAGCAAGAAAACTCCTTCGTGAAAGTTCTTTTTCCAATGGTTTCCCCTCTCATACGTGGTTATACCGTCATGTGCAAGAATAAGGCGTGGTCAACCACTTGCCATCGCCTAAAACAGCGGTATTCGCAGTTTCATACTTTTTGTGCTATGTCCTTATCTGCTCTTGGCAGTAGAATTCACTAACGCAGAGGGGAATTTCGGAGAGGATAGTGCTTGGTGCTCGACAAACAGACGGTACTGGGTATTGTCGGATATGCCGCAAGTCTCTCTATCGTCCAAACCGTCTCTCGCGCAATCCCGCTGCTTAGCTCGTGCTTTGGCGCTTTGCCAAATCCCTCATTCGAAAGCGCCCCTTTCTTCGACTACGCGATGGCGCTCGGCTATATCGTAAGTTTCTTCTTTTTGCTCTTACGGGGATTTGTCAACCAACCGCTTCGCTGGGGATGCTTCTCTTTACTCATCTCAGCGCTTTCCTTCGGACTCTTATCGGTGTCTATCGGAGGTCTGTTCTCAGACTATCGGGACGGCATCATTTTGCTCGGCACGTTTCTCGTTGGAGTCGGTTCGGCATTATCTTTCACCTTCTGGCAGCAAATTCTCTGCTCCAGCAATATGAAAGATCCATTCTCCATCATTGTCGTAGGTTCGCTTGTTGCCGCAGTACCTTCGCTCTTCCTCTTTGTTATAGGATCATCGGAAATCTATGTCATCGCCTTCATAGTCTTCATCATCGTGGATGTGGCGCTTCTTGCGTATTTCTGTCTTCAGATGGAAGCAGTTGTTTGGCAAGAACGGCTCACAGTGGAGCTTTCAAGTTTCATATCGTTTCGACGCCTTTTTTCAAGTGTATGGCGTTACCTCCTTTGCATTGGCGCTATCGGACTTATCTATCGGATGTCATTTGTTGGCTTTGTCGAAAAAACGAACCTTCACACGCTTTATTTCATTTGGTCAGCGCTTGTTATCCTTTCCTGCATCATTTTGCTAATAGTTTGGAAAACGAAAAAGAAAAGCATCACGTTTGAAAAGCTCTATGGTATCTTCATGGTGATCGGCTTTATCGCTTACATGCTTATACCGCTCTTTGGGCAGCTTTACTGTCTTTGGGTTGTCGCGGGAACCAATATGGCGTTTACCATTGCGTCGATGCTTATGGTTTTCACAAGCATTCGTATCGCCAAAAATCGTAACCTCAATCCCACGATGGTCTTTGGCTTATTTGCACTCTTCACATACCTCATCACCGATTCTGGCTATCTGGTCATTCACTTAGCAGAAAATATCGGATTTTTGCAAAGCCTCCCTCACGTCGTTGTGGCATCGCTTCTCATCATATATTTGCTCTCGTTTGTGGGAGTAGTACTCAGTCTCACAAGAAACCATGGATCTTCTGATGCGAAGGATGAAGAAATCACTGGCGAGGAAGCTCCTCTATTCGATGACGGTGGCATCGATATGACCTCTCAGCTCAATCAAGAACTCGTCGTCGAACAGGACATGATCCCCTCATGCTGTGCACTTTTGAAACAACGCTACCAATTGACCGAACGCCAGACAGAAGTTCTGGAGCTTTTAGCGCATGGCCGAGATGTTAAGCACATTGCTGAAACGCTGTGCGTCTCGTACCACACGGCAAAATCCCATTGCAGAAATCTATACATTAAGCTGGACGTACATCACAAACAAGAGCTTATCGATATGCTTGATGATGCGCGACAATCTCTCACGAAATTGTCATAATATATCCGGTATTCGGGAAAACTCGGCAAGAAAGCAAAATCTCTTTACCACAGCCTATGCTAGTTATCTTCGTATTTGTTGAGGAAGGCGCGGGTGAGCTCGTGTTGCGGGCGGTGTATCGCATCTACTGCTCGGCTCGATAATACCGCTGGTTCTTGCTCCGCGGCTTATCGGGCAACGTCATCTTCAGCTTCCCCTCCCTCACGAGGGGCGCGATGATGTTGCGACTCGCGTATTCCGCGTTCTTGTTGAGCATCTTGCCGATCTCGGCGCGCGTCCGCGGCGTGCTGAGAAAATCCATGAGGTCCGGCGCCTCTTCCCAAAGCCTCTTGGCGGCGCCGTGCGCCTCCTCGCAGAACGTGTCGGCATCATTGTAGAGGATGACCTTGAACCCTCCCTGTCGGCTTATGAATACGGGGGGTCTAAGGCCCGCCGTATTCATCTCGTCTCGGATGGTCGGAATGCCCGAATGACGGTTCTCGACAACGCCGAGGATCTCAAGGGCCGAGATGAGCGTTGGATTGCGCGTCTGCATATTGATGCGCCCGAGATCCTCGATGTCCTGCCCCCCATAGATCCCGCCGGGGTTCCAGCATTCGAGACGGTCTGAGAAGATGCTGATCCTTACGGGTGTTCCATTGCAGTAGGGGCCATAATCCCGATGGATGAGGGCGTTTGAGATTATCTCGCGAAGGGCGTTTTCGGGATATTCAGGGAAGTCCTTTCGCTTGCCCTCGTGAATCAGAATCCTCGTCTTCGTGTTTCGCTTGATAAATGCCAGCGACGCCTCGATCATCTCGTTGATTGGTCCTTCGAACCTTTTCGTGTCGGCAAAGCGCTCGGGCGCTTCGTTGCCTGAAAAGTCCTTGCCGGAAACGCTTACCGCCGTGACGCAGAGGTTCGGATAGGACTGCTGGGGATATGCGCTCAGGCAGTACATCCCCGCTAACGTCGGCCTGCCCGAGCGCACCATGCCCAAGAGGCTGAGCATCTCGAAACGCTCCCGGCGCTCCAGCTGGGGCCTATCTTTTCTCGCCGATTTGATGAAGGAGTCGACGCGCTCGTCGTCGAGCATCTCAACGGATGACATCTCGAGCGTCGATACATCATCACGACGGCCATGTTTGAAGGCATCGATCTCGTAAAGCTCGGTTGCAGACATATGGAGATCCGCGTCCCCGACCCTGATGAAGCTCCCCTGCGTCAATCCGGCTGTGCGGCGATAGACGGGACGTTCCGCAAGCGTCCTGCCGGGGATGAACGCCGACATGACGATAGCGCCATCGATCTCCGCTACCGCAATCTCGGGGCGAACCGGGGGCTCCATTTCCTGACATTGCTCAAAGATCGATTTTTGCAACTTCTGGGCATCGTAGACCCCGACGATCTCGAAGTCTTTCGTTTCGCTCAGCCCAAAGACGATCGTTCCACCAGCATTTTGGTTGGAGAAGCTTGAAAGCGTCTCATAGAGCTTCGGCGCTCCACGCGAAGCCGACTTCACTTCGATGGTTTGGCTCTCGTAGTGATTTTTTCGTATCTGCTCTACGAGCGCGCGAAGAGCCTCTTCCGTCATGGCAGTCTCGATTCTTTATCGGTAATTCTCTTTCTCCGATATTTTATCCGATAATTTGCAAAATATCCGAGGTTTATAACAATTATCAGAGATTTTCGCGATATTTTACCGATATCTGGTTTCGTTTACCGATATCGGTTATTTCGCAATGAGGCGTTTTTAATGAAGAGATGTCTTCTGCAGCCGACGGCTATGACACCTGCGACAGAAAAACCACCGAAGAAGTGAGCTTTCTCCGCCCGCCTCTTCGGCCTCGGAAAATAGGGATATTCTTTTACCATCCTAGTTTTCTTCGTATTTGCTGAGGAAGGAGCGGGTGCGCTCGTGCTGCGGGTGGTTGATGACGTCTGCCGCACGGCCCGATTCCACCACCATACCGCCGTCCATGAAGATGAGATGGTCGGCAACGTCGCGCGCAAAGCCCATCTCATGCGTGACGATCACCATCGTCATCTTCTCGGCGGCAAGCTCGCGGATGACCTTCAGCACCTCTTGCGTGAGCTCCGGATCGAGCGCGCTCGTCGGCTCGTCGAAATAGAGCACCTGCGGATGCAGGGCCAAGGCACGCGCGATCGCGACGCGCTGCTGCTGCCCGCCGGAAAGCTCGCAGGGCACCATGTTTTCCTTGCCCGCAAGCCCCATCTTCGCGAGCAGCTGACGCGCCTCTTCCTCCGCCTCGGCGGGATTGCGCTTCTGAACGACGATCGGCGCATCGATGATGTTTTTCATCACCGTGTAATGCGGGAACAAATTGAAGTTCTGGAACACGAGGCCGAATCGCGTCTTCGCCTGCTTAAGAACGTCCTTGCCCCCATAGATCGCCCTTCCCGATGCGTCGGTGGAGCAGACGACGAGATCGCCATAGCTTAAGTTCCCGGCGTCAAGAGTTTCGAGGAGGGTCAGGCAACGGAGCAACGTCGATTTGCCGCCCCCTGACGGGCCGATGATCGCGAGCACGTCGCCTTGGTTCACCTGCAACGAGATGTCCTTCAGCACGACGTTCTCGCCAAAGCTCTTGCGAGCGTTCTTCAGCGTGACGACCGCAGCATTATCAGTCATGGTAGTAATCCAGTTTCTTCTCGAGGTGCGTAAGGAGGATTTCGATGACGAAGCAGATGACCCAGTAGATCACGCCTGCAAGCAGATACGGAATCATCGAGACCTCGCTTGCCGCCAGAATCTTCGCCTCGTTGAACATCTCCAGTAGGCCGAGGACGAACGCGAGCGAGGTGTCTTTCACCAACGTGATGATCTCGTTGCCCATAGCGGGGACGATCCGCTTGATGACCTGCGGCAACACGATGCGCATAAACGTCTGCGAATGCGAATAGCCCAAAACGTTCGCCGCTTCGTACTGCCCGCGCGGGATGGATTGGATGCCGCTGCGGTAGATTTCCGCAAAATAGGCGGCGTAGTTGATGATGAAGCCGATGCCGCAGGCGTAATACTTCCAATCGGTTCCCAGCTGGATGCCGAACAGATAGTACGGGCCGAACATGATCGCCATCAGCTGAAGCATGAGCGGCGTGCCCCGCATGATGGAGATGTAGATGCGCATAAGCCACTGCAGGGGCTTGAAGCGGCTCATCCGCCCTAATGCGACAAGAATGCCCAACGGCAAGGCGCCGATGAGCGTCACTGCAAAGATCTCGATCGTTAGCAGAAAGCCCTGCATCAGCAGGCCCAGCATAACCCCAAAATCCACGCCTTTTCCTCTCTAAAATGGGCGAGGCCGATTAAACCGCCCCGCCCATTGCAAAACCCATGTTTAATGCCAAACGAACGATAAGTCTGAAATGCTAGTCGACGAGCACCCAGTTCTCGATGGAAACGCCATAGTCGGCATAGTTGTTGAGAATCTTCTCGACGGTGCCATCGGCATACATTTCCTTGAGGGTCTTCGTGATTTGCTCGGCGCAATCCGTGTCGCCCTTCTTGAAGCCGACCGCGTAGTGCTCAGAGGAGAGCGCACGGTCGAGCTGCACGTAGGTGTCCGGATTCGCCGCAAGTTGGTATTGTGCGATGGAGAGGTCGCACGCCACCGCGTCGACCATGCCGGATTCCATCTGCATGAAGGCGTTGTTGTAGTCGCTCAGCTGCTGGAGCTCCTTGAATGTGTCAGCTACGTCTTTCATGTCGCCTTCGAGCACATCAAGCGCGGCGGAATCGACCTGCGTGGCAACGATCTTGCCCTCGAGGTCCTCGATGCCCTTGATGCCGCTATCGGCCCTCACGACGACGACCTGCTCGTTGAGCATGTAGGGCTCGCTGAACGTGTAGTCATCCTCGCGGCCTTCCATCGTGAAGCCGTTCCAGAGGCAGTTGATGCTGCCGGAATCGATAAGCGCATCTTTCGCGTCCCAATCGATGGGCTCAAGCTGCACTTCCCAGCCAAGACGGCTCGCCGCCTCGGTGGCAAGGTCGATGTCGACGCCGGTGTAGCTGCCGTCTTCGGCCTGGAAGCCGTAGGGCGGATAGCCCGCATCGAAGCCAACGATCAACACGCCCGTTGACGCAGCATCGGTGCCAGCGGTGGCGGCCGTGTTGTCCGCGCTTTCCTGAGAGCTGCTCGAGCAACCTGCGATCATCAAGACCGAAAGGCACAGCGCTGCAAAGGCGGCGCTCAATGCAAGTAACTTTCTTTTCATCATTCCTCCCATGAGTGATCTCCGTTTCGCCCGCGCAAAGAGCGCAAGCACTTTAGTACGCTAAAGCGCCCCAAAGTATAGCACGTCTTTTCCTTTTGGGAAGAGCCAGCTTATGAGCGGGGAAAAGTTATTCTTTCTTTTCGTCTGCCTCCGCGGGTTTCCTTTCGCCAGTTTCCGTGGGTTTCTTCTCTTCCGACTCCGCAGGCTTTTTCTCGTCTGTCGCGGCAGTTTTCTTCGGCGCAAGCTTCTTTCCGCGACGGGGGATCTCGGTGAGGCGCGGCTCAAAGTCGAAGAGATCGCTTGTCTTCACCGTCGATGAAACCGTGATGCACTTGCGCATGCACACATCGGCGCAAAGGTTGCACTGCACGCAATCGGCTGCGGAGAACTCCAGATAGCGCGGGGATTTGTCCTCGTCGCGGCGGCGACGCTCCACCGCGTTTTTCGGCGTCGGCTTGCTCTCGTCGGTGTCGACTATCGCTCGGGTCGGGCAAAAGCGCGCGCACATGCCGCAACCGTTGCAGGTTTCGTTCTCTATCGTCACCTCGCCAAACACCCTGGTGTCCAGCGTTTCGACCACCGGAGCGCCCATCTCATAGAGCTGGTCGAGAATCTGCAGGTTACGTGTGGCATCGAAGGGCTTCGTGCGATCGACCGGCTCGACGCCAAGGCGCTCGCGAAGTATCTCCTCCTGCGTCTTTCCCTTGATGTTCAGGCGCTGCTCGATCATGCGGCTCGCCACCGTCTGCCCGAAGTTTTTCGCGGCGCCCCCCGCTCCCGTGAAAAAGCCGCGACGTGCGACGCCCACCGCATGCCGCATGTCTTTTTCGGCAACGTCCTCGGGAAATTCCGACATGCGCTCGATCGGCGTCTCGACGCCCTGCATGGCAAGAAGGTCGCGGGCGTTTCGCACCGTGGCATCGATGGCGGGGTTCACGCGCTTGTATTTGCAGGTCTTGCAGGTGCCATCGACGAGCGCGATCTTTTCCACACCTTCGGCAACTAAATCAACCAGCAAGGTCTCGGTGATGCGCCCCAAGCACGGCACCGTGGAATATTTCTCGGGGACGCCCGTACGCCGTGCGGCCATGCGCGCGCAGGCGATCACCGCTTGGTTGTCGGCTGCCACCCGCGTGCGTTCGAGCTCGTCGTAAAGCTCCATGAAATCGGGCTCCAGCGGCACGAAAACGCTGGTCGGGCAAACGGCAACGCAGGCGCCGCAGGATACGCACGCGTCCACATCGACGATCACCTCGCTGTTTTTGATCGTGATCGCATCGGCGATGCACACGTCAACGCACTTCGTGCACGTCGAGCGGCGATGGCGCACCTTCGTGCAGCGGCTCGCAATCGGCAGCACCGCCTTTGTCTTGAGCGTCTTCGCCAGCTCGAGAATCTCGTTTATGGTCGGCATGCGCCGCCTCTTCCCATCGTCTCAGGCCAACCTTCCAAAGCGGCCATCCCGTTTTATGTGAGGCCATTATACCCGCTCCAATCGAATAGGAAATACGGCCCTGGTGAGCGCGCTTATATTAAAGAACCGCCTGCGGGAGGTGCTCGGGGGATGTCCGAAGGCTCTCACGCGGGCGGTTCGCAAGGAGGGGGATCTTGTCGGGCTTATCGGTTAGAGCTTGATGCGCCGGCGGGCAGCGTCCTTTCGGGCCTGCCCGCCGGCTTGCTCTCGCTTGCCCTTAGTCGTGGCAGGTGCCGCACTCGTAGACGCCAGCATGGTGGCACCCCAGGCAGGTGCTCTGCGCGGACTCCTCCACGGTGTCGGTGCTGTGCATCGTGTGGCAGTCGGCGCAGAGGATCGTCTCGTGGTCTGGGCTCGTCGTCGGCAGGTCGTGCGGGTTCACCGTCGTTCCCTCGGAGTCGGTGAGCGCGGTGACAGATGCGGTGGCCTCGGGTGTGTAGTCCGCCTCATGGCATGAAAGGCACGTCTCCTTGGCCACCTCCGTCTTCTTCAGGCGCTTGGCGCCCTTGGTGTCGGAGGCCGTCACCTTCGAGTGCACGTCGGTGAGCGTTCCTGTGTCGGTGTGGCACTCGGTACACTGCATGTCGGAGTGGCCGTTTGCGAGAAGGTACGCCGCATCGGTGAGGGATGAGTGCTCGGTCGCATGGCACATCGAGCAGTCGGTGTCTGGGCTCCAGTTGATCGGCTGATCGGATGCAGCCGCGCTGGCATCAGACTGAGCGCTGGGCGCATCGGAGCTGCTCTGCACCTGGGGCGACCCGCATGCGCATATTCCCAATATCATCAGCATCGCGACGACGATGCCTAAGGTTAATTTCTTCTTCACCGGTCTCCCCATCCCTTTCTTTCGTACAACTTGATTGTGGCTACGAGATCGTGGCAACTTGTTTGCGGTGTCACCTTTTTAGTTCTTGCAGGAGGGGCTAAGTATCAGAGGCGATTCTGGTACAGTCCCTCCTGTCTTTTTATGGCAGGGCCACACGATTAAGCAGGTCGGACCCTCCGCCATGCTTACGCCTCCCAAGACTCCAAAGTTGCGATGTGATTTGCAGCGATATAACCGACGACAAAGCCATTTGCGGCTGTCGCACCACCCCAACCATATCCTCGACCAAGCGGATTCGCAATACAATTTGAGCCGGCATAGAGGCGCGGAATTATCTCACCATTATTATTGATGACCTGAGCATTTCCATTTATTTTGATACCACCCTTGGTTTGCATCATGCCCGGATATACCTCGACGACATAAAAAGGTCCGGTCTCAACAGGCGCAAGACATGGATTCGGAATTTCTCCATTTTGGAATCGTTGAATATCACTATTCGTATAACGATCCCAAGAGTTAACGCCACGGTTATAATCGGGATCAATGCCCTGTGCGGCGTTTTCATTAAAACGCTCGATGGTTGCCATGAGATTCTCTTTGTCGATACCCATTCCATCGGCGAGCTCTTCCAAAGTATCAAACTTCTTCACATGAGAAGGAACTTCAGCTCCTTCGACGGTCATCTTCTGAGGAACGGCCATTTTTCCCAAGTTGCCCGTGTAATTACTATCGGCTATGAGATAGGCGGGGACGTTGCGCCATTCATGAAATCCTGTATCAAAAAGCTCGCAATTGCGTCCCCAATCGTCATAGCTGACAGACTCGCAGCCGAAACGCTCACCATGTTTGTTCACCACAATCGAACTTGCACGTCCCAATTGATTAATAGCTTCCATGGTGGCATTAGCCTGTTCTGACATCATCGTTTGGCCATCGTCATCCTCAACATGGCAAACTTGATACTGCACCTCGTCGCCCGTCTTGATGAAAGCCATTCGATAGCATTCACTCATATTACGAAGCGCAGCTCCAACATTTGCTGCCATCGCATGCCCATCGCCCGTATTAGTATCGATCGCAAACGTTGCGTAGACAGGGCCGCGAAGATTTGTTTTTACCATTTCCTCATTATGGTCAAAACCGCCGGTTCCCAAAATGACAGCATAGCGTGCCTTGATCGCAATAGTTCCATCAGGCGAATCTGCATACACACCGACAACTTCGCCATTGCCGAGCAGCGGATCTCCCTTATAAATGAGGCTAGTTGCGGGAGTTCCCATCATAACCTCCACATTGCGCTCTTCAAGGGCTTCGGTAAAGTACTGCATCCATGCTCGTCCCGTTGTCTTGCCGTCGCTAGTTGGCTCACAAGCAACATGCATTCCAATGTTCGAATAATCTTTTTCAAGACATGAGCACGCGGTATAGAGCGCAAATCCTGGGGTATCGCTCGATTGAGGATAGGTAATCGGAATATTACACTCGTCACTCAGGTAGTCGATAGCCGGAACATAATTATCAAGCATTGCCTCCATAACTTCTTCTTGGCCCATACCATCAGCAGTTTCGAGCATATATTGTTTGAGAAGATCGCGTGGTACTTCGGGCTTGCCCATCTCAAGAGCAATCGTGCTATTCGGGCACGAACACCCACCACCAAACCAGGTTGTCGTTCCGCCGAAATGTGTCGGGTGTTTCTCCAATATAAGGACTTCAAGACCATTATCGGCTGCGCGCAAAGCAGCTGGCAGAATACTTCCGCTGCCAACCACCACAACATCAACTTCACGATCCCATTTCTCAGGCAAACCCGACGCTGCGGGAGCTGCCTGCGCACTCGAATCAGATTGTGAACTTTGCACACAGCCGGTAAGCCCCAGTCCGCTCAAGGCGAGAGCCGCTGTGCCAACCGCACTTCCTTATTCTCATGCTCGTTTTACCGCCTAATCAACCCATACTGTCCAGTGTCGTTTTTGCAGGCAGC
This sequence comes from uncultured Eggerthellaceae bacterium, assembly GCA_947626195.1. Lineage (GTDB taxonomy): Bacteria > Actinomycetota > Coriobacteriia > Coriobacteriales > Eggerthellaceae > CANQRF01. The sequence goes on from CANQRF010000001.1 coordinate 197,889, forward strand.
CGTCTCTTGTTTGCATTTGCTTCTATGTCGATCATTTGGTATGGCTCATTAAGGACCACTCAATCGGGTTTTCGCTTCGCCTGTATCTTTTTAGGTCTTCTGTTTTTCTGCTGCTGGCTGACCGGATTTATTTGTTCGTTCTTACCTCTTTTCAGCACAAGCGCTCTCATTATTTCAACCATTCTCCTGACAGTCTCGCTGATGATGGCATGGATATCAGATTTATCGCTCGCACCAAAATCAGTGGTTTTGGACGATTCCGCCAATATTTTGAATAAAAGCGAAGCCCGCAAATCGGATCTCATCAGCATCTGCCGTTCAGTTGCAGACAAATATAGTTTAACCGAACGCGAATTCGACGTGCTTTGTCTTTTAAGTAGGGGTAATTCCCTGAAGAGCATTTCAGAGAAACTGGTTGTTTCTGAAAATACCGTCAAGTCGCATCGACGCCGCATTTACATGAAGCTCGGCATAAACTCACGCCAAAGCCTTATAGACCTGATTGATAGAGAACAAGACCGCATTTCACAATAAGGAACAAATCTCAAAATACCGAGAGGGGCTCATTACTCTTAAAAATAACTAACATGACGCCAATATGATTCTGATGCAGGGCGCGCACGTCGGAAATACGCTCATCTGCCATAAAACATCCTTTCATCCTCGAAAAGCTCGCCGTCGGGCTTACTGGGTACTATTGCGCTGACGAAAGACGGCCAAGAAGCGTCTCGCTGCTTTTACCATCAAAAATTGAGGCGCGGTTTTTCCTCGACATCGAAGTGAGCGCCGTCGATGTTGCGTTCAACGAGCAGCCGTTCAAGCGCTTTGCAGGCATAGGTTTTATAGACCTTGTCGGTGACGAGATTGAGCGGCACGCGAGCCAACTCACTTTCATCGAAGGGCACGACGCACGTTTCAGGGAGCCAATTGTCGACCCCGTGGATGTTCGGCATCACCACGCAGCCCGCCTCCCTCACGAGCGCGCCGAATATGCCGTGAATCGACATGTCGAGCGGCTTGAGCCAAGGCTTCGCCGGAAGGGAGCTCTCGGGCATGACCGCCTCATTGATGGTGTCCGAGAAAAAGGAAAACGTCGGGGTGAAAAAGAGCGGCACTCTGATGAAGTCCTCAAGGGTGAGAGCGGCCTTCCGCGCATAGGGATGGCCTTTCGCCATAAGCGCACCCACCTCAATCAGGTCGATCGCGCTGACATCAAATTGCGGGAGATCGGTCTTTCCGATCGTCACAAACGCGTCAATCGCTCCGATGGCGAGCTTTTCGATGCAATCCTCAGCTGAAGCGCGCTTGAGCTCAACATCGAGATCGGTGAATTTCTCGATAAAGGTGCTGATACGTTCGCTCACATGATGGAAGTTGGCGAACTTAGGAGCACACAGCAGAAAGCGCGCTGTTTTCTTTTTCCCAGACGAAAGCCCCCTGGCATACCGCTCGAAATCCTCCGTCTCCGAAAGGACCTTCCGTCCTTTCCGCAAAAGCGAAGCCCCAAAGGGAGTCGGCTTGAGCCCCGATGATTTGCGCGTGAAAAGCGGCCGTCCAAGCGACTCCTCCATGTCGTTGATCGCCTTCGAGATGGCCTGCGAGGAGACGCCGAGCTTTTTCGCCGCCGCCGAGATGCTGCCCTCTTCAATGGTAGTGACAAAGTATTCGATATGCCGATAGGAAAACACCAATACCCCCAATAGAGAACCTCAGATCGGAATCGTTGTCTTTGAAAACTATAGGCGTGCCGAGCGCCTCGCGGGGTTCAACCTTGCTTTTCAATTTTTTATTGAAGATTGCCGGACCTCATTCAACAACGGGCTTAGACAACGGGCTTCGACAACCGGCATTTTCTTGCATTGCACACAAAATGTGAATTTTGCACCGCACGCATCGCAGACGAGTATCATGGGCGTTCGCCCAAAGCAGAATAAGGGCCCGATAAATCCGCCAACAGGAGATGATCTTTTGACAGTAGCAATTGTCTGCGATTCCTCGTGCGATATCACGCAAGACGAGGCGCGCGAACTCGATATAACGGTCTTGCCATTGAAAACCATCATCGATGGGGAAGAATACCTCGACGGCGTCACCATCTCTCCCGTGGAGTTCTACGAGAAACTCTCCTCATGCAAAGAATTGCCGACGACGAGCCAAGCGACTCCGCATGATTTCGAAACGATCCTGCGCCCAATTGCCGAAGCGGGCGACGAGGCCGTGGTCATCACCCTTTCGGGCAAGTTCTCGGGAACGGTGGAGAGCGCAAGGGCGGCCGCTGCCGTAGCCGCCGCATCCGCACGAGGGGGCGATATATGGGTCGTCGACAGCGGAAACGTGACGCTCGGCATGAATATCCTCGTGCGCTACGCGGTGCAGCTGCGCGCGAGGGGCCTTGGCGGGAAGGAGATCGCTGAGGAGCTGGAACGCGTGAAGCCGCGCATTTGCCTTTTGGCCTGCGTCGATACGCTGGAATACCTGATGAAGGGCGGACGTCTTTCACGCTCAGCCGCCATCGCCGGCACCATCCTGAACATCAAGCCCGTGCTCTGCGTCGAGGACGGTGAGATCGCGGTCTTGGGAAAGGCCCGCGGCTCACGCAAGAGCAACAACCTGCTCACCGAGTTCGTCTTGAAAAAGGGCGGCGCCGATTACTCGCTTCCGGTGATGATCGGCTATTCGGGAGCCGACGATACCCTGCTTCGGGACTATATAGAGAACTCACGTGAACTTTGGGAGGGAAAACTGGAAAACCTCCCCATGACGATAGTCGGATCGACAATCGGCACCCATGCCGGCCCTGGTGCCATTGCGGTGGCGTTCTTCGCGAACGAGGATGAGCGCTAGAGCGGGCGGTCTTCGCAGGCGAAGATTGAGAGCGGGTGTTTGAGCACGACGGCCTTCGAGGGCATGCGTTAAAGCGGGCGGCGGCCCTCAAGCGCACGGCCGAGGGTGGCCTCGTCGGCAAGCTCGAGATCGCCGCCGACGGGAAGGCCGCTCGCCGGACGCGTGACCTCCACGCCGAGCGGCTTGATGAGGCGGGCAAGATAGGTCGCCGTCGTTTCGCCTTCGATATTGGGGTTGGTGGCGACCACCACTTCACGGATCTCCTCATCGGCAAGGCGCCGCATGAGCTCCGTGATATGGAGCCTATCGGGGCCGATGCCCTCCATGGGGGAAAGCGCCCCGCCGAGCACGTGGTACACACCGCTGAAAACGCCCGTCCGCTCAATCGGCGCGATGTCGCGCGGAAGACTCACCACGCAAAGCACCGACGCGTCGCGCGTGGAACTCGCGCAGATGGCGCAAAGATCGTCTTGGGCGTAGTTGAAGCAGCGCTCGCAAAGATGAACGGTGTCCTTCGCGGCCTCAATCGCCGCGGGAAGGCGCATCGCCGTCGCCCGATCAGCGTTGAGGATCCATTCGGCGATTCGCTGGGCCGATTTCGCCCCGATGCCGGGGAGACGCTCGAGCTCATCGAGAAGCGTCTGTATGGCCGGTGCCGCTTGCATGGGCAAATGCTCCCTACATCAGGCCGGGGATGTTCATGCCGCCCGTCGCGGCGCTTAAACGCTGATTCGACAAATCAGCGATGCCGTGGAGCGCCTCGTTCACGGCGGCCACGACCATGTCCTGAAGCATCTCGACATCCTCGGGATCCACCGCTTCGGGCGATATGGTGATCGAGCGGATCGACATATCGCCGAGCGCCGTCGCCTCCACCATGCCACCGCCCGCCGTCGCGGTGAACTCGAGCTCTTTGATCTCGTCTTGCGCCTTGGCGAGCTCGAGCTGCATGCGTTGGGCCTGCTTCATCATTTTCTTCATATCCATCGGTGTTCTCCTTTGAACGAGTGATTCCTTGCTGCTCGTTAGTCTTCTTCTATGAGTTCGAAAGTTGCCGTATCGCCGAAACCGAACGATAGTATCGCATTGAGATCAGCCGCCTCGTCGTCGTTCTTACGAGGAGCCGGAGATTCCACCTGCTGTGGAGGCGCAAACTCAGGCGACGGGGTCGACGTGACTGGAAGCGTCGGCTCGGAAGACGGGGTCGGCGTGGACTGAGGGGCGGGCGCAGAAAGCGGCATCGACGTGGCTTGAGAATAAGCTGCTGTCGCTGCTCTTTGTTCGGGAGCCGGTTGAGCCGCAACTTGAGGGGCGGCATGTCGCGGCGCCGACGCCGGCTGAGGAATTGGCTGCGAGGCAGCGCGTTGCGGCGAAGGCGCAGGCTCGGCTGCTTTTTGCGCCGCTTTCTTCGAGCCGAGCTTCATGGTAAATGGCACCGAAGCGCCATATGCCGAGGCAAGCGAGCCTTTCAGAATATTCTGCGCTTCGGGCTTGTGAAGCGTGTTGAAGGCCGCCTCTTTGTCCGGCGGAAACTCAATCAGGAGGGATGACCCATCATCAGCAAGCGACACGCTCGCATCCATAAGGAACACGCCGTAGGCGATCTTCGTCTTCTTCAACTCGCTCAAAGCGGCGCCCCACACGCGCTGAAGAACGGCGGGATTGGCGAGGTCTTTGAGTGAAGCGGGATTGGTGTTGCCCTGAAGAGACGCGGGAACTTGAGCTTGAGCAGTTCGAGAAGCTTGAGCATCCGTTTGCCGAGAGTCCACTTGCCGAGTATCTGAAACGGTCGGCAAGAACGCTTTCCCCTCAGTGGCAACCGGCGCGTTCTCGGTGGGTTCAACCCTCGGCGCAGCGGTGCTACCCCCCGCGGTCGCGGAACGAGCTCCCATCGCCACGGAACGATTCCCCACAGCTTCAGGACGAGCCCCCGCCGCCATCGCGCGTTCAAGCGCCTCGACACGTTCGGCCAAAGCGCTGAGCGTGAGGTCGGATTCCGGCCGCACCATGCGCGTCAGTGCGATCTCGAAGGATAGCCGCGCATTGGTGGAGGTCCGCAGCTCGGAAGCCAGATCGCCGAGCACGCTCAAGAGCCGCGCGAGCCGATCTTGCCCGAAGAGAACCAGCTCGTCGGCGAGCTCGCGTTTCGTCGTTTCGCTCACCTCCAACGCCACGCCGACGCCAGCGAGCGACATGATGTACATGTTGCGGAAGTGCTCCGCGAGATCCATCGTGAACTGTGCGAGATCGGCGCCGCTTTCGGAGTATTCTGCCGTCCAGCGGAAGCACGCCGCCACGTCGCGATTGCCGATCGCGCGCACGATTTCCGCCAGCTCATTCGAATCGAGCGACCCGAGCATGCGCTCGGCCACCTCCATCGTCACCTTGCCCTCGCCGAACGCGATGAGCTGCTCAAGCGTCGTGAGCGCGTTTCTCATGCCGCCCTCAGCGCGATGCGCGATCAGATCGAGCGCCTCGGCTTCAAACTCCACCCCTTCGGCGACGCAGACCGCGCCCAATCGCGAAACGATCTCTTCCGTGGAGATGCGGCGGAACTCGAAGCGCTGGCAGCGCGAGTGGATGGTTTCAGGAACCTTCTGCGGATCGGTCGTGCAGAGGATGAACACCACATGAGCCGGCGGCTCCTCGATCGTTTTCAGGAGCGCGTTGAACGCCGCCACCGAGAGCATGTGCACCTCGTCGACGATGTATACCTTGTAGCGGCCACGCGTCGGCGCGAAGTTCACGCGCCCGATGATCTCCTCGCGAACGTTCTCGACGCCCGTGCGGCTCGCCGCGTCGAGCTCATAGACATCGGGGTGCTCGCCGCGCGCGATCAGCTGGCAGTCCTCGCAAGTGCCGTCGGGCGACGACGTGGGGCCGCTCTCGCACAGTAGCGCCTTCGCGAGCAGACGCGCCGTGGTGGTCTTACCAGTGCCGCGCGGGCCGGAAAACAGATAGGCATGGCTCACTTTGTCCTGATCGAGGGCGTTTTTCAGGGTGCGCTCGATATGCTCCTGCCCAACAACGTCCTCAAATATCTGGGGACGGTATTTCCGATACAGCGCCTCGGCCATAACCTATTCCACCTCTTTTGATTGCGGCTGCTTCGCCTTCCGCGAGCCGATCATACCCTTTATCGCGCCGATGATGGCGGGCAGCACCGACACTCCCACGATGCCCAAAACGATGATCTCGAAATGCTCTTGCACGAGCGGGATGCCGCCGAAATAATAGCCCACGAGCACGAACGCCGTCACCCACGAGATGCCGCCGATGGCGTTCCACAGCGTGAACTTCGCGAAATTCATGTGGCCGGTTCCCGCAATGAACGGGGCGAACGTGCGGAAGAACGGCATGAAGCGCGTGATGACGATCGTGAGCCCGCCGTATTTCACGAAGAACTCATCGAGTTTCGCCATGCGCTCGGGGGTGAGCGCCTTGATCTTGCCTGAATCGATGATGCGCTTGCCGAGGAAGCGCGCGATCCAATAGTTCGACGTGTTGCCGAGAATCGCCGCCGCATAGAACACGACGAGCGTGGCAACGAGGTCGAGCCCGCCACCCGGCGTGGAGAACACGCCCGCCGCGAAGAGCAGCGAATCGCCGGGCAAAAACGGGAAGAACACGACGCCCGTCTCGACGAACACGATGAGGAAAAGCGGCGTATACACCCAGATGGGGCCGAGCGCAATGATCCAACCGGCAATCGCCCCCCGTGGGTCGGAAAGCAAGTTGGCAAAAAACTCTATGACGCCCATTCATCCCCTGCGTTCGGTCATGGATAACGATACAAACGAAAAGTACCTCGGAAAGGCAGGGGCGCTCGTCAGCGGCCCCTTATGGCTGCTACCTCCCGGTCCTGACCAGGTTCAGAGCTTGGCGCCGCCCCGGCCATGCCGAGGTACTTTTTCACGCAAGAGAGAAGTATAGTTCACCGCGCGCATTGCGGAAGCCCGCACTTTGCGAAAACATCCCGCATCCACGTATTCAAACCTGCGGGTTGCCCTCAATTTGCCTCAGCATGCCTCAACATGGCTCAAGGTTTTCGCCCCGATTTGCGCTTGCTTTGTGCCTTATACGCGTCTTATATGCGCCGTGGCACACAGCAATCGGTCAATTCAACTCATAGCGCGTGGCGCGGCCGGAGCCCACTTTGCGCAGACGGCCTTTGTCGATGAGATCGTTGAGGGTGCGGATGGCCATGTCCCGCCCGATGCCTGAGGCTTCCTGCACCTCACTACGGGTGAGGAGCCGCCCTTTGCGGAAGCACTCCAAAACCGCAGATTCCTCAAGGGTCAGCGGCTGCGCATTCCTCAAAACGGGAAGCACCACCGTCAGGAAGTTGTCGGAGGCGGAGAACTCGGGGGTCGCCGCGGCGCCCTCGTAAGAGGCCAAAATGCGGGCGATTCCCGTTCCGAACATCTCGATATAATTCAAGCGGTAGAACACATTGCCGATAATGGGATTGCGCAAGATCGAGACACGGCCTCCCACATACTCCTCAAAACTTATGCCTGAGGGAAGCCCGCCAGGAGACGTGATCCGAATGCCCTCGCTTTTGAAGCTGATCTGTATGCTCGCCGGCGAGTCCCAGAGGCGGTGCACAAGGGCATTGGCGACGGCCTCGCGGAACGCCTCTTCGGGAACGAGCTCGTGCATTGTGCGTAGAGCGCCCTCGATTCTCTCATATTGGTAGTATGTCCGATACATCGAGAGAGAAGATTGAAATTGACGCAGCGCCGATACCCCGATAAACCGCCCCCGATCGAGAATCTCGTTTTCGCTCGCGCCGAATCGCACCACATCGATGCCGGCGAATTCGTTTTCGTCTGCCATGACGGCGGCGGCGTTGTTGTAGCCCTCGTCATCTGAGTAGAGGCGCAGCGTCTTCAGCACATCCGAATCGACCGCTTCCAACCCGATGCGCTCGCGCAACTCCGAGCTAAGCGTCTCAAAGGTCAGGGTCTGCCGCTGCGCGCGAACCTCTTCGAACGAGAGGTTTTGCCCCGCCAGAACAAGCCTGTTGAGCTCAAGCCGATCAACCTCAACATCTGCCGTATCGCTTCTGCGATATGCCTTGCCATGGTAGTAATATGGTTTATCGCGCCCTTCGTACACGGTCAGGACGATCAACTCATTGTCATTTTTCTTGCGAACGTCGAGCGTATAGCGAGGCGCAGGCTTGATGTTCTCGTTGATGTAATTCTCAATCTGCAAGCAGAGTTTTTCGGGATCGGATACGCCGACCACGTTCCCATCATCGTCCACCCCAAAGAGTATCTCACCCGTACCGAAATTTGCATAGGCGCTCACCGTCTTGAGGAAGGTGCGCGAAACTTCCCGCTTGAACTCAAGGGTCTTCGTTTCCTTCACTGCGCCTCCTCACGTCGATTGCTGCTCACATTTTACTTTCGTCGCAACGTATCTGCAACGCAAATTTTTCGTCGCAAATTCGACGCGACGAAAACAAAGTGCACGTTTTCTTGTATGAATGGCATTCAGCGGTAAGCAAGGTGCGTCTCCGTTGGCGTTTGCCGTATGGCTGTTGCGAACTAATGCGAATTATTGCGAACAGACGGTGCTGCTTAGCGTCCCGTTGCATGGAGGAGCACGGTTGAGCCGGTTGCCGAGGGGATGCGTTCGATACGGCCTTTGGCGACAAGCGCATTCACCGTATCGCTGAGCTTTTTGGAAATCGAGCGGTATCCCAGCACGTGGGCAAGCTGCGTGAGCGTGAGGTCGTTATCACCAAGCGCCTCCAAGAGCGAGTTCTCATAGGCAGCCGCCTTCGCATTTCCCTCAGGTGGATTCGGCAAGAATGCCGGATGCACGGGAATGGTGACGGACAGATAGCCGCGCATCTCATCGGTGTCGAACAAGAGCTCTCCCGACCCGTTCTCCTCCAACGCACGATAGGCGGTAGGGAAACCCTTCATCAGAAACCTTCTACACATCGACTCGATGGGCTCGACAAGTGTTTTGTCGAGTCCTCGACAAAATTTCATCGAGTACTCGATAAATTGACATCGAGTACATCGAGTACTCTTGGGCTGACCATTAAGAAAGTTACAATTCGCGGACAACGCCCATAGCGAAGCGAGAAGCTTCGAGGTGCCCATAATTGCCCCGAGAGGCGCCCGAGTTGGCTTTGTCCAACACAAAACATGCCAGCGGCATGTTTTGCAAGGGGAAGATGGAGCGCCCGAAACGACCGCAGCGTCAGCCTGTTGCGCTGTTCGCCAGAACAGCGCAACCTAAAGCAATCGGAGGTTTACCTCTTTCAGCTGGCGGGTTGTCACCGGAGAGGGGGCGCCGGTCATCGGATCGGCGGCGCTCGAGGTCTTCGGGAAGGCGATCACGTCGCGAATCGAGGGCTTGCCTGCCAAAAGCATCACGAGGCGGTCGAGGCCGAGCGCGATGCCGCCGTGAGGCGGAGCGCCGAGCTCAAGTGCATGGATGAGATGGCCGAACTTCACTTCAATCTCTTCGTCGGTCAGCCCGATTACGCGCAGGATGCGCTTCTGTTCCTCGGCGTTGTGGATACGGATCGTGCCACCGCCCACCTCGAAGCCATCGAGCACGAGATCATACGAATAGCTTCCGCAGGCCAGCGGGTCGGTTTCGATCTTGTCGAGGTCTTCGTCGAGCACATGCGTGAAGGGATGGTGCTCGGCATCGTATTTCTTCTCCACCTCGTCGTAATGAAACATCGGGAAGTTCACAACCCAGAGCATCGCATGCCCCTCGCGCGGAATGTCGAGCAGATCGGCCATGCGAAGGCGCAGCGCCGAGAGCGCTGCGTTCGCGATGGCGGGCTTGTCCGCCGCAAAAAGCACGAGGTCGCCCGGCTCCACCTGAAGCGCCTCTTTCATGGCGGCAAATTCCTCGTCGGTGAAGAACTTGATGATCGGGCTCTTCTCCTGCCCGTCCGTCGTGAAGGCGATCCACGCCATGCCCTTCGCGCCGTTTTCGGCCGCGACGTCTGCCAGCTTCTCGATCTCGCCGCGGCTCCAGTCGCCGGCACCCTTCGCATTGATGGCCTTCACCACGCCGCCCGACTGGGCGACCGAAGCGAACACCTTGAAGTTCGAATCCTTCACGATATCGGTAAGGTCGCAAAGCTCCATCCCGAAGCGGATGTCGGGGCGGTCGCAGCCATAGCGATCCATCGTCTCGGCATAGGGCATGCGGATGAGCGGGAAGGAGACGTCGGTGCCCACCTCGGCAAGGCATTGCTGCATGACGTCTTCCATCATGTCGATGACGTCGTCGCCATGCACGAAGCTCATCTCGATGTCCACCTGCGTGAACTCCGGCTGACGGTCGGCGCGCAAATCCTCGTCGCGGAAGCAGCGCGCAATCTGATAGTAGCGCTCGACGCCCGCCACCATAAGCATCTGCTTGAACTGCTGCGGGCTTTGCGGCAGCGCATAGAATTTCCCCGGGTTCGGACGTGAGGGAACCAGATAGTCGCGCGCGCCCTCGGGGGTGGAGTTTGCGAGGATCGGGGTCTCCACCTCGATGAAGCCGCGCTCGTTCAGGGCAGAGCGAAGCGCCGTCACCACGCGATGGCGCAGCATGAGGTTCGCCATCATCTCGGGGCGGCGCAGGTCGATATAGCGCCATTTCATGCGGGTGGTCTCGTCAGTCTCAATGCCGTCCTCAACCGCAAACGGCGGGGTCGCCGAAGTGTTCAGAACCTGCAGCGACGAAGCGAGCACCTCGATCTCGCCGGTTGCCATCGAGGGATTGATCTCCCGCTCTCCCCTCATGCGCACGGTGCCCTCCACGCGCAAAACGTATTCGCGCCCCACGTGCTCCGCTGCATGGAAATCCTCCTCCGTCACGCAGTCAGGGTCGACGACGATCTGGGTGTATCCGCTACGGTCGCGTAGATCGATGAAGATCAGCCCGCCGTGGTCGCGGTTGTGCCACGCCCAGCCCGTGAGCGCCACCTTTCTTCCCGCATCGTTCGCGCGAAGCTCGCCGCACGTGGCCGTATGCATGCAATAGCTATTGAGATAGTCAGTCATGAAGAACCATCATCCTTTTAACGATTAAGTGACGAACGATTATTGTAGCCTAATGTTACGCTCTGTGAAGAGAAAGGCATGTTGTCGGCATGCAGGTTTTTACGCTACTCGCCTTCAGCTAAGCGCATCGGGCGGAGCCTGCCAACGCCAGTTTCCCTCGGCGACGCCCGGCACGTTCATGCGCGCCTCGTCCCCCAGCCCAAGCACATCCTGCAGCGTCACGAACACCGCATGCTCGCTGGATGTGGCAAGCGCCTCTTCCGTCAGGCGTTTCGCAAGCTCTTCGGGGTTCCCTTCCTCGGGAAAGCGCTTTTTCACCCACCCCAGAAGCGTCGGTGTGTCGTGGGTGGAGGTGTAGACCACCTTGCGGGGTGCGGGATGATAGCCCCAGCGCACGTCGTAATCGGCGAATTGCACAACGTCCATCCCGGGAAAGCCGCAGCGCGCCGTAAGACAGCGCACAGCCGGCGTGACGATGCCCAAGTCCTCCGCGATGAGCGGCAGATCGCCAAGCGCATCGTGCGCCGCACGGAAAAGCTCCTCACCCGGCCCAGTACGCCATTTACCCTGCTTCGCCGTTTTGCCGCGCTCGATCGTGTAATAGCTCTCGAATCCGAGGAAATGGTCGAGCCTCACATAGTCATACAGTTCAAACGCACGGGAAAGGCGCTCGATCCAAAACGCATAGCCGGAATCGGCGATGGCGTCCCATCGATAGACGGGGTTTCCCCAGAGCTGCCCCTCGTCGGAGAAGTTGTCGGGAGGCGCCCCCGCCAGCAGCGCCGGCTCGCCGGCCTCGTCGAGCACGAAGAGTTCGGGGTTCGCCCATACGTCGGAGGAATCGGCGCTCACATAGATCGGCATATCGCCGACAAGCTCGATGCCGCGCTCGTGCGCATAGCCCAAAAGCTCATTCAGCTGCAGATGGAAGAGATACTGGCAGAACATATGAAAGCACACGCGGTCGCGCAGCTCGGACAGCCCTGCCAGCTCAGGACGATAGGTGCGGTACGGCTCCCCCCACTTCTGCCAGCGCGTCTCGTTTCCCAAGATGTCTTTAATGGCGCAAAATGTCGCGAACGGATGAAGCCACGTTGCCTCATCGCGGACGAAGCGCTCATAGCCCTCGTCGGGCGCAAACGCCGCAAAACATTCCTCAAGCGTTCTCCCACCGGTGTCGATGAGGCGCGGATTTCCCGCAAAAAGCGACATTCCCGCATAGGGCGAGCCGTAGGCATCGGGCGGCGTTAAGGGGAGCACCTGCCAATAGCGATAGCCCTCTTTGGCCAGCCAATCGATGAATTGCTTCGCGCAAGCGCCGAAGGTGCCCGGGCCGTCCTGTTTGGGAAGCGATGTGATATGGCACACCATTCCCTTGCCCGGCACAAGCTGCTTCGCATAGCCCTGATCGTCATCGCGGAAATAGAGCACCGACGAGCCGAACGGATACAGGGTCACGCGAAGCTTGCCGTTCTCATCAACTGGAACGCGGCCTGTCACGAGATCGTCGACAAGCGGCGCGGGAGCATCGAGTGCCACCTCATGGGTCGCCGAAGTGGAACGGTTCACCAATATGCAAGCGGATTCACCCGAGTGCTCAGGATTTGAGAACCGCCAAAACGCATAGATGTCGCCCGTGGGGGCAAATGCCTTGAATCCGCCATCACGCACCACCGGAAGGCGGCGCCGCAGCTGCAGCGCATTGCGGAACATCGTGGGCACATCGGCGTCTCCCCCGCCCCACGGATAGGAGCCACGGTTGGCGGGGTCGGAAAACCCCTCCATGCCCACCTCGTCGCCATAGTAGATCGAGGGCACGCCAGGCGTCAGCATCTGCACGAGGAGCGCCAACCAGAGCCTTCCCTTCGCCAATCCGCGCTGGTCGGGCGAAAGGCGATAGGAGCAGCGCTGCTCTTCGGAAAGCGTGGCAGGGTCGGGAGCGCCGCCCAAAAGCGTGAAGATACGGGGCCGGTCATGGCTGCCGATGAGGTTCATCGCAAGCGCGAAGGCCGCAGGCGGATAGTTCTCATGGAGGCTTTCCATCGTCTCTGCGAAATCGCCTGCCGAAAGCGTTCCCACAAGATACCCGATGAGCGCGTCGCGGAAGGGATAGTTCATCACGCTGTCGAGCTCCCCGCCGTTTAAGTAATGGCGCATCTGGGAATACGAGATCTTATTCGAGGCATCCTCCCACACCTCGCCGAGCACGAGCGCATCGGATTTCACCGAGGTCGCGGCACGCGTGATGGCCTTGATGAATGGCTCGGAGAGCTCATCGGCCACATCGAGCCGCCAACCGTGGGCGCCGAGCCGCGTCCATTTCTCCACGATGCCGCCCGCGCCCGCGATGAACTCCTGCCATGAGGCGCTGTCCTTGCGAATGGCGGGAAGGTCGTCAACGCCCCACCATCCCTCATAGGTGCCATCGTCATGGAACGTGTACCATGGGTAATAGGGAGAATCATTCGATTGCCACGCGCCAGCGTCCTCATAGTTTCCGAAGCGATTGAAGTAGCGCGAATCGGCGCCGGTATGGTTGAACACGCCGTCGAGGATGAGCGAGATGCCGTGTTCCTCGGCGGCCTGCGCCAGGGAAACGAAGTCCTCCTCGGTGCCGAGCAGCGGATCGATGCGCAGGTAGTCCGCCGTATCGTAGCGATGGTTGCTCGTCGCCTGGAAGATCGGGTTGAGGTAGATCGCTGTGACGCCCATCTCCGCGAGCTGCGGAAGACGGTCTCTCACGCCCTCCAAGTCACCGCCGTAGAAATCCCAAGCAATGACGCGCTGGCTCTCGTCCTTCTCATAGGTGGGAAGCGTGCTCCAATCGACGAGACGGCGCGCGATGCCCCGACGGTCCGCCGCAAGCTCGCGTTTTACCCGCTCAAGCGCATGGTTGCCTCGCCGATAGCGGTCGGGAAATATCTGGTAGACGACGCCGCCGGCAAACCAGCTCGGCGGGGTCTGGCGTTTTTCATAGACGGTTATCTGGAACGACGGCGGCTCGCCCCATGAAAGCACACCGACACCGCCCGTTCTCCCCTCTTGGGCGCCGAAGAACATCGCGCCCTGCGGCATGTCGATGATGAAGGAATACCACAGGATGCCGAGACGCCTTGGCGTGACCGTCGCGCGGAACCATCGCGCACCCTCCGAGGGCACGCCCTCGATTGAGCGGTGGTCTCTCGAAAGTTCGTCGGCGGGCTGCATGGGTATGCGCTCTTCGCCATCAAACTCGTTCCACGTGCGAAGCGTGCAGGAGCGAACTTCTTCGCCCCACACCGCGATCGCAAGCGTCACACTCGTGCCAAGCTCCACCGCACCGAACGGTGCGCGGAAGCAGGCAAGACGGCTGTTGTGAAAAGCTTGCAGCAAGCGCCTATCCCTTACGTGGCGTGCGTGCGCTACGCGAGCCGCGCGAAGAGGACGAAGTGCCGGAGGCTTTCTTCGTCGTGGTGTTGCGCGACGTCGTCTTCTTTGTCGCCGTTGACGATGCCGAGGTCGAGGCCGACGTGGTCTTCTTTGTCGCTGTCGATGCCGTTGACGCCTTCTTCGCGGCTCTCGTGGTCGTCGTCTTTTTCGCCGGAGCCGTTGCCGCAGGCTTTTCCTCTTCGGTCTTCTCGACCCGAGCCTCCGCAGGCTTTTCCGTCGGGGCTGCAGCAGGCTCCTCCTTCGCGGCGGGTTCTGCCTTCTCTTCGACAGCCTTCTTCTCAGCAGGCTCCTCCTTCGCGGCTGGTTCAGCTTTCTCTTCGGAAGTCTTCTCCTCGGCAGGTTTCTCTTGCGGCTCAGGCGGCTTCGGCTCCTCGGCGGCCTTCTTCGCCGGCGCGGCTTTCGCCACCTCGATCTTCACGTCGGGGTGCAGCTGCTCGTAAAGCGCGCAATAGTGGTTGACCGCAGGCTTCCACGAGAAGTCGACCGCCATCGCCTGGCGCTGCAGCCTCTCCCACGCATCGCGGTTGGTCCAGAACACCTCGCAGGCGTTCATCACGCAATTGACCATCTCATCGCCGTTGATGTTCGCAAACGAGAATCCCGTTCCCTCGCCGGTGAATTCGTTGTAGGGCACCACGGTGTCGCGCAAACCGCCCGTCTCGCGGACGATCGGCAGCGTGCCGTAGCGCATCGAAATCATCTGCGCGATACCGCAGGGCTCGAAGATCGACGGCATGAGGAAGAGATCGGCACCCGCGTAGATGCGCTGGGAGAGCGCGGGGTCGAAGGCGATGCGCGCGCTCATCCACTCGGGATAGCGCCATTCGTAATAGCGCAGCGCGTTCTCGTAACGCTCGTCTCCCGTGCCGAGTATCACCACCTGAACGGAGCGATTCAAAATGTACTCAAGCCCATAGAGCACGAGGTCCATGCCCTTCTGCTTCGTGAGGCGCGTCACCATGGCGACAAGGGGACGGCTCGGATCCACCTCAAGGCCGAGCTCGATCTGCAGCTGCTCCTTGCATGCCGCCTTGCCCGAGAGGTCGCTCGCGGAAAACTGCGCGGCGATGCTCTTGTCCGTCTCGGGATCCATCACCTTCATATCGATCCCGTTCACCACACCCGAGAGCGCACCCGAGCGCTCGCGGAAGAAGCGGTCGAGCCCCTCGCCGTAAAACGCCGTGGTGAGCTCCTGCGCATAGGTGGGACTCACCGTGGTGATGAGGTCGGAGTAGATGAGCGCGCCCTTCATGAAGTTGATCGTCTTCGGCTCGGAATCGATGTAGAGGGCGCGCGAGGCGTTCGGGATGCCCGAGAGCCCGCAGATGTCGCTGAGCACGAAATCGCTGTATTGGCCCTGGAACTGCGCGTTATGGACGGTGAATATCGTGCGGACGTTCTCATAGAGCGGCCAGCCCTGGTAGAACTCACGGAGAAACACCGGTGCAAGAGCGGTCTGCCAATCGTTGCAATGAAGGATGTCGCAGGTGAAATCCGGAAGGTACTGCAGGCTCTCGGTGATCGCCTTCGAGAAGTAGGCGAAGCGCTCGCCGTCATCGAAATAGCCGTAGAGCGCGTCGCGGCGGAAATAGTCCTCGTTATCCACGAAATAGTATTCCACGCCGTTTTGGATGATGCGCTCGAGCCCGCAATAGACGCGGCGCCAGGCAAGGTCGAGGTAGAAATCGCAGATATGCTCCATCTCGTCGCAGTATTTCTGTGCGATCGTTCCGTATTTCGGCAGCATGACGATGACATGCACCCCCGCCTTTGCCAACTGCTGCGGCAGCGTGCCCGCCACATCGCCCAGCCCGCCCGTCTTGCAGAAGGGCGCACACTCCGAGGTGGCGAACAAAACACCCATTCTGCGTGTGACGGCAGGCATTACCGTCGTTTCTGATGCATCCTGCATTTCTGTTTCCTCGATTCCTTCAATCCCTTTTCATCATCTCTTGTCAAAGCCGTGCCCTGATGCCCCGACGGTTTCACCAAGACGGTCATCAAGGCGACCACCAAGGCAAGGCGACGGCGCATGGGCTACGAGATGGACCCCTTCCCATAGAGGAAGATGGCCTCCGGCGTGCCCTTCAGCTCGGTTCCCGCCGGAATCACGTTGTCTTTGTCAATGATCGCATCCTCGATGTGCGCGCCGGCGCCAATGACGCACGATTGCAGGATGATGCTGCGGCGCACGACGGCGCCCGGCTCCACAATCACAAGGCGGCTCAGGAGCGAGTCCTCCACCGTGCCTGCGATCTGGCAACCGCCCGAGACGATCGAGCGCTTCACCTTCGAGCCCTGTTCGTATTTGGCGGGCGGAATGTCCTGCGCCTTCGTCTGGATGGGACGATCGTTGTTGAACATCTCCTGCAACATGCCCTCATCGAGGAACTTCATGTTGTTCTTATAATAGGTCTCGAGCGAGAAGACGGGAAGCGCCTCCCCCTCGTAGAAATAGGGGCGCACGTCAAGGCGTCCCATGTCCCGCTCCATCGCCTCGAAGAGATCGAGGTAGTCCTCTGCCTTGTAGGCAGCGAGGAAGCCGCGCAGGGAGTCCACCGACATCACGCAGCAATCGAGAAACGCCACGTCGTGTTCCTCCACGCCGAACTTGATGCCGCGCACGTGCCCGTCATCGATTTTGAGGGTCAAAAGCGCCTTGTCGGCCTCTTTCGCCTCAGTGCACACCATCGTCACCTCGGCACCGGAGGCCGCGTGGGCCTCGATCACCTCGCCAAGGTCGATGTTCATGATGATGTTCGCAGCGGCCAGCACCACATAGGGCTCATGCGCCTTCTCGAGGATCACCTCGTTGTCGAGCAGATCGCGGATGAGGAAGCGCGCCTCGAAGCTCGTGGAGCCGAACGCCGTCCCCGGCAGGAAGAAGAGGCCGCCCTGCTTCCGGTCGAGCGACCAGTCCTTCAAGCGCGAGATGTGGTCGACCAGTGAACGATACTTATAGGGCAGTATCATGCCGACCGTGCGGATGCCCGAATTCACCATCGATGAGAGCATGAAGTCGACCATGCGGAAGCGTCCGAGCACCGGCACGGACGCGGGCGGACGGGACGCCGTGAGCTCCGAGGGGTTTACCGAAGAATAGTTGGTGGTAATGATGCCTATCGCACGCTCCATCGCACTCACCTGCTTCCCTCAATGACGACCATATTGCCGACGACGGCGATGTCCTTCGTCGCGTCTCCCGTGCCGACCACCGCACCTTCCTGCACGACGCTGTCCTCACCGATGATCGCACGCACCACGCGAGCGCCCGCCTCCACGCGGGCACGCGGCAGAAGCACCGAGTCGATGACCTCGGCATCCTCGGCCACATAGGCGTCGGTGGAGAGGATAGAGTGCTTCACCGTGCCGAGCACCATCGAGCCATTCGCCACGATGGCGTTTTCCACCTGCCCGTTCGGGCCGACATAGTGCGGCGGCCGCGTCGGCGAGTTGCTCATGATCGGCCAACCGGGTTTATAGAGATCGAACTCAGGCTCATGCCCGAGAAGCTGCATGTTCGTCTCATGGAACGAGGCGATGGTTCCCACGTCTTTCCAGAACCCGTCGAAATGGTGCGCGAGCAGGCGCCTTCCGTCGGCGAGAAGCATCGGGATGATGTTCTTGCCGAAGTCGTGCTCCGATTCCGGATTCGCGGCGTCGGCAACGAGCGCCTCGATGAGCACGTGGGCCGAGAAGATGTAGACGCCCATCGACGCCTGATTCGAGCGCGGATTGGGCGACTTCTCGGCAAATTCCGTGATGTAGCCGTTCTCGTCGGTCAAAAGGATGCCGAAGCGATGGGCCTCCTCCCACGGCACCGTGAGATACGAGACCGTGAGATCGGCGTCGTGCGCGATGTGATCCTCGAGCATCTTGCGGTAGTCCATGCGATAGAGATGGTCGCCGGAGAGGATGAGCACATACTCCGGATTGTGCGCCGCGATGTAATCGAGATTGCGGTAGATCGCATCCGCGGTGCCGGCATACCACGACCCGCCCGACTCGGTGGCATAGGGCGGCAAAATCGAGATGCCGCCATCGCGCGCATCGAGGTTCCATGCGGCGCCTGAGCCGATGTAGTTGTGCAGCTGGTAGGGGCGGTACTGCGTGAGCACGCCCACCGTGTCGATTTCCGAATTAGCGCAGTTGGAGAGCGAGAAGTCGATGATACGGAACTTCCCGCCAAACGAAACTCCCGGCTTGGCGATCGATCGCGTCAATGCGCCAAGGCGCGAACCTTGCCCCCCTGCAAGAAGCATGGCGATGCATTCCTTCTTGCCCATAGACTTCTCCTTTCCACAAGCCTTACTCTCAAATCCTTCCCGCGGTTTCCCGCGAAAAGCATCATTCCCCGTTTGCGTCCCTCGGCTTCACGTGCCAGATCTCGCGTGCATATTCGCGTATCGTGCGGTCGCTCGAGAACCATCCCGAGTTCGCGATGTTGGCAAGCGACATCCGCGTCCAACGGGCGCGATCGTCGAATACCTGCGTGAGCTCCTCCCATGCCTGCACATAGGAATAGAAGTCCTTCAGCACGAAATCCGCGTCATTGGAGTGCAGCAAACTGTCTGAGATGAGGTTGAAGTTGCCCGAGAGCTCCGCGAAGGTGCCGTCCGTCAGCTGCTCGACCACCTTGCCGAGCCGATGGGGATCGGAGCGGCATGCGTTCCACGCATCGTAATAGGAACGGCCCGACTTATATTCCTCCACCTCTTCGACGGAAAGTCCGAAGATCTTCATGTTCTCCCTGCCGACGAGCCGGGCGATCTCCACGTTCGCGCCGTCGAGCGTTCCCAGCGTGATCGCGCCGTTCATCATGAGCTTCATGTTCGAGGTGCCGGAAGCCTCCATGCCTGCCGTCGAAATCTGCTCCGAGATGTCCGCCGCAGGATAGATGAGCTGCGCGTTAGAGACGGCGAAATTGGGAATGAACGCCACCTTCAGCCTGCCGTCGATGCGCTCGTCCTCGTTGACGACCGCGGCGACGCTGTTGATGAGGCGGATGACCTCCTTCGCAAAGGTGTAGGCCGAGGCCGCCTTGCCCGCGAAGATGAAGGTAGTGGGAACCGGCTTGAATGACGGATCCGCCAGCATCCGATTGTAGAGATCCATCACCTTGAAGATGTTCAAGAGCTGGCGCTTGTAGGCGTGGAAGCGCTTCACCTGCACGTCGAAGACCGTCGAGGGATCCACCGACACGCCGGCGTTCCACGCGATGTAGCGCGCGAGGCGCTCCTTGTTCAGCCGCCGTGCCTCATCGATGGCGATCAAGAACGAGAGATCGTTCTCGAAATCCTTCAAGCGCGCGAGCTCGTTCGCGTCGGAAAGCCACTTGTCGCCTATCGCCTCGGTTATCGTATGCGCGAGCGCCGGATTCGCGTTCGCAAGGAAACGGCGGTGCGAGATGCCGTTGGTCTTGTTGTTGAACTTCTCGGGCGTGAGCACATAGAAGTCCTTCAGCACGTCGCGCTCGAGGATCTCGGTGTGGATCTCCGCGACGCCGTTCACGGAATGCGAGCAGATGATGGAGAGATTCGCCATGCGCACTTGCCCATCCCAGAGAATCGCCGTCTTGTGCAGGGCCTCCGACCAGCCGGGCTGACCGTGCTCGAAGCTCTCGCGATAGCGTCGATCGATCTCCTCAATGTACATGTAGACGCGCGGGAGCATCTTGCGGAACATCTCGATCGGCCACTGCTCGAGCGCCTCGGGCAATACGGTGTGGTTCGTGTAGGAGATGGTCGACGTGACGATCTCCCACGCGGTGTTCCAATCAAGGCCCTCGTCATCGATCAGCACGCGCATGAGCTCGACGCCCGCAAGCGCCGGATGCGTGTCGTTGGTGTGGATGGCCACGCGTTCGGGGAACAGCGCCCAGTCGATGGTGTCGTCGGAGAGGCGGTGCTCGCTTTTGAATCCCGTGATGATCGACCCGATGCCCGCCGCGACGAAGAGGTACTCCTGCTTGAGGCGCAGGATGCGCCCCTGCTCGCCCGCGTCGTTCGGATAGAGGATGGCCGAGATCGCCTCCACGTCGGTCTGGAAGCGCGAGGCGGCGGCATAGTCGCCCGCATTGAAAGCGTCGAGGTCGAAGTCGTTCTCGAGCGGCTCGGCCGACCAGAGGCGAAGCGTGTTCACCGTCTCGCCGCCGAAGCCGACGATCGGCACGTCATAGGGCACGGCGTTCACCGTCTCGCCGCCCTCGAGCGTGAACCAATAGCGGTCGCCCTCGGCATGGCGCACCACGTGTCCGCCGAAGGTCACCTTCACGGCCTGCTCGGGATGGCGCGTCTCCCAGGGGAAGCCGTGCGCGAGCCAGTCGTCGGCGACCTCCACCTGACGGCCGTCGACGATGTCTTGGCGGAAGAGGCCATAGCGATAGCGCAGCCCATTGCCGTTGCCGATGATGCCCTCGGCAGCCATGGAGTCGAGGAAGCACGCCGCAAGCCGCCCGAGGCCACCGTTTCCGAGGCCAGGATCCACCTCGCAGGCGGCGATGGTCTCGAGCGAGGCCCCCATCAATTCCAGGCCCTCTTGCACAACGTCGAGGGCGTCGTAGTTCAAGAGGTAGTTTTCCAGAAGCGGACCGATGAGAAACTCGAGCGAGAAATAGTAGACGCGCTTCTTGCCCTCTTGGGCCGCTTCGCTCGACGTGCGCGCGTGCTCAACGCGCGACCGCGAGGCGATCAGCTTGCAGAGCGCATCGAGTCGCTCGTAGTCATCGGCATATTCAAATTGCTTGCCCGTCGCCATTTCGACGGCGCGGCGGTATCGGGTTGAAAAATCTTGGGCACTCTCGAAGAGTCGTTTCACGAGTTCTTCTCCTTGGACGGTTTTCCGCTTCCCTTCTTCACCTTACGGAGCCTCTGGGCCTTCGCAGGTTTCGGGGATGCGCTTTCTGTTTTCCTTGCTTTGGCGGAACGCTTCTTTCCGACGGTCGCAACGGCGCGTTCCTCGCCGCTGCGATCTGGCTCTGCTTGTGCGGCATCGGTCGAACTCGCTGCCGCATCGGCATCCTGGGCATTCTCCGCGGCTTCTGCGGCTCCCGCAGCTTTGGCAGCCTCAGCGGCCTCCGCGGCTTGCGCAGCCTCAAGCGCCCGCCTCGCTGCCTCACGTGCGGCGGCGCGTTCCTTGCGCACGCTCTCGGGAAGATCGCCCGTGCGTGCAAGCACGACGCCCGCAAGCGGCGGCACCGTGATAACGATGGAGTTCTCGCGCCCGTTCCAGGGCTCCTCCTCGCTCAGCATCTCGCCAACATTCACTTTACCCGATCCGCCAAACTCCACGTCATCGGAATTGAACAGCTCTTGGTAAACACCTTCTTGCGGCACACCGAGGCGGAAGCCCTCGCGTGTCGCCGGATCGAAGTTGATGAGGATAACGAGCTCATCCTCGGGATCGTTGCCCCGACGGATGAAGGAGATGATCGATTGCGCCGCATTGTTCGCATCGATCCACTCGAAGCCGTCCCATGTGTAGGCGCGCTCCCACAGGCCCGGATGCTTCAGATAGAAGTCGTTGAGGCGCGCGATGAAGTGCTGGTGGTTGCGGTGCGTGTCGTAGTCCTTCGCCAAGAACCACTCGATGCCCTCGTAATAGCGCCATTCGATGAACTGGGCGATCTCGTTGCCCATGAAATTGAGCTTGGCACCCGGATGCGTCATCTGGTAGAACGCGAGCGAGCGCATGCCCGCGAATTGGCGCCACCAGTCACCGGGCATCCTCCCGATGAGGGAGCATTTCCCATGGACAACCTCGTCGTGCGAGAAGGCGAGGATGAAGTTCTCGTTGAAGGCGTACATGAGCGAGAAGGTGAGCAGGTTATGGTTGCCCGGACGCCACGGGAAATCCGTCTGCATATAGTGCAGCGTGTCGTGCATCCAACCCATGTCCCACTTGTAGTGGAAGCCGAGCCCGCCATCTGCCGGCGGATAGGTGACGAGCGGCCAGGCCGTGCTCTCCTCCGCCATCATCATGACGTCGGGGTGGTATTTCGCCACCGTATCGTTGATCTTCTGCACGAAGGCGATGGAGACGAAATCCTCCTCGGTGCCGCGCTCGTTGAAGACCTTCTGCGCCGGATCGTCAATCCCGAAGTTCAGGTAGAGCATCGAGGTCACGCCATCGATGCGGATGCCGTCAGCGTGGAAGTTCTCCAGCCAGTAGAGCACGTTCGAAAGCAGAAACGACTGCACCTCGCCGCGCGAGAGATCGAATTTGAGCGTGCCCCAGTTGGGATGCTCTTCCTTCTCATAGAGCATGTGGCCGTTGAAGGTCGCGAGCCCGTGCGCATCTTTGCAGAAGCCACCGGGCACCCAGTCGAGGATCACGCCGATTCCCGCCGTGTGGCAGGCATCGACGAAACCGCGGAACATGTCGGGCGTGCCATAGCGCGCGGTCGGCGCGTAATAGCCCGTCACCTGATAGCCCCATGAGCCGTCGAAGGGATGTTCCATCACCGGCATGAGCTCGATGTGGGTGTATCCTATCTCCTTCACATAAGTCACGAGCTCATCGCCCAGCTCGTCATAGTTGAGATACGATCCGCCACCTTGCCCGTAACCCAAACCGTCGAGGCCGTCATCATGGCGCTTCCAGCTTCCCAGATGCACCTCATAGATATTGAGCGGCTCAGAGAAATGATCGGTTGCGGCGCGATGAGCAAGGTATTCGCCGTCGCTCCACACATAGGAGCTTTTCGCCTCTTGGATGCGCGACGCCGTTCCGGGCGGACATTCGGCCCAGAAGGCATAGGGATCGGCCTTATAGAGCTCCTCGCCTTCGGCCGTCACGATGAAATACTTATAGAGCGCGCCCGCCTTGACGTTTGGGATGAAACCTTCCCACACGCCTCCCGTGCTGCTTGGGTAGAGGGGGTCGGCCGCCGTGTTCCACTCGTTGAACTCGCCGACCACCGAAACGCTTTCCACGTCGGGGCACCAGAGGGCGAACTGATAGCCGTCCTCACCCTCAAACGTCGCCTCATGGGCACCGAGCTTTTCCCAGCTCCTTAACCAATCGCCCTTCGCAAGCAAGAAGAGATCATCCGCGGAGAGAGTCGTACGGTTTTTGCTCATGGTTGCCCACTTTCTTCCAAGAAATGCATGCGCATGTCAGTCAAGATACCATAGGCACGATTGTAGTCAATAAGCGCTGAGGTGGGGGAAGCTGTGAACAGATTGTTGGTTGATGAGAGGCATCGGGGTGCGTACAAATCTCTACCGCTCGGGCGAGGGGGCGTTCGAGCGGATGAGAGAGTTTGCCAAAACGGCGGAACTAAAGTAGTGCGCGGGAAAGGGCGTTAGGCAGATCGCTTGCGGAAACGAGGATTTCCGTATGGGTGCCCATGTCGCGCAGCTTCACCTGCCCCGCCGCCCATTCATCGGGGCCGAGTATCGCCACGCGCGCCGCACCGAGCTTGTCGGCAAGCTTGAACTGGCTCTTGAGGCTTCTGCCCTGATGGTCCATGTCGGCCTTGAAGCCGCTATCGCGGCAGAGCTGCACGAGCCGAAACGCCTCAGGGCGCATGCCCTGCTCGACGCAGGCGACGAAGAGATCGCAGCGGCTCACGGGCGCAAACTCAAATCCCTGCGCTTGCAGGGCGAGCAGGCAGCGCTCATAGCCGAGCGCGAAGCCCAGCCCCGCCGTCGGGCGTCCGCCCACCTCTTCGGCGAGCTTGTCGTAACGGCCTCCCCCGCCGATCGCGTTTTGGCTGCCGAGGCCATCGACAACCTGCACCTCGAAGACGGTGCGCGTATAGTAGTCAAGGCCGCGCACGAGCGTGGGGTCTTCCTCAAACGCCACGCCTGCCGCCTGAAGCATCTCCTTCACCTGTGCGAAATGCTCACGGCAATCGTCACACAGGTAGTCGGTGATGCGGGGTGCGTGCGCCATCACGGCGGCGCATCCCGTCTCTTTGCAATCGAAGGCGCGCAACGGGTTCGTCTCCTTGCGCGCACGGCAGGTTTCGCAGAGCTCTCCGTTGTGCCCATCGAGGAACGCACGCACCTTCTCGCGATAAGCGGGACGGCAGTTCTCACACCCCATGGAATTCAAAAGAAGACGCATCGAGGACGATCGGATGCCGATCTCTGCGAAGAAGCGCATGAGCATGATGATCGCCTCGGCATCGATGCTCGGGGCGTCGGCTCCCAAGCATTCCACGCCGATTTGGTTGAATTGGCGCTGCCTGCCCTTCTGGGCGCGCTCGGCGCGAAACATCGGGCCGGCATACATGAGCTTCACGGGGGCGGCGCCTTGCGGCACGAGATCGTGCTGGACCACCGCGCGCACCACGCCGGCCGTGCCCTCAGGACGAAGGGAGAGCCGCGCGCTCGTGCGCAGCTGCTCACCCGCCAAAAGCTGTCGGAGATTCCCACCGGAAATCGCCGTGTACATCTCCTTCGACACGACATCGGTCGCCTCGCCGATGCCGCGCACGAACAGGTCGGTCTGCTCGATGATCGGCGTTTCGATCGGTTGGTAGCCATAGCGACCGAACACATCGGCGGCCATTTGCTGGAAATGCTTCCAAAACGCCGCCTCGTCGGGAAGAAGGTCCCGCGTTCCCTCGGGTGACTTTATCGAACGTACAGCCGATGCCATGCTTGAAGTTTCCTTTCCGCGTTGTTCTTTTTCTCTTCTCGCTTTTCTCTTCTCGCCTCTTGTCGCATTCTTCAGGCGACCGCGTGCCTTTCCCCGAAGGCTATCCGGCCGCGAACGTCTCCGGCGTGGTCTCGAGCGAATGGAGCACGTTGTTGAGCGCATCGTCGGGGCGATGGATCGATATGAGGGCGAGCAATGCCCGCGCGACTGGGAAAAGCCCCTCGTCAACTGCGGCATGCAGGGCGCGTTCCATATCATCGAGAAGCGCCGACGACGGCGCGAGGGGAATGCCCTCGGCGGTAAGCACCCCATCTACCTCGTCGCGCTGGATGATCGGAACGCCCTCCTCGCGCACGAGCTCGTGGAGCTCCATCGTCGCCTGCGTGATGTAGGCCGTCGATGTGAAGATGGATTTCAAATAGCAGGCGATTCCCGCTTTCGGCTTCTTCGAGCGCCAGAGCACGTAGGCAAGCTGATAGTACGCCGCAGAGATCTCCTCGGGAATGAGGGCGATCGCGAGCGCCTGCTTGAGAAGATCCGCCGCATTCTCCAAATCGCCGACGAGCATGTAGGCCCGCGCGCAGCGGCGATAGGCGGGCGTGAAGGTGGGCGCGATAGCGATGCAGCGCCTTCCATAGCTCACCGCCTCCTCGGAATCCGTGAAGGAGCCGTCTAAAAGGTTGAGTGCGTCGAAATAGCAGAGGAAGAGCGAGGGAGGCGCGAGTTCCACCTTGCGGCCCTTGTCGAAGTCGCAGAGATTGTAGAGCACGCGCGCCGCGTAGTTGTCGAACATGCGATGCACCGTTTCGGGCGTATCGCGATAGCGCCCCGATCGCTCGGCCTCGGCGATCGCCGCGCGCAAGACGTTTCCCGCCTCCTTCTGGTTCGTCATCATGAGAGACGTCGCCTGCTCATGGGCCTGCGCGAAGGAATCGGTGCCGGCAAAAGAGTTTTCTATCGCCTCGTCATCGCCCGCGCGCACGCTGCCTTGTGTGAGCCCCGTCATAAGGCGGGTGCACGCCTCATAGACAAGCGGGTTCGAGGTCTGCTCGCGCCGCTGCATGACGATGCGCGTGGATTCTTGGACGGAGAGCCCCGCATGGAGCTGCGCCGCAAGCGCCCTCCCCTCCTCGCGGACGGCGGCGCTGTAGTCGATCCGCAGATCATCGGTGGAAAGCGCGCCGAGAGAAAGCGCCGCTTCAAGGGAGAGCTGCCGCCGTTCGAGCTCTGGCTCGCGGACGCGACGTTTCGCGGAGGGAAGGCTCTCGAGAAGATCGAAGGGCGCGACGGAGCGCGCATCGTCGCCGAAACGGGCGCCGCACCCTTCGAAGAGCGCCGTCGGGTCGGAATCCTCCGCTTTGCGATACGCGCGATCGGCCGTGA
This sequence comes from uncultured Eggerthellaceae bacterium, assembly GCA_947626195.1. Taxonomy (GTDB): domain Bacteria; phylum Actinomycetota; class Coriobacteriia; order Coriobacteriales; family Eggerthellaceae; genus CANQRF01. Next base: position 224,189 of record CANQRF010000001.1, read on the forward strand.
AGGCATGGCGATCGAAGGCCACCGCGTAAAAAGGAGCCGCCGCCGTGTCGCGCACCTTCTCAAGGAGGACGACCTCCCCCTGCTCAGAGAACGGCCGCGCGTGAACGCTCACACGCTGAACGTGCTCCGATATTTGGAACGCGAACGCAGCGAGCGCAATGCCGGCATGGGCCGCATAACGGATGGCCGCCGCCTGGCGCTCGGCCTCGTCGCATATGAGCCATTTCCCGCTTTCCGCATCGAGGCGAGCCGGCGGCATCATGTCCGCATCGGGCGCCATGAGGGAAAACGCGACGATTCCCTCTGAGAGATCGGCCTGGAAGATCACCTTGATGCGATATGGGAGGCGAAGCGACTCGATGGCCAAAGAGAGCTTGAAGCGCAGCCCCCATTCGCTTGACGTGCGCTCCTGCTCTTCGACGACGTCGGGTGCCTGAAGGGCAAATCTCTCGCGGACCATCTCGTCGGTTCGCGCGCATTCGCCCTCGTCGGCCTCCACAGCGAAGGCTCCTAGGTGATCCTGCGCGAGCAAGAAGCGGTTGAGCGCCGCCTCGATCTTCCAAATGGAACGCTCGGGAACAACGATGTTCTCGTCGATATTGCTCAGGTAGAACGTGTCGGCGTAGCGCTTCGTGCGAATGAGGCGCAGCGGCCCTGGGTAGTCATCGGAAAATGCGCCGACGAGCCACTCCTCCGCCACCGTCTCGGAAAAACCGGCCTCGCCGAGCCAGACGGCGAAAAGGCGCGCGAGATCGGGCGCATGGAGCGCCGGATCGTTCTCCGCGGCAGCGAGCAAAAGGCGAACCGCGCGAAGGCCGCGCACAACGTTGCCGGCCCGAACGAGATCCATCACCGAATCGAGGCCGCTCGAGGGAACGGGCATGCCCGTCAGCTGGGGGCGATAGACAAAGGCCGCATAGAGATAGGCGAGAAAATCGGGATAGGGCACGTTTTCGGCGCTGGCGGGAAAGCGATACCAGCTCTCGGTTGCCCGAAAGCGGTCTTTCTCGCGCACATAACGGGCGAGCTTGCGCAGCGGGCCATCGCCGTTTCGCGCATACACCGTTCCGCTTCCGCCGAAGAGCGTCCTGCATTGAGCAAGGCGCGAATCGCGCGCGTCGCCCTGCTTCTCCGCCTGCGCATCGGGAACGAGCATCAAATCGGGAGCGATGGCAGGAGGGGCAAACACCTCCGCATCGGTCGCGAACACGCGCCCGTAGCGGTCGAGATATGCGACGATCTCCGCCTGCTTCTCGCCATGGAACTCAACGAGGTAATAATCGCCGCGGGAAGGAGCCGCGATGCCGCGTACCCAGCCGAATTCACGCGAGGGCGTGGCGGGTGTCTCATCATCGTTGCGCATCGGCGCCAAACAGTCGGCAAGGCGCCTCTTCGAGACGCCCCAGCCGCCAATAGGTATCAAACGTTTCTCAGTCAAGCGCTCCTACCACCAAATCGCCCATGGCCTGCGTGCCGACGATCTTTTCGGCGGAATCGGCGTCATTCGCCAAGTCGCGCGTCCGCCAACCATCGGCAAGCACGCGCTCAACGGCGTTGGCGATGGCATCGGCAGCCTCGTTCTCGCCGAAGCTGTAGCGCAGCATCATCTCCACCGAAAGGATCTGCGCAAGCGGATTCGCCACCCCAAGGCCCGCGATGTCGGGAGCGCTGCCGTGGCTCGGCTCGTAAAGCGCTGTGCCGTCGCCCAAGCTCGCGCTCGCAAGCATGCCGAGCGAGCCGGTGATCATGCTCGCCTCGTCGGAGAGGATGTCGCCGAACATGTTCTCGGTCACCACGACGTCGAACTGCGACGGATTCGCCACGAGCTGCATCGCCGTGTTGTCGACGAGCATGTCGATGAGCTCGACATCGGGATACTCGGCGGCGATGCGATGCGTTACCTCGCGCCAGAGGCGGCTCGTCTCCAGCACGTTCGCCTTGTCGATCGAATGCACGCGATTGCGACGCTTGCGCGCCGTCTCGAAGGCGTGGCGCACGATGCGCTCGATCTCGTATTCGCGATATTCCATCGTGTCGAAGGCTCGCTGCCCGCGGCCTCCATCCACGCCGGCGCCCTCTTCGTCGTAGAAACGCTCACGTGCGCCGAAATACAGCCCGCCGGTGAGCTCGCGCACGATGATGAGATCGACGCCCTCCACCACGTCGGGCTTGAACGTCGAGGCATCGGCAAGCGCGGAGAAGATGCGCACGGGGCGCAGGTTCGCATAGAGGCCGAGCGCCTTTCTGATTCCCAATAGTCCCTGCTCAGGGCGCGGTTTATCAGGATCGGTGGTGTCCCATTTCGGGCCGCCGACGGCAGCGAGCAGCACCGCATCGGAAGCTTGTGCCACACGAAGCGTCTCTTCGGGAAGCGCCGTGCCACACACATCGATCGCGCAGCCGCCGAGCAGCGCCTCGGTGTATTCGCAGGAAAAACCATAGCGCTCGCCAACCGCATCAAGCACTTTCACGCCCTCGGCGATGATCTCGGGCCCAATACCATCCCCCGGAAGCAGGGTTACCTTATAGGTCTTGCTCGTCTCTGCCATTATGCTGACACCTCGTTTCCCAACACGGCGCGGGTGCGGTTGATGAGGCCGCCCGCTTCAATGATCTCACGGATGAACGGCGGGAACGGCTGGGCTTGGAACGTCTCGCCCGTCGTCTCGTCGGTGATGATGCCCGCATCGGCGTCGACCGACACGACGTCGCCTTGCGAGATCGCGTCGACCGCCTCGGGGCATTCCATAATCGCAAGCCCCGTGTTGATGGCGTTGCGGTAGAAGATGCGCGCGAAGCTCTTCGCGATGACCGCATCCACGCCCGCGGCCTTGATGGCGATGGGCGCATGCTCGCGCGAGCTTCCGCAGCCGAAGTTCTCCTCGGCCACGATGATGTCGCCTTGCTGCACGCGCCCGGCGAAGGTGTCGTCAAGATCCTCGAGAGCGTGTTTCGCCAGCTCAGCGGGGTCTGAAGTTGTCAGATAGCGTGCGGGGATGATGACGTCGGTATCGATGTCGCGGCCGTAGCGATGGGCCGTACCTTTGAATTTCATGTCGTTCCCTTCTTAGTCGTCAAGATCGCTTGGAAGCCCGATGTGGCCGAGCACCGCCGAGGCGGCTGCCACCGCCGGAGATGCGAGGTACACCTCGCTTTGCGGATCGCCCATGCGTCCGACGAAGTTTCGGTTCGTCGTGGCGATCGCGCGCTCGCCCGCAGCAAGGATGCCCATGTAGCCGCCGAGGCAGGGGCCGCAGGTGGGCGTGGAGACCGCGCAGTTCGCATCGAGGAAGACGTCGGTGAGCCCCTCATCGATGCACTGGCGGTAGACCTGCTGCGTCGCCGGAATGATGATACAGCGCACGTTCGGATTCACCTTGCGTCCGCGCAGCACCTCGGCCGCCTGGCGCATATCCTCGATGCGCCCGTTCGTGCAGCTGCCGATGACCGCCTGGTCGATCGCGACGTCGCGCGCCTCGGCGACCGGACGCGTGTTCGACGGCAGATGCGGGAAGGCGACCGTGGGCACCACGTCGGCGGCGTTGATGGTGTAGGTCTGCGCATACACGGCATCGGGGTCGGACTGGTATTCCGTCCACGGACGTTCGGTGCGGCCCTCCATATAGGCGCGCGTCACATCATCCACGGCGATGAGCCCGGCCTTGCCGCCCGCCTCGATCGCCATGTTGGAGATGGTGAAGCGCTCGTCCATGCCGAGCGAGGAGATGGCGCTTCCGCGGAATTCCATCGCCTCATAGAGCGCGCCGTCCACGCCGATCATGCCGATGATATGGAGGATGATGTCTTTCCCCGTCACGCCGGGCGCGAACTCGCCTTCCACGTTGAAGAGCACGGATTCCGGCACCTTGAACCACGCCTTTCCCGTCGCAAACGCCACGCCGGCGTCGGTTGAGCCCACGCCCGTGGCAAACGCACCGAGGGCACCGTAGGTGCAGGTGTGGCTGTCGGCGCCGATGATGAGGTCGCCCGCGCCGACGACGCCCTGCTCGGGCAGCAGCGCGTGCTCGACCCCCATGCAGCCCACCTCGTAGAAATGGGTGATGTGCTGCTCACGCGCGAAATCGCGCACGATCTTCGCCTGCTTGGCGGAATTGATGTCTTTGTTCGGCACGTAGTGGTCGGGCACCAGAATGACGCGCTCGGGATCGAACACATTATCGACGCCGATCTTGCCAAATTCCTTGATGGCGATGGGCGCCGTCACGTCGTTCGCAAGCACGAGGTCGAGATTGCATTCGATGAGCTGACCGGGCTCAACTTCCTCTAAGCCGGCGTGAGCGGCCAAGATCTTTTCGGCCATGGTCATCGGTCGTGGCATAGTAGCTCCTTTTAATACGATAAAACGGTTCTGTCGTTCAATGAAAAACGATGCCCTATTGTATCACCGAAGCAAAGCGAGGCCACACATATGCGAACGTGCCGATAGAAAAAGTGCTTACGAAAGGGCGCCACAAGCCCAACACGAGCCCTTGACCAAGAGCAAAAGATAACAAAAGCGCATGACGGAGAATCATTCTCCCCGCCATGCGCCTCTTTTCCGGAAACTTTTAAAACTCAGGAATTAACTCAAACGCCTCGGCACATGCTTGCGCACTATCACGCCATGCCTGCGCATTGAAGATCGTTTTTCACAAGCTGGCGAAGGTAATCGGATCTGCCCATTCCGAGCTGAGCGGCCCTCTCATCCATTGCCTGCACCATTGCCCGCTGCTCCTTAAAAGCCACCTGCTGCATAGGCCCATCGAACAGAGGGGGACGCCCCGGGCCCGTCACTATTTTCACGGCATGCCCTTGCAAGACGCCTTTGCTTGCGTCTTCGTCTATCTCCGCTATCCTTTCGGAAGTTATCCCGAACATGGCTTCCAAATCTTTTGATGCATCCATTTAATCACCTCCGAGACAGCCCTAGTTCTTTCTTAATCGACTCCTGCACCGGACTCATGGCATGTATGATAAGCGCGCCATGCGGTGCCAAGACCCCGATCATTTGAATTGCCTGGCTTGTTTTCCTTCCATAGCCAATTCTCACGATTTGATCCTCTTTAGGAGTTTGACGTTGCTGGCTCCGGACGAAATTAGACCAGGCATAGATGATCTCGTCCTCATCAAGCCCATGCTTTAAGGCATGTTTATGTACGTAGACCTTATCCATCCTGACCTTCTTTAATTTCGTTTAGCGCATTGTATCACATAATTCTTATCGTTCAATATGAGCAGCACAAACGAAAATCTTCGCCAGCAGCCCTTTACCAATAGCAAAAGACAACAAAAGTTAACAAAGGATAACAAAATCGTAGATCAGAACTATCATCTGGTGAATCGGAGTAGGAGAAACTGAGTTCACCCTGCCGTATTTGAGCGACTATCTCGCCAGCAGGCTTTAGCCCTTGCGTGACGCACTAGGGGCTTTCACCCAATAGGGACTTGTACAAGCTCGCTTTCCTCACAGCCAACTCTTCAAGCAAATGTCGCAAAGCTGGCGTTTTCTTTTCCCTGAGCCTCAGGGCTAGCGTTTGCGAAATTCTTCTTAATACTTCTCACCGAGGGTCGAAAGGCCGACAAGATGCCCTGTCACCGCCGCACGCCCAAGACTCATACCCGGGATCACCATCGGGTGCTCCAAACCGCCGAACCAGTTGCCGGAATTGTTGCCGCAGGCATAAAGGTTTTCGATGATGTTGCCATCGGTGTCGATGACCTGCATGTTCTCGTTAATTACGAGGCCACCCAGCGCGCACAGCAGGCGTGGTTGACGACGGATCGCGTAGAACGGCGCATCCACAATATGCGTGAGGCGCGCAGCCTGCTTGCCGAAATCAACGTCCTGACCCATGTCGCACAGCTCGTTATAGCGGGCGACCGTCGCCTTGAAGGCATCGGCGGGAACTTCCGTCTGATTTGCGAGGTCGTCCAGCGTATCAGCGCTCATCACCTCACCATTGGCGATGTAGTCATCGATGAAAGCCATACCGAACCCCGGGAACGGACCGTTCTTCTGGTTGCCCTCGCCCATCTTCCCCGCTTCCACATCTGCCTTGTAGTTGGCATCGAACACCTGGAAATGGACGAACTCAGGCTGATTCGTGCCTTGTGCGTAGATCTGCCCGTAGGACATGTCCTCGTTGCAGAAGCGCTCGCCGTTCAGATTGACCCATAGCCACGGGCAGCCCGAACCCGAAGCGCTCGAAGAAGCCAGCGAGCACAACAATGATGAGAACCGCCGCTCCAGTGATAATCGAGAGGCTATCGGAAACGCCTGCAAGCGCATCCGACAAGATAGCGCCTATCGGCTTCGCGAGAATGATGGCAATTTGCACCGCCCCATAAGCTATGGCAAATGAAAAGACGGCGGATATCTTCAGCTTATCGGTAAAATCGCACAGCGCTACCAAAATGATCAGCTGAAGGCACCAATAACCAGCACCCAGCATAATGAACATAGCAAAATGGCCGCGATCTCCAAATATGAGAAGCGCTAGAAATCCCGCAATCATAAGGGGTATCAGCGCGACAAACATGCCATTGAAACTGATGCTTTTTTCGAACTTGCGAACGTAATGAGCGCTATCACCGCTACGACGAAGCCCCCTATCTGCGCCAGCTGCCCGACAAGGGCGAAATCAGCTGAGACGAGCGGCGTGGAAAGCATGCGAACAACTTCGTTGAGCAGTAAACAAGCGAAGAAACTATGAGCTAAGGTGGGAGAATGCTATCGACGAGCCACGGAAAGCGTCTGCACTCGATGCGTGAAGGTTCACCCATGTTCAATACGAACCGAGACCAATCTTAGACGCAACGTAGCAGAAGGGATTTATGCGAATTTCAGCCGACATCGTATCGATGCTACCTACCACCAGCCCAAACTGTAAGGAATACAATAAAACGGTTCTGTCGTTCGGTGAAAAACGATGCCCTATTGTATCACCGAAGCGAAGCGAGGCCACACATATGCGAACGTGACGATAGAAAAAGCCTTTACGAAAGGGCGACACGCGCCAAATACGAAGCTTTTACACTAAGACTCCTGCGACTCACCTTACGGCTCCGTCGATTCTTCCCGCGATTTCACATCTTCCGCACAGGCATCGTCGTTCACCAAGTCGATGAGCTCCTGCCGCGAATGCACCTTGAGTTTGGCATAAACGTGCTTGGCGTGCGTGGCGGCGGTTTCCCGCGAGATGACGAGCGTGTCGCGTATGTAGGGAATCGATCGTCCGCGCGCGAGAAAATCGAACACTTGGATCTCGCGGGGCGTGAGGCCGTAGCTCTTCGCGATCTCGGCGATGCGCTCCTCAAAAGATCGCTGGGTCTCCCCTTCAGCTTTGCTGTCCGATGCCTTCAGAGCGGAATCGGCACGATCCGGCACCTCGTTTTCGCCTCGCGATACCTCGCCAAATAGCAATACGTCGTGCATGTTCTCGTCCTCTTGCACGCCCGAGCCCGAGGAGAAACTTTGCCGGTCGTTCAGCACGAACATGACAATGACGACCACAAGCACAATACAGAGCGCCGAAACCTGAGCGAGCGTTATCGATGACGGGAGAATCACGTTTTCGATAAGATAATACACGAACAATCCGGCGAGATCTCCAGCATGAACGAAGAGCCATCCAAGTCCATAGGATTGCGTAGGAGTCGCAAGCCCTCGTTTCGCATAGTTCGCAAAATACAATTGCACGATGATGCAGAATGCGAACCTTGCTGCGATGGATACAAGAGTGGCCACGTATATACCCCACGGAATGCCGCCGATGATGATGGCGGCGAAGGCGACGACGATAGCCGGACACATCCAACGGTAGAGAAACGACATGGAAATGCGCCGCGGGCCTGTGGTGACCACAAGACTGATCGCAACCATAAACAGGATGCTCACCAACAAGATAATTTGATCTAAGAGAACATCTTCTGAGGGAAACTCCCAAAATCCACCAGCAAGTGAGACAAGGAGGCACGCTGCGAAAAGCCCGATCCCCGTCCTTCCCAGTGACTTCAGCACCGACGAAACACGTGATAACGGACGAACATGCCTGTCTCTCGTGTGCTGCACGTCTTGAGATAATAGATATTCATCTGGCCATTCATTTTCGACATCGTGCCAGGAAAGCATGAGGCAGACCCCCGATAGGAGCGGAAAAAAGACAACGACCGCGACCGCCACCCATCCGCTCATCGACGAGACAATGAGCACCAAGATCGCGGCAATTACGCCTGATACCGGCCCAAGCGTTTCCCCCTCCTCGCGGGAAATGCGTGCGTAGTATTCACCCCAAAGCACCCAGAGCAAAGCACTGCCGAACCCCGTTAAAGCAGACCCGACAAGGAAACATAGGTCGGCAATAAAAGGGCTGCCTCCATTCATAAAAAGCAGAGAGGTGGCAAAAGATGTCGAGAGAGGGGCGATCCAAAACAGTTTTGGATGGGAGCTTGGCGATCCAAGGCGCTTTTCGCAGACAACAATGATAACGAGCATAATATCGGAAGCAGCAAGAGGAAGGCAGGCGTAGAAGAAAAACGTTAAAAAGTCAATGGTATTTGCCTGAGCTGTACTTTGACTGCCAATATAGCCTTCTAATTCGTTCGTGTAGAACACGCAGAACACCCATGCAAGAAGGAATGCCCAACCAAAATGGTGTAGAGAAAATAGTTGTCTCGAAAGCTGGAAAGATGTTTGAAAAGCTTCTTCGCCCTGCATTTTATTCAAAGCGGGAAAGCTTGATTGCTTCATCTTTCTTCGGCACGTTTTGTCCACGGTTCTTGCCGTCCCCCCCACTAAAACGCATCAACATACCTTGTTTTCAATTATGCTCAGACAATCTACTCATTTCAATTTCCGAAAACGGAACGAACCGAGATCCCCTTGTCTCGAGATCTCGGTTCTTTGTTTTTATTAGGCCGGAAAGCCTGATCGTATGACCGCCTTCCCTCATGGGAGAGCGTTCGCCCTTTCTATCGGCTTCCGTCTTCTATCCCAGATGAAAGTCCTCATCACACTACTCAACTCCAAGCGCATGCTTGGCAGCAATGCGTGCAAAGGTCGCCGTACGACCAGCATTGATGCCGGTGAAGTTGCTCGGATAGTTGTGGGGATAAAAGCCTCCTTGGTCATTGCCGCAGACATAAAGACCCTCAATCACACTGCCGTCTTTGCGAAGAGGCTGCGAATTGACATCCGTAATAACCCCGTTAATGGTAACCAGCAGGGCTCCGGCCATACGCGCCGCATAATAGGGCGGCTCATCGACAGGGCTCAAGCGGTAGGCCGGCTTGCCGAAGTCGGTGTCCTCGCCAGCATGGGCCAACTCGTTGTAGCGCTCGACGGTTGCCTTGAAGGTCGCCGCTTGGTCGGCGTCGAAATGCACGGCCTCGGCCAGCTCGTCGAGCGTGTCGCACTTTTTGAGCGCGCCGCTCTCAATACGGGGCTCCAGCCAAAAGCTGTCCAGATGCTCCTTCGTCAGCGCTTCGCAATCATATACGTCGGCGTTATAGGCGGTTCCCGAGGGGGCGGGCGTCAAGCGCGAGCATCCGCAAGTATCGAATTTCTGGATGTCTTCCCAATAGCTGCCGTCCCAAACGATCCATGAGAAATGACCTGGTTGGTTTGCTCCGGCCGCATAGCTCATCGGATAACATTGGTCTTCGTTCATGAATCGCTCACCATTGGCATTCACATGGAGGAAAGGCTGGCTGCCGGGCAAGAAGATGTCGCCGCCCATACGGCTCCCATCAAACTCGGTGTCATCGAACATAATGCCACGGTTCCACACCATGCAAGCGCCACCTGCCTCAAGTTCGGCACCTGCCCAAAGCGCCATACGGATGCCGTCTCCTTCTTCGGTGACGCTACTATTCAATACGCACCAGTTTGAGTTGCCAGGGCAAAGGTCGTCAAGCATCTCTTTGTTCGCACCATAGCCGCCGGTGCAGATAATAACGCCTTTCGAAGCGTTGATCTGGATGGTTCCCTTTTCCTCGCTTTCGGCGATGACGCCAGTCACCTTGCCGGCCTCGTCTTGGACGAGCATCTTAGCAGGCGTGTTGAACAGAATCTCGCCGCCAAGATCGTTGGTGTACACGTCGTTTAGCGCCTCCAAGTGCATATAGGCGCCGTAGTTCGGTCCGTCGGGATTGTACTCGCCAAGGATGGGGTTATAGCACATGACCGGATAATAGGCATGCGGGTCATCGGGTGCATGCCACTCGAGCGGGAAGGTGATGTCCTTCGGCGCGAGCGTCTCCTTCATCCACTCGATCATCTCACCCGATTTTTCCGCCCATGTTTTATACATAAGCATATTGGCGTCGCCGGATTGGGTCATATTGGCATGATTCATGAGCGTAGGCACATCTTCCATGTGGTCGGGCTCAAGTTTGGAATTGAGCGCGCCGATAGCCTCGCGTGCCATCGCGATATTCCCAATCTTCTCAAGCACGATCACCTTCGCACCGTTCTGCGCCGCCGTAGTGGCCGCCACGAGTCCGCCATTGCCAGCTCCAACGACGACGAGGTCTGCCTCAAGCGTCTCGGCGATGTCGGTGGGCATTTCGGGCTTGTCGCGCCAAGAAGTGGTCGCAGCGCCCGCGTTGGATTCAGGCGCAGACGAGCCGCCCTGTGATGATTGTGGGGCACAGCCCGCCAAGCCGAAAGCAGCAAGCGCACCTGCCGCCGCAGCACCCGACAGAGAACCACGACGAGAAATTGTTGAAGTCATCTTCCCTCTCCTTCTTCATTCGTTTTCCCGATTCCTCCCAGGTGCCTGGTGTTTTCAAAGCCGTTGCGAAAACGCAGCGCGATTAAGGAATCGAGGCTTGATAAGCCGAGAAGAAGGATTGCACGCTTACGAGATCGCCGCTATCGCACGTAAGCGGGTATTTATTCTTGCGACCTGCGGAAATGCAAAAAAATACCCGAAAACAGGTGAGATGGGTTTTACCGTCTGTCGCTTGACCAATAGCAAAGATAGCAAAAAATAGCAAGGGACAGCAAAAGTTAACAAAGAATAGCAAACGATAATAAAAGACAGCAAAAGCGCATGGCGGAGAACCATTTCACGCGCCATGCGCTTGCTTTTGAAAACTCCTTACTATCTGCGCGAGGGATTACTTCAATCGCTCAAGTGCATGCTTTGCGGCGGTACGCCCGGAGTTTACGTTGTTGGCATTGCATCCACCGGGAATATTGATGGTATAGATATTCGCCCAGAGCATCGCTCCTTCTACACCGACCACATACAGCCCTTCGATCGGATTACCCTGGTCATCGATCGCGTTGAAGTTTCGATCGGTTTGGATAGAGCCGATGGCCACCTGCACATCCGGTGTCATATTGAATGCATAAAATGGAGCTGTGTCACATACCATGAGGAATTGAGCGTCCTTACCGTAATCAGCATCGTCTTCCTCGGCGCAATAGCCATTGTATTGGCTGATAGTATCGCTCAGCATAACACCGTCGAGCTCAATCGCTTTTGCGAGGTCATCGATTGTATCGGCTTTCTGGACTTCTCCCGAGCTAAGACCGTCTTCTAGCTGCTTTTGAGCATCCGCATCGCCATTCATATAGATATCGAGCATCTTCTGGTCCATGATGATGTGAGTGGAAGTATTCGGCCACGTAGGAACCGTCATGAGCATAGCGTTAACCGAGGCAAAATCTTCGTTGACAAACCGCTCCGCATTCTCATTCACCCAAATACTGTAGGGAGCAGCCACTCCCAGCAAGAAACTGAACTTCCCGTTTTCGAAATATCCGGGTAGCCCAGGCACAGCCAACGCCATCAAGTATGAAGTATTACGACTGTAATCTTTCGCACCGGCCGTGATAAGCATATTGTGCGCAGTCGCATCGTGACCGGGCATCCCGACATAGGTAGCGTGTTCTGTGTTGATGCCGTTTTTCGCCACCATTTCAAAGTCTTCGGCAAACCCGCCGGTTGCCACGATCACCGAAGAGGCGTTGATTTGAGCAACGTCGCCGTTTTCGTCAGTCACAAGAACCCCGGTGACCTTCCCATCGTCGCCTTTGACGATTTCCTGAGCGAGCGTGTTGTAATGAAACTCCACACCAGCATCTTCTGCCGCCTTAAGCATCGGGGGAACATAGCCGGTGCCGCCGCGATCCTCGGTAAAGCGATGAAACACCTTGATGACACCATTATCGGCATCGAGGCTTTCAAACGTCACGCCATGGTCAAGCAGCCAATTGACGTTTTCTCCTGAGTTGTGAACCATGTCGGTGTAGCGTGGTCCATTAACTCGCTGCTGAGCTGCTTCCAACTCTTGCCTGATGAGCTGGCCGGTTGAGATATCCGTGAGGCCTTGCTCTTCCTGAACACGTGACCCAACAGCAAAGATACCTTCAACTCCTGCTTCTCCACCACCTGCTGCGCTTTCACGCTCTACGCAAATAACGTGGGCTCCTGCCTCACCAGCCTCAACAGCGGCAGCAAGACCCGATCCGCCGGCACCGACGATAACGATATCGCATTCCAACGTATTCGAGGGTGTAAGAGATGAAGAAGAGGCCGTATTAGCGGCGCCTGATTGCGACTGCCCTTCGGTTTTTCCCGATGCGCAACCACCGAGCGCTGCCAACGAGCCCAAGAGCGCCGTGGCACCCACTCCTTGCAGAAAGCTTCGACGGTTCATCGCGCCAAACGGAGCTTTTCCATTTACCTGATCGTTAAGTTGCTCATTCAACTTACAAGAAATGCTCTTTGCCATAATATCCTCCTATGTTTCGTTTGCAAGGAGGCATGCCCCCCGCTTCTGTGCCGCCTTCAGATGTTTTCTTAAGCAGTTCTCTCTCTGAAGACATCGATATCGTAGAAAAGGCATGGGATTACGAAAAGAAAGCATGCTCGCAAACGTTTCAGGAGTTGGGACGATTCAGATGCAACGTCCCAGATCACGAAACATCTCGAATGGCAATATCAGGCACTCGTGAAAAAATTCGCAAAGTAAGCTATTGTTTTACCTGGACATACCGACAAGCAAGGAATCTTCATGGAACGTTCTGATTGCCTTTTTCGTTTAGAGCAACGAAACAAGATCCTCCAGGCATTGCTTAGTGCCATCAAAGAAAAGCCTTTGGACAAGATAAGCATTGAAGATATCTGCCATGCAAGCGGAATTTCACGTTCGTCCTTTTATCGGTGCTTTTCCAGCATCAAAGACATCACGATTTGGTATTGCACGTACTGCGCGCTTCTTGGTCGCGATCAAATTGGCAGAACGCTCACCATCGCAGAGGGACACGCTGTTTCGCTGGGCTTAATGAGGGAGGCAAGCCCTCTTTACATGCACCTCTTCCATAATTGGGATTACAACTTCTCTCTCCCCGCTGTAAACCTGCATATCAATTCAATGGAAGAAGTGCTGCAGGAGAAAGGGATTGAGATTAACACCGCGCTCACGTATTCGCTTGATGCTATTGCTCGCGTTTGCCATCGCCTCGTGGAGCAGTGGTTCAATCGCAATTGCGATCTCCCCCTCGAAGAATTGGTAACGATAATTGTTTCGTTCTATCCAGAAGATTTGAGAGAGATCTTCGACAATCCGCCACAGCACCTCACGCCAGCGCAAGTCGCCTCGCATGTGCTCGGAGCTGTATTTTAGCAAAAGCGGTAAGGCTTAAACCCCCAGCTTCATGAAAACTAACTTCTCTTGTTTCTTTTTACAGAGCGGTCAAAACAGTATCCTTCGCAAGAGCTTCGCCCACCAACTGCCCAAAAGTCAAACCACGGCCATGGCTTAATCCTGGGCAATGGACCGGATAGGAATTCGCGAAAAAGTCTCCCTGAACGTTGCCGACCGCGAACAAGCCGTCTATCGGTTGCTCGTCTTCAGTAAGAACCTGTGAATCAAGATTTACATGCAGGCCGAAAGGCACTACAAGGGTCAGAGCCGGAACCCAAACAGGCCACCGGATTAATAGGAAAGGTTGCTCTGATGCCAGCCATGCATGCCCTTTCAGGAGCCCTACTGCATTCGTTGACTCTCTTACTTTTCGTGATATGCCCTAGTTTACCAGCTTTTTTGCAGGAGCATTCAACAACATGGCGTCACGCACGTTCTTTGATGTGTCCGTTCGTCAAATTCCCTGCTCTCGATCGGGGATGCCGAGCCTTTTTCGATCTGAAACACCTTTTCAGAGAAAACCTCCGTTTAGCCATAATCCCTTTCCTTACGAGCCCTAAGGTTGCAAGACTCATTCGCATCAATGGCGGGCATCGAATGAGCCATTGCTTGACGGCCATTTTTTAAGAGCCAGCTCGCGAGCGTATTCATTGAAATCGATCGTCGTCATGCGGCTCGTCTCCATCGACAAGATCAAGATTCCTCCGTGTGGCCAGTAGATTCTTATAAGCGAGAGCTTTCGTTGCGACGGGAAGAGCATGCCCTTCCCGATCTACAAGATTTGGAACAACGTACTTCAATCAAAAATATAGTACTTGCGTGACCTATAGTGAAATTTCAAAAGAGGTTGAATGCCACCAATGGCAAAAGATGCAAGGATTAACAAAAACGCAGCTCAGGGTTTCATACATCCAATTGGAACAACGCAGACCCCATCATCGCGTCTGTAGCCAAATTCCGTGGCAGTTATAACGAGCTTGAGATCGGGCAACCGCAAAGGAACTTGCTGCTCTCTCTCGTTATGCTCCTTCACGAGGCGCTCTATCTCAAGAAGATGACGCGCGCCCTCTTCGACATCACCCTCGCCTAACTTAAACTCGATGAGAGAATAGCGTCCGTCCTCTAAATGAAGAACGGCGTCTGCCTCCAAACCGTATCGATCGCGATAGTAGGACAGTTCGCCCCCAAGTGCGGAAGAGTAAGCTTTTAGGTCGCGCATGCAAAGCGACTCGAAGAGGAATCCCAGCGTTTTGAAGTCCTCCTTGAAATAGGCCGGAGCAAGGCCCAGAGCCGCCACCGCAATGGACGGATCCACGAGGTTGCGTTTTCTTGTCGCCCGTATAGATGTCTTTGAACGGATAGCGGGGCTCCATGCGCGGATGTCGTCTATGATGAAAAGGGCTTCCAGGGCATTCACGTAATCATAAAAGGTCGCTTCGCTCATGTCACTGCCCGAGCGCGCATCATCATAGATCGTCTTTGCTTTGGCAATCGTGCAGATGTTTCTCGCATACGAGCGCAGTATCGATTCTGCCCAGAGCGGGCTGCGCTTCTTCTTGTCAATGTTGGATATATCGACATGGCAAGTCTGACGGAAGAGGTCTTTTGCAACAGCAAGCTGAGATCGAGCTGTTGTGTTGTTCACCGCATGAGGCCATCCGCCTCGGCATATCGCATGGATCAGGCTCTCGACCGATAGGTCTGATTTACAGCCCTCTAAGCCCCCTTTGGTATCGAATAATTCAAGCAGGGAAACGCTCCCGTTCGATTCCTTGCTTTCATAAAGGCTCATAGGGAGCATCTCCATGGTTGATATGCGCAGGGTGCCCGTATGAGGCGTATCGACGGACTGAGAAGTAGAACCGGTGAGGATATAGAGACCGTTTTTCTGCTCATCATCAATCGATTTACGTATCGCACCCCAGATTTTCAGCGCATCCTGCCACTCGTCGAACAAACGCGGTTTTGGGCCATCAAGGAGAAGCGAAGGCCGGGTGTTGGCAACGGCAAGATAGTTGTCACGCCTATCTTCGTCTTGGAACTCGATGACGCTTGCTGCCTTCTGCTTGGCCGTCGTTGTCTTCCCGCAACCTTTGGGCCCCGTTATAAGCACCGCGCCAAAAGAATCGAGCCTGTATTCCAACTCGTCATCAGCTACACGACTTAAATAACCTGGCATTAAACCTCCTCGGAGAAGCAGTTTCTATATTATATCTTCTTATCTCGGTTTTTATAGTGATTTGGGCTTAATTAATAGAGACTTTTGGGCTAATTTGATAAAGTGATTTGTGGTAGAATATGAGATTGACAAATTTAACGACTGCAAAAGTGCATGGTGGAGATTCATTTTCCATACTATGCGCTTCCTTTTCAGAAACTTGTTAATATCTGCGCGATGAGTTACTTTAAAATCATATTTCGAACTTATGTTCTTGTTTTTTATGATATATTGTCATGAAAAAACAGAGCCAGTGCGGGCGCTCATCGTCACGATAAGCGCGATGCAGCCCATAGATGGCGGCAATGCTCCCTGCCGCCCGTACCACGTCCGCAAGTTCCTCTTGGAATTGGAGCGATGCTTCACGCGGGAATGGAGGGCGCCATGGTTATCGAACGATTTGTTGGCAGCGATCGGGGCGACGATATGTACGGGATCACCTTTGATTTAGATACAGGCATGCTTGAGCGCGACTACGGCATCAGCAGGCCAACGGCATACGCGGAAATCGAGCGGGTTTTGCTCAAAATCGGATTCACCCACATACAATACAGCGTTTATTTCTGCAAAGAGGACAGCGGCTCGGCATCGTTTATCATCAAAGTGGCCCATGCGCTCGCTTCGCTCGCATTTGCCCCGGCCATTCGGGATTTGCAAGGGTTCCGCGTCGAAAGCTGGTCCGATATGACAGAAAGCGTAAAGAGCCTGCATGAAGCATTTCGATCGAACTCGTAGTATTTTTGATTGCGCAGTTTCGAGGCAACGCGCATAGAGTTCTCGAAGATTTTCAATCATCGTTTCACGAAATTCGACCCGAGAAACAGTTCTTTTATATTGATCAAGAGGAAGAAAACGTTTCATCTGTTCGGCAAATTCTCTGCTCGACCAGGGATGCCAAGTCTTTTTCGATCTGGAGCGCCTTTTCGGAGAAAACCTCCGTTTCGCCAAAATCCCTCTCCTTACGAGTCCTAAGGCTGCAAGCCTCATTTACATCAATGGCCGGACGCCGAATAAACCATTGCCTGATGGTCATTTTTAAGAGCTTGTTCGCGAGCGTATTCATTGAAATCAATCGTCGTCATGCAGCTCACCTTCGTCAACAAGGTCAAGGTTTCTTCGCACTGCCAGCAGGTTCTTGTAAGCGAGAGCCTTTGTGGCGATGGGCAGCGCATGCCCTTCTCGCTCAACGAGGTTGGGAACAATATCGCGAGGCGTCAGCTTCGTGTGCGTGAACTCGATGACGCCGTAGGGCGTGCGGTACTCCCCGCTCCTGCCGGTCGTCATGAGCGTGAGCCGATCAAGGGGAATCTGAGAGATCACACCGTAGCTCGAAAGGGCGCTCTCTAGGCTCTCGTAGGTTATCGCGCCGCGCCTGAGATTGCGGGCAATGTGCTCAATGGTCGCTGGCCCGATATGCGCGCTGTGCGCATAGAGATATACCCCATGAGCGGGTCGTTCGAGAACACGCGCTTTCACAAGGCGCTGAAGCGTCTGGTCAAGCGTACGATCCGATTCTCCCAACACGATCTCGAGATCGCGCTTCCTATATACGTAGCGCCCTTGGAGATCCCAGCTGTGAAGCGTTTCTATCGCATCGTTGAGTTTCATAGGGCTATGATACACGGTATTCAATCATAAATATAGTATTTACGTGCACCTATACGAAATACCAGAAGGACAATAGCCAATCCTCGCTACTATTGGACACAACTTCGATAAACGAGGTGGAACCTGCCGCAACAGATTCCACCTCTCATCTAGATAGACTATTTGTTAGAACGCCAGATGCCTCGTTAGGCAAGTTCCTCGCCTCAAAACCCAACTGAGTCGTCAGATTAAGCGCTTTCGGAGAAACTGCTAACCGATGATACAAAACGCATACTGCTATGTACTATGCAGCAGAAGTAACCGCAGCAACATCTTGTTCCGTTATCGGCTTGGCGGGATCTAAGCTTCCACCTGTCGCCGCTTGGATACCGCAAATGCGACCAGATGTCATGCAATGCCCGGCAGACATGCCACCCTGATACATCGACCAATCGGGTTTGCCGCATAATTGCCCAGCACCGAATCCGGTGATCCAAAGGTTAGGAATGATGCTGCCATCTGTACGCGTTGCCTGGTAATTTTTGTTAACGGTAGCACCCGCGCAAAGCGCTGACACGCGCACATGCTTATGGATTCCCCAATATGGCGCCTTCTCAATCTTCTTCATGTATTTGGTCTGCTTGCCAAAATCTTCGTCATATCCTTTATCGCAGAGTTCGTTATAGCGTTCGACCGACTTCTTCAGAGCGTCGGCAGGGATACCGAGCTTCCCTGCAAGCTCATCAAGCGTATCGCAACGATAGGTGTCGATAAGGCCCTCTATCACGTTGAGCCCGCTTTCAGGAGAACGATCCATTTCAATGTCGGGCATGTAAGCCTGGATTTTCTCCTGATCTGTGGGGTTACCGCCCCACTCGTTCACCTGATTTACGTAGTCATCATCGAATATTTGCGAATACCAGCCGGGTTTCGGCTGATTCCGCAAGACGCAGTTAACTTCTTCAAAAACGCAGTCCTCATTCATGAACCTCTCTCCGTTCTCGTTTACCATGAGGAAAGGCTCTTCAAACATCGGACCAGAATCGAAGTCATGCATCATGTGAGCATGTCCGACTGGTACGAATCCGCCACCAATAGCCATTGACATTAAAATGCCATCGCCCGTTTTATTTATCTGCTTTCGATCGAAGTCCTTCACATCCGGACAATAGCGCTCGACGAGACTTTGATTGTTCTGATAATCACCAGTTGAAAGGATTACTCCTTTATTTGCGTTGAATTTGATATATTTACCATCCTGCTTTCCAACAACACCAGTAACAGCTCCACTATCATCAGTAATAAGCTGAACGCCTGGGGTTGAGTAGAAAAATTCGACACCCTTATCTGCAGCAAGTTCTGCTAGATGCTCAATCATCGTTCCATTGTTGTAGGGCTTCGGACCGAAAGAAATCGTGCGACGTGAACATTTGCTGCCGTCATCATACTCTGTTACTGCCGGTCGAATCGAATACGGCGGGAAGCCTGCCTCGGCGGAACGAACCTGAACCCAACGAATCGCCTCACCCGAATGTTTAGCGTAAGTTTCCGCTAAACCACGGTCCGCACGCCAACCGCAGTCTTCGAGAAATCCTTGGATAAAGTTCATAACACCTTGCTCATCGCTTTCGTCAAGAAGAACGCCTGTGTTGCCACCGCCTTGCGAAATCGGCTTAGATTCTTTTTGAAGGCAAGCAACTGAAGCTCCTTCTTCCAGCGCAGAAAGTGCTGCAGGCACTCCACCAGTACCAGCTCCCACTACAACCACATCGTAGGTTTTCTCATCTGCAAAGTCGGTAATTGGCGCAAGCTCGACGGGGGATTCCTCGAAGTCGCTTGCTTGAAGTCCCTCAGGGTAAGTCGTATCTGCCGCTTCCGCTTCAGCCGGAGCTCCTCCTTGGCTGCTCGATACACAACCAGAAAGCCCCACACCTGAAGCTACGATGCCCGAAACTAGAGCACCTTTCAAAAAGTCACGACGATTAAGCTCCACTGTCCCCTCACCTTTCTTCTCTGGGTTGTTAAGTAATGCTCGTCTTAGCAATCAAAAGATCTTTCCCGCAATGTACATCAACCTCACATGCAGAAAAATGCTGGCTGCTAACCAAACGGCTAATACGCTAACAAGCAGAAGGGAAAATTACCTACTACAAACGGTATGAATTTGTAATAACAAGATAAAAAGCCTTCCTTGTTCTGGTATAACACTAGAGCTAAGGAAGGGATATTGATGCATTTGATTCGTTTGTATTTCCTCCATACTCCTAGGGAAACGCTGATTATTGGGGGTCGTGCTTCCCCTTTTCGAATTCGCCATTGATTTTTTCAAGAAACTAGG
>CANQRF010000002.1 GCA_947626195.1 uncultured Eggerthellaceae bacterium
GCAAAGCCTATGTCTTGTATAAGGGTATCGCAAACTTGGATGGGAGAATCTGAACCCCCATCAACTTTACGCCGTCCGGGGGCCTTTCTCGTATGACGGAGCATGCGCTATCCGTTAGAATAGGCACATGAGCGTTTTCGCGGCAGCTGAGCTTTGCGTTGAAAGGGAAAGGGGGAGCGATGCGCGATAATCTCGATGCGGCGCCACGCCATGATGACGAGCGCAAACGACATTCCCTCGACTACTTGCGTCAGGCCGTGCAGGCAAATAACGAGGGCGATGCGCTTCTGGCGATGCATCTTTACTTGGCGTCGTTCGAGGAAATGGCGGCGCTTCCGGGAATGCCCGATGAGGAAGCGCTCTCGGGTCTGAAGCGCGCTTGGCAGCTTGCCTGCGACCACAAAGAGCGGGCGATGGCGGAATACATCTTCGAGAAGATGGAGCCCTATCTTTCCTCCCAGGAAATAGCCTCATGCGCGGAGAAGCTGCAGATGCTCGCGCTCGACAAGCTCGAGGAATTCGGGCTTTCCCGCGAAGATCTTCAGGATATGACGGAGATGATCTCGCAAGATTTCCTCGGCCTCGACGCCCATATCGTCAAGGTGGAAAACCTTGGCGAATTCGGAAGGCAGGACGGTTCGATGGAACGGCTTGCCTCCGACGGGGCAGCTGAGGACGAATCAGCCGACGGCGCTTTGGCGGTCATTGCGCAAGCGCTGCCCACTGCCGCGCCCGAGCAGGAGGAAGAACCGCTCAACTACGATACGCTTGTCGGGTTTGAGGGCACCGTCGCCGTCATGCGCGATTTCGGCATCGGCATGCAGGACAATCCGCATTTCCAGAAGCTCGTGAAAGATCTCAACGCGCATCATGGTTTGAGCTCGATGCCGATCGTCGATTCGCTTCTGTTCCGCTCTCCGGCACGTGAAGACGCCGAGCGCTTTTTAGAGGCGACGCTCGAAGAGCTGAATCTTCCGACTTTGCGCATGAACATGGAGGAGAATCCGCAGGGTGTCCCGATACTCTGCGTTACGGCCGATCCGCGCGGCGTCGTCTCGCCGCACAAGTTCAACCCCTTCCGCAACGGCTTCGAGGGAGGGGGCGTCGTGGTGCTGCAAGACGTCGATCTCTGGCAATCTCCCATGATCGACTTGCCGGACGATCCGTCGGGCTTTTTTATTGCGCAGATCTCGCGTGGAGCCCGTGAGGCCATCCAGTTCATACGCTCGGCGGTGGAAAACCCCGACGTCTACGTGCTTGCGACCGCTTCGAGCGAGGGCGAGATAGACACCTTCTTCCTCGACATGCTCGAGCCGCTCTCGCTCATCGACATCGATTATCCGAACGCTTCGGAGCGCCGAAGCATCTGGAACGACATTCTGACCCACCATCCTTCGATGGCGGGAATCGACCGTGAGGAGCTCGTTCGCCTTTCGTCGGGTCTGCCGCGTTTCGACATCTACATGGCGGCACGCGAGGCAATCGAGGAGGCTTACAAGGCGGGCTTGGTCACGCGCCAATATGTCGCTGTGACGCGCGAGAACCTCTTCGACAAGCTTGCTGCCTACCAACCGCTCGATTCGGAGGAGTATCACGAATTGGAGGAGGCCGTTCTCAAGGAGTTCCGCGATACGCTTGGCGATCTGGACGACCTGTTTGAGGATGAGTAGCCGGGGCGCACGCACCGACGGCGCAGTGCGCAATCTGCCTGAATGAACGAACCTTCCGTGGAAGAGAAGAAATCACGACCTCAATTTTGGAACGATGCGGCGCCCACGCCCGATGAGTTTTGCGCGCTCGTTTGGGAAGAGGGTAAGCGTCATGAGCGGCAGTTGCCGTGGCGCTGTATCGACGACGCCTATGCGGTGCTCGTTTCCGAGGTGATGCTCCAGCAGACGCAGGTGAGCCGCGTGCTCTCCTATTGGGAGCGGTTCTTGAGGCTTTTCCCGACCCTCGATGCGCTTGCGTCGGCTTCGCCGACCGACGTGCTACTTGCTTGGAAGGGGCTCGGTTACAACAGCCGCGGGCTTGCCTTGAAGCGAACGGCGGACATCTGCGCTGAGAAGTGGCAGGGAAATCTTCCCCGCACCTATGGGGAGCTTGTCTCGCTTCCCGGCATCGGCCCGACCACGGCGGCGGGCGTGCTCTCGTTTGCCTATGAGCTACCGTCGGTTTATTTGGAGACGAACGTGCGCACGGTGTTTCTCCACGAGCTGTTCGCAGGGCGCGAGAACGTTCGCGATCGTGAGATCGTTCCCTATGTGGAATACACCTGCTCACGGGACGATCCGCGCGGTTGGTACTACGCGCTGCTCGACTATGGGGCGTACTTGAAGGCGCAGGGTGCGAAGGACCATCGGCGTTCGGCCTCATATGCGCGTCAGAGCGCCTTTGAGGGCTCGCGGCGGCAAAAGCGGTCGTTCATCCTCGATGCCGTGGTGGGCACGTCGGCACCGGTGGGGGCGCGCGATGTCTATGAGCGATTGAATGAGGCTGAGGCGAAGGCGGGAAGAGACCGTGTGGAGCCGGAGGAATTTCATTCGATTGTGAACGATTTGGTGGGAGAGGGGTTCTTTACGCGCGATGGCGAGGGAGAAGATGCCGTGCTAATTCCGTGGTAAGAGGAAATCTTCTTGCACCTGATGAAGGGTTCGCTATAATAACGAGTTGCGCAAACGCGCGTGACATATGATGATCCTCGGTAGCTCAATTGGCAGAGCATCCGGCTGTTAACCGGAGGGTTGTAGGTTCGAGTCCTACCCGGGGAGCCATGAATTTCCCGACTCAGCAAACCTTGCTGGGTCGTTTTGTTTTCAGCAATCAAGTGTTGGGTAGGACTCGAACCTCGCAGCACCCGAAAACCTCTGCCATCTATCTCCCATCGCCTTAATTGGCCGATTGGCGCAAAAGATTGGCCATGAGGTCTATGTTGCGGAATGCGGGTCGTTTTGCTGCGGGATTCGCGCTAGATTAACGATGAGCACGTACACCTGAATCAGGGAACGGGGGAAAGCTATGGCAGAGCTCGGCGACGTGGTAAGAATCAACTATGCGGGCAGGCTCGAGGATGGCCGCGAGTTTGAAAGCAGCTGGCGAACCGGAGAGCCCCTTGATGCCAAGCTCGGATCGGGGCGGCTTCTTCCGCAAGTGGAGCAGACCTTGTGCGAGATGCTTCCGGGGGAGCGGCGAACGCTGCGGCTTGCTCCCGAGCGTGCTTACGGCATCTACGATGAGACCCTGATTCAAACCATTCCCCTTGACAGATTGCCGAATGCCGATCAGCTACCTGTCGGCGATTACATTGAGATCAAAACCGCCCGAGGAACGATTCGCGCAAAAGTGCTTTCCGTCGGGGATAATGGCATTGTCTTGGATCTCAACCACGAACTCGCGGGGGAAACGGTGATCTTCGATCTGGAGCTGTTGGCGATCATCCATGAGACGGCGATCCATAAGGAGCTTCATCCCGAGGGCTGCACTTGTGGCTGCGATCGGCTGAAAGAGCAAATTGGGTGACGGTCGTTTCCGTCAATAGCCTGTCAAGACTTTGATTGGCCGAAAGCAAGGGAGGAGTAAGCGCAATGTGCTATGCGGCATCGTGTAATCCCTCTTGCGGCCAATGTCGCCCCAAGCGCATTTTCACGGTGCATTGTCCCGATTGCGGCGCTCCTCGGGAAGTCACCCGCGAGGAATATCTCATCCTCTTCGACCTTCCCCATCGAAAAAATCCCATAGAGCGGAAGCTTATCGAAAGGGGAGCGGGAGAAACGCCCTATTGCAAGGGTTGTGGCCGTGATCTCACGGAGACGGTGAGGGGGGCGATCGTTCCGGCTCCATGTCGCGCTCAGCGGATCCTGTGCGGCTTTCCCTGCGGACGCTCCAGCGAACCCGAACGGGAGGGGGCAATGCCTTGCCCGACCATGGTGCCTTTGCAAAGGCTTGATATTTCCCATCAGGAACGGGAGGATCGAGATGAAGCATTGCCGTTATGAGACCCTCCTTGCACTCAGCAAGGCCATGCGCTGGTCAGCTGAGCCGGAAATGGTGTACCAAGGGTTCGTCGATGTGTGCGTTGAATACCTCGAATGCGACGTCGCCCATCTTCATCTTTTGGAGCCCGATGGAAAGACCTTCCACCACCTCGCGTTCCATGACGGTCAAGTCGATCCCGACTATTACATGAAGCCGCTGACAACAAGCGTCGGACGCATGGCGTGGATGATGGAGACGGGCGATTTGATCGTGATGGAGGACTACGCCCACCCGCATGCCGATGACGTGATACCTGAAGTGGCCGTCGAGGCGGGATTTCGCAGCGCCGTCAGCATTCCGCTCTGCTCTTCGTCGGGCATCCTCGGCATGCTCTCCATCGTCTATAAGCGGGACTTGCCGTGGCAAGACGATGATCGAAGCTATCTCTTGGACATCGGATCGGTGCTGGGAACGTTCATCCAGCGAATTCAGATGCAGAAGAAAGATCTCGAATTTCAAGTGCTCAGGGAACGCAAGCAGCTCAGCAGCGAAATTCATGATAACGTCTCACAGATGGTGAGCGCGCTGGCAATCCATGCAGACATCGCGCAGGATTGCTTTGAGAACGACGACCATGAGATGCTCGGCGAAAAATTGAAAATAATAACCGATCAAGCCCGCCAGATCACGAAGGTGCTGCGCGAGGAGATGCTCTCGCTTCGGACCCCGATCGATTCGTGCGAGAGCGTCACGGACGTTTTGTCAGACATATTGGATCGGTTCAACGAGCAATGGGACATCAACGTCACCTTTGAGAGCGCCATGGATTCACCGCCGAAGCTTTCTGACTATACGCGGCTCCAGTTGGTGCGCATCGTCAACGAGAGCCTCCAAAATATATTGCGCCATGCGCGGGCTCATAACGTCAACGTGCGCATGATGCGGCGAAACAGCCACGTGCGTATCGATATTGTCGACGACGGTGTGGGCTTCGATATTGAAAACGTGGCTCCGGAGCGTCTCGGCATCCGTATCATGCGTGAGAGAGCGGCCGCCGCCGATGGCCGCCTGAGCGTCGTCTCTGGTTGCGATGGCACCACGGTGTCCCTCGAATTTCCTGTTGTGCGCGGTTGATGGAGGCAGCAATGGGCAACGACGTGACCCGCATTCTTTTGGTGGACGACCAGGTCCTTTATCGCGAGGCACTCCGCGGGTTGATCGATCGGTGGGACGAATTCGAGGTCATCGGCGAGGCATCCGATGGCAAGGAGGCCATCGATCTCGCGCTTTCCCTTGAGCCGGATTTGATACTGATGGATATTCGGATGCCTGGGATGGATGGCATCACGGCGGCTCAGGCGGTGCTCACCCATAAGCCCGACCTGCCCATT
This sequence comes from uncultured Eggerthellaceae bacterium, assembly GCA_947626195.1. GTDB lineage: Bacteria > Actinomycetota > Coriobacteriia > Coriobacteriales > Eggerthellaceae > CANQRF01. The sequence continues at coordinate 5,364 of CANQRF010000002.1, forward strand.
GTGATGCTGACGGTCGAGGCGGATGCTTCCCGGGTGTTCGACTCGCTCCAGATCGGCGTGCGGGGCTATCTTCTCAAGGACACACCGGCCCGAAAGCTCCGTGATCGTCTTCGAGCGGTCATGCAGGGCGAGGCGACGCTCTCTGAATCGGTGACCGGTTCGGTGTTCGATGAGTTCGCCCGCCTGCGATTGGGTGATGCGTGCACGGTCCCCGACATGGGGCGCCGTCCGACATGGCATGGGTCAGACCAGCTCACGGCACGGGAAAAGGATGTATTGCGGCTCGTGGCGCAGGGCAAATCGAATGAGGACATCGCCTCCGAGCTCTATCTGAGTCTCGGCACCGTCAAAAAGCAGATTTCCGCCATCATGATGCGTTTGGGATTGGATAACCGCGTGCAGCTGGCGGTGTATGCGGTGAGAGCTGGATTGGATAAAAGCACGCATTCGTAATCTGAGGCACGTTGTTGTGTCCATTCGGCTCTGCTCTTTGGGCCGTTAGAGGCTTATATCTTGCGCGCTCGCTCCCTAAACTTTATCTGAGTCGGTTTGGATCTTCATAAAGCAGACCCGAAAGCGATGGTCTCAGAGAGAGGAGCGCTGATGAGCGACTTGAAAACGACGGTGCAAAGCATCGCATGCGGCGGCACGGGTGGTGACCTCACCTATGTCGACAGCAAAGATGGCAAGATCGTCCGTATTCGTCCCGTCCACTATCTCGATAAGTACACAGAGGAGGAACTTGAGCCCTCGATGTGGACGATCAAGGTGGGGGACAAAGAGTTTCGCCCTGGGCTGAAGGCGGCCCCGAACTATTTCGCACTCGCCTACAAAAACCGTGTGTACTCCAAAAACCGCGTGAAGTATCCTTTGAAGCGCGTGGACTGGGAACCCGGCGGTGATCCTGACAAAATCAACGCAGCCAATCGCGGCAAATCCAAGTTCAAGCGCATCAGCTGGGATGAGGCCCTCGATATTATGGAGTCCGAGATCAAGCGCATCATCGACACCTATGGCCCCTATTCAGTGCTGACGATCGGCGAGGATGGTCACCGCGAATCGAAGAACCTGCATGCCGGCGGCGGCATGCACTCGACGCTTATGAGCAAGCTCGGCGGCTACACGCGCGAAGTGCGCACCCCCGACTCCGTGGAAGGTTGGTACTGGGGCGCCAAGCATTTCTGGGGCTCGGGCTGCAACAAGGGCCTCGGCATGCCGGCACCTCCGCAGACAGGCTATAATCCGTGGCACGTGCTGCGCGACATCTCCGAGCATTCGGAAATGATCGCCTTCGCGGCCGGTGACTGGGAGCTCACCCAAAACTATGCGTCGCAGATGTGGTCTCGGCTCATCAAGTTCTGGGAAGAGTGCGGCAAGGAGTTCGTCGTCGTTGACCCGTTCTGCAACTACACTGCCGTCTGCCATGACACGATGAAGTGGATTCCGATTCTGCCGAATACCGATGCGGCCCTCGACTTCGCCGTCATGTACGTTTGGATCACCGAGGATCTCTACGACAAGGAATACGTCGAGACCCACTCCGTCGGCTTCGACAAAGTGAAAGCCTATGTGCTTGGCGAAGACGAAGAGGGCATCCCCAAGACTCCCGCTTGGGCCGCTGAACGCACAGGCATCCCCGAATACACCATCAAGGCTTACGCACGCAACCGCGCAAAGCTGGTGACCGCGGCGGTGCATTTCAGCTCCGGCACCATCAAGGGCCCCTACAGCTTCGAGCCGGGGCGTACGGCAGCCTATTTGCTCGGCATGCAAGGGCTGGGCAAGCACGGTGTCCAGATCGCCTATATGAATGCCTCGCTCATCGGCAAGGAGACCATCGCTCGATCCACGTCGGCGCCGTTCAGCATGGCGAACCAATGCCGCATGTTCTATCCCTCGGAGCAGAAGATCCCACGCACGCTTGTTGCCGAAGCCCTGCTCGAGGGCCATGCCGAATGGTATGGGTCTCCCGCCATCGTCTACGTGGAGACGTCGGAGCAATTCCAAAAGAACACCTATCCCACCACAGCCGAGTCCTATGCCGCCGCATTGGGTACCGCCTCTCCGGAAATGGCTCGCGCTCAAGGCAAATCGGTGGAGGAGATGCAAGCCGCCATCGACTACAAGCTCAATCACATGCCCAAGTTCTCGAAGATCCATATGCTGTGGTCTGAGAAGCCCTGCAATATGAACTGCTGGGACGGCGGCTTCCGCTATCAGGATGCCATCCGCACCAATGAGGTGGAGTTCTTCGTCACCAACCATCAGTGGCTCGAGAATGACTCGCTGTTCGCCGATCTCGTCTTGCCGGTCACCACTTGCGTCGAGGACGACGATATGATGGGCGGCTCGATGGTCGTATCGCTGCGCTCATCGGCTATCACGCCTCCGGGCTGCGATCGGGTGGGCGAGTCGAAGTCCGACTTCGAGATCGCCTGCGAGATAGGCGAACGTTTCGGCGTGCGCGACCAAATCGATATGGGCATGACCTATGCCGAGTGGCGCCAATTCGAATATGACAACTCCCGTCTCGGAGAGGAGATCACCTGGGAAGACCTCAACGAGAAGGGCTTCTACTTCCCGAAGCAGGATCCCAATCAGGACATGCTGCCACCGGGAATGTATGGCTTCTATAGCGATCCTGAGGCAAACCCGCTCGACACGCCCACCGGCAAGCTTGAGTTCTGGTCCGAGGCGCTGGCCACGCATTTCCCCGACGACAAAGAGCGCACTCCGATGGCCCGGTGGACGATCGGCGGTCCCGAATCCGAAGGCTGGAGCCACGATGAGACGCTCTGGGGTGAGCGGTGCAAGGATTACCCGCTCTTGCTCGTCGCCAATCCGGCCCGTTGGCGCGTGCATGTTCAGGGCGATGACATCATGTGGTTCCGCGAGTTCGAGACGATGAAGGTTGAAGGCCCGGATGGCTACAAATATGAGCCCATCTGGATCAATCCGGTTGACGCTGATGCGCGCGGCATCAAAGCCGGCGATATCGTCAAGATCTATAACAACCGTGGCACGATTCTGACCGGCGCGCGGATCTCCGAGCGCGTCATTCCGGGCGCCGTGGTCATCAACAAGGGATCGCGCGTGGATCCGATCGCCCCCCATCTCGATCGCGGCGGTGCGGCCAATCTGATCTGCCCCGAAAACCAAGTGTCGAAGAACTGCCGCGGATTTGCCGTATCGGGCTATCTCGTTGAAGCGGCCAAGGTCCAATCGGCTGAAATGGATGAATGGAAGCGCGATTATCCGGAGGCGTTCGCCCGCGATTACGATCCGGCTATCGGCATCAACTACAACTCGTGGGTCGTCGACTAGACGCCGCTTAGGAGGAACGATCATGTCTAAAGTCTTTTATATCGACTTGCAGAAATGCACCGGATGCCGCAACTGCCAGATCGCCTGCAAGGACGAGTTCTGCGGCAATTCGTGGTTGCCCTATGCAGCTGAGCAGCCGGAAATCGGCCAATTCTGGCTCAAGGTGAACGAGAAGGAACGGGGCGCGGGCTCGCATGTGCGTGTTTCCTATATCCCCTTCATTGGCGCTCAGACGCAGGCCATTGCCGAGTATGCCCCGGAGGTTTTGATGGATCGCGACGATGGCCTCATCGTGATCGAGCCGGAGAAGGCCAAGGATCGCAAAGACATCGCCGAGAAGTTCGAAGGCGTCTACTGGAACGAAGAGCTTTGCATTCCGCAAGGCTGCTGCGGGTGCGCCCATCTGCTCGATGACGAGGATTCGCCGATCCGCATCCCCCGATGCGTCGACAACTGCCCTGTTGAGGCCATCCAATTCGGCGACGAGTCGGAGTTCGATCTTGCCCATGCCGAGCGCCTTGACGAAAAGTCCAATGTCTATTACAAGGCACTGCCGCAGACATTCATCGCCGCAACGGTGTACGACCCGAAAGAGATGGAGATCGTCGAAGGGGCGAAGGTCACGGCGAAAAGCGCCGACGAGACCTTTGAGACGAGCACGAACATGTGGGGTGATTTCTGGTTCAAGGAGATTCCGGCGGCTGATTATACCGTGACGATTGAGAAAGACGGAAAATCCAAGACCCTTTCGGTTTCGACCCTTGAGAAAGACCAAGGGCTACCCGACATCGCGTTTGAATAAGAACTGTTGAACAGATCGGGGTGGTGCGAGAGATAGGCACCACCCCGAGAGATTTCTCTTGAAGGATTCGTCTATGTGTTTCAGACCAGCAGAAATCACGATGAAGACCTGCCCGCAGTGCGGAGCTACGAACAAGCCGGTGGCGAAAGTTTGTGCCGAGTGCGGCGCAGAGCTCGACAATACGAAGATTGACTTCGATGCCGATCAGGCGGCTCTCGATGCCGCGAACATGATGCCGAGGCAGCCGCAGCCGCCCGCTCCTTCGGGCGCTCCGAAGCCGCCGGAAGCGCCGAGGGCAACCCCGAAACCACCTTCAATGGATGCCTAGGAACTGCAATGGAGCGCGCTGATGTGCTCCGTGCGTTTCGGGAGTCTTTCGGTGAGAACGAGATAACCATCAAAACGATTGATCCCGTATCGTTGCACCTGATCGCGCTTGACGGCCATCGCTATGCGGAGCGCGAGGATCACACGATCGTGCGCGTTGACGGATGCGATCCGCTGCCGGTGCGCTTTTACACCACCGCATCCCACGGGGGAGGGCTGACCCTCAAACCCCGCTTTGTCTATCTTGATGGTGCATGGCGAAGCGCCATCGATGGCTCGCGGGAAACTGATACGGGAGATGAATAGGAGGATTTTGCCATGTATGAGACGATTTTGAACAAATACGGGCCCGATCAGCTGTCCTATACGGTCAAAGACATCGATGCCGCCGTTCAGGAATTCTACGAGCTGTTCGGCGCTGGCCCGTTCATCAAAATGGGGCCGATGCACTATGAATCCTGCGAGGTTCGCGGCGAGGCGGCCGATCCTGAGATCGTGATAGCCCTTGGCATGTGGGGCCCGATGCAGGTGGAATTCGTGCAGAAGCTCAACGACGAGCCAATGCTTTTCGATGAGTGCGGCTATGGATTCAACCATGTCAATGTCATCGTCGACAATTTCGATGAGGCGATCAAGTTTCTTGAAGAGAAGGGCTATGCCGTCGGTCAGATGATGACCTCAAGCGGCAAGCCGATTGCCTATGTGGATACGGCGGTCGATGGCAATATCGGCCATCACCTTGAGATCCACGAATACAATCCGGTGATCGAGATGACCAAAAAGGCCCGCGAGATCTGGGACGGCAAAAGCCCTTGGATCGATCTCCAAACCGTCATCGCCGCGATGCAATAGTGCGATTATACCGTTCAAGCGATACAACCTTCAGAGTTTGAGGGAATCGAGTTGTCTGCGGTACGAATCAACAGTAGGTGCATAAATAAGTGCGCCTCTGCGACAAAACTTGGCGCAAAGTAACGCAATCTGCGAAATGCCGACATGCGCTGAACTGGTAATTTGTCTCAGACTGCGCTACTTTGCCACCCGGAACGGCCTCTGTTAACCGGAGGGTTGTAGGTTCGAGTCCTACCCGTGGAGCCAGAAAACTTCCGGCTCAGCAAACCTTGCTGGGTCGTTTTATTTTCAGCAATCAAGCGTTGGGTAGAACTCGAACCGCGAGGTCGCAACAGCGCAGTGCGCTGTTGCGTAAGGAGCGCGAAGCGCGACGTATGAAAATGCAAGCGAAGCGCAGCATTTTCGAGTTCGAATTCAACTCTGTTTCCTGATGCTGTCCCATAGTCGCACCATGTGAAGGTCTTATACGAGGTAATCTGTGCTTTATACAGAGCTTCGTTGGAAGGCAGCAGCATGAAAGTGCGCAATGGAACAAATAAGAAGAGAAATGATCCCGAACCCCGAATCGTGCAAGAGCCTCCCTTAGTGGTGAATTGCATATGCTGTAACTGTGATGCAGTTTTCAGCCCATTCAAAGTAGCAGGTTCATACCTTGAGAGAAAGTGTCCGTCCTGCGGAAAAGCCCTGACCGAAGACGATTACGATGCAGCTGCCGCGGCTATAATAACGGAGATAGATGCCTTGCGCAGCCAGCGAGAAGAGCTGCGAGACGAGGCGAAAAAATGGGACGTTTGGGCATTCCGATTCAGATTTGCCGTATTCTTCCCGTTGCGCCGTTTCTTCCAGAAAAGGGCAAAGGCCGCGCGAGATGGAAAGGCGAAACTCAAAAGGCATATTAAGGCCAAGCAAAACCGGCTCAACGCTCTCGCGAAATCGCGTTATTATACGGAAGAATGGTTCCAGCGCACCCATACGCCACTTCAGAGAACAGTTGTTGACCCATATACGATAAATCTGCCAGCACTATTCCTTTGAACGGGTTTATGAACAGGTCGTTTATGTCTCACCGCTCTCGTTTACCACAGATTGTCTTTCGTTTATCGACAACGTCAATGTCAGCGAAACGGGGTTAGAAATGACCGATTTCATCGACATTATCGAGAAAGAGTGCTACGAGCTTGATGGAATAATCGACCAAAGCGCCCTCGACGCTCTCGGGGAATCGCTCCTTCAAACATACGGCGATCTCAATCAAAAGCGCAACCATCTCCATGCAGAGCGACTGAGATACCTTAACGATAGCAGATCCCCAAACAACCGTGCCATGTAAGGCTTGCACTGCAATGCAGCACGCCAACCTCCGTCTGGGCATGTTGAGTATTATCGCCTGATTTTCTCAGAAAATTGCTAAATTACGGCCTTAAAATCGCAAATTTATGCGAATATAAGGCCGTAATCTTCATCCGGGTTTGTTAGGGGGATTAGTGGAGCGCTTTCTCATGAGCAAGCTGATTGCATGGAAGGGCAAACCGCATCGCAAGCCCCTCATCCTCAACGGTGCGCGCCAAGTCGGTAAGACATGGCTTTTGAGGGAGTTCGGCCGGACTCAGTTCAAAAACGTCGCGTATGTGAATTTAGACGACAACAAAAGAATGCGTGAGCAGTTCGAGTTAGGCTACGACATCCTCCGCATAATCTCCGCTATCCAATTCGAGGCGGGGGAGGTCGTTTCGGAGAACGGCACGCTCATCATCCTCGACGAGATACAAGAGTGCCCGAAGGCGCTCACCTGCCTCAAATACTTCTGCGAGAACGCACCTCAATACGCCGTCGCTGCGGCGGGATCCCTCTTAGGCATAACCGTGCATGAGGGCACCGGCTATCCGGTGGGAAAGGTGGAGACGCTTGATCTCTATCCGCTTCATTTTCGGGAGTTTCTCGTGGCGACGGGCAATCGGGCGCTCTGCGATCTCGTCGATTCCGGCGACACCGCTCTCATAAACAGCTTCTCCAGCAAACTCATACCGCTCCTTCGCCAGTACTACTACGTGGGAGGAATGCCCGAGGCGGTGAACTTGTTTTTGGAGCGCGGCCTTTTAGAGGATGTGCGGGATGTGCAAAAGGAAATCCTCCGCGGCTACGAGCGAGACATCTCGAAGCACTTGGGAAGAACTGAGACCGAATACGCGCTCGCGGCATGGCGCTCTATTCCGTTTCATCTCGGTCGCGAGAATAAGAAGTTCGTCTTCAGCCGCATCGCGGAGGGGGCGCGGGCGGCGAACTATCGCTCTGGCATCACGTGGCTCACGCAAGCGGGGATTGCGACGCTTGTCCGCAGAATATCGAAGCCCGGCATCCCCTTGGCCCCCTATGCGGACGACACGGCGTTCAAGCTCTTCTTGGTCGATGTCGGCCTCCTCGGCGCGATGGCGCAGTTGGATAAGGAGACGGTCATTGGCGGCGGCGAGATCTTCGAGGAGTTCAAGGGCGCCCTCACCGAGCAGTATGTTTGCCAGCAGCTCATTTCGGATTGCGGCCTCGTTCCCTATTATTGGTCAGCCGAGAACTCGTCGGGCGAGATCGATTTTCTGGCACAGGCTGCGAGCAGCGTCTTTGCCATCGAGGTAAAGGCGGAGGAGAACCTTCGATCGAAAAGCCTTCGCGCGTTCAAGGATTCCCATCCCACAATCAAATCGGTGCGGTTCAGCCTTTCGGGTTATCGTGAGCAGGATTGGATGCGGAACGTTCCGCTGTACGCGATGTCGAATGTGGGGCTTTGGGGTTAGAAGTATAATGCCGCTTCTTCAGATTGCCCAGATGGGAACGGCCTGCACGTTTTGCGCAATCATGCTCGGCCTCGATATTTGGCAGATAACGTGGCCGAAGCCAACCTCGTAATCGGGGATTCCCTCTAGGCAGGCAAAATTCTTCACGGCATCTTTTCCCACTAGGGCGCTTGTCTTGACTTCCACGGGATGGAGCACGTGGCCGTTCTGTATGACGAGATCTATCTCGTGTTTTTTCAGGTCGCGGTAAAACCAGATGTCTCGTATCTCCGCGCCAGCATTCATGTAGCTCTTGATGATCTCCGACACGACGAACGTCTCAAATATCTGGCCCGCGGCTGCGCCGTTTCTCAGTTGATCCGGCGTCGTCCATCGTGTGAGATAGGAGACAAGACCCGTGTCCATGAAATATATTTTCGGAGCCTTGGCTACGCGCTTGCTGACATTTTGCGAAAAAGGATAAACGAGGTGGACGATGCCGCTTGCGCGGAGGATCGAGACCCACGATTGTACGGTCTTGGAATCGACGTCGATGGCGTTTGCAATATCGGATGCATTGAAGAGCTGGCCGGTGCGTGCCGCGCATGCGATCATGAAATCGAGGAACTTTCTCTCGTCCTTGATGTTCACGAGCGTTCTTACATCACGTTCGAGATAAGAATGAACGTAGCTCGACCAAAACCTGTCCCACGGTATCTCGTCGACGAAGAGCCGCGGCATGGAGCCCCGTTGAATATGCGACCAGACATCTATTCTGTTCCCGTTGCTTGGGGTCGTTTTCTCGATCTTAGCCGGTATATAGGGATGGGGAGTGGCTGATTCATCAAATATCTCGCGAAAGGAGAGCCCCGACATTTCCAAAATGCCTATTCTTCCAGCAAGAGATTCACTTACACCTTGCATAAGCTCGTATGTTTGGGAACCTGTCAGGGCTATTTGCCCATAGTCGTTCGATTGATCAACGACGAATTTGATTGTTTGGAAAAGCGACGAGACGCGCTGTATTTCATCGATGATCAACGGCAAGTCATTGGTCTGGAAGAAGAGAACGGGATCAGTTTCGGCCAGTCGATAGGCGAGAGGGTCTTCCAATGAAACGAAACAGTAGTCTTTCCCCACGCTTTCCATAAGCACGGTCGTTTTGCCAACCTGCCTCGCTCCTAAAACGAGCACGACTTTGAACTGGCTCAACATCTCCTTGATAGTCGATTCGATTTCCCGTCGAATGTACATGGCCGCACCTTCTTTCACGCGCAATTCGCATGTAGTTTAAAGTATAACGGTTAATATTTGGAGTTGTGCTCCAAATATTAACCAAATACATGGCGAAGGTAGTAGCCACACGGGGAAGATCGTGACCGCTTGCGCTAAATGATTTCGAACGTTGGGCCTATTCGGGGATGCCCTCGCCGAAGAGAAGGTAGCACTCGGGATAGGGAAGGGCGGCGCGGGCTTGGTCGCGAAGGTTGTTCATCCCGCTCAAGAACTGCCGATACATCACCACGACGAGATAGCATCCCTTGGGCGTCAACGTGAGCTCCTCGTCATTGTCGGTGGCGAAGGCGCCGTTGAGGCGCATGAAAGCCATCTCTGCCGGCAGACCCTTCTCCACCGAGCAGCCGAAATCTCGTTCAAAGCTCCGCTTGTCGAGGCGCAGCTTGTAGAGGTCGAGCAGGAAGCGATAGCGCATGAGGTCGCGGCGGCTCATGACGGTCTTTCCCATGAGCGGCATCTCGCCGCGTGCGATGGCCTCGTTGTAGCGGTCGATGCTGAAAACGTTCACGTAGATGCAGCCATCGAGATGGGTGATCGAGCCGCTTCCGATGGCGGGGTATTCCTCGTAGTTCACCTGATATTCATCGATGTGCTGCTCGCCGGCTTGGGCGTTCGTGGAATGCTCGTCTGCTTCGGTGGTTTTCGCCTCGGTGCGCTTCTTCGTCTCATCGGAGTTGTTGCGGGTGAACGTCCAAAGGGTCGAGCGCCTGAAGAGCGGGTTGTCTCCGCCGGCGAGCACGCCGTCAACGATCTCGTAGAAGCGGCGCTCGCGGTCGTAATCGAGCTTGCCCAGCGTCGCGGCCATCTTCTTCGTGGTTGACGCCGACACGTAAAGAGGCGAGAACGTGGCCTGACGGGCGCCGCAGAGTGCGATTTTCTTCAGATCATCGAAAAGGATGTCTTCGGTTTGCGTGGGGAAGTTGAAGATCATATCGACGTTGAGGGAGTCGAAATAGGGAAGGGCGCCCTCGATGCCGGCAAGGATCTCCTTCGAGCTTCCGTACTTGTCGTAGCGATCCATCTGCTTCAGCAGGTCGTCGTTGAAGCTCTGCACGCCCACTGAGAGCCGCTGAACGCGCCCGGTGAGTTTTTCCAAATAGGGTCTCGCCAGATGGTTCGGGTTCGTCTCGCACCCCACCTCGCGGATGTTGAATATGTCGCGCGCGAGGTCGAGCGTTTCGCAAAGCTCATCGATCATGACGGTGGGGGTGCCGCCGCCCACGTAGATGCTCTCCACGTTGTAGCCGAGGTCTTTCACCATGAGCATCTCTTTGCGCATGCTCGCGAAATAGGGCTTTGCGATCTCCTCGCGGAAGGGGTAGCGGTTGAAGCTGCAATACGGGCAGAGGCGCTCGCAGAAGGGGACGTGCATATAAAGCATCGTCGGCCGGTTGGATTTCGCCGGCGGAAGCGAGGTCTCATTGGTGGGGTTGAGCGCGAGCTCGCATTCGGCCAACCGATGGACGATGCCGGTCAGTAAACGTTCGGATAAAATGGCGTGCTCCTTATGTGACAGGTACTGAATATGTTGTGTAACGCAAGGATTCTAGTACAACGCAAGAGGCGACGTGGGAAAAAGTGTCCCCATCCATGAAGTCATCAACTGTCGTGATTCATCGATTGTCGCTCTCCCGCAGAAGAGCTTTTCACGATCGCAGTTTCCCGCACAAGAGCTTTTCACGACCGCTGCTCCCCGTGCAGGAGCTTTTCATCAAAGGTAGCCCTCCTGCTTAAGGATTTCCTTGACGTGTGTGTATTTCTTCTCGGGAATCGGCAGCTCGGTGCCGTCGGTGAGCGTCGCTGCGAAACGTCGGAGCTCGCTTATCGCCGAGGGGTTCACGAGATAGCTCGCATGGATGCGCAGCAAGAGGTCGGGATATTTCTGCTCGAACTGCGGAAGGGTGCCGTTTATCGTGATAGGGCCTTTTTTCGTATGCACGATGAGGTGCGAAGTGCGCTTTATCGTCTCGATGTAGAGAACGTTATCCAGAAGAAGGCGATACATGTTGCCGTTTGTCGCCTTCACCGTGATTCGCGTGTCGGGCCTGCTCTTTTCGTCGTCCGTCTTGAAGAGCGACTCGTAATGCACGGGGTAGATGGTATCGCGCCGGTCGTATGGCCAGAAATTGCTGATGTGGATGAGCGAGATCTCGGCGCGAGGTTGCCATCCCCCCCCCCTCGTGCTTCACGCGCCTTTCCCGCCAGGTGAAATGCAGCAACTGGTCGTGGAGAAAGGTCTTGCCGCTCGGGTAGTGCGTGGAAACCTCATAGTGCAGGAGAACCTCCTGCACGTTGGCAGCAGGGGAAGCGCACGTCGCCTCAATATCGCCCATGGTGAAGGTGAGGTTGTGGCTTTCCGCCATCCATGTGTCGATGAGCTTCTGCTTTCCCTGAATGTATTGGCGCTTGGCGGGGCCGAGCCACAGCACGTCTTCCCCGATGCTCTCGAAGAACGGCTCGAGGTTGTTCTCGTAGTATTCGGTGATGATGAAAATCGAACGGGAAATCACATCGTCCGCTTTCATGGTGCCTCGCTTCCGTAAGACGCACTGCATTGGCGAGTACTCACGATAGCGCTCTTATGGATTGTTTCGTGCGAAAAACGGTCGAAAAGCAGAATTTGAACGCTCCGCTATTCGATGATACCGAGCATTGTCTTCGCGGCATCGAGAAAGGCATTCGCCGAGGGCGATAACGGGCGGTGGCGCATCCATACGATGTCCGATTCCACTTCCAAGCGCGGCTCAAAGGGGACGAATCGAAGAACATTCGCCTCGGAGACCCTGATCTGCTTCTCCAAGGAGACCACGCTGCCAAATCCCTCGGCAGCGAAAAGGGTGGCGTTGAAGATGAGATTATAGGTGGCCACCACGTCGAGCAGCTCGTAATCTTCGCCGAACCATTCGATGAACGAATTGGAGGTGAGGTTCTTTTGCATGGTTTGCTCTGAGAGTATGAGCTTCTCGCCAAGAAGATCGGCCTTCGTCACCGACTTTTTGCTTGCAAGAGGATTGTCTTTGCGCATGAGCAGTCCCCAGGTGTCCTTTTCGGGAATGCGCAGATGGCCGTAATGGGAGAGATCGGCCGGTTGGATGAGAATGCAGAAATCGAGGAGGCCGCGATCGAGCATATCCACCAGAATGTCGGCATTGCCGTCATAGATACGATAGCAGATGCCAGGATGTTCTTCTTGAAGCTCGCTGGCAACTTGGGCGATGAAGCATGAGGTGTATGACTCGCCGACGCCGATGCTGACGAGTCCCGCTAGCTCGTCGGCTGTCTCGGAGAGATCGGTTTTGATCGAGTCGGCCATATTGAGGATGGCTTGCGCCCGCTCGCGCAGGTGGCGCCCTTGCTCGGTCAGGGTGAGGCCCCGCGGTTCGCGTGTGAAGAGCTTCGCTCCCAATTCCACTTCGAGGTTCTTGATCTGGCGAGAGAGGGCGGGCTGCGTGACGTAGAGCGATTTAGCTGCGCGCACCAAATTGCCCTCATTGGCCACCGCGAGAAAGTATCGTAAGCTGCTGAGCTCCATATCGGTCACCTCGTTTTCGGAAACCCCGCCGGCATTTTGCGAGCTTCGAATTTGATGCCCCCTGAATCCCCTTGGCATGGAGATTCACGCCAAGAATCTCTATAACGCGGAACAGACCGGATCCTCGCGCATGAAACCATGACGTACGATCCGATCTGTTCCCGAGGAGGGCCTATGATTGGAATGCCGCCGTTTCCATTATAGAGAACCGAGAAGCCTACGCTTCCGCACTTTCTCGTGGCAGCGGCATTCCGGAAAAATAAGATTATGCAGCTTGCTCAAGGCAATCGGCAACACCGGAGATGATAGCGTTGCTGGTCATGGTCGCACCGCTTACCACATCGACGTCGGCGCTGTTCGCCGCGACGATGGCCTCAGGGAGCGCTTCGATGGCCATGGTTCCGATGCCTTGCGTCTCGTTGTTTTCTCCCACTTCCACGGAAGCGATCTTGCCGCCCGAAATGGTCACGGTCACCGGAACCGCTCCGTCTTTGCCATCGTAGGCCGCCTCATAGGTTCCGTCGGTGTATGTGGCGTCGGAAGCTGCGACCGGTGTCGCTTCGCTCTGGGCGCCACTCTCGGGCTCAGGTTCCATAACAGCGTTTGCGGGGTCGAAGTTCGCGGCATTGGCGCCGGCCTGCCAGCCCCATGACAGAGCTTGGTCGAAGCCGCCGTAATACACGAGGCCCTCTTGCTCGGCGTAGCTGCCGCAAACAACGCCTGCCGCATAAAGGCCGGGGATGACGCGGTCGTCGTCGGTCAGCACTTCGCTATCGACGCTGGTCTTCACGCCGCCGAACGTCACGTAATACTGAGGGGTGATGGGGAAGGCGAAGAACGGCGCCTGTTCGATCTTTGAAACCACGGTCACATCGCGGCCCCAGTCCTCGTCGGTGCCCGTGTCGATGAAGCCGTTGTAGCGTTCGATCTCGTCAAGGAATCCCTGCACGTCGCAGTTCATATGTCCTGCGAGCTCTTCCAGCGTGTCGGCTTGGTAGTAGACGGTGCCATCTTTCGTCATGACCTCGGCGTCTTCGTATATGACGTGGGCATCGAAACGGTTGTCGAAGACATAGAAGGCGGTTTGGGCGGTCTGGCGGGAGGTTTCACGACCGATGCCGTAGTTCACTTGGTCTTCGTTCATGAAGCGCTTGCCTTCGAGGTTCACGGCAATGGCAGGGTCTGCCGGTGCGAGCGCGCCATCGTAATAGCCGAAGAGATAGAGGCGTCCTTCAATGGTATCCCAGTTGCGTGAGCCGGTGCCGCATGGCTGCCAGTTCAGGCCGAGATCCATGCCCCTGAAGCCGGCTCCGATGTTGCGGGCCATTTTATGGCCATCTCCGGTGAGGTTCATCGAGCCGGTGGTGGAGAGCTGGGCGACTTCGCGCCCGTAATACTGGCTGATCATATCGCGGGACGCGCAGAATGTGCCGGTGGCGAGGACGACGCCGTTGTTTGCATGAACGGTGATGGTCTTGCCCGTATCGGATTGGTAGGCCTTGACGCCGGTCACCACGCCGTTTTCGTTCTGGATGAACTCAACGGCCTCGGTGTTCAAGAGCGTTTCGCAGTCGTCCCACTCTTTGATGGTGTTGTAGAGCGAGGTCATGATCGGCTCGTTCTCGGCATGCCAAGTGCGATAGGTGGGAGTGTATTCGGTGGCAAGGGCACGACCGAGGGAAACGCCCGTCCACTGAACGCCGGCATTATCTTCGAGCCATTGGCCGACGGGCGCCCAAAGCTCCATAAAACGGCGTGCGAAGGGGAACTCGGTGGTGGGGAAGTCGCGGCCGAGCTGGCCCATGTAAGACACCCAATGGGTGGCCTTCCAGTCTTCCAGATAGCTGTCGAAGTCGTCACCGTTTTCGCCGGCATGCTCGTCGGGCCAGAAAGCGAGAATGTCATTGTGGCTCGTGATGGAATCGCCACCGGTCATCGCGGCCTTCTCAAGCATGATGGAGGTCTTGCCGGCCTCATGCGCCGAGACGGCGGCCATCTGCCCTGCTCCGCCAGCGCCGACGATCACGACATCGGCCGTGTAATCGTAGGTTGGTTCGGATCCGGCAACTTCAGCCGAGGGCGTTGATCCGGATGTCTGCGATTGAGATGGCGAGCACCCCACCATAGAAAGGCCGGCGCCCGCAGCGGCGATCGTGCTTGCCGTCAGAGCGCCTTTGAGAAAGTTTCTGCGTGATAACGATTTCATTTTCATCTCCCTCTCTTGTCGAGCTCAATTCCTGGCGATCGCTTTCCTCTTTGCTTTCGCCACGTTCAATATTACGTTCCTCAACTGGGATAATCCATTTCAGATAAGTAATATCGACCTATGCAGAATTGTTATATCGCCCCGAGGGAGACGGCCTTTGACGGCCTTTTCAAGCCGATTTCCATGAATGAGGGCCGTTGATCAGTGCAGTGAACAACGGCCTATTCTCTTGCTCGTCCGATATGTTCTTCTTCCCTATAAGCTCGGGAAGCTGGCTCATGCAGGTGAGTCGAGAGAGAAGCTCTTCATCGTGTCCATCGTGGCACGGATGATGTCGGAGCGCGAGATCGTGCCCACGAGCTTGCCATGCTCCACGACCGGCATCTTCTTGATGCGGCGGTCGGCGAAGATGCGGCAGACATCCTCGAGCGGAATGGAGGTCTCCACCGAGATCGCGTCTTTTGTGGCGATGCGCATCACGTTGAGCTGAAGCAGGTCGGCGATACGGTCGGCGAATTTCTCGCGGTCGTTGTACTGGAAGAGCATGTTCGTGGAATCGAGGATGCTGTGATCTTGGCGCGCGATGTATTTCATGATGTCGCCATCTGAGATGAAGCCGACCACCTGCAGATCGTTGTCGACGACGGGAAGGCCGGAGGTGCGGCGCTCGGAGAGCACGCTCGTCACGGCGCTGATGGAATCCGTTGCGTATACATAATAGGGGTCGGCGTTCATGAAGCGCCCGACGCTGAAAGTGCCGTCTTCCTCGCGGGGAACCTCCTCCAAAACGGCATTCGACTCAGGCGATTCGGTAAGCTTGCGGTCGCGCACGATGAAACAGGCGGCGATGAGCAAAACCGCGACGATCGCCACAACGGCGATGAAGGCGAAGTGGTATCCCTCCATCGCTGCCTCCTGTGCGGGAAGGGCGGGGGAGAGCACGGCCGGCAGAGCCGAGAGTGAGACGAGAAGGGCGGTTCCCATGGAAACCGTCACTTGGTTGATGGTGTTCGAGACCGCGTTCGCATGTTGGATCATGCGATTGTCGAGCGAGTTGATGCCCCAGGTGTTGAGCGGTGTGGTGACGAACTGCATTCCGAGTGCGTAGGCCGTGTTAAAGAGCGCGATGAAGAGCAGCGAGGTTTCGAGGCCGAAAAGCGAGTAGCCGATGCCGCCGACGAGCGCCACGCAAACGCCTGGTATGACGAGCCGGCGTGCGCCATAGCGATCGAAGAGGCGTCCGGCGATGAGGCCGCAAACGGCGCCGATGACCGCGCCGGGAAGCAGGACGAAGCCTGTTTGAAGGGCGGAATATCCGAGTGTGTTCTGAATGTAAATCGGGATGAGCACGCCCGTGCCGATCATGATGGCCTGGAATCCCGCGACGATGATAACGGCATTGCGGAAATTCGAGGTCTTCAGCACTTCGATGCGAAGCAGTGGGACGGGAAGGCGCAGTTGGCGGCGCACGAACAAAACGAGAAGCGCCGCGCCAACGACGATGAGCGCGACGCAAAGCGCGAGCTGGTTTCCCGAGGTGATCGACGAGAGGCCATAGAGGAGGGCGAGGAGCCCTGCGAGGCTCAAGATGACCGAGGGCTTATCAAAGACGGTGCGCTCGAAATCGCCGTAGTTCTTGAGAATGATGGCAGCAACGATGACGACGACGGCCATGAGGGCGGCGACGAGGAAGAACTGAGCGCGCCAGCCGATCGTGTCGACAAGGATGCCGGCGAGGGAAGGCCCGATGCAGGGTGCGAAGCCGATGACGAGCCCTGAGAGCCCCATTGCCGAACCACGTCGTTCGCGGGGGAAGATGATGAGAAGTACGGTCATCACCATGGGCCAGACGATGCCGGTGCAGGCTGCTTGGATCATGCGTCCCGCAAGCAAAAGGGGAAAGATAGGTGCAAGGCTTGAGAGAAGTGTTCCGATGACGAAAAGCGACATGCCGCCGATGAAGAGCTGGCGCGTGGCGAAACGTCCCATAAAGTAAGCGGAGAGCGGAAACACGATGGCCTCGACGAGGGAGTAGCCCGACGTGAGCCACTGCACGGTGGTGGCGTCGATGCCCATGTCGTTCATGATGACCGGTAGCGCGGGGGAGAGAAGCGTTTGATTCAAAACGGCGACGAAGGCGCCGGAAAGAAGCACTCCCACCATGAGGAGCTGTTGACGTGTGAGACCCAAAACGTACCTATCCTTCTCTTGAGGCAATGTGTGTTACTTTAGGGGGCTGAACTGCGGAAACGTTGGTTTCAACGCATGAGTTCCCATCCGAAGGACAATTATTGCTCACAAGAAAGACCCCTTGTCGCAAAATCACCACAATTCCATTACCAATTTGTTGAAAACCTCGTTTGCCGCAACCCTATCCGATGGCAAGAGAACGGCGAGCGAATGATAACTGAGTATAATGCTCAGAAAAAGTTCGAGGAACCTATTGAGGAGCCTGTTGGTATGCGGATGTGGATAGATCGAGACGGCCGTTTGCTCACTGACGAGCAGCTATTGAGGCTTGTTGCCTATAAGGGTTCTCTTGAAGAGGCGCTCAAAGAAAAAGGCGATATTCGCCTTGTGTCTTCTGGCGGCGATCGAACCTCTTCAACGCATGAGCTTTCATCAAATGAAAAGCCTTCACTGCGGGCAGGCCTCAGCAAAGCAGAGAGCAAGGTAAGTTCTCATCGTAAGCTCGTTGATTATCTGAAAGAGGACGAGTCGCATGGAGAATAGTCTGATAGCCGAGGCGTATGGGCGTCTTTGCGCATCATGGGGCTCTCTCAAAGAAGACGAAAGGGATCTTCGCCTCGAACGCTTCAAGGTGGTGTATTCCTATAATTCGGGTTCGCTGGAAAATCCTGAGATTACCTACCATGACACAGCGGAGGTCTTCGACAAAAACAGTATTTCAAATTTTTCAGGAGACGTGCGCACTATCTACGAGATTACCAATTTGAAGCATGCGTGGTCCTGGCTTATGGATGCGGTGTGCTCAAATTCGCCCTTCACTCTCGCGATGCTGCTTGATGCGCACCGCGTGTTGACGGCGGAAACCTACGACGAAGATCGTTGGGCGAAAGGCGAACGGCCTGGAACATTCAAGCGCGGTGATTACCGTGTCGCCGATAACGTGGGGCTACCTCCCGAAGAGGTAGAGCCTGCGGTCAGGGAGCTTCTTGAGGAAATGGCTGAGGCCATGAAAGCTCACGGAACCTCGGCAAACGCTTCGAAAAATGCGTTGACGATAGCCGCCTATGCGCATGCCCGCTTGGTGGATATTCATCCTTTTGCTGATGGCAATGGGCGCGTCGCGCGGCTGTTTATGAATTATGTTTTCATGGCTCTTAAAAGGCCGCCGTGCTCGATCAGTGTCGACGACCGCATGGCCTACTTCGGGGCGCTCAACGCCTTTCATGTGACGCGGGATCTTGCGCCGTTTAAAACGTTCCTGCAGGTACAAGCGCTGAAAACGTGGAACGACGAGGTTGTTTAGGCGGCGAGCATTTTCTGCCGAAGTTCGAGGGCCTTGGAGAAGAGCATCTTGGCGCAGGGGCCGACGATGAAAAACGAGACGATAGTTGCGCTGATGTAAATAATGGGAAGGATGCCCAAATAGGAGCTAGCGAATGTCGAGAGGCCGCTCAAAGACTGAGACATGAGCACGCAACTTACCGCCGTGCCGAGTGCGCACATGATGGTTGCCATGAACGCGACGTTTGTGAGCACGATGCCGAGCGAGAGCTGCAATCCGCGGAAACGTGGCGCAAGGACACGACCAATGATTGCCCCGATCGGCTTCTCAAAGAGAAAGAGGCGAATGGATGCCCCGACGAGAATCATTACAGGGACGACATGTGTGAGGATGAAGAGGTACTCTGGCAGTGTCATCGAGGTGACGATGCCGACGATGCTGATCATGCAGACGCCCATGCCGACTGCCATAAACAACGTGAAAAGCACGCTCTGTTTGAAGCTTTGCGGCATCGGGCAATGGCCGATTAAGTATCGATGGTAGGAACGCATGAAAAACTCCTTCGTGACGTGCGTATTTGATTGTTGCTTGGGTTTTCATGTTGATTCTCTCAATGGCGGGCAAGCAAAATTTGCCGCACGACGAGAAGGATGTGTGGACCTCAAACCAACACCTCATTGGGCATTTATCGTAGCACAACGACGCGTCAGCAACACCTGAAAAACACATTTGCCAATGACCAATCGCGTTGCCACAGAAAGCTTCCCCCTGATTCCTCTGGCATGCAATCTTGCGCGATGTTAACATTTGAGATGTGCGTGAAACGCAGCTATCGTTTAAGGAGGGTAATCATCATGCGTAAACTTCTGACTGTGTTCACCGTCATCGTTGCGGTTGCTTTTTCGGCCTTGTGCCTTGGCGCTTGCAGTCAAGCACCAAGTGCTGAGCAGCAGATCCGCGACTCTTTGACTCAAGAGCTCGATACCGTCAAGAGCCTCGATCCGGAGATCGTCTCGGCTATGGAGCAGGGCGTTGGATCGAGCGTCAATCTTGCCGACTACGGCGTCGATTCGCAGGAATTCGTCAAATCCTATTTCGAGGGATTCGACTATACGATCGACAGCGTCACCGTCGATGGCGATTCCGCTGAAGCAACGGTTACCATCACCTGCAAGAGCCTCTCTGATTTTCAAGCGAAAATGGAGGATGGCGCCTCGGATCTTCTCGATCAGGTGACAAACGGAGAAACGATCGAAGACATCAATACGGCGATCGGGGATGTGGTCGTAGAGGCCATTGGGCAGACGGAGCTGGCCCAGACCGAGCCGATTACCATCGATTACAACCTCGTCAATGGCACTTGGGAGCCGAGCCTTTCCGCATCAAGCGTTTTGAGCATCGCACTCACCGAGCTGTAAGCAGCACGATTCACAAGGCGGGGGATAGAACGGTGGGCTCGAAAATCGAGCCCACTTTGCTTGAAGGGTCAAATCAACTGGCGGCCAAAAGCGACCCGTCAAGCCATCACATCGAGCGCAAGCTTGATGGGTCGCTTTTTGTGTCAAAGAGTTTGTCTGCGTTAGAAGGGCTGCATGGTGAAGGCGATCTCGAACGATTCGCCGGGCTGAAGGATCTTCATGCCGCGCTTATGGGCGAGCACATCGTCCTCGTCGGTGCCGGTGGCGCAACCCGTCCAGGGCTCCACGCAAACGAAGGGGGCGTCGTTGGGCGCCGACCAGCTTCCGCAGTAGTCGAAGCCGGGGAAGACCACGCGCACGCCATGACCGCTCTTCGTTCCGCGCAGCGTGATCGTGCGGTCGGGAACGTCGTGGAAGATGATCGTGTCGATGTCGTAGGTGCGATGCGTGAGCGGCAGCGCGTCGGCATCCTCGACCACTGAGAACAGATCATCCCAATCGATGAGGTGGTCGGCGTTCAAGGTCGGAGACTTATAGGTCCACGGTTGGGTGAACTCGAGGCGGTAATCCTCGAAGCGCTCATCGGATGCCGGGTCGAGCGGCACGTTGAAGCCCGGGTGTCCGCCGATGGTGAACGGCATCGGCGCATCATCGTCGTTCACGACGCGATAGCGCTGCTCCACCGTGTCGTCGGGGAAGATCGTGAATGTGGTGAAGAGGGTGAAACGGTAGGGATAGGCCGCGAGCGTTTCATCGTTCGACGTCAAGCGGAAAACGAGCTTGCTCGTGCTTTTCTCGATGAGATGGTGCGAGCAGAGCCGTGCGATGCCATGGAGTTGAAGAGGCGCAGGCCCGTTTCCGGTCTCGGCATGGTTGTCGCGCAAAAAGCCGATGTTCGGGAACAGGGTGGGGGAACGGTAGTCCCAATAGCGGGGGTCTCCCTGCCACAGGTACTCGAGGCCGTGGAACTTCAGGCTCTGCATCTCAGCGCCAAGCTCTGCGATTGTGATCTCAAGGCCGGTTTCCCCGATGGTGTGCTTCGGCGATGCGGCAAGTTCCTCCAGATGAGTTGTCATAGCTCCCCCTCGTCCATACCTTGGTTACCTTGGCTCCCTGCCTCGGTTTTCTCCCAATAAAGAAACGCGCCCCTATTATAAGAGGCGCGCCAGCTTTCGTAGTTTTCAACTCGCTATCAGTTGATTTCGATCAATCGATCTCGTCGAGCGAGAAGTTGTCGCGCCCGAGCTTGGGTTCTTTGCCGGCCTTGATCTGCGCGCGGTAATCCGCCGTTGCGGTGAACACCACGTCGGAAGAGGAGTTGAGCGCGGTCTCGCACGAATCCTGAACGACGCTGATGATGAAGCCGATGGCGATCATCTGGGACGCCACATCGCCGGTGATGCCGAAGAGCGAGCAGGCGAGCGGGATGAGCAGAAGCGAGCCGCCGGCAACGCCCGAGGCGCCGCATGCGGAGACCGCCGCGAGGACGGAGAGGATGATGGCGGTGAACGGATCCACGGGGATGCCGAGCGTGTGGCAGGCGGTCATTGTCATCACCGTGATGGTGACGGCGGCGCCGGCCATGTTGATTGTGGCGCCCAAGGGGATCGAGACCGAATAGTTATCGGGGTCGAGGCCGAGCTTGCGGCAGAGCTCCATGTTGACGGGGATGTTCGCTGCGGAGCTGCGGGTGAAGAACGCGGTGATGCCGGAGTCCTTCAAGCAACGCAGGATGAGCGGATAGGGGTTGCGATGCACGAACACATAGACGAGGATCGGGTTCGTGACGAAGGCGATGAAGAGCATGCAGCCGACGAGAACCGCCATGAGCACGCCGTAGTCGATGAAGATCTCAAGGCCGTTCTGCGAAACCGACGCATAGACGAGGCCCATGATGCCGAAGGGAGCGAGGCTGATGACCCAGCGCACGACCTTCGAGATGGCGTCGGAGACCGCGCCGAACACATCTTTCGTATTCTGGCTTGCGGCGCGTAGCGCGATGCCGAGGACGACGCCCCAAGCGAGGATGCCGATGTAGTTGGCGTTTGAGAGGGCTTCGACGGGATTCGAGACGATGTTCATGAGCAGCGTCAAGATGACCTCGCCGATCCCTTGGGGAGCCTCGCCTGTCTCCACGGGCTGGACGAGCTGCACCGTTGTGGGGAAGATGAAGCTCGCAGCGACGGCAACCACGGCAGCGATGAACGTCGAGAGAACATAGAGGAGGATGACGGTTCTCATCGATCCTGCCGCCTTCGCGTTGCAAAGGGCGCTGATCACGAGGAAGAAGACGAGGATCGGCGCAACGGCCTTCAACGCTCCCGTGAACAGCGATCCGAAGAGGATGAAGAGCTCGTTGAAGAACGACACGACGGGTGCCGTCTGGAGCGGATCCTCAAGAAGCGGCTTGAAGATAACGGCGATGATGGCGCCGATGACCAAACCGATGACGATACGGAGGATCAAGCTCGTATCGTTGTACTTTTTCACGACATCTTTGAAACTCATGGAAACCTCAATTCCCCAAAAGCGAGTACGTTCGGCTTATAGGGCAAAACCGCCAAGGCGTTTTTGCTCGATAAGCGGTGCTTTCGCCCCGATTCTAACGATACGCTGGGAAAATCGCTTTAGCATGATGGAGAACGGGGCGTGATACGCGGGTTTCCGGTAGGAAATCGCGTGCTAAAGGCGTTGTAAGGCAAAAAAGAAGGGGAACATGACGTTCCCCGCATTTTCATGGAGCGGACAACGGGGTTCGAACCCGCGACCCCCACCTTGGCAAGGTGGTGCTCTACCAGCTGAGCCATGTCCGCAAGCAAGGCGTTATGATAATTGATTGCCTCACACCGCGCAAGAAGCAATTTTAAAGAGCATCTTTTCGCTTTGCGCACTATCTGTTAATATATCGCGTTGCCTCGAGTTGCACCATTGATGCAGCTTGAAAATGCGGGCGCTTAGCTCAGGGGGAGAGCGCTTCCCTGACACGGAAGAGGCCACAAGTTCAAATCTTGTAGCGCCCACCATAAACGACAGCAGGTCAGCGTGCTTTTTGCGGCTGGCCTGCTTTGTTAAAGACAGGATGTGCCGTGGCCTTCAGGGAAAGCAAAGAGGAGCGGGAACGGAAGCGCGCTGAGAACAACCTCAAGAATGAAGGTCGTCGCCTGCAATCGCGCGAGCATTTTATCGTCTTAGGCATTCGCTATTATGCAAAATACTATCTGCTCCTCTGGATAGGGGCCGTGGCGTTCGTGTTCGCCTTCCTACCCGCGCTTGAACCAGTCGTCAATTATGATTTCACGCGCTTTTTCGCTGGCTCGACGCTCACGATCTCGATCACGACGATCACGCTTGCGCTTCCCACCGCGCTCAATATCATCCTCGACCGCTATGCGAAATACACGAACCGCTATATCATCAATATCCTCGTGCAGCGGTTTCCCATATCGCTTCTCACGCTTTCGGCGTTCACGTCGTTGATCGTCTCGATGCTGGTGGCGAGCGGGATACTGGGAAACTATTTCTCCCCGACGGGCCTTTCCACGGTTGCGGCGGCGCTCCTTCTCATGATCTACTGGGCGGGTGTGTGCATCATCTATCTGTTCATCGTCATCGAGAAGATGGTTTATTTCGTCGTGAACGCGCCGGAGGCCGTGCTGGAGAAGCTCGAGTTCGGCGTCTATAGCGCCTTGGATTTGAGCAACAAGGAGCAATATGCCCATTTCCGCAGCCAGCTCGCCTCGATTAACGACATTGCGGCGACGCTCGTCGAGCAGTCGACGGGGCGCGATGTCGTTATCATCCGATGCCTTGACGCGTTGCGTTCCATCCATAGGCTCTATCTGGCGAAGGGCATTCCCGAAACAGACATCGAGAAGCGCAAGCTCGAGTTCAAGGCGGTCCATGCGGTCGATCAGGAGCTCGTGCGCATCTATCGTGCTGCGGCGACGGCGAAAAACGAACACGCGACGCTCTCGATCGTCAATACGTGGTGCCTTATGGTGCGCGACGCGGTGGAGGCGGGCGCCGACAACCTCTACATCGCCGAGATGATGAACAAGATACAGCGCTTCCAATCCTATGCGGAGACCTCATTTGTCGAGGTCATCGAGGAGCAGGTATACACCGATTGGTACTTCCTCCTGGCGGGCCAGCTCCAAGATTTCGCGGGCTCGGTCATGCCGTTCACGCGCATCGCGTCGGTGCGCGAGCTCTCTTCGGCGCTCAGGCGGATCACGACGAACAACGATGAGAACCTCTTCCTGCATTTCATGCGCACCGCGTCGAACACCGACCTCGACATCAACCTCGAAGGGTTGAACCGCATCTGGCTCGGGCTTCTCGATCGCTCGATTCTCATCTACCTCACCTGGCTCATTGAGAACGAGCCGCGTGACGCGATGGTGTATCTCAACTACCTGCGCATCTACTCCGCACGTCGCAGCAACTGGATGCGCTCGGTCATCAGCGACACGCCCGAGCGGATCGATGAGCTTCTGCGGCTGAGCGCCGTCGCCGAGTCGTTGGAGAGCGCCCGGAGCGAGCGCGATCTCTCGTCGCTGCGCTCCTATACGGAGGAAATGGAAGATGTGGTGCGCACCCATGCCGTGGAAAAGCCCGGCGGCCATGCCGTATCGATCATCGACGATGCCGAGGATATGAACGTCGGACGAACGGAGACGGTCTCGGTGGTGACGAAGCTCGTCGCCGACCAGGGGCTTCCGACGCATACGCCGCTCGATGATGAGACGCGGAAAGTCGTGCAGACGCAGACGGCGAATATTACCGACAGCGATCCGCGGTTGCTCGACAGCACCTCGGCGATGATGGGGCTTCCCGTTTTAGACGGCAACGAGGAGCAGGAGCCCTCGCGCGTTTTGGCCTACCTCGTCTTTTTCAAAAACGCCCATATCTCGCAGAAGGATTTCAAGGGAAACTCGCGGCTTGCCGACCAGATATTCGAGCAGGGGGAGCGCCTGAAGGGGCAGATCGGGAAAGACGCAGGTCTCGCCCATAAGGTGGCGCTTGCCAATCGCGCCGCCGGTGCGAACGTGCTTGACCTCATTGATGATTGAAATTCTGGCGCTGTTCGGAGGAACGCAAAAAACCATGGTGCGGGCGAAAGGACTTGAACCTTCACGAGTTTCCCCACCAGAACCTAAATCTGGCGCGTCTGCCTATTCCGCCACGCCCGCACATTTCCCCACACATCTGGAGCATTCGCTGCGTTTTGCGTCGTTCGTATGATAGCAGAGGGAAGGCCCGGCTGAAGAGAGAAGCCTTAGCGGGTCGGGTGCAGGCACCCTTCCGTCGTGGCATTCGTGTCCCGCGGCCGATTCTCCCTTATTGAAAGAACTTCGTGGATATTGCAGACTTTCACCGCTCAAAAGCGATACGGCGCACTGAATTGCCAACAATGGGGTATTATGTGAGGTTGCAGTTAAGGGGGAATCCGTTTTAGCTGTGGATAAATGAGAAGACACGATGGAGGATGAATACGTGGAAACGAAAGTCGAATCCTTGGAAAACAACCGAGTGAAGGTTGAGGCAACCGTCGAAGCCGCCGATGTTGATCGTCGCATGGCTCAAACCTATAAAGATTTCGCGCATCGCTACCGCTTCCCCGGCTTTCGCCCGGGCAAGGCGCCGCGTCAGGTGATTGACAGCACCGTGGGCGCCGATGCGGTTCGCGCGACAGTGACTGAAGCGCTTCTCAATGAGGCGTACCCGACCATCATCGACGAAAACGACATCTACACGATCGGAAACCCGACTTTCGACAATCCCGATGCCATGGTGGAATCCGGCAAGCCGTTCACCTTCAGCTTCACAGTGGACGTGGTGCCGCAGCTCGAGCTTTCCTCCTATGACGCCGTGGAGATCGAGCTTCCTCCCGAGGAGACGACCGATGAGGAAATAGAGCTCGAGCTTCAGGGATTCCTCGAGCATTATGGGCAATATCAAGACGAAGAGGACACGGCCGAGGTCACCGAGGACAGCTACCCCGAGTTGGCGTTGAAGGCAACCAATGCCGCAGGCGAGATGATCGCGACCATCGATACCGAGGGGCGCATCTACCATATGGGAAGCGGCTTGTTCCCCGCGGCGTTCGACAAGGAGATCCTCGGCATGAAGAAAGGGGATACGAAGAAGTTCACCCTTGACGTGCCCGAAGACGACGCCTCGCCCATGACGGTCGGCTATGCGGGCGCTTCCATCGACATCGAGGCAACGTGCACGGTGGTCAAGAAGCGCGTGCTGCCCGAGCTGACCGACGAATGGGTGGAAGAGACGATGGGCTTCGAGTCCGTCGCCGATCTGCGCGAGGGCATCGCATCTTCGGTGAAGAGCCAGAAGGACATGCTCATTCCGCGGATGAAGGAAGGCGCTTGCCTGATTGAGCTCGCGAAGCGCCTTGAGGGCGACGTCCCCGCCTCGATGACCGAAGATGAGGAGACGCATCTTCTGCAAGACTTCTTCACCCAGCTCCAGCAGCAGGGTATGAGCTTCGACACCTACCTGCAGCAACAGGGCCTCACGAGCGACGGCTTCAAGGAAGATGTGAAGAAGCAGGCGCTCGACAACGTGAAGCAAGAGCTCGCGCTCGATGCTTGGGCGCGCCATTTCAACATGGAGGCGAGTGCCGAGGAGATCACGCATGAATTCGAGGTGGCCGGCGTTGAGGATCCCGGGCAAGCCGAGAAAGAATGGCGTGACGAGGGCCGTATCCATCTGGTGCGTCAGGGCGTGTTGCGCGCCAAGGCCATGCGCGATGTGATGGACAAGGCCCAGGTGACCGAGCTTGCCGTCGGCGATGCGAAGAAGGAAGAGAGCGCCGAGGAGGCCGAGAAGAAACCCGCGAAGAAGGCCAGCACGCGCAAGACGAGCGCCAAGAAAACCGCAGCTGCCAAGAAAGACCCCGCCGAGGAGCCGAAGGCAGACGAGGCATCTGAAAACGAGTCGGAGTAAATAAGATAAGAAAAGATAAGGAAAAAGATAAAGAGAGAAAGCAACGACGTTAAGGGAGAGCATATGAGTTTATTGCGAGCAAACAACGCCTTGATACCTTATGTTATCGAGCAATCGCCGCGCGGCGAGCGCAGCTACGACATCTATTCGCGCCTGCTCAACGACCGCATCATCTTTTTGGGTGAGCAGATCGACGATCATGTGGCCAATTCGGTGGTGGCGCAGCTGCTTCATCTGGAGAGCGCAGACCCTGACAAGGACATCTCGCTCTACATCAACTCCCCGGGCGGCTCGGTGACGGCCGGTCTTGGGATTCTCGACACGATGAACTTCATCAAATGCGACGTATCGACGATCTGCATCGGCGAGTGCGCCTCGATGGCCGCCGTCTTGCTCTCGGCTGGAGCGCGCGGCAAGCGCATCTGCCTGCCGAATTCGATGGTGCTCATCCACCAGCCGTCCGGCGGCGCGCAAGGCCAGCAGACCGAGATCGCCATCGTGGCGGACTTCATGCTGAAGACGCGCCAGCGTCTCAACAAGATCCTCGCAGATAACACGGGGCAGACCCTTGAGCGCATCCAGCTCGACACTGAGCGCGACAACTACATGACCGCCGAGGAAGCGAAAGCGTATGGCTTGGTCGACGAGATCATCGCTCATCACGGCGTAGCGGTGGAAAGCAAACCAAGCGAGAAAGAGTAACGCATGCCGCAAAACGGTGGCTTTGATAGCTTCAACGATGAGATCCGCTGCTCGTTTTGCGGACGACCCCGCAGCATGGCGGAGGAATTCATCGCCGGCCCCGATGGCATCTATGTCTGCGACGATTGCATCGCATCGTGCGCGGGCGGCCTTCTTCACGATATGGGTCTGCGGTTTCTCGAAAAGGGGGATATTGCGAACGAGCTCTCTGAGTTGATCATGGGAGTGAGCGAGCAGCCGGCCGAGGAGCCCCATCTCACCTTCTCGACGCCGCAGCAGATGCCTCCTCGGCAGTTGTTTGACGAGGAGGCCCCGAGCGAGCCGCCTTCGCGGAAGCGCTCATCGAGGCGTCGCAAGGGGGCCAATCAGGCTCCCGCCAATCAGGCGCAGCAGAATCTTCCCACGCCGGAGGAGGTGCTGCGCGCGCTTCCCAAGCCGCGTGCCATCTACGAGAGCCTTTCGGAGCACGTGGTGGGCCAGGAGGAGGCGAAGCGCGCGCTTTCGGTCGCGGTGTACAACCACTACAAGCGCATCAGTTTGGGTGCGAGCATCCATGAGGGCGACGTCGAGCTCTCGAAGAGCAACATCATGCTCTTGGGGCCGACGGGCTCGGGCAAGACGCTTCTTGCGCAAACGCTCGCGCGCACCCTGCAGGTGCCATTTGCCATCGCGGACGCAACGACGCTCACCGAGGCCGGCTACGTTGGCGAGGATGTGGAAAACATCCTCCTGAAGCTCATCACGGCGGCGGACTTCAACATCCCGCGCGCCGAGATCGGCATCATCTATGTGGATGAGATCGACAAGATCGCCCGCAAGGCGGAGAATCTCTCGATCACGCGCGACGTCTCGGGCGAGGGCGTTCAGCAAGCGCTTCTCAAGATCGTCGAGGGCTGCGATGCGAGCGTGCCCCCGCAAGGCGGGAGAAAGCATCCGCAGCAGGAACTCATCCCCATCAACACGACGAACATCCTCTTCATCCTCGGTGGCGCTTTCGTCGGCTTAAGCGACATCATCGGCCAGCGCATCGGCAAGCGCACGCCGGGCTTCGCAGCAGAGCTTCCCGCATCGCGCAAGGTGGAAGAGGCCGAGCTCCTCTCGCAGGTTCTGCCCGAGGACCTTCATAAGTACGGGATGATTCCCGAGTTCATCGGCCGCATTCCTGTCATCGCCTCGCTCTCGGAGCTCTCGGAGGACGATCTCGTGCGCATTCTCACCGAACCGAAGAATGCGCTGGTCAAGCAGTATCGCCGCTTGTTCGAGTTTGAGAACTCGAATCTCATCTTCGAGGAAGGCGCCCTCCGTGCCATCGCCCATGAGGCTGCCGATCGCGGCACGGGCGCACGTGGCCTTCGCTCGATTTGCGAGCGCGTGCTGCTCGATGTGATGTACGACCTTCCCGAGGTCGGGAAGGCAACGCAGGTTGTGGTGCATGAGAGCGATGTCCAAGGCGAAACGGTGCCCGAGATCGAGGTCCTCGCCGAGAAGAAAGCGAGCGCGTAACGCAAAGCAGCTGACAAAAATGCAGGAAAGCCCGAGGAAGAACGAAATATGACGGATACCGAGCAACGAAACGAAGCAAAAAAAGAGGCAGCGGAAAGCTCATCGATGGGATACACCTTTTCCGACGTCGAGCGACCGCTTTTCCTTGCCTGGAAGGAAGCGGGCTATTTCCAGCGCAGCCCTGGGCGAGGCGTCCATAAGGATGAATCCTATACCGTCGTCATCCCGCCGCCCAACATCACGGGCGTTTTGCATATGGGGCACGCGTTGAACGACACGATCCAAGACGCCTGCATTCGCCATGCGCGCATGCAGGGGTATCAAACGCGCTGGATTCTCGGAACCGACCATGCGGGGATTGCGACGCAGACCAAGGTCGACAAGCATCTTGCCGAGCAGGGCATCAATCGGCGCGAGATAGGCCGCGAGGCGTTTTTGGAGGCATGCCAGGAGTGGCGCCGCGATTACGGCACGCGCATCGTCAACCAGATCGCCCAGATGGGATGCTCATGCGATTACGATGATGAGAAATTCACCATGTCGCCGGAGTTCTCCGCGGCGGTTCGCAAGGTCTTCGTCGACTGGTACCACCAAGGGCTCATCTACCGCGGCAAGCGCATTGTGAACTGGTGTCCGAGTTGCACGACGGCAATCGCCGACGACGAGGCGGAATACGAGCCTGAGCAGGGAAAGCTCTGGTATCTGCGCTATCCACTGAAGAACCCGCGGCCTGATCGCGAATACCTCATCGTCGCGACGACGCGCCCCGAGACGATGCTCGGGGACACAGGGGTCGCGGTCAATCCCAAGGACGAGCGCTATAAAGACCTCGTGGGGGAGACCGTTGTTCTGCCCATCGTCGATCGCGAGATCCCGATCTTCAGCGATTTCTACGTGGACGCGGAGTTTGGAACCGGTGCCGTGAAGGTGACGCCGGCCCACGATCCGAACGACTTCGCGATGGGTGCGCGCGCAGGGCTCGAGACCATCAACATCCTCGATGAGACGGCCCATGTGGTGGAAGGCTACGGAGAGTTCTCGGGCATGAGCAGGGAAGAGGCCCGCAAGGCCATCGTCGCTGAATTCGAGCGGCTCGGCCTTCTCGATCATATCGAGGACCATGACCATTCGGTGATGCATTGCTATCGCTGCCACACCGCGCTTGAGCCGTGGCTCTCCGAGCAATGGTTTGTGGCGGTCGATGAGCTGAAACGGGCCGCCGCTGCGCCAGTTGAGGACGGCACGATCGAGTTTTTCCCCGCACGGTGGAAGCAGGTCTACCTCGACTGGCTCGAAAACCTCAAAGATTGGTGCATCTCGCGCCAGCTCTGGTGGGGGCATCGCATCCCGATGTATTACTGCGACGAATGCGGCTGGATGGATGCGAGCGTCGATGAGATCGATGTTTGTCCCACGTGCGGCGCGCCCGTGCGTCAGGACGAGGACGTGCTCGACACGTGGTTCTCCTCGCAGCTCTGGCCGTTCGCGACCCAAGGCTGGGCCACGGAGGGGAACGACTCGCCTGAGCTCGTGAAGCACTATCCGACCCAGATGCTCTCAACGGCGCGCGACATCATGGGGCTTTGGGTGGCCCGCATGGTGATGGCGTCGGAATACTGCACGGGGGACATCCCCTTCCAGCAGGTGATCATCCATCCCACCGTCATGGGAGCCGACGGCAAGCCGATGAGCAAATCGCGCGGAAACGGCATCGATCCGCTGAAGCTCATGGCGGATTACGGCGCCGACGGCATGAGGTTCGGCCTGCTCACGCAGGTGACGGGCTCCCAGGCGATCCGATTCGACTATCAGAAGATCGAATCGGCGCGCAACTTCGCCAACAAGATCCGCAATGCAGCCCGCTTCGTGATCATGAACCTCGAAGGCTACGAATCGGGCGAGCCGGAGCTGCGGACGCTTGCGGATCGATGGATCTTCTCACGGCTCGCGGGCCTTGTGGAAACGGTCGACGAAGCATATGCGACCTACGATTTCGGCGAGATGACGCGCGCGCTCAATGGGTTCTTCTGGAACGAGTTCTGCGATTGGTACATCGAATTCTCGAAGGCGCGTCTGCACAAAGACGCCGATCCTGCCGATCGCCTCGCATGCCAGCGCAACCTCGTCTTCATCCTCGATCAATCGCTGAGGCTCTTGCATCCCATCATGCCCTTTGTGACCGAAGGGATCTTCCAGGAGCTTCCTATCTCCCATGAAGAGGAGCCAATGCTCATCGGCGCCGAATGGCCCGATGCCGAGCGCCTTTCCGTCTATGCCGATCCAGCGGCCGAGCGCGAGATAGCGCTCGTATGCGAGGTCGTGGGCGCTATTCGCTCGACCCGCGCACGCTACAAGATCGCACAGCGCGAGCAGCTCTCTGTGGTGGTGAAGGCGGCGGGCGATGTGGCGGGGGCCTTGGAGGACAACCGCGGACTCATCGAAAGTTTGGCAACGACCGCCTCGCTTCTCATCAGCGAAAATGCGGAGAAGCCCGCAGAGGCGAGCGCTTATCTGGGCTCTGAGCTCGAGGTCTACACCGTTTTGAGCGGCTATGTGGATTTTGCCGCCGAACGCAAGCGCCTCGAGAAGGAGCAGAACGCCGCCGTCAAGGAGGTCGAGCGTCTCGAGAAAAAGCTCTCGAACCCAGGGTTTCTCGCGAAGGCGGCGCCCGAGATCATCGAGAAGGATCGCGGGAAGCTCAACGAGGCGAAAAGCATGCTCGAGCGCGTGCGCGGGGAGCTCGACGAGCTGGCCGTATAAGGGTTTGATTGAGGAAGGCAATGGTGCGTTTCGAGGTCGTCGCGCCCGTTTGCTATAATGCGGCAGAAGCTCTTGCGAAGGGCCGATGGCAAAAGCCCCTGCGAGCGATGAGGGATACGGAAAGAAGAGGTCTGTTATGAGCGAACTGGTAGAGCAGCTGGTCACGCCGGAAGTGCGTGCTGCCTTCACCGTAGTCGTTGTTTTGCTTGTCGTTTTGTACGTGCTTTCAATCATCTGGGTGGTGCGCGATGCCTATCTGCGCGGAACGCATTGGTACGTCTGGGCGATCGTCGCCTTGGTGCCGCTCGTCGGCGTGATCGCCTACTGCCTGCTCAGGCCGCCGCTGCTGCAGATCGATCGCGACGAGCAGGAGCTCGAGATCGCGTTGAAGCAACGGCAGCTCATGCGCTATGGCGAATGCGCCACCTGCGGCTATCCAGTTGAGGCCGATTACGTCATCTGCCCGAATTGCAAATCGCAGCTGAAGAACCTCTGCGGATCCTGCCATCACGCGCTCGACCCTTCTTGGACCGTATGTCCCTATTGCGCGACGCCCGTCGGCTCGCCGGCTCCCACACATGCGACGCGTCCGCGCGGCTCTTCGGGACGTCCGGCACGCAGCCGTGCGGCGAATCCCGCTCCGGCAGATAACAATATGCGAGCAGCACAATAGAAGGTGAATATCATGAAAGTAATTCTTCCCGACGGTTCGGAGATCGCGGCGGCAGATGGTGCGACGATCGCCGATGTGGCGGCCTCTATCGGCTCCGGCCTCGCGCAAGCGGCGCTTGCCGGAAAGATCAATGGCGCGATGGTCGATTTGTCGGCAACCGTCCACGATGGCGACCATGTGGAGATCATCACGAAGAAGAGCCCTGAAGCGCTTGGGCTCATGCGCCATTCCGCGGCTCATGTGATGGCCGAGGCGGTGCAAGAGCTCTATCCGGGTGCCCAGATCGGCTTCGGTCCCGAAACCGAGGACGGCTTCTTCTACGACTTCTCGTTGCCGCAGCCTCTCTCGACCGACGATTTCCCCGCCATCGAGGAGAAGATCGCCGAGATCATAGCCCGCGACGATCCGTTTGTCCGTGAAGTTGTCTCGCGCGAGAAAGCGAAGGAGCTTTTTGCGGATCAGCGCTTGAAGAGCGAGCATATCGACGATCTTCCCTCCGATGAGGAGATCTCAATCTACCGCCATGGTTCGTTCATGGATCTCTGCCATGGCCCGCACCTGCCCTCCGCGGGAAAGATCGGCCCGCTCAAGCTCATGAAGACGGCGGGCGCCTATTGGAAGGGCGATGCCGAGAACGAGATGCTCACGCGCATCTACGGCACGGCCTTTTTCAGCAAGAAGGAGCTGGAGGAATACCTTCATAATCTTGAAGAGGCAGAGAAGCGCGATCATCGCAAGCTTGGCCGCGAGCTGGGGATTTACACGATGGATCCGATGGCGGGCGTGGGGTTGCCGATGTATCTGCCCAAGGGCGCGCGCGTCATCCGCCTTCTGCAGGAGTGGCTGCGCCGCGACCTCTACGACCGCGGCTATGTGGAGGTCATCACCCCGCATATCTACAACGCCGATGTGTGGAAGACGAGCGGGCACTACAACTTCTACCGCGACAACATGTATTTCTTCGAGATCAACGAGGGCACGGAGGATAATCCGCGCCCGAGCGAATACGGTGTGAAGCCGATGAACTGCCCAGGGCACGTGATGCTCTACAAGAGCGAGCTGCATTCCTATCGCGACCTGCCGCTGCGCCTCTTCGAGTTCGGCACGGTGTACCGCCACGAGATGAGCGGCGTCGTGCACGGGCTTTTGCGTGCCCGCGGATTCACCCAAGACGACGCGCACATCTTCTGCCGCCGCGACCAGGTGGTCGATGAGGTGGTTGCGATCCTCGATATCGTGGATTACATCATGACGACCTTCGGCTTCACCTATATGGCGGAGATCTCCACCCGCCCCGAGAAGTCCATCGGCACCGATGACATGTGGGAGTATGCCACCACCTCGCTTGAGGAGGCGTGCCGCCGCCACAACCTTGAGTTCGATATCAACGAGGGAGACGGCGCGTTCTATGGCCCGAAGATCGACATCAAGGTGAAAGATGCGATCGGGCGCACGTGGCAGTGCTCCACCGTGCAGATCGACTTCAATATGCCCGAGCGCTTCGAGCTCACCTATCGCACCGAGGAAAACACCGAGGAACGCCCCTGGATGCTCCATCGCGCGATCTTCGGCTCGATCGAGCGCTTCTTGGGCATCCTCATCGAGCACTATGCGGGCGCGTTCCCGCTGTGGCTCGCGCCGGTGCAAGTGGCCGTCATCCCGATCGCCGATCGTCATATGGCGGCGGCAGCCGAGTTCGCCGGCGAGATCAAGGCGGCGGGCGGACGTGCGGAGCTCTACAGCCAAAACGAGCCGATGCGCGTGAAGATCGCGAAGGCGCAGAGCCAGCGCATTCCCTATATGGTGGTGATGGGGGATAAGGAAATCGAAGAGGGCGTCATCAGCGTTCGCGAGCGCAGCGAGGGCGACCTCGGCAAATGGGACCGCTCGAAGTTCCTCTCGATTATTCGCGAAGCCGCTCTCTGAGTTCCGCCGTTTTGACAAACGGCGGAACAAGCTGTCGCTGCGGGCGTTTCGGGCGCTCCATCTTCCCCCTTATGCACTTACCTTCATTGGCGGAGCCAACTCAGCCGTGCGGCGGGGGAATCTGAAGCACCGGAAACGCCCTCGCTTTCTCACTGGCGAACCTGTAAGACAAAATGCCCCTTCGCCCGAGCGGGACGATAAAGCAGGCGTCTCTACGTGTCTTTGTCCTCGAGTTTTTCTTCGGCTTCTTCGATTTCCTCTTGCTCGTCAAGGGCGGCTGTGAGGGCGTCGCGGTCCTCATCGACATACACCGGCTCGATGGTGAAGGTTTCCTCCACCGGCGAGTCGCTGTCGAGCGGCGTGAGGGTGACCGTCTGCGGAGCGTCGCCCAGCTCGCTTTCCACTTGCTCGTCCGTCTGAATGCGGAATTGGTGGATCTCGTGTCTCATCAGACGCTGCCGTTCGCGGTCGGCCTCATGGCGCATAGCCTCCATGACGCGATGCGAATGGAAGTGGGCTCCCGCCTTTTTCGGCTCGGCGGCGATCTTCTTCGCGAGTGTGATCGGCTCGGCGTCGGCGGTGCGCAGAAGGAGCTGGCCGACGATCGGCATGATGAGCACGGTGATGCCACCTGCCGCCACGAGCACCGATCCGGTTGCCTGCGTCATCGCCTCAGCCTGAATGGCGACCGTCGTCACGGCGACGATAAGTGGAAGGGCGGTGGTGCAGTAGATGGCGACCGTGAGACGGCTGCGTGAGCTCATCGAGCGCGTCTGCTTGTCGGTTGAGAGCGAGACGTAGATGGGCAGCGCGCGCACGAAAAGCAGCAAGACGATGAAGACGATGAGAAGCGTCGGGTTCTCCGCGACAGCCCCGACGTCGATCTGGGTGCCGGAGTAGATGAAAAACAAGGGGATGAAGAAACCGAACGCGATGGCATGGAGCTTGTTCTCCATCGCGTCGTTTCCCTCGGGAATTACATAGCGCAGGATGAAGCCCGCCGCGAAGGCCCCGAGCACGATGTCGAGATCGAAGACGGCTGAGATGGCGGTGAGGCCGACGAGCAGAAGCACGGCCGCACGGACGATCATCTGGGAATTCGTCTCGGCATTCGCCGTGATGAAGCGAAAGACGTATGAGCCGGCGGTGCGCGCCCGCTTCGGCAAGACGCCGGCAAGCACCGCGATAAGAAGGAAGCTCGCCAGCACGACGACCGTCACCCATTCTGCCCTTGTCGAAAGGAGCAGGGTGATCGCCAAGACGGGGCAGAGCTCGCCCCATGTGCCATAGGAAAGAATCGATTGGCCGATCTCGGTTGCGAGGACGCCACGTTCCTGCAGGATGGGAAGCAGCGTGCCGATTGCCGTTGTGGTGAGCGCTATCGTCACCGCAAGCCCCTCGAGCGAGCGAGCCGCGAACGCCGGCCAGGCGAGCACGACGAGGAAGGCGAGCACGAACGTGAAAAGCCACGTAATAAGGCCGCGTTTACCCTGATGGCCCGTGAGGATCTTAGGGTCTATTTCATAACCCGCTAAGAGGAAAAGAAACCCTAACCCGAGATCATTTAAAAGTGAGATCGCGCCGTCGACGTCAACGATGTTGAGGACATAGGGGCCGACGAGCATGCCGGTGACGAGGAGGAGCACCGTCTCCGAAATGAAGTTGCCAGGGATGAGCTCGCATATAATAGGGCAGATAAACGCAAGGAGCGCAATTATGGCAAGCGTGACGAGCTCTGCAGTCAAAAGGGCTCCTTTGTCGAGTTAGCAGTGGCAAGTCGCTATTATAGCCGCGCTGCCTTAGCCAAGAACGTGAATAAAATCTTTCTGTCGCACCTTTACGGTGATATATGACGTATAATGCCCGAGCCTGTTGTCAAAACGTGCTTTAGTGACTGTTGACCCTCAGTTTTATGGCAAACGCGCAACGGGTGGACGACTATTCGCCCATCGCTCCGTGAGGTTTTTACAATGACGGCAACGAAATAACGTAGGTCTATGTCGGTTATCCGAGGAGGCTCATCATGAGTGAAATTATTGCAACCGCCGACTTTCAGGATAAGGTATTGGATGCGAAGGGCCCCGTGCTCGTGGACTTCTTCGCCACATGGTGTGGGCCGTGCAAGATGCTCGCGCCGACGATCGATGCGCTGACGACCGAGCTTGCCGGCAAGGTTGCCGTTTACAAGGTCGACATCGACGAGAGCCCCGATCTTGCGGCGCGCTACAGCGTGAGCGGCGTTCCCACCCTCATGCTCTTTGAGAACGGCGCGGTGAAGAACCATATGGTAGGGGCTCAGCCGAAGCAGAACATCCTCGCCATGATCGGCGCATAGCGGCCATGATCGACGTTGCCATTATCGGGGCGGGTCCTGCGGGGCTCGCCGCCGCTTTATATGCGACCCGCGCCGGCCTTGAGGCCACGCTCTTCGAGCGCATCTCCTTCGGCGGGCAGCTGGCGCAAACCGAGCATCTGGAAAACTATCCAGGATATGTGCTTTCCACGAGCGGATTCGATTTAGCGCTTGCCATGCATGAGCAAGCTACCTCCTTCGGCGCTCAGACGGTGACCGAGGAAGTGACGTCGGTCGATCTTGCCGCCGATCCGAAGAAACTCGTCACGCCCTTCGGCGAATATGAGGCACGCAGCGTGATCATCGCCACCGGTGCGCGCCCGACCCATCTCGGCCTCGAAGGCGAGGAAGAGCTTGCGGGGCATGGCGTCTCCTACTGTGCCACCTGCGACGGGAATTTCTTCCGCAATCGCGACGTCGTGGTTGTCGGGGGAGGAAACACCGCGGCGGCCGACGCCATCTATCTCTCGCGGATCTGCCGGAAGGTCTACCTTGTCCATCGGCGTGACACGTTGCGCGCGACGGCGATCTACCATGATCGTCTGCGCGGGTTGGAAAACATCGAGTTCTGCTGGTCGTCCGAAGTGGTGAAGCTCTTGCAAACCGATGGGGCGCTTTCAGGTGTGACGATCCGCGACCGCTTAACCGATGGGCTGCGCGATCTTGATGCCTCGGCGCTCTTCATCGCGGTGGGGACGACGCCAAACAGCGAGTTTCTCAATGGTGCCCTCGAAATCAACCAGGCGGGCTACATCATCGCCGACGAGAGCGGCATCACCTCCATCCCCGGCGTCTTTGCTGCGGGAGACGTGCGCACGAAGGCGCTGCGCCAGGTGGTCACCGCCGTCGCTGATGGTGCGGTATGTGCCGAGGAGGCCGCGGCGTATCTCGCCAGCTAGGCAAGGCAAATTCGCAACGATCCGCGCTGCGGTGAACCAGAGGCGGCGGTGTTCGCTTTGCGCATAGCGGCGCTTCGCGACAACCTGCTGCCTCTTCCCCTGTTGCCAAAATTCAAAATCGCTTACAATCAGCGCAAGGCAAATTCCACGTAAAAGGATTGATAGACGCATGCAAGAAACGAACATGAGAGAAAAGCTCACCAAGCTCAGCGACGCCTACGACGAGCTCCAGGCGAAGATGGGAGATCCCGCCGTCATCGCCGATCAAAGGGAATACAACCGCCTCGCGAAGGAGTATGCGAGCCAGGGGCAGCTCGTCACGAAGGCGCGCGAGTATCTACGCGCGACCGATGACCTCGCCGCTGCGAAGGAAATGCTCGAAGATGCCGACATGAGGGAGTTTGCGCAAGAGGAGATCGCGCGCATCGAAGCCGAGCTGCCGACGCTCGAGGAGGACATCAAATACATGCTCATTCCCGAGGATCCCGCCGACGAGAAGGACATCATCGTCGAGATCCGTTCCGCCGCAGGCGGCGACGAGGCGGCGATCTTCGCGGGCGACCTCTATAAGATGTACACGCGCTTCGCACAGGAGCATGGTTGGAAGACGGAGACGCTCGACGTTTCGCCCTCCGAGGCGGGCGGCTATAAGGAGATCCAGTTCAAGGTGAAGGGCGATCATGTGTATTCGCTCATGAAGTTCGAGAGCGGCGTCCATCGCGTTCAACGCGTGCCGAAGACGGAGAGCCAAGGGCGCATCCACACCTCGACGGCGACGGTGGCGGTGTTGCCTGAGGCCGATGAGATCGACGTCGAGATCAACGAGGGTGACCTGCGCATCGACGTCTATCGTGCAGGCGGCCCCGGCGGCCAATGCGTCAACACGACCGACTCCGCCGTCCGCATCACGCACCTTCCCACGGGGCTCGTCGTGCAATCGCAGGACCAGAAATCGCAGCTGCAGAACAAGATCGCCGCGATGAGCGTCTTGCGTGCGCGCCTCTATGAGAAGATGCTCGCGGAGCAGCAGGCAGCCGAGGGCGCGGAACGTCTTGCGCAAATCGGCACGGGGGATCGCGCCGAGAAGATCCGCACCTACAACGGCCCGCAGGATCGGGTGACCGACCACCGCATCGGCTACAACGGCACCTATAACGGGGTTCTTCTGGGGGCCGGCGGCGCGGGGCTCGATGAGCTCATGGTTGCGCTGCAGGCGGCGGATCGCGCGCGCAAGCTCGAGGCCGCTGTTTGATGAATGAAGCTGGGTGCGGCGACGTTATCGCCAAGGTGCGCTTTCGGTCACAGGCGGTCTTTGCAAGGGCAGATGCTCTCCGGCAGGTTTCAAGGATGATGCGGCATGGATGAGAAGCGGCAACTCGGCGATCCTCTGCGGATGAGAGAGGCGCTTTCCCGCACGACGCGTGCCCTGAAAGATGCCGGCGTCGTTTCTGCTGAGGCGAATGCCCACGTGCTGGTTGCCCATGTTCTTGGACGGGAAAAGGCCGAGCTGCTGCTCTATGGCGACGACCTGCTCAGTTCCGCCCAGCGCAAAGCGTTGGACTGCCTTGTGGAGCGCCGAATTGCGGGAGAGCCTCTGCAATATATCACGGGGAAGGCGCCGCTTCGCCTCATCGAGCTCGACGTCGCTTCCGGCGTCCTCATACCGCGCCCCGAGACGGAGATCTTGGTGGGCGAGGTCCTCACGTGGCTCTCGCAGCAGGAGAGGCCGCGCTTTCGCATCGCCGACATCGGCTGCGGGAGCGGCGCGATCGCCTGCTCTCTCGCCTTTGAGGATGCGCGCATCACCATTGATGCAACTGACATTTCGCCGATTGCCGTCGAGACGACACGCAATAATGCCTTAAGGCTCGGGATCGCCGATCGCGTTTTCGTTTACGAAGGAAATCTCGGCGAGCCGCTCGGTGAGGAATCGTGCAAGGTATATGAGGCGGTCGTTTCAAATCCTCCCTATATTCCGACGGAGGTTCTCAGAACTCTGCCTTCGGAGGTTATCGGGCATGAGCCCCTGCTC
Source organism: uncultured Eggerthellaceae bacterium (assembly GCA_947626195.1). GTDB lineage: Bacteria > Actinomycetota > Coriobacteriia > Coriobacteriales > Eggerthellaceae > CANQRF01. The sequence goes on from CANQRF010000002.1 coordinate 45,172, forward strand.
GCCCTTGATGGCGGCGCGGACGGACTCGACGTCTTCCGCGCTCTTTTGCCGTGGGCGCATCGCGCGCTTGCCTCCGGCGGGCTTTTCGCGGTCGAGCTCTATGAGGGGTCGGTGAGGAAAGCGGAAGGGCTCGCAAGGGAGGCGGGCTTTCAGGAAACGCGCCTTGTCAGCGATCTTGCGGGGCGTGATCGTGTTCTTCTCGCCTGGAAAGGCGAAACGTGATAAGAGCTGACGGTGATGATGGGAGAAAGTGAGCATATGGATATTCATGACGCGGGGCCGAGGAAAAGCCTCGATGAGATGCTTGATGAGGCGGCCCATAAACTCGATAAGGCGATCGACGGTAGCAAGCCGCAAATAGGCGTGGTGCTCGGTTCGGGGCTCGGCGGGTTCGCTGAGCAGATCGAAGATGCAATCACGGTCCCGTTTGCCGACGTTCCCTTCATGCGGAAGAGCACGGCGGCAGGCCATGTGGGGCGCTTCGTCGCCGGTGAGGTCGAGGGCATGCGCGTGATCGCCATGCAGGGGCGCCTCCACGGCTATGAGGGCTACACGTCCCAAGAGGTGGCGTTTCCCATCTGGCTCATGCGGCGCTTAGGCACCGAGACGCTCATCACGACGAACGCCGCCGGCGCCATCAACGAAGCCTATCATGTCGGCGATTTCTGCGTGATGGCCGATCATATCAACCTCACGGGAAGAAACCCGCTCGTCGGGCAGGATGCGAACGCGTTCGCGCCGCGTTTCATCTCGCTTTACGAGGCGTACGATCCACGTCTTCGCGCCCTTGCCCTCGATGCGGCGCGCCGTCTCGGCATCGCGGCCCACGAGGGCACCTATCTCGGGCTTTTAGGCCCGAGCTTCGAAACGCCGGCCGAGATCAGGGCGTTTCGCACGCTTGGCGCCGATACCGTTGCCATGTCGGTCGTCGAAGAAGTGATCGCGGCCCGTCATGTGGGCATGAGGGTGCTCGGGATCTCGCTCTGCACGAACATGGCCTGCGGCATCGAGGGGGCAAATCCCGATGACGACGAAGTGCGCGATGTGGGGGAGTGGAAGGCCACGGATTTCGACCGGCTGATGCGTGGGATCATCGTCGGCATCAAGGGCATCGCGTAAGACGCTGACGCCGCCCCGAATCATAGCGTTTTCGTTTTGCCCGATGTTTTGGCTTGTCAAAAAAAGAGAAGACCCTATACTGTTGCCGACAACCATATAACGTAATGCGTTGACGAGGAAAAGTAGGGGCTAGCCCATCTCAAAGAGAGTCGGCGGTTGCTGCAAGCCGATGGTGGGTGTTCCGAAAGCCGCCTCCGAGCAGTTTCGATGAACGTCCTTGCGTGCCGTGAACGATCTTCGCGCACACGGGAGGGCCAGTAGCTGAGACCGGCGACTTCCGTTACCAGTCGATGCGGGGCAAGGCTCCGCGGCCTCCTTTCGATGTCAGCGCACTATGATGGATCGAGAGGAGTTTTTTATGTCTGAGCTACGAAGCGCCCAGATAACCCAGGGCGTGGCGCGCGCGCCGCACCGCAGCCTTCTCAAGGCCGACGGCATCACCGATGAGGAGATGAAGCGCCCGCTCGTCGCCGTCTTCAATTCCGCCAACGACATCATCCCCGGCCACCGCAACCTCGATAAGATCGGCGAGGCCGTGAAGGCCGGCATCTACATGGCGGGCGGTGTGCCGTTCGAGATCTCCACGATCGGCATCTGCGACGGCATCGCGATGAACCACGACGGCATGCACTACTCGCTCGTGTCGCGCGAGGTCATCGCCGACTCGTTGGAATGCGCCGTGCAGGGCCATGCCTTCGACGCGCTCGTCTGCATTCCCAACTGCGACAAGATCGTGCCGGGCATGATCCTCGGCGCGCTGCGTGTGAACATCCCGACGGTCTTCGTCTCCGGTGGCCCGATGCTCGCGGGTCATCAGCGCGGCGGCTGCGGCCCGACGACCGATCTCAACACGCTTTTCATCGGCGCGGGCGAGGTGGTTGCCGGCACGATGAGCGAGGAGGACCTCACCTACTATGAAAACACCGCCTGCCCGACGTGTGGCAGCTGCTCGGGGCTCTTCACGGCAAACTCGATGAACTGCCTCTGCGAGGCGCTCGGCATCGCGCTTCCCGGAAACGGCACGATCCCCGCGGTGTATTCCGAGCGCATCCGCCTCGCCAAGGAGGCGGGCATGAAGGTGATGGAGCTGCTTGAGAAAGACATCAAGATCGGCGACATCGTCACCGAGGCGGCCATCCACAACGCGATGGAGTGCGATATGGCCTTCGGCGGCTCCACGAACACGGTGCTCCATCTCACGGCGATCGCGCGCGGCGCCGGCCATCCGATCACGATGGACGATTGGGAGCAGGCGAGTGCACGGACGCCCCACCTCGTGAAGATCCAGCCCTCCGGTCCGCGTCCTCTTTCCGACCTCTACGAGGTCGGCGGCGTGCCCGTGGTCTTGGGCGAGCTCGACAAGCTCGGCCTGATGGACCGCAGCGCGATGACCGTCATGGGTACGATGGAGGAATATCTTTCCTATCTGCGCGAGCACTGCGCTGGTGCCGACGGCGAGGTCGTCCGCACGAAGGACAATCCGTTTTCGCCGGTGGGGGCTCTCAAGGTGCTCTACGGCAACATCGCGCCGGACGGCTCCATCGTGAAGAAGAGCGCCGTCGACCCCACGATGCTCACCCATAAAGGGCCGGCGCGGGTCTTCGAGAGCGAGGAGGAAGCCTGCGAGGCGATCAACGGCGGCAAGATCCGCAAGGGCGATGTGGTGGTCATCCGCTATGAGGGCCCGAAGGGCGGCCCCGGCATGCGCGAGATGCTCACGCCGACGGCAGCGATCGTGGGGATGGGGCTCTCCGATTCCGTCGCGCTCATCACCGACGGACGCTTCTCCGGTGCCACGAAAGGCCCCGCCATCGGTCATGTGAGCCCGGAGGCGGCGGCAGGCGGCCCGATCGCGCTCATCGAAGAGGGCGACATGATTCTTGTCGACATCGAAAACGGCGTTTTGTCGCTTGAGATAAGCGACGAAGAGCTTGCGCGCCGCAAAGCTGCCTGGCAGCCGCCGGCGCCGAAGCACAACCACGGTGTGCTCGCGAAATACGCATCGATGGTCTCATCGGCCGATAAGGGGGCTTATATCGCATGAACGAAGAGATGAACAACGGGCAGCTTGACGAGCGCGGCGTACGCACGGCACAGACGGTCGGCGCTCCCCGGGGGCTCGGCTCGAAGAATCCCAAGCAGGGAAAGGAGCTCACGGGCGCCGAGGTCGTCGTCGCCTCGCTTGAGGCCGAGGGCGTCACCGACGTCTTCGGCTATCCTGGCGGTCAGGCGATCAAGATATACGACGCGCTCTACGATTCCACCCAGATCAACCATATCCTCGCCCGCCATGAGCAGGCGGCGGTGCATGAGGCCGACGGCTATGCGCGTGCGACGGGCAAGGTGGGCGTCGTCATCGTGACGAGCGGCCCGGGCGCCACCAACACGGTGACCGGCATCGCCACCGCGTACATGGACAGCATCCCGCTCGTCGTCATCACGGGGCAGGTGCCGCGCGCGGTCATCGGCACGGACTCCTTCCAAGAATCCGACATCGTGGGCATCACGATGCCGGTGGTGAAGCACAGCTATCTGCTTCAATCGGTGGACGAGATGGCAAGCACGTTTCGCGAGGCGTTCCATATCGCCTCGACGGGACGTCCGGGGCCTGTGCTCATCGACATCCCCTCGGACCTCAACAGCGAGCGGGTGATCTTCCATTATCCGGACAAGGTGAACCTCGCCTCCTACAAGCCGACGTATAAGGGCAACATCAAGCAGATCAGGCAGGCGGCCTCACGCATGGAGGAGGCGAAGCGTCCGGTGCTCTATGTGGGCGGCGGCGTGATCTCATCGGGTGCCACCGACGAGGTGCTGCGCGTCGCCGAGCGCCTACAGATCCCCATCGTCACGACGCTCATGGGCAAGGGCGCCATCCCTGCGAGCCATCCGCTCAACTTCGGCCCCGTGGGGATGCACGGATCGAAATACGCGAACCTCGCGATGACGGAAAGCGATCTCGTGATCGCCGCCGGCGCGCGTTTCTCCGATCGGGTGACGGGGCAGCTCTCTCGGTTCGCGCCCCATGCCGAGGTCATCCATATCGACATCGACCCTGCGGAGATCGGCAAGGTCCGCGAAGCACAGATCCCGATCGTCGGCGATCTGAAGGGCATCTTCGCGCTCATTGCGGCGCAGATCGCCAATGAGGAGGCGCCCGTGCAAACGCAGGAATGGGTCGCGAAGCTCAACGGCTGGCGCGAGCGCTACCCGTTCTACCATCCGGCGGTGGGGGACGACCCCGACGAGATCGTGCCGGAGCGGGTGATGGCGGAGCTTTCCGCGCGCCTTGATCCCGCGCAGTCGATCGTCGTGACCGAGGTCGGCCAGCATCAGATGTGGGCAGCGCAGTTCATCGACCGTGAACGTCCGCGGACGTTCCTCACGAGCGGCGGCTTGGGAACCATGGGATATGGCTTTCCGGCGGCCATCGGGGCGAAGGTCGGGCGGCCCGAGGCCCAGGTGGTGTGCATCGCCGGCGATGGATCCTTCCAGATGAACAGCCAGGAGATGGCGACGGCCGCCATCAACAAAATAGGCGTCAAAGTGCTCATACTCGACAACCGCAGCTTGGGCATGGTGCATCAATGGCAGAAGCTCTTCTACAACGAGCGCTACTCGCAGACGCTGCTCGATCCCATTCCCGATTTCGTCAAGCTCGCCGCCGCCTACGAATGGGAGGGCGAGCGGATCGAGAAACCCGAAGAGCTCGTCGGCGCGCTTGAGCGCATGCTTGCAAGCGAGGGGCCGTATCTGCTCGACATTGCCATATCGCGCGAGCAGAACGTCTATCCCATGGTCGCCCCGGGCTCGGCCTTAAACGACGTCATGGGCGCCATCGACATCGCGGTCGGGGCGGTTCGGACGGGCATGCCCGATGCGGTGCCTGCGCATCAGCCGGCCGCCGACGCAGCGCCGAAGGATGCGCCATCGCCGTGCGCGCAGATCGACGAGCAATTCGGCGGACGTTGGCAGAGCGACCCCGCCGACACGGGCACGCGCATCGGCCAGCATCTGGCGAAGGCGACCCCGCAAGAGCCGTCGCATACGCAGGAAGGAGGGGAGGAACAATGAAGCATATTCTCTCTGCACTCGTTGAGAACAAGCCTGGCGTCCTCTCGCGCGTGACGGGCCTCATCTCGCGGCGCGGCTTCAACATCGAGAGCCTCGCCGTCGGCCCGACCGAAGACGCCACCAAATCCCGTGTGACCGCCATCGTCAATGCCGACGAGGTGGCCTACGAGCAGATCACGAAGCAGCTCCACAAGCTCATCAGCGTCTACAAGATCTCCGATCTCACGAACGACAACGCGATCGAACGCGAGCTCGTGCTCTTCAAGGTGGCGGCCTCGCCCGAGCGCCGCGGCGAGGTGGTGGAGGTCTCCAACATCTTCCGCGCGAAGATCGTCGATGTGGGGAAGAACTCGCTGACGATCGAGGCGACGGGGGACGAGGCGAAGCTCAAGGGCCTCGAGGATCTTTTCCGCGCCTACGGAATCAAGGAGATCGTCCGCACCGGCAAAATCGCGATGTCGCGCAATGCGAAGGAATGACCGGTCAAGGTTGATATACAATAACGTCGAACGTTGCAAGTGAAAGGAATGCAAACTATGGCAGTAACGATTTACCACGAGCAGGATGCCAACCCCGAGCTTATCCAAGGACGCAAGATCGCCATCATGGGCTACGGTTCCCAGGGGCACGCCCATGCGCTCAACCTCAAAGACTCGGGCTGCGACGTGCGGGTAGGGCTTCGCGAGGGCTCTTCGTCTTGGGCAGATGCCGAAGAGGCGGGGCTCAAGGTCATGACGGTGCCCGAGGCGGCGGAAGAGGCTGATCTCATCATGATCCTCCTTCCCGACGAGGTGCAGGCGAAGGTCTATGAGGAGCAGATCGCCTCGCATCTGAAGGAGGGCGACGCCCTTGCCTTCGCCCATGGTTTCAACATTCACTTCGGCTATATCACACCGCCCGAGAACGTCGATGTCATCATGATCGCGCCGAAGGGCCCCGGCCACATCGTGCGTCGCCAATTCACCGAGGGTTCGGGCGTGCCCGACCTCATCTGCGTGCAGCAGGATGCAAGCGGCAACGCCAAGGAACTTGCTCTTTCCTATGCTTGGGGCATCGGCGGAGCGCGTGCCGGCGTCATCGAGACCACGTTTAAGAACGAGACCGAGACCGACCTGTTCGGCGAGCAGGCGGTGCTCTGCGGCGGCGTGACCGCGCTGGTGCAGGCCGGGTTCGATACCCTTGTCGAGGCGGGCTATCCGCCCGAGATGGCGTATTTCGAGTGCTTCCATGAGCTGAAGATGATCGTCGACCTCATGTATGAGGGCGGCATGAAGAAGATGCGTTGGTCGATCTCGAACACCGCCGAATACGGCGACTACTACGCAGGCCCGCAGGTCATCAGCGATCCTTCCAAGGAGGCGATGAAGCATCTGCTCAGCCGCATCCAGGACGGCAGCTTCGCCAAAGAGTTCATGGACGACTGCAACAACGACCACAAATGGCTGTACGAGCAGCGCAAGGAGCATGACGAGAGCCTCATCGAGGAAACGGGCGCGCGCATCCGCTCGATGTTCTCGTGGATCCACGCGTAAGATCCGTGTGTAGGCTCCATCGACGCACGAAAACGCATTGCCTCAGCTGAGAGAGACGTTTAAGCACCAAGGAGCGCGACTGCTTGCATTCGCGCTCCTTGTCGTTGTGCTCGAGCTCACCCTTTTCAATCTTCCCTATTGGACAACAAGGTCGCTTACGCCCGAGATAGTCGCCGGCACGACGCATATGGTCGTGGGCGAGAACGCCGGCGAGATCTCCTATGCGGACTCCTTCGGTGCGCCGGCGGTGGAGGAGGAGAGCGAAGGCGATGCGCTCGACGTCTTTTCCGACGCCACCGAAAGCGCCGAGCAGGCGTTTCGCAATGCGGTCCCGTCTTTCACCGTGACCTTCGATGAGCCGCGCGACGTCTCGACGCTCAGCATCCGAACGTCGGCGACGGCCACCTTCGCCATTCGCCTGTTCGATGAGGGCAACCAGGTCGAGGGCGCGCCGTTTGAGTTCACCGTGACGCCGAACCCTGCGCAGGGCCACATCTTCCAGCTGCATGCCTATGGGAAGGTGCACGAGATCACCTTCGAGCTCATCGCCTCGGAGGCGTATTCGCGCAATCCCGAGATCCCGCCGGTGCTCACCGTCTATCAGGTGGATGTCGACACGCCGATACCCTTCACCTTCTGCTGGCTGCGCGTCGTGCTGTTGTTCTCGGTGCTTGCGTTCGTGAGCATCTTCAATCCGCGCTCTCGGCTCGCGTCGGTTCGCCTCGGCTCGCCTGGGGCCACCCGCGCGATCGTCATCGTGACCGGCGTCATGATCGCGATATTCCTCGTTGCTTGCTTTGTCCAGACGAACTACACGCGCACCTTCTCGTTTGGCTGGCAGGGCCTTTCCTATATCCACCCCGACCGAACGCAGGCGGAATATGCCGACCTCGCGCGGGCGCTCGCCCATGGGCAGGTGTCGCTTCTCTACGATCCGCCGACCGAGCTCGGCCATCTTTCCAACCCCTACGATTATGGGGCGCGCCTGAGCCAGCACCTGAGATCGGTCTGGGATCTGGCCTACTATGAGGGGAAATACTACGTCTATTTCGGCGTTTTGCCGGCGCTAGTCTTCCATCTGCCGTTCTATCTGCTGACGGGAGCGGATTTCCCGACGCCTGTGGCCGCGATGATCATGATCGTCGTCTTCCTCATCGGAGTGAGCTTCTTCTTCTGCCGGCTGGTGAAGGAGTTCTTCCCACAGACCTCGCTTCTCATGGTGATGCTTCTCATCGTCGCGCTCGACTTCTCCTCGCTTATCATCTACTGCTCGCGTCAGCCGATCCTCTACACGCTTCCCGTCATCATGGCGCTTGCCTGCCTTGTCTGGGGGGCGGCATGCTATCTCGTTGCCTTGAGGCGCCCGCTCTTCATCATCGGTGGATCGGTGCTGCTCGCCTGCATCGCCGCGGCGCGTCCGCAGATACTTGCCTTTTGCGTCCTTCTCGTCCCCCTCGGGTTCAAAGTCCTCAAACGGCAGCCCTCGAGAGGAAGGAAGATCGGCGTTCTTGTGGGGGCGCTTGCGCTTTTTGCCGTCGCATTCGCGCTGCTCGGCTGGTATAACGCCGCGCGTTTTGGCTCGCCCTTCGATTTCGGCTCCGCCTATAACCTGACCGGCAACGACATGACGCACCGTCCGTTTTCCCTTGAGGCGGCGGCGCTCTATCTCTTCTACTATTTCCTCCAACCGCCCGCCATCGATCTCACCTTCCCCTATGTCCATGCGACGCCCTTCGACGTGTCGTGGGCGGGATGGCTCGTGCGTGAGGACATGTTCGGCGGCCTCCTCATGATTTGCCCGCTCGTGCTCTTTGCCATAAGCCTCATCTGGTCTGACGCCCGAAAGCTCAAGCTCTTCTCCCTCGTTGCGATGCTCTTCGTCGTCATCGTCGCGCTCTTCGACGGCATAGCCGCCGGCTTGTTGGCGCGCTATCAGATGGACTTCGGCTTCGTGGCGGCCCTCGTCGGAGCCGTCGCGGTGCTCTACTGGGATAAGCGCGGCGCGGGCCTCAGCGATTCTGGCGCCCTTGAACGGCCGCTCGTCCGCTTGGTGAAAGCATGTGTGCTCATCACCACCCTCGTGTGCTTGGGAATCATCTTCACGCCCTACAACTCGGGCGTTTGGAACCTCGATTACCTCGTCGCCACCATGTCGCTCTGATCATGGCGGGCGGCTCGCCGCGCAAGAGCCAGGCCATGTCGGACGAACTTCTTGGGGAAACTTCTCCGTCGGTTTGCTACCGCACGAAAGTTTGCTTTCTCGCCTTGCGTGCATCTATGGTAAAAGGGAGACGACGTGAATGACGAAGAGGAGTTCCCATGAAACGTGTGTTTAACTTTTCTGCTGGTCCGGCCATGCTTCCCGAGGAGGTCTTGCGCGAAGCGCAGGCCGATATGCTCGACTATAAGGGCAGCGGGATGTCGGTAATGGAGATGAGCCATCGTTCCGCCGAGTTCAAGGAGATCATCGAAACGGCAGAGCAGGATCTCCGTGACCTTCTCTCCATCCCCGAGAACTATCAGGTTCTCTTCCTCCAAGGCGGAGCGACGCAGCAGTTCGCGGCCATTCCGATGAATCTCATGCGCAAGAAGAAGGCGGACTACATCGTCAGCGGCTCATGGTCGAAGAAGGCGTTCAAGGAAGCGAAGCTCTATGGCGAGGCGAACTGCGTCGCGAGCTCGGAGGACGGCAACTTCTCCTATATTCCCGACGTGGATGCGCTCACCTTCAACGAAGATGCCGACTATGTCTACATCTGCCAGAATGAGACCATCTACGGCACGACCTACCATAAGCTCCCCGAAACGGGAGACGTGCCCCTCGTCGCCGACGTCTCGTCGATGTTCCTCTCGGAGCCGATGGACGTTTCGCGCTATGGGCTCATCTTCGGCGGCGTTCAGAAGAACATCGGTCCGGCGGGCGTGGTGATCGTTATCGTCCGCGACGACCTCGTCCATGATGATCCCCTGCCTTTCACGCCGACGATCATGCGCTATGCGACGCAGGTGGAGGCGAAGAGCCTTTCGAACACTCCGCCCTGCTACGGCATCTACATCTGCGGGCTCGTGTTCAAATGGCTGAAGGGCATCGGCGGACTCGCCGCGATGCAGAAGCGCAATATCGAAAAGGCGAATCTGCTCTACGATTTCCTCGACCAATCGGAGCTTTTCCGCGCGACGGCGCGCAAGGAGGACCGATCGCTCATGAACGTGCCGTTTGTCACGGGAAGCGACGAGCTCGACGCCCTCTTCGTGAAAGAGGCGAAGGGCCATGACATCGTTTCGATCAAAGGCCATCGCAGCGTTGGCGGTATGCGTGCCTCAATTTACAACGCGATGCCACGCGAGGGCGTTGAGGCCCTTGTGGCTTTTATGGAGGAGTTTGAGAAGGCGCATCGCTAGGCGTATCCAATGCCGCATGGCTCTAGCAAAGGGCCGATCTTTGTGGCATAATACCTACGTTCGGCGCGAGAGCGCCGCCAATACTTTCCGATTATGAAGAAAGTGGGCTTGCCCCGCTTTCTTTTTTGTAAGGACGCAAACGAGATTTGCAAAGGAGGGCTTTTGCTCACGGCGACGGAAACAAAGATCCTTCGCGCCTTGGAGGAGGCCGCGCCCGATCAGGAGGTGGAGGTCGTGCTTGTCGAGATCGTCGGCTCAAGGCGCAACCCCACCATACGTGTCTACCTTGACACGGAGGGCGGTGTGAGCTTCGATGAGCTGACGCGCGCGCAGACATGGATCAACGAGGTGATGGAGCGCATCGATCCGTTTCCGGGCGCCTACATGCTCGAGGTGTCGTCCCCCGGCATCGACCGGCCGCTCCGCACGCCCGAGCACTTCTCGCGCTTTGCGGGAAAGACCGCGCAGATCGCGATGGTCGAGCCGATCGGGGGACGGGCGCGCTTCACCGGCACGATCGTTTCCGCCGACGATGAGCGAGTTGTGCTGGCCGTCGACGGCGAGGACATGGAGCTGCCCTATAGCGATATGAAAAAGGCCCATTTAAAGGGAGAGATAGACTTTAACTCTTAGGACGAGAAAGGAAGCAGGGAGTCGTGGCGACATCAGAGTTGATAGAGGCATTGCAGACGCTTGCCCATGAGCGCAAGATCGATGAGTTCTATTTGATTGAGCGGCTTGAGGCATCGCTGGCAAAGAGCTACCAGCAAATTCTCCATCTCGAATACGATGCACGAGTGACGATCGATCGCCAATCGGGGCATATCTATGTCTATGAGCTCGTTCCGGAAGGAGAGCCCGATCCCGAGACGGGGGAGTACGCTTCCTTCACCGAGCGCGATGTCACACCGGAGGATACGAGCCGCATCGCGGCCCAAAACGCGAAGAGCGTGATCGCCTCCCTCGTACGGGAAGCGGGAAGGCAGTCCATCTATGAGGAGTTCTCCGATCGCGTGGGAGATCTCGTGACGGGCACCGTCTTGCAGGGCACGCCGGAATTCACGATCATCAAGATCCGCGATGGCGTGGAAGCGGAGCTGCCGCACTACGACCTGAAGCGCAACCCGAATGAGAGCAACGAGCGCCCCGCCAACGAGCACTACCATCACAACCAACGGTTGAAGGTGCTCATCATCGACGTCCGCGCTCCGGGAAACGATGTTGCGCGCGTGAGGGGAGAGCAGGCGCGCCCTGCCATCGTCGTCTCGCGCACCCATCCCGACTTGATCCGCCGCCTCTTCGAAATCGAAGTTCCCGAGATCTACGACGGCACCGTTGAGATCAAATCGATCGCCCGCGAGCCCGGCGCACGCTCGAAGGTCGCGGTGTTCTCGCGTGAGCCGAATCTCGATCCGGTCGGAGCATGCGTGGGGCCGAAGGGCAGCCGTGTCCGCATGGTCGTCGAAGAGCTGCGAAACGAGCGCGTCGACGTAATCCAATACAGCGACGATCCGGCGGTCTATGTGGCGAACGCCCTTTCTCCGGCGAAGGTGACCCACGTGAGCATCGATCAGTCGAACAACTACGCGACGGTCATCGTCCCCGATGGCCAGCTGTCGCTCGCCATCGGCAAAGAGGGGCAAAACGCCCGTCTGGCTGCCCGTCTGACCGGTTGGCACATCGACATCAAGAGCGCGAGCTTCGCAGGCGGCTCCTATGACGATGAAAATGTCCTCATCGACGAGGATGAGCCCGAGGAAGCCGATGCGCTCTGCGCCTATGTCGGCGAAGACGGCGTGCGCTGCCGCAACCATGCGCGCGAGCACAGCCGCTATTGCGGCGTCCACGCCGCCATGGAGGACGAAGCGGGCCGCTAATGGAAAATCGCGCTCCGCATAAGCATGTGCGCAGCTGCGTTGGCTGCGGAAAGAAGGCCCGGAAGACCGAGCTTTTCCGCATCGTGCGCTCTGAGGAGGGGGTCCTTTTCGACCCGACGGGGCGCAGGGCCGGTCGCGGCGCCTATGTCTGCAGCCTCGCCTGTTTGGAGAAGGCGCAAAAGGACAAGAAGCTCGAACGGGCCTTACGTGGAGCGGTTACTCAGGATGAAGTTGGTATTCTCGGTAGCGAGATCGCACGTGCGGTCTCGATGGCGGAATAGAGTGGGAGATTTCTATGGCAAGTATGCGTGTCTTTGAGTTGGCGAAGGAGTTCGACATGTCGAGCAAAGAGCTGCTCGATCGGCTCCATGAGATGAAGATACCGGCGAAATCGCACGCAAGCGTCCTTGCTGACGCCTATGTCGACAAGATTCGCAAAAACCTCGAGCCCGAGATCAAGCAACGGGCCGGGCAGCTCGCTGCCGAGGAGGCCGCCGAGCTCGAGAAAGAGCAGGCCGAAGAGGCGAAGCGGAAGGCCGACGAAGAGGCAGCCCGACGCGCTGCGGTCGAACATGAGCTCGCGGAACGTGAGGCCGCGCGTGCCGCGCGCACGGGCGCCCCCGAGGCACCGGCCGAGCAAGAGGCGAGCAAGGAGAAGGCAGAGCCCGAACCGAAGCGCCGCATTGCGCCGAAGATGTCTTCGGGCTTTGAAGCGCTGGCCTCCCAGATAGAGAGTGAGAAGGAGCGCGTTGCCAAGGCCGCCGCGGAAGCCGCCGCTTTGAAGCGCGCCCGCGAAATCGCCAAGCAGGTTGCGAAGAAGCAGGCGGTCGAGGAGGCCCTCAGGCAGCGCAGCAACCGAAAGGGCAACGCGTCAAAGTCCTCAGATGCCACGGCAGCAGCAGGAAAGACCGCGCGCACCGTTCCGGCTCCGAGTCGCAAATCGTCATTCGACACGCTTCTTTCGCAGATAGAGAGCGAGCAGCAGCGCATCGCCTCCGAGAAGGCCGCACCGAAGCCGGCGCCGAAGCGTGCCGCGCAAGGCGAGGGGAAGCGCGCGCCGCAGGCTGACGGAGCAAAACGGCAGGCAGAGGCGCGGGCCGGTCGGGAGAACGAAGCGGATGCGAAGGCCGCGCGCCAAGGCGGGAAAGCGAAGCGCCCCCAACCGAGCGCCGATCAGGCGGGCGGAGAGCCGCAGGCGAAGGCCGCTCCGGCTCAACGCGTCGCGGCAGGCGCGCCAGAGCTCTCTGCGGGCCCGAAAGGCGGTTCGCGTGGTTCGCGCCGTCATGGCGAGAACGTGAACGAGGATGCGGAAGGCCGTCGTGGCCAACGGGGCGGTGCCGGAAAACGAGGGCGCCGTTCGTCGGGCGGACGCGATGGCGGATACGATGAGCGAAACGAAGATCGCTACGCACAGATGGCGGTGCAGGCAGAGAAGCTGCAGCGCGATCGCGTTTTGGCGGAGGCCCGAGCGGCGGTGGCCGCGGCTGCGCCGCAAGAAGGCGAGGGAAGGCGAAAGAAGCGTAAGGAGAGGCGAGAGGCCGCGGCGCGCGAGCGGGCCGAGCTGATCGCCATCGAGCGAGGGCTCGATCCGTCGCTTGTGCTCGATGATTCGGTTGTGGAGATCCCCCAGGGCGCCACGGTGGCGAAATTCGCGGAGGATCTCAACGTCGCTCCCAACGACGTTATCAAACGCCTCTTCCTCCTCGGCCAGCAGCTGACGCTCACGCAATCGATGAGCGACGAGCTGATCACGCTCATCGCCGAGGACATGGGGCGGCGCGTGCGCGTCGTCTCCCCCGAGGAAGAATACGCCGTCGTCTACAACGACACCGAGGAAGACTTGAAGCCCCGCCCGCCGGTCGTGACGGTCATGGGCCATGTCGACCACGGCAAGACCTCGCTTCTCGACGCCATTCGCCATACGGGCGTCGTCGCGAGCGAGGCCGGCGGCATCACGCAGCACATCGGCGCCTCGGTCGTCAATATCGACGGCAGGCAGATCACGTTCATCGATACGCCCGGCCATGAGGCATTCACCGCGATGCGTGCCCGTGGCGCCCAGGTGACCGACGTCATCGTGCTGGTCGTCGCGGCTGACGACGGCGTCATGCCGCAGACCATCGAGGCGATCAACCATGCGAAGGCGGCGGGAGTGCCGATCGTGGTCGCCGTGAACAAAATCGACAAAGACGGCGCCGACCCTTCGCGCGTCCGCCAAGAGCTCACGGAATACGAGGTCATTCCCGAGGAGTGGGGCGGATCGAACATGTTCGTCGACGTGTCGGCGAAAAGGGGCCTTCACATCGACGATTTGCTCGAGACCATCCTTCTTCAGGCCGATGTGCTCGAGCTGAAGGCCAATCCCGATGCCTATGCGACGGGATTCGTCATCGAGGCGAATCTCGATAAGGGGCGCGGTCCGGTTGCGACCGTGCTCGTGCAGCGCGGGACGCTCCACCCGGGCGACTATGTGGTGGCCGGCACGGCCTATGGGCGCGTGAGGGCGCTCATCGATCCGCGGGGCGAGCATGTGGAAGCGGCGCTTCCCGCCGATCCGGTGGAAATCCTCGGATTGAACTCCGTGCCGACCGCCGGCGACGAGTTTCGCGTATTCGCCGACGAGCGCGACGCGCGCAAGCTGGCCGAAGAGCGCGCGCTGCGTGCACGTCTCGCCGAGCAGAAGAGCCGTGCCCATATGAGCCTCTCCGACCTCTTCAGCCGAATCGAGGAAGGCAAGCAGACCGACTTGAACCTCATCGTGAAGGCCGACGTGCAGGGCTCGATCGAAGCGCTGCGCGATGCCTTCGAGAAGATGGATCAATCGGAGGTGCGCATCAACATCGTGCACTCGGCCGTCGGCGGCATCACCGAGACCGACGTCACGCTCGCTGCCGCGTCCGACGCCATCATCATCGGCTTCAACGTGCGCCCGACCGGCAAGAGCCGTCAGCAAGCGGAGAAGGAGCGCGTCGACATCAGGCTCTATCGCGTCATCTACCAGGCGATCGAGGACATCAACGCGGCCCGCGTCGGCCTGCTTTCCCCTGACATCGTGGAAGAGGACACGGGCATGGCCGAGGTGCGTGAGACCTTCAAGGTGCCTCGCGTCGGAACGATCGCCGGCTGCTACGTCGAAGAGGGAACGATCAGCCGCGATGACAAGGTGCGCATCGTCCGCGACGGCACGGTCGTCTTCGAGGGAGAGATCGCGAGCCTCAGACGTTTCAAAGAGGACGTGAAGAGCGTCCGCTTCGGCTACGAATGCGGCATCGGCATCGAAGGCTACCAAGACATCAAGGTGGGCGACGTCATCGAGAGCTACCAGGTGCGCGAGGTCGAGCGAACCGAATAGGGTTCCTCGAGGTTCTGAAACGAGGCCAGGCCGTGAAACAGACTTCCACGAGCAGACGGTTCAACGCGCAGGCGCAGGCGGCGCTTGCGCGCATCGTCCTCTTCGAGATCGCCGATCCGCGCTTGCGGCTCGTGACGATCATCAATTGCGAGGTGAGCGTCGATCGGAGCATCTGCAACGTGTATTACACCTGCGAACCCTCTCGCTATGAGGAGGTGGCAAGTGCGTTCGACGGCGCGAAAGGCCGTATCCGGCACCTCCTTTCGCAGGAGCTCGGCTGGAAAGTGACCCCCGAGCTGCGCTTCCATCGCGATCCGAGCGTCGATACCGCGCAGGCCATCGCCAAGGCGCTCCAGCGCGAAGAGGGCAGAATGGCTCGCTCGGATGACGACGGGGCGAATGGCGACGAGGCGGCGAAATCGGGCGTTGGCCAAGCGGTGCCCGCGAAGGGTGCGGCGTCGAGCGGAGGTGAGGATTCCCGTGATCGATAGCACGACGAACACGACGCTTGCCGCACTCGCCGATGAGCTCTTGAAGGCGCAGGACATCGTTATCGCCGGCCACGTGAATCCCGACGGCGATTGCCTCGGCTCGCAGCTGGCGCTTTTCCAGATGCTGAGGCTGCTGGGGAAAGACGTGACCGTCGTCTTGGCACACGACGATCCTCTCCCCCGGGAGCTGTGCTTTCTGCCCGGCGCAGAGGCGTTTGTTCCCGCGCGGGCTCTCCCGGGGGCCATTGAGCTTTTCATGGCGGTCGACGCGGGCGTGCCCGAGCGCATCGGGGATGCCGATGAGCTGCGCCAACGCGCGAAGCGCACGATAACGCTCGACCATCACGGCGTCGCGTGCGGAATGAGCGATCTGAACTACTCCGATCCCGATGCGGCGGCAACCGCACTCCTCGTTTGGGATCTCATCAAGCTCCTTCCCCTTGAGCCGTCGGCGGAGGCGGCGACCTGCACGCTGACGGGGCTG
Organism: uncultured Eggerthellaceae bacterium; assembly: GCA_947626195.1. Lineage (GTDB taxonomy): Bacteria > Actinomycetota > Coriobacteriia > Coriobacteriales > Eggerthellaceae > CANQRF01. The sequence continues at coordinate 61,503 of CANQRF010000002.1, forward strand.
ATCACCGACACGGGGAGCTTCCGCTATCAAAACGCCGATGCGAGGGCCTTTGAGGCGGCGGCTGAGATGGTGCACACGGGGGCCGAGCCGGCGGAAGTCGCGAAAAACCTCTACCAGAACAACAGCCTCGCCTCGCTTCTCCTTGAACGGGCGGCCATTGAGCACCTGCGGCTGCTCGATGACGGGACCATCGGCCTCTCATGGGTCTCGATGCAGGATATGCAAGATTGCCATGCCCAGCGCTCCGACGCCGAGAACCTTGTGAACGTCGTGCGCTCGATCGCCGGTGTCCGTGTGGCGTGCGTGCTGCGCGACAGGGGATCCGAGGTTCGGGGGAGCCTTCGCGCAAAAGACGCCACCGACGTCTCCGCTCTTGCGCGAGCGCTCGGCGGCGGCGGCCATCGCGCCGCAGCGGGATTCACCATCAAGAAGGGCCTTCCCGAGGCCATCGAGTTCATCGAGCAGGAGCTTCTCCGGTTCTTTTCGGGCGACATGTCAGGAGAGCGCTCTTGAAACGAGGGCAATCAGGGCTTTCATTTGTCCTCGGCATCGACAAGCCAATCGGCATGACGTCCCATGACGTCGTCAACCGCGTCCGCTCCATCTTCTCCGAGAAGCGCGTCGGCCATGCCGGCACGCTCGATCCCGCGGCGTCGGGGGTCTTGCCCGTCTGCGTGGGCTCGGCGACGAAGCTCTGCTCGTACTTAGGCGATGATCGGAAGAGCTACCTCGCCCGCATCGTGTTCGGCACGGAGACGGCGACCGACGATGCCGAGGGGCAGATCGTCAACGAAGGGGGAGTGGAGCCCTGCGTTGACGACGCCTCCTTTGCGCGCCGCATGCTCCTTCGTTTCACGGGGCGTCAAAGGCAAACGCCGCCCCGCTATTCGGCTATCAAGCGAAACGGCGTCAAATCGTATGAGGCGGCACGGAAGGGCGAAGCGTTCACGTTGGAAGATCGCGAGGTCGTCGTCTATGAGGCCAATCTCATTGCCGTTCACGATGAGAGCGATGATTTACCGGTTGCCGCTGATGGGGACCCTGCCGGCGCAAGTAGCGAAAGGTTCGTGGCGTGGGACGTCGAGTTCAGCGTCTCAAAGGGAACCTACATCCGATCGCTTGCCCGCGACATCGGCAGAGCATGCCATACCTATGCCCATCTCGGGGGGTTGCGGCGCCTCAGCGTGGGCTCCCTCTGGCTCTCGGATTGCGTGACCCTCGAGACCCTATCGGAGGTTCGCGAGCGGGCGGCCATTGATCCCCTCGTTCTCTTAGGCGTTCGCTATGCCTTTGCGGAGGGCTCGCTTGCCCGCTCGGTGGAAAACGGCGCGATCATCGGCGCGGGGATGGTGCAGCTCATGCGACCGAAGAAGCCAGATGCGGGCGCGATCGGCTCCACCTGCGTTCCCGATGTCCGCAAAAGCGGGGAGCTGCCCATAAACGGTGAGAAAATTGCGCTTTTGGTTGACAATAAGCTTCGAGCGCTCTATGCCTATAACGAAAGGCGAGACGTATTCGAGGCCGTGACGGTGTTTCAGATAGGGGTAAGCCGTGGCTCACGTATATCGGGTTGACGAATCCTTCGATCGGGGGCTGTTTGAACGTGCGAGCTGCGCCTTCGGCGTCTTCGACGGCGTTCATCGAGGGCACCGCTTTATCATCGGGCAAGCGGTCAAGGCGGCTCGCGCGGAGAAGTGCCGCGCGGTCGTCGTCACCTTCGACATCGACCCCGATGAGCTGTTCGCGCCCGATCAGCTGAAAAAGCTCATGACGAACGAGCGCCGTCTCAGCGCGCTTGCCTCGCTCGACGTCGATGCGGTGGTTGCGTTGCCGTTCACGAGAGATTTCGCCGCGCTCTCACCCGCCGCGTTTCTCGATCAGACATTTTGCGACGTCGTGCCATCTTCGATTCACGTCGGCGCTGATTTTCGCTTCGGCTCGCAGGCGGCAGGCACGGTGGAGGAGCTCGTGCGTTGGGGCGAATCGCGGGGCATGGCGGCCTTTGGATACGGCCTCGAGCTCTTCGATGGCGTGCCGGTGACATCGACGCGCATCCGCGCCCTTCTCCAGAAAGGAGACATCGCCGCCGCGGAGACGCTCCTTTGCGCGCCCTACCGCATCGAGGGCGAGGTCCTTCATGGGCGCGCAGAGGGAAGGGACATGGGATTTCGCACGGCGAACCTCTCGATCGACCCCCTGCTGCTGGCCGTCGGCGAGGGCGTTTACGCGGCCTATGCCACCGTGGAGGGCGAGCGCTATCCCTGCGCGCTCTCGGTCGGCACGTCGCCGACCTTTGCCGATGAGGCACGGGCGAACGTCGAGGCCCATCTGATCGACTTCTCGGGCACTATCTATGGCGAGACCATCGAGATCGAATTCGTTCGGCGACTGCGCCCCATGATGAAATTCGACTCGAAGGAAGAGCTCATCGAAACGGTGCAGGGCAACATCAATTGGGTTCGCGAGAACTTGGCGCGTTGAACCCGAAACGATCGGGGTCTTTGTTGAAAAGGTTGTCGTACTGCACGATGGCGTAGTCGTGCAACATCGCCTCTGCCACGCGCAGCGGATCGTCTGCGGCATCTTCTTGCGTGAAGGTCTCATCGAAGGTCTCGGTGAAGGAATCGTTCATCTCATGCCATACGCCATCGCGCGTCATAAATCCGCTGACGTTGAATGCCGGCACGATCTTCTCTGAGGACGAGATGAAGGAGAAATAGCATGACCGTGGGAGGTCGGCGAAGCTCAAAAGCTTTGCCCCGAGATAGTTCAACGACGAGGCTTTTCCGTCAGGTGGAACCCGATCAGTGCCGGTGCTCTCATAGTACGCGTCGTTTGCCCAGATGAGATAGGGTGTGTTATAGGACTTGAGAATGGTTCCCAGCGGCAATTCCCCTTCGACGGTGTTCGCGCGATAGGCATTCATGAAGTTGCGTCCGAACTCCGGTTGATGATCGCCGAAAAAGCAGAGGAGGATGGGGCGGTCCAAGGCGTTGAGCTCTTGCACGAAGTGAGAGAGCGCCTGCTCAGATGACTTCAAGCAGCCAAGATATTCCTCAAGCTCGCTGAGATCGATGTATTCATCGATCGCGCGATCGTAGTTCGTCAGGCTCGCCTGAAACTCGGCGGGAATGTCTCCATTGCCGTATCCGCCATGGTTTTGCATGGTGATATCGAAGAGAAACTGCGGGTTCTCGTTCTGCTCAAGGAGATCGAGGATAAGCTCATAGGTCGTCGCATCGGAGATATGCGTGTGGACGGTAGGGGCCGTATCGTCGAAGGCCGACCAATCGTAGTAGTGTTCGAATCCGAGGGCCGGATAGACGATATTGCGGTTCCAGTTCTCAGCAAGGTTGGGATGCATCACCGTTGTCTCGTATCCCAGCTCGTTGAAGAAAGAGGCCAGACTCGACACGCCGTGGAGATCGAGCGTCTCATAGGGGTAGGCGGCACTTCCGCAGAAAGCGAGCGAGGATCCCGTGAGAAACTCAAATTCGCAATCGCAAGTGCCTGCCCCAAGGTGTGAGACATAGGCGGTTCCAAAATCGAGGGAGGCCGCTTCGATTTCGCGGTAAAGGGCGAGTTCGGCCTCCGATCCTGCGAGTTCCTCGAATTGGGCTAAATCGGCAAAGCTCTCGTTCATGACCGCTATCACCGTCGTGGGGTTCTCGGGTATGGCGGAGTTCGTGTCGTCTTCGTAAGCACGGAGTATCTCATCCGCTGCTTCGATGGAATATCCGCTCGGCTCTTCAGCGCGAACAAGTTGGGCAAGGTTGATCATGGTGAATGTCGTCCCGTAGCCTTTATAGGAATTGCTCAAATCCCAATAATCGAGGGTGAGGCCCTGATCTTTCGTCAGATTGGCGGTGTTGAACCAGATGCCGAATGCGCATGTTGCAACGATGCAGCAGAGGAGGTTGCCGATGAGGCCCCGCTTGGTGATCTTCACCTTCGGCGTGAAGAACAAGGCGATGCAATAGAGAATGAAGACGGCAAGGCAGAATACGATGTCTCCCGTCCAAAAGAGCTCGTAGCCCGAGCCGACTGCCGCCGCCGTGCCGAGCGCGAGAAGATCGGGCGGCGTCACCGGCTGGCCTTTGAACAGCTCGACGAAGAAGTTCGCACATCCCATAATGAGGAAAATCGCGAGGAAGACGATGATGGATGCGCGCGATCGCTGGCCCAGCGTGTAGACGATGAGGAAGAGCACGGCGATCAGGGCGATGTTGAGAACGACGAGCTCGGGCTCCATTTGAAGGATGTCGGTGTTGTAGGGCACCTCGATGAAGAGAAAGGCGAGAGGAATCGCAAGCACGGCCATCAGCGAATGGATCCATGGATGGTGGGAAAGACGCTCCTTCAGCGAGCCCCGCCCATGAGCCGAGTCGTTTCGTTCGCGGGAGGGCCCATCGGCTCCCATCGCGTTGCTATGCACGTCTTTCAATGGGCTTTCCGCCTCTCGCGCCGAAAAAATGATTGACTTATCACGTGTTTTATTTTAATCACGATAGAATTATAAATGTGCAGTTTTCGAAATGGGACGGCGCTCGCCTCGTATTTTGAAAGCTGCATTTGTCATATGGTAAACGTTGTTCAAAGGAGGAAACCGTGACTACCGCAGTCGCATGGCTCGCCCCGATTTGCGCAGCAATCGGCATCTGCGTGGCAGCCTATCTGGGCTCATGGGTCATCAGGCAAGACCCGGGCTCAGAGCGCATGAACAGCATTTCGCTCAAGATCCAGAAGGGCGCGAAGGCGTTTTTGATGAGCGAATACAAGCTGCTGATCATCTTCATGATCGTCGTGGCCCTCGTCATGGGCTTCGCGCTCTCATGGGTGACCGCGCTTGCCTTCATCACCGGCGGCATTCTCTCGGCGGCGGCCGGCTACGTCGGCATGCATGTGGCGACGCGCGCCAACACCCGCACCGCGCATGCGGCGGAGGAATCCGTAGCCAAGGCTTTGAACATCAGCTTCAAATCGGGCCTCACGATGGGTCTCTGCGTTGCCTCATTCGCCTTGATGGGCCTCTCGCTTTGGCTCATCGGCCTCGTCTTCGGCGTCAACATCGTGGACGTCGCCCTTATGCATGATAACATCGGCATGGTCGAGGGCTTCGCCACCGGCGCCTCGGCCGTCGCGCTCTTCGCCCGTGTCGGCGGCGGCATCTACACGAAGGCGGCTGACGTCGGCGCCGACCTTGTCGGCAAGGTCGAGGCGGGCATCCCCGAGGACGACCCGCGCAATCCGGCGACGATTGCCGACAACGTCGGCGACAACGTCGGCGACGTGGCGGGCATGGGCGCCGACCTTTTCGAGTCCTACACCGGCTCAATTCTGGCGCCGACGATCCTCGCGGTGACGTTCGGCTCGCTGGGCGGATATTTCACCGTCGGCGACTTCACGTGGACCATCGTCGTTCCCTGCATCATCGCCGCCTGCGGCATCATCACCTCGATCATCGGCCTCTTCGCCGTGCGCACGAAGGAAGGCGCCGATCTCCACAAGGCGCTCAACCGCGGCACCTACCTCGCGGCGGGGCTCGAGATCCTCGTCATTCTTGCCCTCTTCGGCATTTGGCAATCGCAGACCGTGTTCGCCCAGCCGCTGTGGCTCTTCGGCTCGGTTGTCTGCGGCCTTGTCGCCGGCATCGCGATCGGCAAGATCACCGAATACTTCTGCTCCGACCATTACAGGCCCGTCCATAAGATCGCCGAGGCGGCGCAGACCGGTTCCGCGACCGTCATCATCGAGGGCATCGGCACCGGCATGCTCTCGACGATCGCGCCCATTGTCCTCGTCGCGTTCGCCATCATCGGCGCCTTTGTCTGCGGAAACATGGCGTTTCCCGAGGCCCATGCGCTCGAGGGCTCGATCGCGGTCGGCCTCTACGGCGTCGGCCTTGCGGCAACCGGCATGCTCTCGAACACCGCCATCACCGTTGGCGTGGATGCCTATGGTCCTGTGGCCGACAACGCGGGCGGCATCGCCGAGATGAGCGGTCTGCCCGAGGAGATCCGCGAGCGCACCGACTCGCTCGATGCCGTCGGGAACACGACGGCCGCCATCGCGAAGGGCTTCGCGATCTCGAGCGCCGGCCTCGCCGCCATCTCCTTGTTCGTGTCGTTCCAGGCGACGATGCACCATGCGATCCCGAACTTCGAGCTCACGCTCACCGACCCGCTCATCGTCGCCGGCATCTTCCTCGGCGCGATGATGCCGTTCATGTTCGCTGCGCTGACCATGGGCGCCGTTTCACGTGCCGCCCATGCGATGGTCGAAGAGGTGCGCCGTCAGTTCCGCGAGATCAAGGGCATCATGGAATACAAGGCAGAGCCCGAATACGATCGCTGCGTCGCCATCTCCACGACGAGCGCCCTGCACGAGATGATGCTTCCGGGCATCCTCGCCATCGTCGTGCCCGTCGTGATCGGCTGCTTCAATCCGGCGATGCTCGGCGGCTTCCTCGCCGGCGCCGTGGCGACCGGCATGCTGCTCGCCATCTTCATGAGCAACGCAGGCGGCGCATGGGACAACGCGAAGAAATACATCGAGCAGGGCCACTTCGGCGGCAAGGGCTCTGAGGCTCATAAGGCCGCCGTCGTCGGCGACACCGTGGGCGATCCCTTCAAGGACACCTCCGGCCCCTCGATGAACATCCTCATCAACCTGATGACGATCGTCTCTTTGACGTTCTCACCGCTTTTCCTGATGCTTCAGGGACTGTTCTAAAAAAGTCTCGCTCAATTAAATGTTGAAGGGCGTCACGCTAACCCGTGACGTCCTTTTTTACATGAAAAACGGTAAATCATGGTTTTGCGTGATGGTGTTTTTCAGGCCAAATCGGTAGTCTGCGCAGCGTTCGTGATGAAAAACAGGAGGGGTGTGGGCAGCAGGAAGCTGCCACGCCTTTGAAAGGAGCCATCAATGAAAATCTTAGGTCTTGGAGTGCCGGAGCTTCTCATCATTCTCGTCGTCATCCTCTTGATTTTCGGGCCGAAGAACCTTCCCAAACTCGGATCCGCTCTCGGAAAGACCGTGAAGAACTTGCGCGAGGGCCTTGGCAGCGGCAAGAAGGTTGCCGAGGAGGATCCTGAGACGGTCGAGGAGGAAAAAGGCGTGAAGGGCGCCCTCGCCGAGGCCGATGATGAGGAAGAGGTCGAGGAGGTCTCTGTGCCGAAGAAGCGCGTCGTCCGCGTGAAGACGGCATAGAAGAGCCGCTTCGCCGAGCCGAGCGCACGGCAAACACTGCACCGAACCGAGCCCGCTTTTTCAGCGGGCTTTCTTTATGCGAAAATGCAAGACCGGGTGCCTTTCGCTACAATGTCGAAAAGTGGATACTTTAACGGAAATATGCCAAACACCCGAAGGGACCTTACGTGGGGGCAAGCCGGATCAGGCGCTGCCTTGGAAGCCCTGGTCGTTTATCGTCGGCTTTGCGACCTACCTCACCTTCATGTTCTTCATCCTCTTTCTCGGCATCAACCGGTCGGTCGCATTCGGGGGCCTTCTGCTTGAGCGCGCTGAGCTCATCGGGATCCTTCTCGCATTCGTGCTCTCGTTCGCCCTTGTCTTGCTTTTGGGCGCACGCTCTCGCGAGGCGCTTCTCTCGCGCTCGCTCATCTTCTGCTATGGCGCGCTTCTCGCCGTCGGCTTCTTCACCTCGCGTTTCCTCGATGCCGAGATCGTCCAGAACATCGTCTTTCAGAGCCTCTTGCTCGGTTTCCCCGGCGGCCTCATGCTTTGCTCATGGGGAAGGGCGCTCGGCGAGCATCCGATGGAGCGAACCCTGCCGGTGGTCTTCATCGCGGCGGCGTTCGCCTCGGCGGGTGGCTTTATTCTCGCCGCTCTGACCAGCACGATCACGCTCTGCCTCGTCGTCGTGCTTCCTCTGGTGAGCGCGCTCTGCTTCCGTGCGGCGACGGTGCCGCTGCCCTCCGTGAAGCGCGATGATCCCAAGGCAAGCGCAGGTGCGGGGAAGACACTGCTCGAGAACAATGCGCCTCCGCCTCTTCGGGAAGCGCTTCGCGAGAACGAGCGCTCGAACCAGCTCACCTATCGTATCCTCGTCGGCAGTGCGGTTTTCGGTGTCGCAGCGGGCTTGATGGAGACGCTCGGCTCCGAGCCGGGCGAGGCGACGGCGCCGACCCTTCCGTTTGCGCTGCTGCTCTTCTGCCTTTACTGTCTGGCCGTTCTCCAGCTTTTTGGAAAGAAGATGCTTGGCCGAACAGTGCGCGGCGAGGCCGAGAAGAGTCGCGAGAATCCAGCTTCCGCCAGCGGGGGCATGGTCGCTGTGCTCTTCCCGCCGACGGAACCGCTTGAAGGGGCCTACCGCCTCGCCGTCCTTCTCATGATCGGCGGCTTTCTCTTCCTGCCGACGCTCTCCTTGGCGGGCATCGACGATGCGGCGATTCTCTTGGCGGGCTATCTCGGAATCTCCATGGTCTTGGTGGCCCTCTTCCTCGTGATGGCTCGCCTGCGCGGCACCTGTGCCGAGCGCTCGTTCGCCGCGGGCTTTTTCGCGCTCTATCTGGGGGAGGTCATCGGGATCGTTTTGGCGAACATCATCGATGGCGCATGGGGGACGTCGGCGAACGAGCTCCAAGCGTTCGGCATCGAGGGAGGCGTCCTCATCGTCTGCAGCATCGCGGGCCTGGCCGTTCTCTACGATTACCTCTTCCTCTTCACCGAGCATGACATCCATGCGCTGTCTGTCGTCATCGCCGAGGGCGATCGGTTCGAGCGCGCGTGCACGGAGCTCGCGGCGAAATACAAGCTCTCGGCACGCGAAGCGGAGATATTGCCGTTCGCCCTCAAGGGACGCTCGGGAGAGCGCATCGCGAAGGAGTTCTTCATCAGCAAGAACACCGTTGAGACCCATATGCGCCACATCTACGCAAAATGCGGCGTCGCGAACCGGCAGCAGCTCATCGATTTGGGCGAGCGCACGGAGCAGGCGTTGGGGAGGCGCCGATGACGACCTCGGTGACGATGTACACCGACGGATCTGCCCGGGGAAACCCGGGGCCCGGCGGCTACGGCGTCGTGCTGCTCCATGAGGCGGCTGACGGGACGGTGCGGGAAAAGGAGCTCTCCCAAGGGTATCGGCTCACGACGAACAACCGCATGGAGCTTCTTGCGGTCATCGTCGGCCTCGAAGCGCTTCGGAGGCCCTGCCATGTCGTTCTCTATAGCGATTCGCAATATGTCGTCAAGGCAATCGATGAGCGCTGGATCGACGGTTGGGTCGCGCGTGGGTGGAAGACGGCGGGAAAGAAGCCGGTGAAGAACGTCGATCTCTGGAAGCGCCTCATGCCGCTGCTCAGGGAGCATGACGTCGAGTTCCGCTGGGTGCGCGGGCATGCCGGAAACGTGTACAACGAGCGGTGTGATGGGCTCGCGACCGCGGCGGCCGACAACGTGGCGGCCTACGGGAGGGACGAGGTCTTCGAGGCGCTCTCGGGGCGAGGGAGATCGGCGCAATAGTCCCTCACGGAGATCTCCCGCTGCTTCTCGGGAAAGAGATGGCGGTAGAGCGCGAGGAAATAGCCGTCGGTCATTGAGGCGAGATAATCGACGACGATCTGGTCGGGTGGCGTTTGCAGATAGCGCTCTTTCGTCCAATTGCGCGACTGGGCGCAAAGCTGGGCTATGTGATGGCGAAAGACGGGGGAGCTCTCGTTTCCCTCGACAAGGTCGCCGAGGAGCCTCTCGTACATGTCCTCGAACATCTCCTCAACGATGTTGCTGTTGTCCTCGGCAAGGCCCTCCCTCAAATAGATCAGATCGTAGTTCTGGCGCTTGGCCCGCTTGAGGTCTTCGAAGGCCGCCTCGCTCAAGGCGATATGGTCCTTGCCATAGCTCTCGTTCACGATGTCGACGGTGAGGTTGTTGATGATCTGAGCGTTCCCCCGTCCGATGTAGTCGCTCCCAAACGCGTCAAGCGAGGAGATCGTGCCGAGGCTCAGGGCGTCTTGGCGGTCTTTGCCCACGTAGGCGATCATGTCGCTCACGCGGACGACGCAGCCCTCAAGCGTCGCGGGCCGCAGCCGCTCGATCTCCGCCTCATCGACGCAGCATGCTTCGACGCGGGCATCGAGCGTCGGGAAATCCTTGATGTCGCCGAGGCGAAGTGTCTGGCAGGCGAACTCGCCGTTGTGGCACAAGACGCCGTCGAGCACTTGGAGGGAGATGTTGCGCTGGTAGAGCACATCGAGGACGCGCACCGAGTGCACGTTATGGTTGAAGTAGCGTTCGGTGCGCCGATGGTAGGCGCTGCTGAGAAACCGCTCTCCCGCATGGCCGAACGGCGTGTGGCCGACGTCGTGGCCATAAGCGATGGCCTCGATGAGCTCGCAGTTGAGTCCGAGAAGGGCCCCGATGCCGCGTGCGATGCGGCTGACGAGCTGGACGTGGAGGCCACGGCGGCATATCTGGTCGTTGTCGACGAGGGAGAACACCTGCGTCTTGTCGGCATACCGGTTGTAGGCGGGGATGTTCAAGATCTTCTCGATGTCGCGCGCGAAGGCGGGGCGCGTGAGCGTCGCGCGGTCGTGTGCGATGTCTGCGCGGCGGATGACCGCGCTGTCGGGGGTGGCGAAGGGATTCTGCCTTCCCATGCGCCTGTCGTTCTCGATCGCCTCGGCCACGTCGGGACGAAGCTCCAAATAGGGGATTTCGGCTGGCATCGTTGTCCTTGTCCTGATGCGATACGTTTCTCAAAGAGGAGTATATCGCATCGCCCGCGCTTCCGGCCATGCGGTATACTTTCCTTGGAAAAACGAGAACGTCTGCGAGGCATGCTGTGAACCAAACGCCAACTTATGTACGATGGGTATCCTATCTCTGCGCTTTGATGGCGCTTTTCGGCCTCGGGGTCATGATCGTCGGATACAAGGACCCCTCGTTCGGCCGCGTCGCGACCGTCGTGTGCCTTGCGATTGCCGCCATCGTGACCAACGTCCTATCGCGACGGCTCGCCGCGCGAGACAGGTAGCCGATGGCAGGCTACATCGCAGAGGAAGACATCGCGCGGGTCCGCGAGGCGACCGACATCGCCGACATCATCGGCAGCTACGCGCCATTGCGGCAGAAAGGGCGCGATCTCTGGTGCTGCTGTCCGCTCCATCAGGAGAAGACCCCGTCGCTCAAGATCGATGTGGCGAAACAGCTTTGGCACTGCTTCGGCTGCAATCAGGGCGGCGACGTCTTCGGCTTTCTCATGAAGCTCGAAGGGCTCACCTATCCCGAAGCGGTGAGGAAGCTTGCCGAACGAGCACATATCGAATTGCGCGAAACGGAAGGCGCCGGTTCCCTTTCGCAGAGCACGAAGTCGCGCCTCAAGGCGATATGCGCCGAAACGGCGTCGTTCTACCAGAGGCAGCTCATGCGCTCCAAGGCGCCGGAAGCGGCCGCGGCGCGAAGCTATCTCGCCGGCCGCGGGATGGGAAGCGAGGTGTCCCGCCGTTGGATGCTCGGGTTCGCCCCCGGGCGCAGCCAGCTCATCGACCATCTGGGCTCGTTGGGGTTTTCCGCCGAGGAGATGATGACGGCGAATGTGGCGCTGAGGGCGCAAGACGGCCGTTTGCGCGATCGATTCTTCGACCGCATCATCTTTCCCATCAACGATGTCGCCGGAGACTGCATCGCCTTCGGCGGGCGGGTCATCGGCAAGGGCGAGCCGAAATACCTCAACTCGCAGGAGACGCCGCTTTTCCACAAGTCGCGCGTGCTCTACGGCCTCGACAAGGCGAAGGCGTCGCTCACATCCACCGGCACCGCGATTGTCGTCGAGGGCTACACCGACGTTATCGCGCTATCCGAGGCAGGCATCCATAACGTCGTCGCTACGCTCGGCACGGCGCTCACATCCCAACACGTCAAGATCCTCTCCCGCCATGCGCAGAAACGCATCGTCTACCTCTTCGACGGCGACGCCGCCGGTCAGCGTGCTGCGCTCCGCGCTCTCTCCTTCATCGATGAGAGCTTGACGCCGGAGGCGGGGAGAACACGGGTGGAATTGCTCGCGGTGACGCTGCCCGACGATCTCGACCCCGCCGAGTTTGTCGCCGCGAAGGGCGCGGAAGGGCTTCAGCGGCTCATCGATGGGGCGACGCCGCTTCTGCAGCATGGCATCAATCAGCGGCTGGCGGGGGCCGATTTGACGACGCCGGAAAAACGGAGCAAGGCGTTTGCGGAGACGATCGCCCTTCTCGCGCCGATCAAGGAGACGCTTCTCGCCAAGGACTATGCGATCCAGATCGCCGCGCGATGCGGTGTGCGCGAGACGGCGGCGCTCGAGGCGCTTGAGAAGCTCAAGGCCCCCGCGAGCTACCCCTCGGCCTCACGCGAAGGCGCGCCATCGGGCGGAAGGCCAGGCGCCGACGGGTCGGTTCCCTCAGACGCCTCGTCGCAAGGCGGCGCGCGCAACGTGGGCGAAAGGCGGCCCCTTTCCGTCGAGCAGCGCAACCGGAAGCGCTTCGAGCGTGCCCTGCTCGGCATGTTCGCCCAGTACCCTCCCGAGGCGCTCGCGCGGATCCAGGTGCTCGCTCAGACCCATTGGCACGGGCAAGACCATGTGGGCATAGCGGCAAGCATGGTGGAAACCCTGGCCGCGAATGGGCTTGCCACGCCGGCCGAGGTGATCTCAAAGGCCGAGGAAGCGGTTCCCGGCGCTTCCTCTTTGCTGACCGAGCTCTCGGTGGGCGATGGGAGCCAAAGCGACGATATGATCGCCGGCTACTGCGACTATCTGGTTGAGGAGATAAGGCTCGGCGACCTTGAGGAGCAGATCGGCGAGACGAGGAGGCTTCTCGCAAGCGACGCCACGATGGCGCCCGATGAGCGCGAGGCGCTCTTCGCGAAGGTCGTCGAGTGGCAGAGAGATCTCGCGCGCCGTCAGACGGTCCATGCGCGCTCGAGCTTCACGCCCGAATTTGTTCATGAAGAATAGCGCCTTTTCATGGACATATCCCGCCGTCAGATGGCATACTGGCACTCGATGAAAACGATGAAGGAGACAAGGCAGGAACAAGGTGTTTTCGCAAACGCTTCCCATCATCACTTCGCCTGACCCGATCTTGAACGAGGTCTGCACCGATTGCGAGTTGCCGGACAGGAGCCTTTCACGGCTCGCGAAGCAGATGATCAACACGATGTACAAGAACAACGGATGCGGCCTCGCCGCTCCCCAGGTGGGCGTCACGAAACGCCTCATCGTCGTCGACTGCGACGAGGAGAACTGGGGGAAGGATCCGCTCGTGCTCGTCAACCCCGAGCTCGTTGAGACGCATGGGGAGGAAGTGGTCGGCAGCGAGGGATGCCTCTCCTTGCCGGGCATCAGCGTTCCCATCAAGCGTCCCGAATGGGCGCGCGTTCAGTATTACGATCTCGACGGGGAGCTCTGGGAACTGGAAAGCGATGGCCTTTTGGGTCGGTGCCTTCAGCACGAGATCGATCATCTCAACGGAAAGACGATGTTTGAGGCATGCACGCCCCAAGACAAGATCAAGGCCCTGAAAGACTATGAGATCGCGCGCGAGGCGGGCGCAAAGCCCGGAGAGACGAGCGTGCAATGAGCCCGTTGAGGATCGTTTTCATGGGAACGACGTCGTTCTCAGCGACCATCCTTTCAGCATTGATCGAGCATCATGACGTCGTCGCGGTCTATACGCGCGCCGATGCCGTGCGTTCGCGCGGAAACCGCCTGATAGCCACGCCGGTCAAGGAATGCGCCCTGGCGCATGGCATCCCCGTCTTCACGCCCGCGAGCCTTTCAGGCGATGAGTGCTTCGCGGAGCTTCAGGCGCTTCGCCCCGATGCGATCTGCGTGACGGCCTATGGGAAGATCCTGCCCGAGCGCATTCTCGCCTTGCCGCCGTATGGCGCGATCAACGTCCACACCTCGCTCCTTCCGCGGTGGCGCGGAGCGGCGCCCATCGAACGGGCGATTTTGGCGGGAGATCGGGTGACGGGTGTGAGCATCATGAAGATGGATGTCGGCCTTGACACCGGCCCTTACTGCGAAGTGCGCGAGATGGACATCGATGGAAAATCGCTCGATGAGCTGACCGAGGGCCTTGCGCGGCTCTCCTGCGACGCCCTCATCGATGCGCTCCGCAAGATCGCCGATGGCAGTGCTCTTTGGGTCGAGCAGGACGAATCGCGCGTCACCTATGCGGAGAAGATCGGCAAGCACGAGCTGTACGCCGACCCCTCGGATTCGGCCGAGATGAACGTGAGGCGCGTCTGTGCGTCGAGCGAGGCGCATCCCGCGAAGGCGCTCGTCGCGGGCCGCGGTGTGAGGATATTGAGCGCACACGTTGTGGCGGGTGACGAAGGGGCGCCTGACGATCGGCTGGAAGGTGCCTTTGACGTGGGGCAAGACGATCGCGCGGCCGGTGCATGCGGCACGGCGCGCTTTGTGCGCAAGCGCCTTCACCTCACCTGCGCCGATGGTTCGGTTTTCGAGGTTGACGCCCTGAGGCCCGACGGAAAGGGTGCCATGACGGCAGCATCGTTTTGCGCGGGCGTCCCCGTTTTGCGTGAGACGGGTGCGCGTTGGGAGAGGCTTGTATGACAGACGAGAGGCACGAGAGACGAGGCCCACGCCGCTATGACGGTGCGCGCCATGACGACCACCAAAGCTCACCGCGCGATCGGGGGCGAAGGCCGCAACGGGGCCAACGAGATGATGCGCATAAGCCGCGCCAAAGCGGCAACAACGCTCCGCGCAAGGTCGAGAGAAAGGTGGAGGAAACCCCGTCGCGCGTCTCTCCGGCGCGGCTTCTTGCCTACGAGATCATTCGGCAGGTGACCGAAGAGGGCGCCTTTGCCTCCTATTTGGTCGCATCGAAAATCGATACGGCGTCGCTTGCCCGCAAGGATCGCGCGTTTGCGACGAAGCTCGTCTATGGCGTCGTGAGCTATCGCGGCACGCTCGACGAGCTCATCGACCGAACGCTGAAGAGCCCCGACGACGTCTATGCCGATGTGCGCGATGCGCTTGCCGTCAGCGCCTATGAGATCATCTACCTTTCAAAGGCGCATCATGCGGCCGTCGATCAGGGAGTCGAGCTCGTCCGCTCGTTCGCTCCCCAGGCGACGCGTCTCGCCAACCATGTCCTCCATCGGATCGTCGAGGCGAAGGAGAAATTTCCCTTCGGCAATCCGCGAAAGGACATCGAGGCATACGCGCGCCTTCACGGTTTCCCGCTCTGGCTCGTCAAGCGCTTGATCGCTATCCTCGGTGCGAATGGGGCGCACGCCTTCATCACGGCATCCAATGAGCCGGCGCCCCAGTTCGTGGCCTCGAACATCCTGAAGACGACCGACGAGGAGACCTACGAGCTCCTGAAGAGCTCGCGGGGCGAGCCCTCCATCGTCGAAGTGGAGGGGAGGGCGATCCCCGGATGCCTGCGCATCGAGAGCTCGCGCTGCCTCGCCGATCCGCCGATTCGCCAGGCGATCGATGCGGGGAAGCTCTTCGTGACCGATGCGACCGGCCAGGCGATCGCGCGCCTGCTCCTTCCCGAGAAGATGCCGAGATCGGCGCTCGAGATCGGCGCGGGCAGGGGAGGAAAGACCATCCTGCTCCAAAACGATGCCGTGCGGGTCTACGGCAAGCAGATCCCGCGGTATGTGGCACTCGACAACGTGGCTTCGAAATGCGAGCTGCTGAAGAAGCGCCTGCAACGCTATGGCGTCGAGGTGAGCGATGTCGTTTGCGCCGATGGCGCGGAGGCGCACGCGGTGTTGGGCGATGAGAGGTTCGACTTCATCTTCGTCGACGCGCCCTGCTCGGGCCTTGGCACGCTGCGCCGCCATCCGGAGATCCGCTGGCGCCTGACCCCCGAGACGATCGAGGGCAAGGCGCTCCTCGGCCTTCGCCTTCTCACCGAGGCGTCGCGCCTCCTGGCGCCAGGAGGCGAGCTCATCTATG
Source organism: uncultured Eggerthellaceae bacterium (assembly GCA_947626195.1). GTDB lineage: Bacteria > Actinomycetota > Coriobacteriia > Coriobacteriales > Eggerthellaceae > CANQRF01. The sequence goes on from CANQRF010000002.1 coordinate 77,443, forward strand.
CCACCTGCACGGTGACCCCCGAGGAGAACGCCGACGTCGTGAGATCCTTTTTGGCGAGCGAGGCGGGTGCCGAGTTCTCCCTTGCGCCCATCGCGGGCAAAGCGTCGTTTTCCCCAGCGCTCGTCCCCGGCTCTTCCGACGCCTACTTCGCCGTGAAGCTCGTCCGCCGCGCGCTCTCGTGATGCGATCGCGACGGCCGCAGGCGGCCTTCCCGACGATGCGCGGGCCTTTCGGGGCCCCGATGAAAATGATTCAAAAAACACCAAATATGGGGTTGCGGGATCGCCTCGTTGCCCCCATACTGTGATCGTCCTTTAAATGCGGTACAGAGAGGCCGACAAGGTACATGCCAACTTCCCGCGCTGGCACCAGAAAAACAAAAGGCGGGTTTCGGTTTGCCTTGAGAAGCTCCCAAGGCATTTTTTATGCCGGGGAACTTCGAGCGCCGGAAGGTGAGAGAAGGTTACAGCCGGCAAGGTTTCGTCTGTACGCACTCAGCTCACGGAAGGAGTGTGTATGACCGACGAACGGACGGTGAAGTCCATTTGCATGGACGAAGCCGAGATCGAGCGTGCGATGACGCGCATCGCCCATCAGATCCTCGAGTTCAACAAGGGGGCGGAAAACCTCGCCCTTGTCGGGATCGTGACGCGCGGCGATCTGCTCGCGAAGGAGCTCGCCGAGAAGATCAAGGAAATCGAGGGCATCGAGGTTCCGCTCGGCAAGCTCGACATCAGCTTCTACCGCGACGATTACCTGACGCATTTCGCGCCTGAGGTCCATTCAACCGACATCCTCTTCGACATCGACGGCAAGACGATCGTCCTCGTGGACGACGTGCTCTTCACCGGACGGACGATCCGCGCGGCGCTCGATGCGCTCATGGACATCGGACGTCCCGCCGCGGTGCAGCTGGCCGTGCTTGTCGATCGCGGCCATCGCGAGCTGCCCATCCGTGCCGACTATGTGGGCAAGAACGTTCCCTCCTCGCACAATGAGAGCGTTCGCCTCTTCCTGAAAGACATTGACGGCACAACCGCCGTCGAGATACTGGACGTTCCCGAGGGCGGGCGCATCGGCTCCGCCCCGCTTTCCAAGAACGGAGGTGAATAACCGTGGCGTTTTCCCACAAGCATCTCATCGACATCACCGAATACTCCGCCGACGATCTGATGCTCATCCTCGAAACGGCGAAGCGGTTCAAGGAGGTCAACGAGCGCCGCATCAAGAAAGTGCCCACGCTCAAAGGCTTCACGATCGTCAACATGTTCAACGAGCCGTCGACGCGCACGCGCTCCTCATTCGAGATCGCCGAGAAGCGCCTCTCTGCCGACAGCCTCAACTTCGGCGGGTCTTCCACTTCGACGGTGAAGGGGGAGAGCCTTGTCGACACGGTGATGACGCTTTGCTCCTATAAGATCGACCTCATCGTCGTGCGCGACAAGCATGCCGGCGTGCCGCGCAAGATCGCCGACGTCTCGGGCGTTTCGGTGATCGATGCGGGCGACGGCAAGCACCAGCACCCCACGCAGGCCCTGCTCGATCTCTACGCCATCTGGGAGAAGAAGGGCGGCTTCGACAATCTGCATGTGGGCGTTGTGGGCGACATCGGCCATTCGCGCGTGTGCGGCTCGCTCGTTCCGGCGCTCAAGACCATGGGCTGCGAAGTGACGCTCATCGCGCCGCCGACGCTGCTTCCCGCGCGCCCCGACGTGCTTGGCGCCGACCATGTGTCCTGCCACATCGACGAGGTGCTTCCCGAACTTGATGTCGTGTATATGCTGCGCATCCAGCGCGAGCGTTTGGAGGGGGCTCCCTATCCCAGCCTGCGTGAATACAACCGCCTCTACGGCCTCACGCGCGAGCGCGAGCACCTGATGAAGCCCGACGCCTGCATCTGCCATCCCGGCCCGATCAACCGCGGCGTCGAGCTTGACAGCTACATGGCCGACCATCCCGAGCGCTCCATCATCCTCGACCAAGTGTATGCCGGCGTCCTCGTGCGCATGGCGGCTCTCTATCTGCTGTTAGGAGGTTCCAACGATGGCCTTGATGCTTAAAGGCGCACGTCTTGTCGACCCGCAGGTCGGGCTCGATGAAGTTGCCGACCTGCTTATAGATGAAGGAAAGATCGCCCGCGTGGGCAACGGCCTTGACGCTGAGGGCGCCGAAGTGCGCGACATGGCGGGCAAGATCATCGTGCCCGGCTTGGTCGATATGCATGTACATCTGCGCGAGCCGGGTTACGAGGAAAAAGAGGACATCGCCTCCGGCACGCGTGCGGCGGCGCACGGCGGCTTCACCGCGGTCTGCAGCATGCCGAACACCGATCCGGTGACCGATGATGCGGAGGTCGTCGGCTACATCCTCAAGCGCGCCAAGGAGGTGGGGAAGTGCAAGGTATGGCCTTCGGGCGCCTGCACGAAGGACCTCGCCGGCGACACGCTTTCCGAGATGGGGCATATGTACGCCCTCGGCGTGCGCGCCTTCACCGACGACGGCCATGGCATCCAGGACAGCGGCATGATGCGCCGCGTGATGGATTACGCCGCCCAGTTCGATTGCGTGGTGGTGGCGCACTGCCAAGACAACGGCCTGGTCGGCGAGGGGCAGGTGAACGAGGGCGTCGTCTCGACGCGCCTCGGCATGCTCGGTTGGCCGGCCGAGGGCGAGGAGCTTGAGATCGCCCGTGACATCGCGCTCTCGCGCCTGACGGGAACGCCGCTGCACATCCAGCACATCTCCACGGCGCGCGGGCTCGATCTCGTGCGCGCGGCGAAGGCCGAGGGCCTCAAGGTGACCTGCGAGGTGACGCCCCATCATATGTTCCTCACCGAGGACGCCATCGGCGATGACTATCCCACCGCGCTCAAGGTGAATCCGCCGCTGCGCACCGCAGAAGACGCCGCGGCTCTCATCGCCGGCGTCGCCGACGGCACGATCGACGCGATCGTGACCGACCACGCGCCTCATACGGCCTGGGAGAAGGACCGCGAATTCGAGCTCGCGCCCTTCGGCATGACAGGGCTGGAAACGTCGCTCGGCCTCGTGCTCACGAACCTCGTGGGGAAGGGCGTGATCGACATGAACCGCCTCGTCGAGCTCATGGCCGTCAACCCCCGCGCTATCTTGCGGCAGGAGCCGGTGCGGCTCGAAGAGGGCTCCGCCGCCGATCTCACCGTCATCGACCCGAGCGCCGCATGGACGGTCGAAGCCGACGGCTTCTGCTCGAAGGCGGCGAACTCAGGCTTCATCGGCTGGGAGCTGACCGGACGCGCGAGCGATGTGTATGTCGACGGCGTTGCCACCTTGGAAGCGGGGAACGTCGTTGAGTAGCATAAGCGAGCTCTTGTTGCGCAACACCTCGAAGGCGCACCGCTCTCCGGCGCTGCTCGTGCTTGAGGATGGAACCGTCTTCCGGGGGTTTTCCTGCGGCGCGCATGGAGAGGCTTTCGGCGAGATCTGCTTCAACACCTCGCTCGAAGGCTATCTTGAGGTGATAACCGACCCCTCCTACGCTGGCCAGATCGTCACGATGACCTACCCCCAGATAGGCAACTACGGCGTCAACGAAGATGATTGCCAAGACGAGGAGGTGTCGCTTCGCGGACTCGTCGTTCGCGATATGTGCGAGGAGCCATCCAATTGGAGGAGCAAGCGTTCGCTTCCCGAGTTTTTGCAGGAAGAGGGCGTGGTGGCCATCGAGGGCGTCGATACGCGCGCCCTCGTGCGCCATATCCGGAGCCGTGGCGCGATGCGCGCCGGCATCTCCACCGAAGACCTCGCTGAGCCAAGCCTGCTTGAAAAGGTGAGGGCAAGCGAATCGATCGTCGGGGTGAATTTGGCCGCGACCGTCTCCTGCGAAGCGCCCCATGGCTTCGAGAAGCTTCCCGCAAGCCAATCGTTCGCACTCGCATCGTGCGAGCAGAAACGCTATCGCGTCGTCGCCTACGATTGCGGTGCCAAGAGCTCTATCCTGCAAAACCTTGTGCGGGCGGGCTGCGAGCTTGCCGTCGTTGCGTGGGACACCCCCGCCGAAGACGTTCTCGCCCTCCATCCGAAGGGCGTTTTCCTCTCCAACGGCCCAGGCGACCCCGACGCCGTTGGCGCCACGTATGAGCAGGTGAGGCGCCTGTTGGGAAAGGTGCCGATCTTCGGCATCTGCCTCGGCCACCAGATGATGTCGAAGGCCGCGGGCGGCACGATGAAAAAGCTCAAGTTCGGGCATCATGGCGGCAATCAGCCGGTAATGAACCTTCTGACCCATCGGGTCGAGATCACGGCGCAAAACCATGGCTTCGGCCTCGTCTACCCCTCCCTCGGCCCTTTGGTTCCCGAGCTCTCAGGGGGAATGGCCAAGCATCCCGCCGATCTTCGCCTCTGGGTGGAGAAGGGCGTGGCGCCGGTGGTTGAGAACCCGACGTTCGGCAAGATCCGCCTGACGCATGTCAATCTGAACGACGGCACCGCCGAAGGCATGGCCTTCCTCGACGTGCCGGCGTTTTCCGTGCAGTATCACCCCGAAGCGTCGCCTGGGCCGACGGACTCCCATTACCTGTTCACGGCCTTCACGCGCCTCATGGATGGCCGGACGGACTACCTCGACATCGACATCGCCCGCGATCGCCTCGCGGGATGGAAGTTTTAAGGGAAAGGGTTCTTCGTGCCGAAACGTACCGATATACAAAGCATCCTCGTCATCGGGTCGGGCCCGATTGTGATCGGCCAAGCGTGCGAGTTCGACTATTCGGGCGCGCAAGCCTGCAAGGTGCTTCGGGCGGAGGGTTTCCGCGTGATCCTCGTCAACTCGAACCCCGCCACGATCATGACCGATCCGGAGCTTGCGGACCGCACCTACGTGGAGCCCATCACCCCCGCCTTCGTCGAGCAGATCATCGCCAAGGAGCGTCCAGATGCGCTGCTTCCCACGCTCGGCGGGCAGACGGGCCTCAACACGGCCGTGGAGCTTGCGCGAAACGGCGTGCTCGATGCCTATGGCGTCGAGATGATCGGCTGCGACCTTGAGGCGATCGAGCGCGGTGAGGACCGCAAGCTCTTCAACGAATGCATGGAAGAGCTCGGCATAGCGACGGCGCGGAGCGGCTACGCCTATTCGGTGGCCGACGCCCTCGCCATCGTGGCAGAGCTCGGCTATCCCGTCGTCCTGCGCCCGTCGTTCACGCTCGGCGGGGCGGGGGGCGGCATCGCGCACGACGAGGACGAGCTGCGCCTCATCGTGTCGCAGGGCCTTGAGCTCTCGCCGGCAGGCGAGGTGCTCGTGGAGGAGTCCATCGAAGGATGGAAGGAATATGAGATGGAGGTCATGCGCGACCACGCTGGCAACGGCATCATCGTCTGCTCCATCGAAAACCTCGATCCGATGGGCATCCACACGGGCGACTCCATCACGGTGGCGCCCGCCCAGACCCTTTCGGACGTCGAATACCAGCGCATGCGGGTGGCCTCCCTGGCCGTCCTTGAGAAGATCGGCGTGGAGACCGGCGGCTCGAACGTCCAGTTCGCCGTCAATCCCGAAAACGGCCGCATGGTGATCATCGAGATGAACCCGCGCGTCTCGCGCTCTTCCGCCCTTGCCTCGAAGGCGACCGGCTTTCCCATCGCCAAGGCGGCGGCGAAGCTCGCCGTGGGATACCGTCTCGATGAGATCGTGAACGACATGACAAAGGTCACGCCGGCCTGCTTCGAGCCCTCCATCGACTATTGCGTGGTGAAGGCGCCGCGGTTCGCGTTCGAGAAATTCAGCGGAAGCGACGACACGCTCTCCACGCGCATGAAGGCGGTAGGTGAGATCATGGCCATCGGGCGCACCTTCGAGGAGGCGCTCGGGAAGGCGATGCGCTCGCTGGAAAACGGCCGTTTCGGCCTCGGCGCCGACGGAAAGGCCGCTGATTTCAACGAGGATGAGATGGAGGATCTCGTGCGCCGCCCCACCGCCGAGCGGCTCTTCTTCGCGGCCGAGGCGCTGCGGCGCGGATGGGGGAAGGAGCGCGTCGCGCAGATCACCTCCATCGATCCCTTCTTCGTCGGCCGCATTGCTGACATCGTCGCCGTGGAGGAAGCGCTCCGCGCGATGCACATCGAGGATCTCGATGCCGACGCCTTCCGCGTTGCGAAGCAATTCGGCCTCTCGGATGTGCAGATCGCCTATCTCACGGGCACCGATGAGCACACGGTGCGAACCTGCCGAAAGCTTCTGGGCGTTCGCCCCGTCTTCAAGGCGGTGGACACCTGCGCGGCCGAGTTTCCGAGCGATACCGCCTACTACTACAAGACCTACGACGTCGGCGAGAGCGAGGTTGAGCCGAAGACGCGTCGTCGGGCCATGATCCTCGGAGCCGGCCCCAATCGAATCGGCCAGGGCATCGAATTCGACTACTGCTGCGTGCATGCCAGCTACGCGCTTGCCGAGGCCGGATATGAGACGATCATGGTGAACTGCAATCCCGAGACCGTCTCGACCGACTACGACACCTCCGACATGCTCTTCTTCGAGCCATTGACCTACGAAGATGTCATGGACATCGTGGATGCGGTGAACCCCGATGGCGTCATCGTCACATTGGGCGGGCAAACGCCGCTCAAGCTGGCGAAACCTCTCTCCGATGCGGGCGTCGCCATCTTCGGCACCAGCCCCGAGGCCATCGACCTCGCGGAGGATCGCGATCGATTCTCCGCCATTTTGGACGAGATGGGCATCGTCTATCCCGCCGCCGGCATGGCCTCGACGTTCGAGGAAGCCTGCCAAGTGGCGGATACGATCGGGTTTCCCCTGCTCGTGCGCCCGAGCTATGTGCTCGGCGGCAGGGGAATGGCCATCGTCTACGACGGCGCCCAGCTGGAGCGCTTCATGGGCGAGGCGGCGCGCATCTCGCCCGATCACCCGATCTACCTCGACCGTTTTCTCGAGGGGGCGGTGGAGGTCGATCTCGACGCCCTCTGCGACGGGGAATCGGTCTATGTCGGCGGTATTTTGGAGCACATCGAGATGGCAGGCATCCATTCGGGCGACTCCGCGTGCTGCACGCCGCCCTTTGCCATATCGGAGGCCGTGCAGGCGCAGCTGAGGAACATCGCCCGCCGCCTCGCGTTGCGCCTCGGGGTGAAGGGCCTCATCAACGTTCAGTTCGCCATAAAGGACACGGTGATCTATGTGATCGAGGCGAACCCGCGGGCGAGCCGCACCGTGCCCTTCGTCTCGAAGGCGACGGGCGTTCCGCTCGCGAAGCTGGCTGCGCTCATCATGGTGGGCGGCAAGTTGGAGGACTTCGATCTGCCTGCCGACGATCGGCGCCTCGACTACTATTCGGTGAAAGAGGCCGTCATGCCCTTCGGGCGCTTCCCGGGCTCCGATACGGTGCTCGGGCCCGAAATGAAGTCAACCGGCGAGGTGATGGGCATCGCGCGCATCTTCCCCGCCGCCTACATGAAGACGCAGCTCGCCATCAGCTACGAGCAGCCCGCCAAGGGCACCGTTTTCATCTCGGTGAACGATCGCGACAAGCGCGCCATGGTGCCCATCGCGCGCGATATAGCGCGGCTCGGGTTCCATATCCTCGCCACCGAGGGCACGGCGCGCACGCTCGCCGCCGTGGGGATCCCGTGCGAATCGGTCTCAAAGATCCACGAGGGCTCGACGAGCATCATCGATCGCATCGCCAACGGGGAGATCACGCTCATGCTCAACACGCCCTATGGCGGAGCGACCCGCGACGACGGCTATGAGCTGCGCATGGCGGCCATCCGCTACGGGGTGAGCTATATGACCACGCTCGCCGCCGCCCAGGCGATGGTCGCTGCCATGGAGGTGGTCGAGGAGAGCGGCGGGCTGGACATCATTGCCCTGCAGGATCTGCCCCAATGGAAGGCGCCCGAGAGACTTCGGGCTTCGTGAAGAGAGGTGCGCCCATGACGAAGTTGGTAAACGAGCTCGCCTCCGTGCAGGCCAACGAGCCCCTTGGGCCTGGCCTTTACCTTATGGCGCTCAAGGCGCCGCAGATAGCGCGAGGCATCGAGGCAGGGCAGTTCGTCCATATGCGCATTCCGCACATGGACGACCATATCCTTCGCCGTCCGTTTTCCGTCTATGGGCGCTCGGCGGAAGAGGGCATCGTTGAGATCCTCTATCAGACGGTGGGCTATGGCACCGACCAGATGACGCGCATCGGCGCCCTTGAGAGCGTCGAGATGATCGGGCCGGTCGGGCGGCCGTGGCGCCCGCCCGCTGCTGCTTCCCGCGCGCTCCTCGTCGCCGGCGGTGTGGGCTCTGCTCCGCTGTTTCTTCTCGCGGAGAAGCTGATTGCCGAGAAGAGGGAAGTGGATGTGGTGCTTGGGGCGCAGACGGCGGAGGCGCTCGTATCGCGCGAGCGCTATGAGGCCCTGCTGCAGGCGCCGCCGCGTTGCTCGACCGACGATGGGAGTTTCGGATTCGAGGGGTTCTGCACGCCCCTTGTCGAGCAGGCCCTCGCTGAGGCTGAGGGCGAGGGGCGTCCTTACGATTATCTGGCCGTCTGCGGGCCGGAGCCGCTCATGAGGCTCGTGGCGAACATGGCCGCGGAACATGGCGTGCTCTGCGAGGTCTCGCTCGAGAGGCGCATGGCCTGCGGCGTCGGCGCCTGCCTCTCGTGTGTCGTGAACACCACCGGCGGTCTGAAGCGCTCATGCGTCGACGGCCCGGTTTTCCTCGCCGAGGAGGTGATTTGGTGATGGTGCGCATGGCGGTCGATCTCGGCGGCCTTCAGATGAAGAACCCCGTCACCGTGGCGTCGGGAACGTTTGCCGCGGGGCGGGAATATGGCGATTTCGTCGACGTGGCCTCGCTTGGCGCGGTGACGACGAAGGGCGTCTCGCTCCATGGCTGGAAGGGCAACGCGACTCCGCGCATCGCGGAAACGGCTTCCGGCATGCTGAACTCCATCGGATTGCAGAACGCCGGCGTCGCCCATTTGAAAGAAATCGACATCCCGTGGCTCGTCGATGAGGGCGCAACGATCATCGTGAACGTGTCGGGGCATTCCCTCGGCGAGTATGTCTCGGTGGTCGAGGCGCTTGAGGAAGCGCCGGTCGATGCCTACGAGATAAATATCTCATGCCCGAACGTCGATGCGGGCGGCATGACGATCGGCTGCCATGTCGAGAGCGTCGAATCGGTCGTCAGCGCCTGCCGCGCGGCGACGAAGCGCCCGATGATCGTCAAGCTCACGCCGAACGTCACCGACATCACCGAGATAGCCCGAGCCGCCGAGGCCGCGGGGGCAGATGCGCTCTCGCTCATCAACACGCTCTTGGGGATGGCGATCGATGCGAAGACGCGGAAGCCGCTTCTCGCGCGCATCGTCGGGGGGCTCTCCGGCCCCGCCGTGAAGCCCATCGCCCTGCGCATGGTATGGGAGTGCTTCCATTCGGTGAAAATCCCCTTGCTCGGCATGGGGGGCATCGCAAGCGGCGAAGACGCCGTGGAATTCCTCTTGGCCGGAGCGACCGCGATAGCCGTGGGGACGGCGAATTTCATGAACCCCACGGCAACGACCGAGGTGATCGAGGGAATCGCGCGCTATTGCGAGGACAACGGCGTCGATGATGTGAACGAACTGATTGGAGCCCTGCTATGCTAGAGAACTTCTCTGAGACACCCGCGAAAGACCGCGTCATCGTGGCGCTCGACTGTCCGGCATGGGAGGCCATCGTCATCGCCGATGCGCTTGTCGGTAAGGCCGCTTGGGTGAAGATCGGCATGACGCTTTACTATGCGGAAGGGCCGGCGATCATCTCGCTCTTCAAGCGCCGTGGCTTCAAGGTCTTCCTCGACCTCAAATTCCATGATATTCCGAACCAAGTCCAGGGCGCCGCGCGCTCGGCCGCCGCAACGGGCGCCGATATGATGACGATGCACACGCTCGGCGGCACGGCGATGATGAGGGCTGCCGTGGAAGGAGCCGGACAAGGGGCCCGCGATCGGGGATACGATGAGCCCGCCACGCTGGGGATCACCGTGTTGACGAGCATGGACGAGGCGGCTCTCGCCGAAGTGGGCGTGGCGCGAGGCGTCCCCGAGCAAGTGCGTGCCCAAGCGCTTCTCGCCCAGAGCTCGGGGCTGACCGGCGTCGTCGCCTCACCGCAGGAGGCGAGAATGCTGCGCGAGCTTCTCGGGCAGGAAGCCTTCATCGTCACGCCGGGCGTCCGCCCTGCCGGCGCCGAGGTTGGCGACCAGCGACGCATCGCGACGCCGCGCGCCGCGTTCGAGGCCGGCGCTTCCCATATCGTTGTCGGCCGACCCATCACCAAAGCGCCCTCTCCGGCGGATGTTTTCGACGCGATAGCGGCAGAATTGGAGGGGCTGTAGGGCGCTTTCTTTGCCCATTCGTGAGTAAATGAGCGCTCACGAAGCCATTTATACGTCGCAGAGAGTCTCGAAATACCGCCAAACGGGCGCATATTACGAATAAAACGCGCCATTTTTCTCAAAAAAGACGTGCGATTCCCGAATAGCATGCTAATATCAGCCGACGGAAAATAGAGAAGGAGTTGCCGTTATGCCTATCCCCCAATTAAGTGCAGATGCACGACAAGCCGCACTCGAAAAGGCAAAGGCCGCCCGGCTAAAGCGTGCGCAAATTCGTGAAGAGCTCAAGGCTGGTAAGATCGACATCAAAAGCGTCCTCGATATGCGCGACGATCCCGTCGTGGGCCGTATGAAAGTATCGACGTTGATCGAGACGATTCCCGGCTATGGCAAGGCGAAGGCCGAGAAGGTCATGAAGGAACTGCAAATCGCCGAGAGCCGCCGTCTGCGCGGGTTGGGCGACAGGCAGCGTGGCGCATTGCTGGAGCGCTTGGGCTAAGGTCTGCATCGCAACCGTTTATGCGCGAAGGCAGATTATTCGTTATCTCAGGGCCATCAGGTGCCGGAAAAGGCACGTTGGTGGCTCGACTTATATCTACCCTCGAAAATCTGTGGATCTCGGTGTCGGCGACAACGCGGAGGCCCCGTGCGGGCGAAGTGGACGGCGTATCGTATTTCTTTCTCACCGAAGAAGAGTTCATGCGCCTTGTCGAAGACGACGGGTTGCTCGAATGGGCGCGTTACGCGGATAACCTCTACGGAACGCCGCGTGCGCCGGTGGACGAGCGCATCAAGGAGGGATACGGCGTCGTTCTGGAAATCGATTACCAGGGAGCGGTGCAGATTCGGGAGAAAATGCCGAGCGCCTGCTTCATATTCGTCGCTCCGCCGTCGATCGAAGAGCTCGAGCGACGGCTGAGGGAGCGGGGAACCGAAGACGAGACGGCGATCCAGCGAAGACTTTCGGCAGCTCGCATGGAACTTTCCCATAAAGAGGAGTATGATATGCTGCTTGTCAACGACGATTTGGATCAGGCAGCATCGGAGCTTTCCGCCTATGTGATCGAGCAGATGGAAGGCTTGAACCGATAGAGTGAAGGTAGAGAAAACGAGATGAGCATTATCGAACCGAAAATTGACGAACTTCTCGAAGAAACCGACAACGATCGCTTTCTTCTGTGCTCGCTTGCGGCAAAGCGCGCGCATGACATCAACGACATGATGCGCGGCCAGCGCAATCGTGCCATTCAACTGCAAACCGCCGTCGAGATCGCACGTGCCGCCGATAAGAAGCCCCTTTCAATCGCCTTCAACGAGATTTCCCGCGGCGACGTGTCGTACGACGAGAACTCGATCGACGTCACGCAGCATTAATCAAAGGGCCACGGAATGCGCGGCAGCGAAAGCTGCAGAGAAGCCATGTCGTCAAACAGTGGAGAAAACAGCGTGTCGGCGCGCTCGTTTCAGCGCGTCGTCCTCGTCCATTACCATGAGATCGGGCTGAAGGGGAAGAACCGCTCCCGCTTCGAAGAGCGTTTGAGGAAAAACCTCGAAGATCTTTGCCAAGGGTTTCCGCTCGTGACCATACACCGTATAGCGGGTCGTCTGATCGTGTTCTTCAAGGAGGGCACCGATCGCGAGGAAACGTTGCGGTGTGCGCGTTTCATAGCGACCGTTCCGGGCGTCGCGCGCGTTTCCTGCGGGTTGAAGTGTCCGCGCGACCTTGAGCTGATGACCGCTTGCGCCATCGAGGCCGTCGCCGAGGCGGGGGACGCTCAGAGCTTCAAAGTGGCGGCACGGCGCAACCATACGGACTTTCCGATCCATTCGATGGAGATGAACCAGCTCATCGGCGCAAGCCTTTGCGAGGCGTTTCCCGCTTTGAAGGTCCGCATGAAAGACCCTGACTTGACGGTGGGCGTGGAAGTGGTTCAAAACGCGTCCTATGTCTACTGCATGAGCATCCGCGGCGTGGGGGGTCTTCCCGTCGGAAGCTCGGGCACCTTGATGGCGCTTCTCTCCTCCGGAATCGATTCGCCGGTGGCGCTCTGGCGATGCGCCCGACGCGGCGCGGTGTGCCATGCGGTGCATTTTTCGGGACGTCCGCAGACAAGCGACGCTTCCGAATACCTTGTGGAGGACATCGCGCGCGTGCTGGAGCAAAGCGGCTGCATTGCGAGCGTCTCCGTCGTGCCCTTCGGCGACTACCAGAGGGAAATCGCCCTCACCTGCCCACCGTCGCTTCGCATCATTCTCTATCGGCGCATGATGCTGCGCATTGCTGAGAGGCTCGCAGGCCGCGTGGGTGCGAGGGCGCTCGTGACGGGGGAGAGCCTCGGTCAGGTGGCCTCCCAGACGCTTGAGAACATCTGCGTGACCGACGATGCGGTGCGGATGCCGGTCTTTCGCCCCCTCATCGGCAATGACAAGCTCGAGATAATCGACGAGGCGAAGCGCATCGGCACCTTTGAGATCTCATCGCAGGATGCCCCCGACTGCTGCACGCTGTTCATGCCGCGCACGCCGGCGACCCATGCCCGCCTTGAGGCCGTGAGAGAGGCCGAGGCCGCGTTTCCCGTCGACCGGTGGATCGAGGAGATCTGCGCCGCGGCTGAAGTGCATGAATATCGCCATCCGGCGCTTGCGCGCTCCTGAGCCCTTTCACGTTAAACTTCCTCCTTTTCAGACAATCCTTCGACAATGGCGCCGCAGCATCGCGGCGGTTGCGACCTTTCATAGCCGACAGAGCACCGTAACCGGCTCGGCCCTGCGACGGCGCCGCAACGACAAAACGGCAGGATGGGGCGTCATCCTCATAATCGATGTTTGGGGAGGAGGACCATGGCGTTTCAGAACGACGCATATTCGAAGACGTCTTTCGCCGAGGAACACGGCGCGAAGCTACGGAGGATCGGCATCGCCGCCGTGGCCGTTCTCATACTCGCGGGCATCGCCCTTTTTTGGTTCGATCCGTTTCAGAGCGCTCTGAGCATCACGCGGGAAGGCGACGAGGCGGCAATCCCTGAGGCGGATTTGAACGCCAACGCGCCACGTGACGGCACGGCGTCGGCGCAGCAGATCGTCGTCTTCGTGTCGGGCGCCGTCAAGAGCCCCGACGTCTACGAGCTGGACGAGGGGAGCCGCGTTCTGGACGCCATTGAGAAGGCGGGAGGTTTCAACGATGAAGCGGAAAAGGAGAGCCTTAATCTGGCGCGTGTGCTTATCGACGGCGAGCAGATCGTCGTTCCCACGCAAGGCGCCGTGGAGCCATCGGAGGAAGGTGCCACGCAAGACGCGCGATCGACGCAAAGCGACGGAGTGATCAACGGGAAGGTCAACATCAACCGCGCATCGGCCGAGGAGCTCCAGAGCCTCACCGGCGTCGGAGAGGCGACCGCGCGAAAGATCATCGCCGATCGAGAGGCGAACGGGCCGTTTGCGACGCCCGAGGATCTGATGAGGGTGTCGGGCATCGGCGAGAAGAAGTTCGCCGCGATGGCCGATTCCATCACGGTCGGCTGATGCGATCCTCTCACGGAGGAAAAGACGCGCTGCGTTCTCGTGGCGAAGCGCGCTCGCATGAGAAAGCGCACGTGCTTGGCGGAGCGTATTCTCATGATGAGGCGCGTTCGCTTGGCGAAGGGCGTTCTCGACCTATTCCGTCGCTTCTCTGGTTCGCCCTTGCGCTCTGGGCAGGCACTGCCGCAAGTTATGAGGCGCTCTTCTCCTTGACGACTCTCCTGCGGACGCTCGTCTTTGCCATCGGCGCTGCGATGCTCCTTATCCTCGTGAGCGTCTGCGTGTTTCGTATGAGGGGGAGGACGAGCCGCCTGACCCTCACGCAAAGGGAAGTCGCTCACAAGGACATCCGACAGGCGATGCTCTTCGGGTGCATGGGCGGCTTTGTGGGGCTGCTTCTCTCGGTTGGCACCGTTCAGGGGTTTGCGGCCCATCAGGACGAGCTGCCCCAGAGCGGGCGGAATTGCCTTTTTGTGCTGACGGAGGATGCGAGGGAATCGGCTTACGGCGTCCAAGCGTGCGCGCGTGTCTCAACGAGCAGAGGGGAGAGGCGCGTCCTTCTCTCGTTCTCGGACGTTAGCCCCTCCGACCTCACCTATGGAACGCGTTTTTACGCGAGCGCCACCTTCATGCCGTTTGCGGAGGGCTCGGTTTCATACGCGCGAAATGAGGGACTGTGGGCGCGGGCGAAGATCACGACGTATCGATTGGCGGAGACTCCGGGGCTTCAAGGGTTGGCGGAACGTGCGCGCAATGAGGTGGTCAAGGAGCTTGAGAGCGCAAGCGATGGAGTCGCCGCTTTGATGGCGGCCCTTTCGGTGGGCTATCGCGTATCGTTGAACGGAAGCGCTCTTTCCGAGGACTTTCGGCTCTGCGGCCTCGCTCATCTCATCGCCGTATCGGGCGCGCACTTGGCACTCGTCACGGCAATGGTGCAGGCGCTCTTGAGGGCGCTTCCGCTTCCCCGCGCCCTTCGCACGGTGATTCTCGCGGCGGGCCTTTTCCTCTACGCCTTCATGAGTGCCTTTCCCGTATCGGTCATCCGTGCGATCATCATGGTCTTTCTCGGCCTTATCGCACCCTTTGCCCGCCGGAGAACCGATGCGCTCTCCGCCCTAGCCGCGTCGATCGTCGGCATCGGGGCCGTCGATCCGCTTGCCTTGAGAAGCATTTCCTTTACGCTGTCGGCCTCATCGACGCTCGGGATCCTTTTGATCGCGCCACGCCTTCAGGCTTTCATGCGAAAGCGTCCGCCGCTTGTGCGCACCCTTCTCCTCGAGCCGCTCATGCTGAGCCTCGCGGCCCTCGTCCCGACCTTCTTCGTCTCGGCGGCGTTCTTCTCGCAACTTTCCCTCATCGCGCCGCTTGCGAACGTCTGCGCCGCGCCCCTGTTCACCGTCGCTTGCCTCGCATCGCTCATCGCAGCCATCTCGATCGTCGCAGCGCCCTTCGTCGCTGCTCTTGCCATCGCGCTGGGTTCGTATATCGTAAGTCCGCTCATCGCCGTCGCCCATGTGCTCGCTCAGGTACCCTATGCCTGCGTTCCCTGCGATATTTCCCTTCTCGGTGGCATCGTTGCCTCGGTAGTGCTCACGGCGGTGTGCTGCCTCATAACGCGTCGTTTGCTTGTCCTCCTGAAAGGGCCCTTGCTGCTCGGCGCGGGTGCCGTTGCCGTGGTCATCGTGTGCGCATGCATCAAGACGACGCTCGACGACGAGGTGGTGATGCTCAACGTCGGCCAAGGGGATGCCTTTCTCGTTCGGAGCGCGGGCACGACGGTTCTCATCGACACGGGAAACGAAGATCAGCTCATTCGGAAGGCCCTTGCACGCCATGGCGCCCTTTCGATCGACGGGGTCTTCATCACGCATGCCGACGATGATCACTGCGGGTCGCTTGACGAGCTGCGCCGGACGGCGGAAGTGGATGAGGTCTATGTGGCCCAAGATTGCCTCTCATGCCCGTGCGATGCCTGCCAGGCACTCTGCGAAGAAGCGGCTGCGCTTTGCGGCGGGAGAGCACCTTGCGGGCTGGCGCTGGGCGACGCCTTCCGCTGCGGGAATTTCCGTTTTCGTGTCGTTTGGCCGCAATCCTATGCTGACCAAGGAGGAAATGCCGACAGTCTCTGCTTGCTTGGCGAATATGAGCCGACGGGACAGCGCTTGCTCTTCACCGGCGATGCCGAGGCCGAGCAGCTCGCGGAGATCGTGAAAGAGAACGGGTTGAAGGACATTGCCGTGCTCAAAGTGGGGCACCATGGGTCGAAGGCCGCGCTCAACGATAGTCTCGCGGCGGCACTGAGCCCGCAGATCGCCCTCATCGGCGTCGGGAAGGGCAATCGCTACGGCCATCCGAATGGAGAGACGCTCGCGCGACTTGAAGCGGAGGATGCGCTTATCTATCGGAGCGACCTCCACGGCGACGTCGCGTTGAGGTTTTCGCCTCAAAAGATCGATATTGCCACGCAATATCAGGCAAACGCGCCTTAACGGCGCCCTTTCTTGGCATAGAATAGCGCTATGGCCCAAACGAAGAAGACAGTAGATCTTTTGCCGGCATACCTCATCGTGGGGGAGGATGCCCTGAAGCGCGAGGCGGTTATCAAGCGCCTCAGGCGCCGCATGGAGCAATACGGCGACATCGCATTCAACACCGACACCTTTGAAGGTGAACGGGCAACGGGCGACGATGTTATTGCCGCAGCGAACACGGTTCCCTTCGCGAGTGAGAAGCGCCTCGTTTACGTTCGCGATGGGCAAGCGCTCAGAAAGGCCGACAGCGAGGCCATCGTCAAATATCTGACGGCGCCGTGCGGGACGACCGTCCTCGCGCTCGAATGCACGAAGCTCGCGAAAAACACCCGCCTCTACCAAGCATTCGCGAAAATCGGCGCCTCGGCGGTCATCGATTGCACGCCTCCGAAGCGCTATGAGCTCGCCTCGCTCGTCCGCTCGATGGCCGTCGGGCATGGCGTCGTCTTCACCGACGGCGCTGCCGAGAAGATCATCGAGCTCATCGGGGAGAACACCGTTTCGCTCGACAATGAGATCAAAAAGATCGCGATGGCCCATCGGGGAAGCGATCCGGTGACGGTCAACGAGGTCATCATGATGATAACGCCGACGGCGGAAGTGAAGCCGTGGGAGTTCGTCGATGCCTTCTCCGCCCGTGATTTGGGGAAATGCCTTGCCTATCTGCCGCGCATGGCCTCGACGTCGCCCATTGCGCTCATCGCCATGTGCACGACGCGCATCCGCGAGCTCATCTGCGCGCAATCGCTTCTCGCACGTGGGCAGATCACGACGCTCGCCCGCGTTCTCAAACAGCCCGATTGGCGCGTGAAGAACCATCGGATGTGGGCGAGCAGATTCAGTCCACTGGAGCTCCGGCATGCTCTCATCGGCGCACGCGACGCC
Organism: uncultured Eggerthellaceae bacterium; assembly: GCA_947626195.1. Classification (GTDB taxonomy): domain Bacteria; phylum Actinomycetota; class Coriobacteriia; order Coriobacteriales; family Eggerthellaceae; genus CANQRF01. The sequence continues at coordinate 94,738 of CANQRF010000002.1, forward strand.
GAACGTTCGATGAAGCGCGGCGCCGATCCGAAGAACGCCCTCATCGACTGGATGATCGCCACGCTTTCAACCAAGGCCCCTGGCTAGACTTCAAAACAACCACCTGAACAGGCATAATTAAAAATCCTCCTTTTGTGGGGATGCGTCATTTTTCCTCACTTCTTACCATCGTGCAGCCTTGATAAGCAAAAAAGGAGGAAAAATGGCTCAATTAAGCAGAAGAAGTTTTCTCAAGGGAGCGGGTCTTGTGGGAGCAACCGCCGCTCTGGGTTCTACGCTTGCCGCATGCTCGGGAACCTCGTCATCGAGCTCGACGGCTTCCGGCACGGCAACGAGTGAGGCTGCGCTCGCCGCCAAAGATGGCAGCTATTCCGCTTCGGCGCATGGCTTTCATGCGGATGTCTCCGTTGACCTAAAGATCGCGCAGGGAACAATCAGTGACATCACCGTTTCCGATAATGGCGAAACGCCGGAGAAGGGCGGCGTTGCTGCCCAAAAACTTCAAGCGGCAATTCTTGAGGCGGGCGGACTTGACGGCGTCGATGCGATCTCTGGAGCAACCACAACGAGCCGTGCGGTCTTCCATGCGGTGGAGGATTGCCTCATTCAGGCGGGCGGACTTGAGGCTCCTGGCAACATCGTTATGAAGCCTGGAGTTTACGTCGGCGAAGCGCGGGGCTTCGATTGGGTTGAGCCAGTTCGCGTGAAGATTGAAGTGGACGATACGTCGCTTCAATCTGTTGAGGTCTACGACAAGACACTCAACCGTGAAGAGCCGCTCATCATGAAGGCAGCCGAGGATCTTCTCATTCCTCGCATTATCGATAATCAATCGGTCGCTGTCGACTCAATCACCGGCGCGACAAGCGTAAGCGCCGGCATACGTGGTGCCACTGAAGACGCTCTCAAGAAGGCGTTGAAAGCAGGCGGTGCGAGTGAAACGGCGATCCATAATTTCCTCGGAACCGTTGAAAAAGCCGGCGGAGAGGAAACGCTAGATTACGACATCGTCGTTTGCGGCCTCGGTGGCGCAGGGAGCGCGGCCGCGATGTCTGCGGTGGAGGCTATGGTCGCTGCAAATAAGGAAGTCAGCGTGCTTGGGTTGGAAACCGCCGGAAAATATGGCGGAACTGCAGCCAATGCCGGTGAGCCATTCAGCATTAATGCGCCTCGTTATCTTGAGAAATACAACAATGGTGAGCAATGGTGCGACACGCCGTCACTCTACGAAGACTGGATGAAACAATACTCTGATGGAACCGGTTGCAAGCCCGAATGCGTGCAGCTCCTCCTCGACGAATCGGGCAAGTCTGTCGACTGGCTCATGTTCGATCACGGATTCGTGTTCGCCGATGCCACGGGTGGTGTAGCCGGTGGCATAGGGGACGCCTCATGGCGTTGCAAGCAACAATATGTCTATATTTCCAACCAAGAGAAGGGCAGAGATTACGCGGCCGATTATCCTGACTACTTCTTCGAGGGCCGCTCAGCAACTGTTGGCCAGTACTATGACCATATCATCTCTGATTTTGAGTCGCTTGGTGGTGAGTATATGCTCGAAACAGAGGCTTATGAACTGCTTCTTGATGATTCGGGTGATAAGGTAGTCGGCGTGAAGGCTCGCAACAATGCCAATGGCACAGAGTACACGATCAATGCGAAAGCTGTCATCATGTGTACTGGAGGGTTTGCAGGTAATGGCGCAATGGAAGAAGAATATCTTCAAAATCCTGAGTATCCTTTGGCGGCGAAATGGCACCTCTGGGGAATGTACCAGAACAAAGGCACGATGATTGAATCTGCCATCCAAAACGGCGCTGGAACCTACAACATCGACATGCCCCCATGCATTCACTTCAAAACGACGTCTGACTACCTCACCGATTTCCCAACTTATTACCGTGACGGACTCGACGAGCGCAACCAAAAGCAAAACACATATTCAATCAATGACGTGCCGATGGTTATGGGTCTTAATACCGCAGCTCTTCAAGTAGGACCCGATGGCGTTCGCCATTACAACGAAGCGGGCACCTTCGCATTTTGGGCCGGAGGACCATCGTGGTACACCATCTACGGAAGCGACTATGTTGACGACTTGGCACAGAACGGACTAAAGGGCGAAGATGGCACCTATGCGCGTTCAACCTACGTCTTCGGCCAAGGCGGATACCCGAACAATGTTCCGATACCGCAAGTTTATGAAGCGCTTGATGTTGCGGAAAGCAAGGGCTATGTCTTCAAGGCGGAAACGCTGGAAGAACTTGCTGAAAAAACGGGCATGCCGGTTGATGCCTTTGTTGATCAGGTCGAACGCTATGAAGAGGCGTGCAAGAACGGCAAAGACGATGAATTTGGAAAACCAGAGAAATCGCTCATCTCGCAAATCAACTATGGTCCTTATTACGCCATTAAATGTGATGCTACACCGTACTCATGCATTGCTGCCCTGAATGTTGACACCAACCTCAATGTGTTGAAAGAAGATGGTACAACAAAGATCAATGGCCTCTATGCCTGCGGAAACGATAGCGGCGGTGTGCTGTATTCAAACCTCAAGCCCTATGCTCAATATGGCGGCGTCGCGCTCGGATGGGCATTCACTTCAGGACGCCTTGCTGGCACACATGCTGCGGAGTATGTTTCTTCAATGTAACCCTATAAGAAGAGGCGCAGCTTCCTTCTCGGAGAGTGCTGGTATCTTATAGGAAAAAGCGCCGAGTCCGGTCACGAACCGGACTCGGCATTATGCTATATACATGTAAGCTCTTGGGGAAAGCATTCGTGCAATAATGAGTAATCATGACGCGGAGGGGCGTTGAAGAGAAAATGTCAACAAGAACACACGAAAATGCGAAATTGTCCGACAGGTGCGAATGCGTTTCCCTTGACCGTATGACGTACAATTTCGCATGCATTGGTTTCGTTTTGTGCGTCTCCACTCCAGAGGCTGTACGTTACAGTATCTTTCGCAATATTAGCGACAGCTCTTCACCCGTTCCGTTTGTTTATAAAATCCTTTTCTTTCTGTTTTGCTACCTCATCATTCGGGTGATCGGACGGCGTTCTTCAAAGCCCTTCCATCGCCATAAAGCTTTTCTGCTTGTAATGAGCCTTATGCAATGTGCTGGCTTCGTCCTGATGCTTGTATCATTGGGAGGTGCTGTTTTTCCTCAGTGGGTCAAGATCCTGCAATCATGCCTCGTTGAATCGTTTTATTTTGCTTTTGTCGCTTATGCGAGCTTTTTCTCCCATGTTGGTACGCGGCGCGCCATTAGCGTACTTGTCGTCGGTGTCATAGGAGCCGGAACAATACAGATCGCTTTGACATTCTTAACGTTTTATCCTGCAGCAGTTTGCATATTGTGTATGGCTCCGCTTTCAGTCTTTTTTCTTATCCTTGCCGATCGACGCATTCAACATTTAGGGAAAGAGTATCTCTATGAAAAAGAAGCTGATCATATCGATGGAGGCGAGTCGATTCCACTATCGGATGACTCAAGGGAGCAGATGCTATCTGATCCCTACAAAAAGAACGATGGTCAAATAAATCGCTTTAAGACAAAGACAGGGTCGGTGCTATCTCTTTGTATAACCATATTTATGTTGTCGTTTATTGTCGGAGATATTCATCTAGCTTGGAACGATACGCTTGACGAGATTTACAACATGTTTGTTCAGCTTTGTACCGCAATCGGGGCCATCCTTGCAGGAAACCTCGTGTTGCTTTTGCAACGGTACCTTGAGGAAGTGGAAGCGATAGAGTTCACCCGCCTCATTGTATTGCCGATTGCGATTGGCACGCTCTATGTCGCTTCGTTGCTAGAAGGCTCCCTTATCGTGCTCTTAGTAATACCTCTCAACGTAATCTATGTAGCGATTCTTCTCCTTGCTTGGCTTGCTCCTTTTATCTATGGAGCAGAAGATACGTCTTTTGATGTTAGCTGTAATACCTTTATGGCTAAACGCCTTGGGGTCATTGTTGGCATTGCCTATATCCGTGATTATGCCATAGGTCAGTTTACGTGGGCTATCAGCCTGATCGTGGTTGTCTTTCTCTTTGTCCTCATCGTGATAAGCTCAATCCAATTTATCAATATGTACCGGAGATCTAAGAGTCGCTTGTCTCCTGTGACGATAAATACGATCCTCGATCCAGAAAAACTACAACAACGGGCGCTTTCCTCGCTTTCCCAAAAATATCATCTGACAACCCGTGAAAGCGAGGTTCTCGATTTATTGTCACGAGGAAGAAGCGCGAGCTATATCGCTGAGACGCTCGTCATCTCCGACACCACTGTTAAGACCCACATCAAGCATATCTATCAAAAGACGGGCATATCGTCGAAGCAGTTACTCATGGATCTCGTTGAGGTTGAGGTAGGGCATATGCGTGCCGAAGTGTCTGGGGAGAGCGACCGGTCAACGTAAGGTTGTTGCAGGCGATTCGTAACCTGTAAACATGGCGCATCTTAGCAAGAAACCCCGCGGGGCGGGGTTTCACTCTTGATATGCGGATGAACCGCGCGGCTCATCATAGCATACACTCGATGGTTTGGAACAGATGTTCCGTGTTTTTGCGCTACTCGGCGGTAGACTCTCCCTCTTCTGCGGCAGCAGCCTCCGCTTCGGCCTTCGCGGCCTCGGCGGCTTCCTGCGCCTTGCGCTTGGCGGCCTTCTCCTCGGCCTTCAGCGTCTCGGCGCGGCGAAGCGCCTTTTCCTGCGAAGCCTTCTTCTGGGCCTCTTTCCGCGCGGCCTTCGCAGCGGCCTTCTTGTTGCCGGTGTTCTTCTGCGGTTTCGGCTCCGGCTTCACATACGCCTTGCGGTCCTCTTCGGTGACGATGGTGTTCGCGAGCTTCATGATGCCGCTCTTGCGGTTCGCCGCCTGGTTCTTGTGGATGATGCCCTTGCTCACGGCCTTGTCCATCAAACGGCAGGCCGCCAGCGCGGCCGCATAGGCTTTCGCGCCATCTTGCTCGGCGACGGCGTCCTTCACGTGGCGCGTCGCGGTCTTCAGCGATGCCTTGATGGCGCGGTTGCGCATGCGCGCCTTCTCGTTGGTGATGATGCGTTTCTTCTGGCTCTTGATATTTGCCATGCTCTCCTCTTTCTTCGTGTGGCATGCACGGGATTTTCGCCTGCCACGAACTTCTCTCTCATCTTGCGAGCGCTGTAGCGCAGCCACGTCTGCAACTTGGTTCAAAGATTGACGTCCAAGCAAGGCTCGCAAGATAACGCAATGCGATAGAATACCAAAGGTTAACGGCTTCTGTCGAATAAATGTTTGCAAGAGAAAGAAAAAATGACGCAAGACCCAGCACATATCAGGAACTTCTCGATCATCGCCCACATCGACCATGGGAAATCGACGCTTTCCGATCGCATTCTCGAATATACGGGAACCGTTGCCTCCCGTGACATGCAGGAGCAGCTCCTCGACACGATGGACATCGAGCGCGAGCGGGGCATCACGATCAAAAGCCAAGCGGTGCGTGTGGAATACACCGCCGATGACGGGCAGCCCTACCAGCTGAACCTCATCGACACGCCCGGCCATGTCGATTTCACCTACGAGGTGAGCCGCTCGCTCGCCGCCTGCGAGGGCGCGGTGCTCGTCGTGGACTCCACGCAGGGCGTCGAAGCGCAAACGGTCGCCAATGCGATGCTCGCCATGAACGCGGACCTGGAGATCATCCCCGTCATCAACAAGATCGACCTTCCGGCCTCCGAGCCCGATCGCGTGCGCGCCGAGATCGAGGACGCCTTAGCCATCCCCGCCGACGACGCCGTTTTGGCGTCGGGCAAGACGGGGGCAGGCACGCATGAGCTTCTCGAGGCGATCGTCTATATGATCCCGCCGCCCAGGGGGGATGCTCAAGCGCCTGCGCGCGCCCTTATCTTCGACTCGTATTTCGACGCCTATCGCGGGGTCGTGGCGCTCGTGCGCATCGTCGACGGCTCGCTCAAGAAGGGCGAGCGAATCCGCATGATGGCGACGGGGTCTGAGGCGCTTGTCGAGGAGATCGGCGCACGGCGACCCGCCGAGATGGCCCTTGAGGGGCTTTCGGTGGGCGAGGTGGGCTATCTGGTCACGGGCCTCAAAGACGTGAGCCTCGTCAAGGTCGGCGACACGATAACCTCGGCGGAACGGCCCGCGCAGGAGGCGCTTCCCGGCTATCGGGAGGTGAAGCCGATGGTGTTCACCGGACTTTTCCCGCTCGAGGGCGATCAGTACGAGCCCCTCAAGGAGGCGCTCGAGAAGCTCGCCCTCAACGATCCGGCGCTCGTATGGGAGCCGGAGAAATCGCATGCCCTCGGATTCGGATTCCGCGTGGGATTTCTCGGGCTGCTCCACATGGAGGTCGTCAAGGAACGCCTCGAGCGCGAATTCGGGCTCGATCTCCTTGCGACGGCCCCTTCAGTGGAATACCACGTCTTCACGCAGGGCGGCGGCGAGAAAGTCATCCGCTCGCCGCAGGAAATGCCCGATGCGGCGGAAATCATCCGCATCGAGGAGCCCTACCTGAAGGCGCGCATTCTCGTGCCGCCCGACTACGTCGGCGCCGTGATGGACGTGACGGTCGCGCGGCGCGGCATCTTCATCACGATGAACTATCTCTCGCAGACCACGGTCGAGCTGCTCTGGGAAATGCCGCTCTCCGAGCTGATCATGGATTATTTCGACAAGCTGAAAAGCTCGACGAAGGGCTATGCGAGCCTCGATTACACCTTCGACGGATACCGCGAGGCGAAGCTCGTGAAGCTCGACATCCTCATCGCGGGGAAGCCGGTGGATGCGCTCTCTTTCATCGTCGATCGCGACAAGGCATACGACAAGGGCAGGGCGCTCGTCAGCAAGCTCAAGGAGATCATCCCGCGCCAACTGTTCGAGGTACCCATCCAGGCGGCGATCGGCGGACGCGTGCTCGCCCGGGCAACGGTGAAGGCGAAGCGCAAAGACGTCCTCGCGAAATGCTATGGCGGCGACATCACGCGCAAGCGCAAGCTCTTGGAAAAGCAGAAGGAGGGCAAGAAGCGCATGAAGGCCCTTGGGAGCGTCGAGGTTCCGCAGGAGGCGTTTCTCGCCATCCTCAAGACCGACGAATAGCCGATGCCGGAAACGCACCGACAAATGGGCGCTGGCAGAAGGCCCCTCGTGATCCTCGCGCCCATGGCGGGCGTGACCGACGCGGTGTTTCGTCGGCTCTGCGCGGAGGCGGGCGCCGACCTCACGTTCACGGAGATGGTGTCGGCAAAGGGACTCGCCTACCGCTCGCAAAAGACCCGGGCGATGTTGAGCCTCGGTGCGGGGGAGGAACGCGTCGGCGTGCAGCTCTTCGGCCACGAGCCCTCGATGCTCGCCTCGCAGGCGGCGATGATCGAGGAGCTTCTCGGCGACCATCTTGCCTGCATCGACATCAACATGGGCTGTCCGGCGCGCAAGATCGTCTCGAAAGGCGATGGCGCGGCGCTTTTGAAGGAGCCCGAGCTGGCCTCCCGCATCGTCGTCTGCGTGAAAGAGGCGCTTTCGCAGACGCTCGTGACGGTGAAGATGCGGAGAGGCTATGAGATGGGAAACGACTGCGCGGTCGATTTCGCGCACCGCATGGAGGAGGCCGGAGCCGATCGCGTGACCGTGCATGGCCGCTTCGCCGAGCAGCTCTACCACGGCCGTGCCGATTGGGGGGTCATCAAGCGCGTGAAGGAGGCGCTGAGCGTTCCGGTTTGCGGAAACGGCGATGTCAAATGCGCTGGGGACGCGCTTCGCATGCTGGATGAAACGGGCTGCGACGAGGTGATGGTGGCTCGCGGAGCCGAAGGAAACCCGTGGATCTTCGCGCAGATACGCGCACTGCTGGAGGGCCGCGAGGAAGAGCCGCCCACGGTGGCGGAGCGGCTCGAGATGGCGCGGCGCCACGCACGCTTGCTTGCCGCCGGCAATCCGGACGACCTCCGTGCGTTTCGCAAGCACGCGATGTGGTACGTCACCGGCCTCTCGGGGGCCTCGGCGGCGCGCGAGCGCATCACGCATTGCGAGACCCTGCGCGATTACGAGCTTCTCTTCGATGAGCTGGAGATGAAAGCGCGGGATTCGGTTCTCCCGCTCAAACGTGGGGCGGCGCCAAATCCTGAATGCGCGCGGATCTAAGGGGCGAGCGCGAGGATCCGGAAGAAGATCTCGTTGCCGCAGAGCCATCCGCGATGCGTTGGGCGAACTCCTCGCCCATCCCGTTCGATGAGCCCGAGCTCGCAGAGCTCATCAAGGACCGTCGGAAGCGCGGGAAGAAGCGCTTCCTTCTCCCGAAGAAACTCCTCGGTTGCGCCCTCGCTCAAGCGCATGCGCAGCATGAGATCTTCGGCGGCCATTTGGGCAGCGTCGAGCCTTTCCACGACGACCCCGTCCTTTACGCGCTCGCGGTGAGAGCCGCTCTCGCGCATCGTGACGGCGGCCCTTCCGATGCCAAGGTAAGGGAGCGAGGTCCAGTAGGCTCTGTTGTGCCGGCTCTCGAAGCCCGGTTTCGCATAGTTCGAGATCTCGTAGCGAACGTATCCGGCCTGCGCGAGCATCGTCTCGGCCCGTTCGAGGTCGGTGCCCTGGCGATCGTCGCTTACGGCAGCACAAGCGCCGGAGGCGATTCGCACTTGGAGCGGCGTGCCCTCCTCCACGGCAAGCGGGTAGACGCTGATGTGATCGGGGCCGAGCTCGATGGCCTGCGCGAGCGTCGCCTCCCAGCTCGCCTCGCTTTGGCCGGGGATGCCGCACATGAGATCGAGCGAGATGTTCTCAAAGCGCTCACGGGCGATGTGGAAAGCGCCACGCGCTCGCTCTGCGTCGTGCGCCCTCCCGAGAAACCGCAAGACCTCATCGTCGAAGCTCTGCACGCCGAGTGAAAGGCGGTTCACGCCGAGCGCGAAAGCGTCTTTCACGATCGCGGGGCTCAGGCTCTCGGGATTGGCCTCCATCGTGAACTCTCCGCCGTCGGCGAGCGGCACGTAGATCGAGAGCGCATAGAGCAAGCTCGTCAGCAGGCGGCTTCCGAGATGCGTCGGCGTGCCGCCGCCCAGATAGATCGTCTCGACCTCCGCGAGCTCGCGCGCCCTCGCGTGGTGGAGGATCTCTCCGATAAGGCCTTCGACGTAGGTTTGCATGGCGGGATCGTCGCGCTCGACCGCCTGCGTCGTGAAATCGCAATAGGAGCATCGGCTCGTGCAAAACGGGACGTGGATATACAGCGCTTGATACGGTTTTTCGCTCATAGGCGCATTTTAACGGAGAAAAACTTGTGAAAGAAGGGCAATTTATCCCACGCGATAAGCACTCTTGGCTCTCGGCTGCTAAAATGCGATGATGTTCATCGAACAGACGAAGCAAGGCGCTGTGCGACTTGCGGGAAGGCCCCGAGGCGGAAAGGAGGAAAGATGCTCAGCGATCGAAGGCAACGGGTTCTCATTGCGTTGATCGAGGAGTATATTTCCCGCGCTTTGCCCGTGGGGTCGCGCACGTTGACCGAGCGCTACCATCTGGGCGTGAGCCCCGCCACCGTGAGAAATGAGCTGTCGGCCCTCGAAGAGGCCGGCTATATCACCCAGCCGCACACGTCGTCGGGACGTATTCCGACCGACGCCGGATACCGCGCGTTCGTCGACGATCTGATCGCCTCGAAGAAGATCGAGCCGACCGTCGACGAGCAGCTCATCCAAACGATAAGGGAAAGCGCGAGCGCGCTGGACGATTTGATGGAGCGCACTTCGCGGGAGCTCTCACGGCTCACCGAATGCCTCTCCGTCGTCGTGTCGCCCTCGGTCGTCACGGTGACCATTCGCCAGATCTCGTTCATATCGCTCTCACCGCATCTTGTGCTCGTCGTCGTGGTGAGCGACGATGGGCAGGTCTTCAACCGGCAGGTGAGCTTCAACGACGAGGTCGCGTTGGAAGAGCTGCACGGCGCCGAGGAGACGCTCTCGCGTTTCGCCGTCGGCCATTCGCTCGCGGATCTGCTCGCGCTCTTCGAGCAGGCCAGCCAGACGACCGTCTTCGATCCGATCGTCTACCGGCTGCTCGATGAGATCACCACCTGCTTGAATGCGGCGGGTTCGAACCGTGCCCGAAAGGGCGGGCTCTCGGCTCTTTTGGCGAAGCCGGAGTTCACGCAGGCGCAATCGCTTCTTCCCATCATCTCGGTTTTGGAGGATGATGTCGTGCTTGTGCACCTGCTCGACGAGGCGCTGCTCACGCCGACCGAGCTTCTTGTGCGCATTGGCAGCGAGAACGGCGACGACTCGTTGGCGGGCGTCTCGCTCGTCGCGAGCCAGTTCGGGCGGGGAGACGCCACGGGCATCGTCGCGGTCATCGGGCCGACGCGGATGGACTACAGCCGGGCGATCCGCGCCGTGCGCGCTGCCAGCGCAGTGCTGCATGACGACTGAGGGAGCCCGTGGCGCGTAGATATGGGAAAGAGCTGCATGAACGTGACGCCGAAGGCGTGCATCGATATGAAGGGATGGGAAAGAGAAATCTTCCATGGCTAAGGATCTTTACGAAATACTCGGCGTTGACCGCAACGCCTCGGACAACGATATAAAGAAGGCGTTCCGCCATAAAGCACGCGAGCTGCATCCCGACGTCAACAAGGCGCCCGATGCCGAGGAGCGCTTCAAGGAGCTGAACGAAGCCTACGACGTGCTCTCAGATCCGCATAAGCGGGCGCAGTACGATCGCTTCGGCACGATCCCCGGCAATGCGGGGGCGGCCGGTGGCCCAGGATACGTCGATCTCGAGGATCTCTTCGGCGGCGGCTTCGGCGGCATGGGCGACATCTTCTCCACCTTCTTCGGCGGTGGCGGCGGTGCGCGCACCGTTCGCAAGGAGGGCCGCGATATGAGCGTCGGCCTGCGCTTGACGCTCGAAGAGGTGGCGAGCGGCGCAAAAAAGGAAGTGGTGTACGACCGGCTCTCGCCCTGCCCCGAATGCGAGGGGACGGGCCTCGGGGAGGACGGCAAGGAGGTCACCTGCCCCGAATGCGACGGCAAGGGCCGCGTCGTCACGGTGAAGCAGACGATCCTCGGGAGCATGCAGTCCTCGACCACCTGCCCGAAATGCCACGGTGAAGGAACGATCATCGAGAACGCCTGCCCCGAATGCGACGGGCAGGGGAGGATCCCCGACCGTCAGAAGGTGACCGTGAAGGTGCCGGCAGGCATTCGCGACGGCCAGCAGCTGCGCCTCAGTGGATTTGGCGAGGCGGGCATCCGCGGCGCGAGGCCGGGAGATCTCATCGTCACCTGCCGCGTGCAGCCCCATGAGTATTTTGAGCGCGAGGGCGATAACCTCCATGTGAAGGTGAGCATCTCGATGGTTCAGGCGGCGCTTGGCGCAAAAACCGAGGTGAAGGGCATCCTCGAAGACGAGGAAGTGACGGTCAACATTCCTGAGGGCTGCCAGAACGACCAAGTCATCAGGGTGCGCGGCGCCGGCCTTCCGAGGTTGAAGAGCGATTCGCGCGGCGACATGTACGTGCACGCCCATGTCGTCATTCCGAAGAAAGTCTCCTCGAAGGAACGCGAGCTGCTTGAGGCGCTCGCAAAGGAGATGGGGGAGGAAGTCTCCGAGAAGCGCTCTCCCCTCGAAAAGCTCCGCGATGTCTTCAACTGACGTGCATCCTCCGCTCACCTATGCGCTCACCTACGTGGGTTGCAAGGTGAATGAGGCAGAGCTGGAATCGCTGCATGGGCTGCTCGCCTCGCTGGGAGCCACTGCCGCCGGCATGGAGAAGGCGAAGTTGGCGATCGTCAACACCTGCGCCGTCACCGAGACGGCCGAGAAGAAGACGCGCAAGACGATACGGCGCGTGATCGAGAGCGCGAAAGAGGCCCACATCCTCGTGACCGGATGCGCCGCGGCACTCGATCCGGATGCTTTCGCCGCCTTCGACGACCGCGTCGAGGTGGTCATGAAATCCGATCTGAAGCGCAGGGTGGAGGAGCTTGCTCGCGCGTTGGGAGCCGACGGGGAAGATGCGGGTGAGCGCATTGCGGAAGAACGCGTAGCGCGAGCGTCTGCCGTGGATGAGCGTGTTGCCGAAGCGCATCGCGGGCAACCGCGCAGAGCGAGAAGGCCGCGGCGGTTCGAGGAGCGTGTGCGAAAGAGCGTGATCATCGAGGACGGCTGCGACAACGCCTGCACCTATTGCGTTGTGCATATCGCCCGGGGGCCGGCCAGAAGCAGGCCGCTCGGCGAAGTTCTCGCGGAGGTCGAGAGGCTCGAACGTGAGGAGACGCCTGAGATCGTTCTCACGGGCATCGACCTCGGAAGCTATCGTTTCGAGGGAAAAGGGCTTGCCGATCTCCTTGAGGTCCTGCTCGAAAGCACCGCCTCCCCCCGTTTTCGCCTCTCGAGCATCGAGCCTCAGCGCGTTGACGAAAAGCTCATCGACGTCATCGCGCAAAGCAAGGGGCGGATATGCCGCCATCTCCATCTTCCGCTCCAATCGGGCTCGACGCGCGTGCTCGCCCTCATGGACCGCGCCTACGACGCGGCATGCTATCGTGAGCTCGTCAAGGAGCTTCGCAGGCAAATCGATGGGCTCGCGCTGTCAACCGACATCATCGTCGGATTTCCTGATGAGAGCGAGGAGGACTTCCTTGCAACCTGCGATCTGGTCGATGAGGCGTGTTTCGCCTCGGCGCACCTCTTTCCCTATTCCGTGCGGAGGGGCACTCCTGCGGCCACGATGGCGAACCAGATCGAGGCGCCCGTCGTGCGCGAGCGCCTTACGCGCCTCCGCGAGCAGGTGGCCTGCACGCGAAACAGGGACATCGCCTCCCGTGAAGGCACGAGAGAGCGCGCCGTGGTCGAGCGAATCGGCCGTGCACGCACCGAGAGCTCCTATTTGGTCGCCGTTTCGCCCGACAGGGCGGTCGGCTCCTTCGTCGATATACGCTTCGAGCGAGATCTTCTCATGGATATGGCCGGCGAAGACGACTTGCCCGCCGATCACGGTACGATGGCGTTGAGTTCGGTATAATGCTCGCGTGAATGAAACCACTGAAATAACCCTTCGCGTGCCCCAGGTCCTCGATATGGCCCTGATTGTGGGGACGGCAGACGAGTTCCTCCATCTTATCGAGAGCTCGTTCCACGCGCGCATCACCGTGCGCGGCAATCTTGTCCGCATCGTCGGCGATCCGATCGAAGTGCAGACGCTCTCATCGATTTTCACCGATCTCATCGGCTGCGCAGAATCGGGCCACGACATTACGGCGGACTATGTGCGACGCACGATCGACGCCTCGCGGTCTGCGGAGTTCGCTCCGCACGAGCTGCGCTCCGACATCATCTTGACGCATAAGGGAAGGGCGATACGGCCGAAGACGCTCGGGCAGAAGCGCTATGTCGATGCGATAAGGAAGAACACGATCACCTTCGCGACGGGCGTTGCGGGAACGGGCAAGACCTATCTCGCCATGGCCATGGCGCTTGCCTCCTTCCAGGCAAAGGAGGTGGACCGCATCATCCTCTCCCGTCCGATCGTGGAGGCGGGTGAGAGCCTCGGATTTCTCCCCGGCACCCTCACCGAGAAGGTGGATCCCTACATCCGCCCCCTCTACGATGCGCTCTACGACATGCTCGATGCGGAACGTGCCAACGCGCTCATTGCGGCGGGCACCATCGAGATCGTCCCGCTCGCGTTCATGCGGGGAAGAACCCTCAACAACTGCTTCATCATCTTGGACGAGGCGCAAAACGCCACGCCCGAGCAGATGAAGATGTTCCTCACCCGTTTGGGCTTCGGATCGAAGATGGTGATCACCGGCGATATGTCGCAAACCGATCTGCCGCAGGGAGCCGCCGGGCTCTCCCGTGCGCGCCGGATCCTGAGGAATATCGACAACATCGGATTCTGCGAGTTCGGCGGGCGCGACGTCGTGCGGCACCCGCTCGTGGCCGACATCGTGGCCGCCTATGACAGCGTTTCGGAGCACGACGCGCAAGACGCCAAACAACAGCACGATGCCAAACACCCGCAGACAGCCGAACAGCAGCGGACGGAGGATGATCTTTGATGGATGTTCTCATCGACTACCGTGAGTTTGGGGCCGAGCTCGAGCCGCTTCATCTCGAGGGGCTCGCCGCTTTCGTCATGGAGCATGAGAGCTGCGCCCCGAACGCCGAGGTCTCGATCAGCTTCGTCACTCCGAAAGAAATACAAGAGCTCAACAGGGAATACCGCCATATCGACCGACCGACCGACGTGCTCTCCTTTCCCTGCGACGCGCTCGATGACGGATTCGACGCGGATCCTGAGAAGGTGTTCGAGCTCGGGGACGTGATCATCGCACCTGAGATCGCCCGCGCGCAATGCGAGGAGTTCGGCACGACGTTCGCCGCCGAGATCACCTTGCTCACGGTGCACGGCCTGCTCCATCTCATCGGCTACGATCACATCGTCGACGATGATGCGCAGAAGATGGAGGCGCGCGAGCGTGAGCTCATCGGCGCATGGGAAGCCGAGCCGTCCCGTGGTTGACCGAACGGCGAGCGATCCGCCGAAAAAGGGCCATCCCCGCCTTGCCGATGCGTTTCGCTTCGCGTTCTTCGGCATCGCGCAGGCGTGGGGCAGCGAACGGAACATGAAGATCCAGGCGGCGTTCGCCGTGCTGGCCTGCATCCTCGGCGCCCTTCTTGGCATCAGCGCGCTCGAGTGGGTCGCCATCGTCGTCTGCATAGCCGTCGTTTTATCGCTCGAGGTGGTCAACACGGCCATCGAGGCGATTGTCGACCTCGCGTCGCCCGACATCCATGTTCTCGCGAAGCGGGCGAAGGACTGCGCGGCGGGCGCCGTGTTGATCGCCGCACTTGGATCGGTCGTGGTGGCATGCATCATCTTCATCCCCGCACTGGCGAGGGTTTTGGGGATTTCCTGAAAGGAAGGGTATGGGCGAAGCGAAGCAATCGGAGAGCTTTCATTCGGGATTTCTGACCTTGGTCGGTCGTCCCAACGCGGGAAAGTCGTCGCTCCTCAATGCGATTATGGGCAAGAAGCTCGCGATAACCTCCTCGAAGAGCCAGACGACCCGCTATCGTTTCCGCGCGGTCTATTCGCAGCCGACCTTCCAGCTCGTGATCGTCGACACGCCCGGGCTGCATAAGCCTCAGGATGCTCTCGGCGAAGAGCTCAACACAACGGCGCTCAAGACGCTCGATGAGGTGGACGTCATCGCATTCGCCGTGGATGCGAGCGCGCCGATCGGGCGGGGAGACGAATGGGTGGCGCGCCAGATCGCGCCGGCTTCGGTGAGAAAGATCGGCGTCCTCACAAAGACCGACCTTGCGACACCCGAGCAGATGTCCTCACAGCGGGCGGCCCTCGAAGCGCTTCTTCCGCTTGACGCCATCGTCGCCACCTCGGCGAAGACAGAGGAGGGCGTCAAGGAGCTCATCGATATGGTGGCATCGATGCTTCCCGAGGGCCCGATGTGGTTTCCGCCCGATATGGAAACCGATGCGCCGATCGAGACGACGATCGCGGAGTTCATTCGCGAGAAGATACTTCGGACCACGAGCGACGAGGTGCCGCATGCGGTCGGCGTGACCTGCGAGGAGTTCTCCTACGACAAGAAGCGCAAGCTCTTCCGCATCTATGCCATCATCTACGTTGAGCATGAGAGCCAGAAGGGCATCATCATCGGCGCCCATGGGAGTTCCATCAAGCGCATCGGCACGCAGGCACGCTCCGATCTTGAGCTTCTTCTGGGAAAGAAGGTCTTTCTCGATCTTCGGGTGAAGGTGAAGAAGAATTGGAGACGTGACGTAATTGCGATAAAACGGTTCGGATATGGTGAGGGTTTATGATCTTGGCTTAAAACCGCTTGCAATTTCTTTTAGAATACGGTTCATGTTGCTCTCAGACTGGAACAACTTACCACAAACGAAGCTAGGAGAATTCAGTCTATGAAATGCCCCGCATGCCAAACCGAGAATCGCGATGGTGCGAAATTCTGCGATGAATGCGGCGCTTCCCTGACAAGCAGCCAATCGATTCCACCAACCGTCTCGCCGGAATCGGCGTCGCAGAACACAGGCTCCGAAGCCCCCTCACCTGAAATTGAGGAATTCTCCTCTCCGGCGGATATTTTCGCCGAGGAGAAGGAGGCGCTTCGCACGTCGTTCGCAAACGAGCCGCTGCCATCTTTTGCCGGTTTTGATGAGGGCGTTGACGAGGCTGGGGAGACGCCCGATACGGCTGAGGGCGGCACGGTGCCCGATGCGGCGAAGACCTGCGACCTTTCGGGCCTGAAGCAGATGGTCGACGTCGGCTATACCTCGATGGAAGGCGATGCGCTCGGCTCCACCAAGAGAATGGAGCCGGTCGAGGCAAGCGATGCACCCGAAACGGGCGAACCGCGAAAGGCGCAGTCCTTTATCGCGAACAATGACAAAAAGGCGAAGAAGAAAGGGCGGAAGAAGCATGCGAGGCGGGTGGCGATTGCGGCGGTCTGCGCCGTGGCCGTGGTCGCCGCCGGTTTCGGCATCACCTATTGGATGGAGCTTTGGGGCGGAAAGACCGTTCCCAACGTGGCCGGAGAATCCCAGGCGAACGCCACTTATGTGTTGGAAGAGAGAGGGTTCAACGTCAAGACCTCGACGGTCAAATCAGATGACGTCGAGGGAATCGTCCTTCTGACCGACCCTTCCATCGGCACACGCGCCGAAGCCGGCTCCGACATTGTCGTGCACATCTCATCTGCCCGCGTTGTGCCCGAGCTTGTCGGAAAGATGCGTGCCGAAGCCGAGGCGCTTCTCTCCAAAGAGGGCTTCAAGCGCGTCTCCTTCGTCGAGTTCCGATCAGACGAGCCGGCGGGCACCATCTTGGAAGTGAGTCCTGAGCCGGGAACGAAGGGGAAGGCCGCGCTCCCGATCAACGTTTCGGTGGCGGTGCCCTACACCGTGCCGCAGGTGGCGGGAATGGCCTCCGCCGATGCGCAGGCCGCCATCGTCGATGGCGGGT
This sequence comes from uncultured Eggerthellaceae bacterium, assembly GCA_947626195.1. GTDB lineage: Bacteria > Actinomycetota > Coriobacteriia > Coriobacteriales > Eggerthellaceae > CANQRF01. Next base: position 111,747 of record CANQRF010000002.1, read on the forward strand.
ATTCCGTCAATGTGGCGACGGTGATAAGCGATGAGGTGTCGGAGGGCTGCGCCGCCTACACCGAGCCCGCCGAAGGCGAGGAGCTGAAATCGGGCTCGGCGGTCACGCTCTACGTCGCCGTCTCTCCGACAACGCATTACGAGTCGCTGACATGGAACTATTTGGGCGATGTCGGAACGGTCGAGATCGACGGCGAATCGTATCAGATCGACTCGATCGACGATGTGGCCTATACGAACGAGAGCTCGTGCGAGTTCGTCATCACGGGGCGCCTCGTCGCGTATTCGAGCGATGGGCACAAGCTCCTCGGAGTGGACTCGCAAACCGTCCGCGCCTACATCACGTACGATGACGGAGGCAACATCATCGCCATCCAGAACGCCGCAAACGTCGCCTAGGAGCGCCCGCGCCTTGTCTGCACCATCGTTCAAAGCGCGGGGCATCGTCTTGCGCAAAACCGTTTTAGGGGAAGCCGACCTGATCATCACCCTCATCACCGACAAGGGCGTTCCCTTGCGCGCGGTTGCGAAATCGGGAAGAAGGCCCTCGGCGCGCTTTGCCGGACGACTTGAGCTCTTCAATGAGGTCGACCTTCTCTGCGCACCGGGAAAGAGCCTTGCGATCATCCAGGATGCGCGCAAGGAGAAGGCGCTTCTATCCGGCCAGAGCGAACCGGAGCGGTTCTCCTGCGCTTCGGTCGTCGGCGAGGTGTTGCAGAGGGCAAGCCACGATGACCTCGAGGCGCCGATCCTCTTCGCGGCGGGAAGGGCCGCTTTGGAGCAGACTGCCCGCTCTCCGCGAGATCGCCTCCTCGGCATCACCGCCGCTTCCATTCTCAAGACGCTCGCCTACATCGGATTGAGGCCGGAACTGAACGCCTGCGTCGTGTGCGGCGCCCCGATTCCCCTCGATGAGAGCTACGAGGGAACGCTCGGCCTGAGCGCCCCTGACGGGGGAGCGGTGTGCGAAAGGTGCAAAAGGGAAGTGCCGACCAGGCCCGCGAGCGTCCATGTTGCGAACTATGCGCGCTTTTTCCTCATGACGCCGTTTGCGAAGATCGCGGAAGCGCAAGGCGACAACGAGGCGAGCTTTCAGGTGCTCGAGTTCTGCCAAGAGCTTGTGCGCGAGCACTTGGGATCCCCGTTGCGCTCGCTTGAGTTCCTCCTCACATCAGGACTTGATTTTTCGCCATCTTGTAAGGCGGGCTCTCTTCAACTAGAATAGAAAAGTTACGTTCGCCGGACACCCATGGCGAACGACGCCTCGCTTCTAGATTTGACGGCATGCCACCATCATCTCTCGGAACGGGGTGGGAGCAGTGAGACGAAAGGAATGAAATGGCATCGAAGAACAGCATCTCGAAGGAGAAGGCGGCGGAACTCATCAAGGAGTTCGGTAAGACGGAAAACGATTCGGGAAGCGCGGAGGTGCAGGTGGCGATCCTCACCGAGCGCATCCGCAATCTCACGGAGCACCTGAAGGTCCACAAGAAGGACAACCACACACGTCGTGGGCTCATGATGCTCATCGGCAAGCGGCGCGGCATGTTGAAATACATCAAGAACCGCGACATCAATGCGTACCGCGATCTTATCAAGCGCCTCGGCATCCGCGACAACATCTAAGACGTTCGGTTCGCTCCAAGGTCCGCGTTCGGCGGGCCTTGTGTTATGGGGCCGCATTGCGAGAAGGGCGGGCGGCGCCGATTGGATCGAAGCCACAGGGGGGTGGCTTCGATGAGGAGAAGAAGGAAAAGCATACATGGAAAAAATCGTTGAAGAATTTGAGCTTTATGGAAAGATCTACCGATTCGAGACGGGAGAGCTTGCCAAGCAGGCAACGGGCGCGGTGCTCGTCACCCAGGGCGACACGACGATCCTCATCACGGCGGTCGTCTCCCGCGATGAGCGGGACTATGACTTTTTCCCGTTGACGGTCGATTATTTGGAGAAGATGTACTCGGTCGGGCGCATCCCCGGCGGCTATCTCAAACGCGAGACGAAGCCGACCGATAAGGGCACGCTGACGGCCCGCATGATCGACCGCCCGATCCGTCCCGGCTTTCCCGACGGGTTCAAGCACGAAGTGCAGATCGTCGCCACGACGTTGGTCTGCGACGAGAAGAACCAGCCGGATGTGATCTGCGTCGGCGGCGCGTCGGCGGCGCTTCTCGCCGGAGGCGTTCCCTTCGACGGCCCGGCGGCCTGCGTGCGCATCGGGCGAAGCAAGGAGACCCATGAGTTCATCGTCAATCCCACCTATGAGGAGGAGAAGGGCTCCGACCTTGAGCTGGTGATCGCCGGAACCGCCGACTACATATCCATGGTCGAGGCAGGCGCCCAGGAGATCAGCGAAGAGGATATGCTCGCCGCGATGGCCTTCGGTCAGGAGGCGATCGCGAAGTTCTGCGAGAAGCAGGCGGCGTTCCTCGAGAAGGTGAACCCCGAGCCGAAGGAGTATACGCTCCATATGCCGGATCCGGTGATCGACGAGCGCGTCGCACCGTTCTTCGATCAGATGTCGGCCGCGCTGCGCGACGCCGACAAGCAGAGCCGCATGGCGAAAGTGGAAGACGTCAAGGCCGAGATCAAGACGACCCAGTTCTCCGAGGAGGAGCAAGAGGCATGGGCCTCGGACATCGCCGCCGCCTGCAAGGCGCTTGAGAAGAAGGCGATGCGCACGATGGTCATCGAGACGGGTGAGCGGGCCGATGGCCGCCGAGTGGACGAGGTCCGGCCCCTCCATATCGTCGCGGGCTATCTGCCGCGCACCCACGGCTCGGGGCTTTTCCAGCGCGGGCAGACGCAGGTTCTCTCCGTCTGCACGCTCGGCATGCTCAGCGAATGGCAGCGCCTCGATACGATCGAGCCCGTCGAAGGCAAGCGCTACATGCATCAATATAACTTCCCGCCGTTCTGCACGGGCGAGGTCGGACGCATCGGCGCTCCGAAACGGCGCGAGATCGGCCACGGCGCCTTGGCGGAAAGGGCCCTTCTTCCCGTGCTGCCCTCAACCGACGATTTTCCCTATGCCATCCGCGTCGTCTCCGAGGTGCTCGAATCGAACGGGTCCTCGTCGATGGCCTCCACCTGCGGATCGACCCTTGCCCTCATGGATGCGGGAGTGCCGCTTTCCGCGCCGGTCGCCGGTGTGGCGATGGGGCTTATCAAGGAGGGCGACGACGTCGTCATCCTCACCGACATCCAGGGCCTTGAGGACTTCCTCGGCGACATGGACTTCAAGGTATGCGGCACCGAGAAGGGCATCACGGCCCTTCAGATGGACAACAAGGCACGCGGCCTTTCGGTCGACATCTTGGCGGCGGCCCTTGCGCAGGCGCACGAAGGGCGCGCCTTCATCTTGAACGCCATGCTCGACGTCATCGACAAGCCGCGCTCCGATCTCAAGGAGACGGCGCCCCGCATCGAGACGATCCACATTCCGCAGGATCGCATCCGCGACGTCATCGGCACCGGCGGCAAGGTGGTCCGCGCCATCCAGGAGGAGACCGGCGCCTCCATCGACATCCAAGAAGACGGCACCATCCATATCGCTGCGGTGGAAGGGCCTGCGGGCAAGGCGGCGAAGGCGCGCATCCTCGACATCGTCCATGAACCCGAAGCGGGAGAGGAATACGAGGGCGAGGTCGTCAGCATCAAGGATTTCGGTGCTTTCGTGCGTCTCACTCCGAGCAAAGACGGCCTGCTGCATATCTCGCGCGTGGCGAATGGGCGCGTGGCATCGGTCGACGAGGTTCTGTCGGTCGGGGACACGGTGCATGTGAAGGTGCTGGAAGTCGATCCGAAGACGGGGAAGATCTCGCTCGACCGTCTCGACAAGCCCGATGCGCCCGCGCCGAAGAAGCACGCCCATGACGATCGCCGCCATGACCCGAAAGACCGTGGCGGCAGAGGCGGATCCGAGAACCGGACGCCCCGTCGGCGCCATGAGATGAACTGAACGAAGATGACCGACCGCAGAGATGCTTGGTGGTGAGTGAACCGATGGAGAACCTGATCAAAGTCGCGGTATCCGGCTGCGAGGGACGCATGGGAAAGACCGTTGTGGCGGCAATCGCCGCAGCTGACGACATGGAGGTCGTATGCGGCATCGATCCGGCGGCGCGAGACGTCGCCGACGACGCTGCCTATGAGTTCCCCGTCTTCCTCGACGTTGAAGACGCCTTGGAAGATACGTCGATCGATGTGTTCGTCGATTTCACGCGGCCCTCTTCGGTGGTGGGAAACATCCGAGCCGCGCTGGCGCGCGGCATCGACTGCGTCGTGGGAACGACAGGGGTCTCCCGCGAAGAGCTCGAGGCCCTCGCCGCGGATGCGCCAGAGGGCACCTGCCTCTTCTATGCGCCGAACTTCACCACGGGAGCTGTGCTCATGATGGAGTTTGCGCGCGCGGCGGCGCCGTATTTCCCCGAGGCCGAGGTCATCGAGTTCCATCACGAGAAAAAGGCCGACGCGCCGTCCGGCACCTCCATACGCACCGCGCAGATCATCGCCGAGGCACGCAAAGACGCCTCAGGCCCCGTGAGCGCCGTTCCCGGCAAGGAGAGCGAGCAGGCGGGGTTGGAGGATGCCCGCGGCGCGGATTGCGACGGGGTGCGCATCCACTCGGTCCGCTCGTCGGGCTTCGTCGCGAGCCAAGAGGTGATATTCGGCTCCTTCGGCCAAACGCTGACGATCCGCCATGATTCATGGGACCGCGCCTCGTATATGCCCGGCGTGCTGTTGGGGATCCGCAATGTTGCCAACTGCGAGGGCCTGGTGGTCGGCCTCGAAAACTTTATGCAGGGTTAAATTCGGCAATGCCCTCGCCTGAAGCTGTGAGGGCATTGCCTTCAATCTAGGAGGAATCTATGGATAAGAGCGTTCCGATCTTCGGACGCATGCTCGTTGCAATGGTCACCCCCTTCGATGAATTTCTCGAACTCGACTTGGACAGGGCCCAGGCGCTCGCCGATCGTCTGATCGAGGGCGGCGTCGACTGCCTTGTCGTGAACGGTACGACAGGCGAGAGCCCGACGGTGTTCTATCCCCAGAAGATCGAGCTTTTCCGCGCGGTGGTCGAAGCGACCAACGGGAGGATCCCCATCGTCGCCAACGTGGGGGACAACTGCACCGCCGACACGGTTGATTTCGCGCGCGACGTCTCGCGTCTCGGCGTGGATGGCTTCATGTGCGTCGTGCCCTACTACAACAAGCCCCCGCAAGAGGGGCTCTATGCGCACTTCTCGACAATTGCCGGCGCGGTCGATCTCCCGATCATCCTCTACAACATTCCCGGCCGCTGCGTCATCAACATGACGGCCGAGACGACGCTCCGGCTCGCAAACGATTGCGAGAACATCGTCGCGGTGAAGGAGGCTTCGGGAAAGCTCGACCAGATCGAGGCGATCATCCAGGGTGCGCCGGAGGGATTCGCCGTCTATTCCGGCGATGATTCGGCGACCTACGACATCATGAAGCTCGGCGGTGCTGGCGTGATCTCGACGATCGGCAACGTGGCGCCCGAGCGCATGAAGGAGATCGTCGAGCTTTGCGCGGCAGGCGACTACGCAAACGCGTTCGAGGCCCACGAACGCCTCTTGCCGCTGATGGAGGGGCTGTTTGAGACCTCGAACCCGATCCTTGTCAAAGAGGCGCTCGCCCTCATCGGATTTCCCGTTGGCGGCGTGCGGCTCCCTCTCGTCCGCGCGACGAGCGAGCAGTCGGCGCGCCTCGCGCAGATCATGAAGGAAGTAGGAGTTTTGACGGATGTCGCATAAGAACCAATCGTCCGGCGCGCATAAGCCAGACGACCAGCAGGCCGCACCGGCTCGCCCTGAGGAGAAAGCGCGCGACCAGCGCGCGAAAAGACGGCGAACCCAGGCATTTCGCCACGTCGACCTCGACCGTGAGCGCCCCCAGCTTTCCAAGGAGAACAAGAACGGATCGAAGGGCAACAAGGCGGGCAAGCAGCACGAGAATCAGAAGAAACGCAGCGATTTCTCCTCGAACGCCAAGGATCCCGCGGCGCATCTGCGCATCGTCCCGCTTGGCGGCCTTGACGCCATCGGGAAGAATATGTGCGCCTTTGAATGCAAGAACGACATGATTCTCGATGACGCGGGGCTCGAGTTCCCCGATGACGATCATCCCGGCATTGATCTCATCCTGCCCGACTACACCTACGTTCTCGAGAATGCCGACAAGCTGCGCGGCATCGTCATCACGCATGGGCACGAAGATCATACGGGAAGCTTGCCGTACCTTCTCAAGGATCTCGGGAGGGAGATCCCCATCTATGCCACGAAGCTCACGCTCGGCCTCATCGAGGGCAAGCTCGCCGAGCATAAAATCACCAACGCGAAGCTCGTGGAGATCCAGCCCGGGCAGACCATCCACCTCGGCTGCTTCACGATCGAGTTCTTCGCGGTGAACCACTCGATTCCCGGGGCGGTCGGCCTTTTCATCCAGAGTCCTGCGGGGAACGTGCTGCACACCGGGGACTTCAAGCTCGACCAGACGCCGATCGACGGCATCCATACGGATTTCGCCGCCATCGCCCGTGCGGGCGAGAAGGGCGTCGATCTGCTCATGAGCGACTCGACGAACGCGAAGAACCAGAGCTTCACGCCGTCCGAGGCCGAGGTCGGCAAGGTGCTGAACCAGATCATCGCCCAGGCGAAGGGCCGCGTGATCATCGCCTCGTTCGCGAGCCATATCCACCGCATGCAGCAGATCTGCGACGCGGCGATCGCCAACGGGAGAAAGGTGGTCGTCACCGGACGCTCGATGATACAAAACACCGACATCGCCCGAAAGCTCGGCTACTTGAACATCGATGACAACGACATCATCGATGCCTACGATCTGAAGGACATTCCGCCCGATCAGGTGGTCATCATGTGCACGGGATCGCAGGGAGAGCCCCTCTCGGCCCTCGCGCGCATCGCCTCGGGAGAGCATCGCACCATCGACATCGAGGAAGGAGACACCGTCATCATCTCCGCGACGCCGGTTCCCGGCAACGAGAAGGCCGTCACGCGCGTCGTCAACTCGCTCGCGAAAATAGGCGCCGACGTCTACGATAAGGGCCGCGCGCGGGTGCATGTCTCGGGGCATGCGAGCTCGGAGGAGCTCAAGATCATGCTCTCGATGGCGAATCCCAAGGCGTTCCTGCCCGTCCATGGGGAGGCGACCCATCTGCGCGCCCATGCAGAACTTGCCCAGGCGACCGGCGTACCTGCCGAGAACATCTTCATCCTTGAAAACGGCGATGTGCTCGATTTGTCGAGCCAGGGGATAAAGCAGGTCGATTCGGTGCAGAGCGGCATCGTCTACGTCGACGGCCTCACGGTTGGCGACACCTCGCAAGACGTGCTCAACGATCGCTCGAAGCTCGGCGAGGTGGGCTTCGCGAGCGTTTCGGCGGTGGTCTCCCTCAAGGAAAAGCGCCTGGTCGGCGATGTACATCTTGAGATGCGCGGCATCACGGGCGGTGACGATAAAGAGGTCGTGCAGGTGGCGCAATCGACGATCACCTCGAGCATCAGGCGCTCGCTTGAGAAGGGATCCTCTCTCAAGGAGATCGAGAAGGTCGCGCGCGACGCGCTTTTGTCGATTCTTTGGGAAAGAGCGCGCCAGAGGCCGGTCGTCGTCGTGAACATTCATCAGATATAGGCTATAATCGAGCTAACCGCGCAAAGGCGCATGTATTGGCATGCACTTTTGCGCCCCCTTTGAGCAACTACTTCAAACAGAGATTATTCGTCGCACGAAGGAGTTGGGATGGCACCCAAAAAACAAGCCGGCACCGGAAGGGGTCAAGGGCGCAATCAACGTCGCGCACTCTCAGATCCCCCGCAAACCGCCTCAAACAAACGCCATGGCGCGCAACGTTCCACCATGGCGGACTCAGCCATATTTGACGAGCGCACACGCCGCGATATGACGAGCATCGCGTTCTTCGTCATCGCGGCGATCATCTTCATCGCCGCCGTCTTGCCGACCGAGGCGCTGATAACGCATGCGTTTTCCACCGCGCTCCACTCGCTGCTCGGAATCGGCTCCTACCTTCTCCCGTTCGTCCTCGCAGGCGTCGGCGCGACGTTTCTCGTCAAGCACGAGGATGAGCTCATCTCGGGGCGCATCGCCCTGGGGCTTGGCCTCATCTTCGTGGCGATTCTCAGCATAGCGGCGCTTTTCAGCCCGCTTGGGCCGACGGGCAATCCGCAGCTCCTTTTCGTCGAGGACAATCTCGTGAGCCACGGCGGATACGTCGGCGCCCTCTTTGCATGGCTCGGCCTCATGCTCTTTGGCCAGGTGGTTTCCTGCGTATTCTTCATCGGCGTCGCCTGCGCGGGCCTTGCCATCGTCGGGTTCTCGCTGAGCAAGCTCATTGAGCGCATCGCTGCGCTGAGGGCCGATGCGGCGAACAGGCCGCCGCGGGAATCGGTGTTCAACCGCCTTCTCTCTCGCGGTGCCGACCGCCGCGCCTATGCTGCTCCCTATGCGATGGAAGCTCCCCAGACGGGCCGTGTGGTACGCGCCGAGCGCCAACCAAATTTTCCCGTGAGCGCATCGGCCACGCGCGCGATAGGCGGGGGAGTGGGAAGCGCTGACCGGCGTTCCCGGCTCCGCGGCCGTTCGGGCGCCTTTGACGAGAGCTCTGTCTCTCCCGACGCTGCATTCCCTCCCTTTGACACCGACGATAGCCTGCCGTTCGATGATGGGGAAGCCGCTGCCAGTGCCGCCACGGCGAAGACCCGGGCCATAGGCTCGTCGCGTCGGCGCGGAGCGCGTATGGCGAATGAGCTCGCCGGCAATCAAACGCGGCGGATCGGAAAATCGGAGGGCGGCGCCGAAGATGAAGGCAAAACCCCCGCGACGACCCGCACGCTCGCGCAGCCGCCATCGGGAGATGCGAAGGCCGAGGATGAAGCGGAGAAGGGCTCCCCCTCATCCGCCTATCATCTCCCTCCCTTCAGCCTGCTGAAGAAAAGCGGCAAGGGGGCCCGTTCGAGCAGCGGGGAGGCGGAGGCACGCGAAACGGCCGCCTGCCTTCAGTCAACGCTCGAGGATTTTGGCGTGATGGCCCAGGTGGTCGGCTGGGTCGCTGGACCGACGGTGACCCTCTACAAGGTCGATCTTCCCGCCGGCCTGCGCGTGAGCCGCGTCATGGCCCTGAATGACGACATCGCCTTGGCACTGGCTGCGCCCGGGGTGCGCATTTTCGCGCCGATTCCGGGAACGAACTACGTGGGCATCGAGGTGCCGAACCAGAAGCGCCAGGTGGTTCTTCTCTCCGATGTGCTCGTCGACGCCGGCGAGGGCCCGCTGCAGATCGCAATCGGCAAGAACGTGGAGGGGCAGTCGATCACGAGCGACTTGGCGAAGATGCCCCATCTCCTCATCGGAGGCACCACCGGATCGGGCAAATCGGTGTCGATCAACGGCATGATCATGTCGATCCTCATGCGGGCGACGCCCGACGAGGTGCGCTTCATCATGATCGATCCGAAGCGCGTCGAGTTCACCCCCTACAACGGCATCCCGCACCTCTATGTTCCCGTTGTCACCGAATGCAAGGAGGCGGCGAGCGCGCTTTCATGGGGCGTCGCGGAGATGGAGCGGCGCCTCAAGGTGTTCTCCAAGGTGGGCGCCCGCAATATCATGCAATACAACGACAAGGTGCGCGCGGGTGAGATAGAGGACGAGGAGAAGCCGCTGCCCTACATCGTCATCGTCATCGACGAGCTTGCCGACCTCATGATGAACGTCGGGAAGGAAGTGGAGTTTTCCATCAGCCGCATCGCGCAGCTCGCCCGCGCGGCCGGCATCCATCTCATCGTGGCGACGCAGCGCCCGTCTGCCAACGTGGTCACCGGCCTCATCAAGGCGAACATCACGAACCGCATCGCCTTCAACGTGGCGAGCGGCATCGATTCGCGCGTCGTTCTCGACACGCCCGGCGCCGAGAACCTCATCGGTTTAGGCGATCTGCTTTTCTCGAAACCCGAATATCCCAAGCCGCAGCGCATCCAGGGCTGCTATGTCTCCGAAGACGAGATCAACGCCGTCGTGGAGAACCTGAAGAGCCAAGGCGAGCCCGAATATCACGATGAGATCCTCCAGACGAACCTCATCACGCTCGGCGCATCGTCGCCAAGCGGAGCCGGATCGGCCTCCGACTCAGACGATCCGCTGCTTTGGGAGGCGGCGGAGATCGTCGTTTCGTCGGGATTGGGGTCTACTTCGAACATTCAACGCCGTCTGAAGCTCGGTTATTCACGTGCAGGTCGTATAATGGATCAGCTGGAGGAAAAAGGCGTCGTCGGGCCGCCGAACGGCAGCAAGCCCCGCGAGGTCCTCGTAGACACGATGGAGCTGGAGACGCTGAAGGCTTTTGAGAACAACGACGAAGACTAGACGTCAGGCAAGACGTCGCAGATGAAGGATTTCGTAATAAGGAGAAACCGTGGCGTATTCTCAATCATTTGGCGAGAGCCTGAGAAATGCTCGTGAGCGCAAAGGGATCGACCTTTCCACGGCGGCGCGACGTCTTCGCATTCGCCCCGACATCCTGCGCGCCATCGAAGAGGAGGATTTCACGCGCATGCCGCCGCGCGGCTACACGCGCAACATGGTGAGCGCCTATGCGCGCCTCGTCGGCCTGAATCCCTCGGAGCTCTCCCAGATGTATATGCAGGAGGCATACCGCTATGAGGAGGGCTATGGGCGCGGCTATCGCAACGAACCTTCGGGGCGTGCGCGTTATTCAGCCGAGGTGCGAGGCGGCCGGCAGGCGGGCTCTGACGATCAACGGCGAGAGGAACAGGCCGGTCTGACCGGAAGGATCTCCTACAGCGACCGCGCTGACTACAATCGCCCCTACGGATCGGTGCGCCCCGCCGTGACGCCGCGCCCGCGTTCGCAGGGCGCGCGCAATGGCTACACGAACTTCTATTCCGGCCCCGCGGCGCCCAACCCGATCCTCTCGCGCCTTCCGCTGATCATCGCCATCGTGCTTGTCGTCATCATCCTCATCGTGATCTTCACCTTCATCTTCGGTGGAAAGTCAAGCAATGAGGAGGTGCCGGACGTTCCCATCACCGGCTTGACGGACACGTCGGGCAACAGCAATGCCGTGAACGAACCTGACCAGCAGGTTCTCATTCCGCCGACGCAGGCGGTGTTTACCTACGAAGTGCCCGCGGGAAAGGCCGCCTATATCGAAATCTACGAGAACGGGTCGGAGACTCCCTCCGTTGCCGAGGAGGTGAACGGCCCTTCCGAGCAATCGTTTAACGTCACCTCGACGCTGCGCTTCGTGACGCCTGCCCCCGACAACGTCACCATCTCAGTTGACGGCCAGCCGATCGATTTGCTCAACAGCTCGACGCCCGGCGTGACGGTCAACGATGGCGTCTACAACTACACGGTCGATTTCGCCCAGATCCTCGCCGCATGGAATGCGGCGAACAACACGGGCACTGCGCCGAGCACGAACAATAACGCCAACGCCAATGCGAACGCGAACGCGAATACAACAGCCTCGTAGCGGCTGTTGCTGAAACCATCCCCCGTTGAGCGGACTTGAAGGAGAAGATGACCACAAAATGGCAAAAGAGCAGAGCTTCGACGTCGTGTCGATCATCGATATGCAAGAGATCGACAACGCCTATCAGCAAACGAAGAAGGAGATCGCGCAACGATACGACCTCAAAGGATCGGGATCGAGCATTGCACTCGATAAGGCAGGAATGTCGATCGAGGTTCTCGCCCCGAGCGATTTCGTGGCAGAGCAGGTGATCGATGTGCTGTCGAGCAAGCTCGTCCGGCGTAAGATCGACCTCGGTTCGCTGAAGTGGGGAAGCCCGCAGAGCGCCTCCCAGGGCAAGGTGCGCAAAACGGCGCGCATCATTTCGGGGATCGACAAGGACACCGCCGCGACGATCAGCAAGGACATCCGCGCACTGAAGCTCAAGTGCAAGGTGCAGATCGAAGGCGACAAGCTCCGGGTGAGCTCTGCTTCGCGCGACACCTTGCAAGAGGTGATCGCCTTCCTCCGGGACAAGGACTACGGTCAGCCCCTCCAATATGTCAACTACCGTTAGCGAGCGCCGTTTCGTGGAACGGACGATCGCTTTCATAACGCTTGGCTGTGCGAAGAACGACGTTGACAGCAACCATATGAAAGACGCCCTCCGCAGCGCCGGCTGGCAACTTGTCGATGAGGCGGAACGGGCGCGTGTCATCGTCGTCAATACCTGTGCGTTCATCGAGGCCGCTGCCGAGGAGAGCATCGAGATGATCCTCGACGCCGCCGATACGAAGCGCGTGAGAGACGGCGAATGCGCCCTCATCGTCTCAGGCTGCCTCCCGAGCCGCTACGGTGAAGATCTCGCCGAGGCGCTTCCCGAGATCCGCCATTTCCTGCCCGTAGATTCAGAATCGTCTATCATCGAGATGGCGGAGAGGGCCTTCGGCGAGCTGGGGGACACCCGCGCCGCGAAGCATGAGGGGGCAGGCGACGAGGCGCTCGAACTCGACCGTATCGATGCAAATCCGGTCTTTTCCTACGTGAAGATCGCGGACGGCTGCGACCGTCACTGTTCCTATTGCACGATCCCATCGATTCGCGGACCCTACGCGAGCCTGAGCGCCGATGAGATCGAAGAGGAGGTGCGGGCCCATGTCTGCGAGGGGGCTCGTGAGATCGTTCTCATTGCGCAGGACAGCGGACGCTGGGGGCGCGACCTCAAGCCGCAAAGCACCCTTGCCGAGCTGTTGGAAAGGCTTGCGACGACCTTTCCCTCGACGTGGTTTCGCGTCATGTATCTCCAGCCCGAAGGGGTGAGCGCCGCCCTGCTCGAGGTCATGGCCGCCCATCCCAACATCTGCCCCTATTTCGATATCCCGCTTCAGCACTGCGACCCCGACGTTCTTCGCCGGATGAACCGAAGCGGCTCCCCCGAGGTATTCCATGGGCTCTTCGCAGACATCAAGGCCGCCCTTCCCGACGCGGCTATCCGCACGACCCTCATCGCGGGCTTTCCAGGAGAGACAGACGAGCAATTTGAGAGGCTCTGCGATTTTCTCCGTGACGAGCCCATCGACTACGTCGGCGTTTTCCCCTACTCGCGCGAAGAGGGGACGGAGGCGGCGCTTTTGGACGATCAGATCGCCGAAGAGGTGAAGATCGAGCGGGCGAACACCCTGCGGACGCTTGCCGACGAGGTGTGTGCTTCGCGTTTGCGTCGTTTCCTTGGACGAAGCGCGTATGTTTTGATGGAGGGGAAGGAGCCAGACGGCGTCTGCTTCGGACGGACGATGTTTCAGGCTCCCGAGGTCGACGGGGTGACCTATGGCGGCAGCGGGCAGGTGGGGGAAGTCGTCGAACTGCTTCTCACCGATTCGCTCATCTATGACATGGAAGGCGAATAGGGTATGACACAGGGCACGCGACCGCCGATGGGCAAGCTCATGACGCCGGCGAACGTGGTGACGCTCGTGCGCATCTGCCTTGTGCCGGTGTTCGTCATCGTGCTCATCAGCCCCTGGCCCCAATGGTTCAACATCGACACGATAACCGATGAGGGAAAGAGCCTTGCCGCAGCGGTGATATTCATTATCATCTCGGCGACCGATTGGGTGGACGGCTACCTTGCGCGAAAGCGCAACGAGGTCACCGACTTCGGGAAGTTCATGGATCCCCTCGCCGATAAGATCCTCGTATGCGCGGCGCTTCTGGCCCTTGTCGAGCTGCAGGTCCTTCCGTCGTGGCCGGTTCTCATCATCCTCATACGGGAATTCATCGTGGCGGGCGTGCGCATGGTCGCGGCGACGAGGGGCGTCGTGATCGCGGCAAGTTGGTATGGGAAATTCAAGACGGTGTTTCAGATCATCGCCATCGTCTTGTTTCTCGTGAAGGACTCGCTCTATCTGCCGAATGCGACGGTTGCCCTCACGAACCCGCTCTACATCCTCGCCTGGATCGTGATGATCATCGCGCTGGTGCTCACATTGCTCTCGATGCTCGACTATCTTGCCAAGGCGCGCGACCTGCTCGGATTCGCCGTCAAGAGCCCCGGCTCGGCGGCTCCGGTCGAAAGCGGCATCGCATCTGCCGATGCGAATGATTCCGAGGAAGAGGCGCGCCTCATCGGCCGATGGGCGAATGAGGTGGTTTCCCTCGCGCGAGAGCGGAACGCGACGATCGCCTGCGCGGAGAGCCTCACCGGCGGCCTCATCGCAGGGGCGCTCACGGCTGTGCCTGGCTCGTCGGCGGTGCTCAAGGGCGGAATCGTCTCCTACACCAACGCCGTGAAGCATCGGCTCCTCGACGTTTCGACGGCGACCCTCGATGAGAAAGGCGCCGTGAGCGAGGAATGCGCCATCGCGATGGCACGCGGCGCGCGCGAAAGCCTCGATACGACCTATGCGATCTCGGTGACGGGCATCGCGGGTCCGACGGGAGCGGAGCCCGGCAAGCCGGTCGGCACGGTATGGATGGGCATCGCAACGCCAGAGGGCTGCGTCGCCCGCCATTTTCTCTTCCAAGGAGATCGCGAGGCCGTTCGCGAGCAGACGGTGCTGAACGCGCTCGATGGCCTTCGCGCGGCCTTGTCGGCCAAATAGCGGAGAGCGCCTTTGCACCTTTGCGACAAGGCATCGACAAAGGTGAGACAAAGGCAAGACAATAATCGCCGCTATCGAGAGACCGCCGGCCGACAGAGGAGACGAAGGGCTTCGGCGCTCGCGCGCCCTTCCGCCGACAGTTCCGCAAGTTGCATCGCCATCATTGTTCTTATACGAACAGGTGCCCATCTCGGCAAAGTGGGCGGTTGCTTGGTGTTTTTCGCCTGTCGTCTTGACATGCAAACACCTGTTCGTATAATGAGGGAAATGCGACGGACGGTGCCTTTTCACTCACCTTCGCAAAAGGCAGTTTGACTTTTCGGACAAAGCACCGTCCTTATCGCCGAACCGAGGAGAGGCAGATGAACGAAGAAAAAGAGCGCATGCTGAAGATGACCACCGATCAGATCGAATCGAAGTTCGGTCGGGGGTCGATCATGAAGCTCGGCGAGGGCGGGGCCGACCTTTCGGTGGGAGTCATACCCACGGGCGCCTTGCCGCTCGATGCGGCGCTCGGCATCGGCGGCGTGCCGCGCGGGCGGATCATCGAGATCTTCGGCCCCGAATCGAGCGGGAAGACGACGCTCGCCCTACAGATACTCGCCGAAGCGCAGGCAGCAGGAGGAGTCGTCGCGTTCATCGATGCTGAGCATGCCCTCGATCCGCTTTATGCGGCGCGCATCGGCGTCGACATCGATGAGGTCTTAATATCGCAGCCCGATACCGGCGAGCAGGCGCTTGAGATATGCGACATGCTCGTGCGCTCGGGGGCGATCGATTGCGTCGTGGTCGACTCGGTGGCGGCTCTCGTGCCCCGCGCCGAGATCGAAGGCGAGATGGGGGAGGCATCCGTCGGCCTCCAGGCGCGGCTCATGTCGCAGGCGCTCCGCAAGCTCGCGGGATCGCTCTCGAAATCGAACACGACCTGTATTTTCATCAATCAGCTCCGCGAGAAGATCGGGATCATGTTCGGCAACCCCGAAACGACCACGGGCGGCCGTGCGCTCAAGTTCTTCTCTTCGGTGCGCATCGACATCCGCCGCGTGGATTCCATCAAGCAAAATGGCGAGGTCGTCGGCAACCGCGTGCGCGCCAAGGTCGTCAAGAACAAGGTGGCCCCGCCATTTAAGCAGGCGGAATTCGATCTCATGTATGGCGAGGGGATCTCGCGCGAGGGCTGCATCCTCGATATGGCCGTCGATTGCGGAGTCGCTAGGAAGAGCGGTGCGTGGTACACCTACGGGGAAGAGCGCCTCGGGCAGGGCCGTGAGGCGGCAAAGCAGTTCCTCAAGGACAATCCCGACCTTCGCGACACGATTGAGACGAAAGTTCGCGAAGCCTACAACATTCCCATCGTGAACCGCACGCCCGAGGAGGCCGAGTCCATCAATCCGCTTCCGAAAACAGGGAAGAAGAAATAGTGGGCAAACCTCCCGAAGATCCTTCAAGTGAGGATGCCGCGTTTCAGGCGATTGTCTCTTTGGCCAGCGTGCGCGAGCGTTCTTCCGCCGAAGCGCGAAAACGCCTGAAGCAGAAAGGGTATGCTGATAGAGCGATCGAGGGTGCATTGGAACGTGCGCAGTGCTTGCGCATTATCGATGATGAGCGGTTCGCCGAGGCGTTTGCCCGCTCGAAGCTCGCATCGGGATGGGGCATGGCCGGCATCATGCGCGACCTCGGGCAACAGGGCATCGAATGTGATAGCACCACTTGGTGGTACGAGGATCTTCTGGCCCAATATCCCGAGGAATATGAGCGCGCCTGTGCTTTTCTCGCGCACCATCCTCCTCGCGCGAAGAATCTCCAGGCGAGCGCCTTTCGCAAGCTCGTCGCCCACGGCTATGAGTCCTTCTGCGCCTATCAAGCGGCTCGCGACTATGCCGCATCCGTGCAGAGGCGCGCGGATGCTGACGCCGAGATGGCCGAGAAGGTCTTGGGTGAAACGGTGCGGTTCGATGGGGATTCATGAGGATGTCACCTGCCCTCTCTGGAATTTCTTTGGTTCGGCTCTGCAAAGCGTATTTCCTGCGGAAATGCGATATAATGTTGGAGCTTGAGCAAAGTAACCTGCAAGGGTTTTACGATAGTACTGAACAATATCATAGGAGCGGACTGTCGCACGAATGCTCATGCTCGCCTGTGCGGGCATTTTTCATGTCGCATAGGGCGGCCTAAACGAAACGATAAGAACCGAAAGAGGAAATGCAGATGGAGATCGTACTAGCTGCCGTCATCGCCCTTGTGGTTGGCGGAGGGGTCGGGATCTTCATTAACCGCACGATGACGAATTCCGCCGCGAAGCGCACCGCTGAAGAGGCGAGCAATGTCATCGAGGATGCAAAAAGGCAAGCCGAGACGATGCGTCGCGAAGCGGTTATCGAAGCGAAGGACCAGGCCCTCAAGTATAAGCAGGAAGTGGAGAAGGAGAACAAGGAGCGCATGCGCGAGGTGCGCGCTGCCGAAAACAGGCTCAACCAGCGCGAGGAGTCCCTCGATCGGCGTGTGGTGGCGCTTGACGCCCGCGAGCATCAGCTCTCTTCCCTTCAAGGCCAGGTAGAGCGCCGCGAACGCGACGTGAAGGCCGCCGAAAAGGAGGCAAACGCACGTCTCGAGCGGATTGCCGGCATGTCTCCTCAGGAAGCAAAGGAAGAGCTGCTTGATTCCCTCAAAGAAGAAGTGACCTACGAATCGGCCGCCATCATCCGCGAATCGGAGGCCCGCACGAAAGCCGAGGCCGATAAGAAGGCGCGCGCGATCCTCTCCCTCGCGATACAACGCGTCGCGGCCGATCATTCGGCCGAGAGCACCGTTTCGACCATCCACATACCCTCGGATGAGCTGAAGGGCCGCATCATCGGGCGCGAAGGACGAAACATCCGTTCATTCGAGCAGCTCACCGGCACGAATCTGGTTATCGACGACACGCCGGAATGCGTGACGATCACGTGCTTTGATCCGGTCAGACGCGAGATCGGGCGCGTTACGATGGAAAACCTCATCGCCGACGGCCGCATACATCCCGCCCGCATCGAGGAGATGTATGAGAAAGCGGCGGCCTATGTCGGGCATCGCATTCAGGAGGCAGGGGAGCAAGCGGCCTTCGATACGGGAATCCACGATCTCCATCCCGAGCTCATCCAAACGCTCGGGCGCCTTCGCTACCGCACGTCGTACGGGCAGAATGTGCTCGACCATTCCCTGGAGGTGGCCTATCTTGCCGGCGTCATGGCCTCAGAGCTCGGGCTCGACCCGATTCCCGCCAAGCGCGCCGGCCTTCTCCACGATCTCGGCAAGGCGGTGGACCATGAGGTTGAGGGAAGCCATGCCGTGATCGGCGCCGACCTTGCCCGACGGTTCGGCGAAAGCGCCGACATCGTCCATGCGATCGAATCGCACCACGGCGACGTCGAGCCGAACACCGTCATCGACGTCCTCGTGCAGGCGGCAGACGCCGTCTCGGCGGCTCGCCCCGGAGCGCGGAAGGAAACGCTCGATGCCTATATCAAACGCCTTGAGAAGCTCGAGGAGATCGCAAACTCCCGCGAGGGCGTCGAACGCACCTATGCGATCCAGGCCGGGCGCGAGGTCCGCGTCATGGTTTCTCCCGAGACCATCGATGATGCCCATGCGGTTGTTCTGGCCCACGACATCGCCCACCAGATCGAAAGCGAGATGCAGTATCCTGGCCAAGTGAAAGTGGTCGTGATACGCGAGAGCCGCGCTGTCGACTATGCGAAATAGCTGAGGATGGATCAGGCCGAGACCAGCTCCGATCTCGCGAACTTCGTCGAATCCTTCGTCGGCGAAGGGCACATGCGCGTCGAGGCCGACCTCGGCTTCGGCTATGTTCGACTCCGTTTGACCGAAGCGGAGTCGCGCCAGGCCATTCAGGACATTCGCTCAAGTGAGGACATCCTCATCGAGCTCTTGCGCAACGCGCGCGACGCGCAGGCCAAGCAGATATTCGTCGCCCTTGCCCGAAACGGCAGTGCGCGCAAGATCGTCGTCATCGATGATGGATGCGGCATTCCGCAAGAGCTCCACGGAGCCATCTTCGAACCGCGCGTCACCTCGAAGCTCGATACGGGGCATCTCGACAAATGGGGGTTTCATGGGCGCGGCATGGCCCTTTTCTCCATTGCGTCAAATGCCGAATCTGCTGAAGTCTGCATGTCATCCCCTCAAAAAGGAACTGCCATCGCCATTGAGACGGACTTGCAGAAGCTCGCGGAAAAGACCGATCAATCGAGCTTTCCTCAATTTGTGCTTGCCTCTTCGGATACGATTTCCCTCCGAGGCCCCAAGAACCTTCTCAGGACGGCTGCGGAGTTTTCGCTCGAGGCGCGCGAATGCGCCGTCTACCTTGGGAGCTTCGCCGAAATAGCGGCGACGATGCGGGCTCTCGGGGAAGCGCGGCGCCCGCTCCGTGAGAGGCTCTTCCGGAGGGACGATCCTCAGCTCATGCTCTGGGAGGGGCTTTCCGTTCCGCAAACGCCCGAAAAGCTTGCTCAGGCATCGAAAGAGCTTGGCATGGAAATTTCCGAACGCACGGCCCGCCGCATCATCGATGGCGAGATAGCACCGGTGCCGGCGATTCTCACACAGATCAAAGCCGCTCTTTCCCCATGTAGGGGCGATTCAGATGCACGGCTGATGGCGAGCGATGGTTCGGCCGTCTTTGCTGGCGATAAGACGGCAAAAGGGAGCGCAGCTTCAAAGCCCACGGGGAAATTGAGGCGCGGCCGAAAGATCGCGCTCACAACCGCAGACCGCGAAGAATTCAGCCGTTCCGTCAAGCAGGCTTTTGTGGAGCTCGCGCAACGCTACTACCTCAGCTCGGCTGTCGACGTCGAGGTCCATGTGTCGCGCGATGCCCTGACGGTGTCGATTCCGCTTGTCGGCGACGAGGGCGAGCTGACGTCTTGAAAGAAGGCGTCTCACGTCGGAAATGTGCTCGTTACACGGCGAATTCATACCTGCGAAGGGGAGTTATTATTGCGTGTTATGTGCGCATTGGCTAAAATAATCAAGTTAGCGAGGGCGCACATGCTTCGCTTTAACCATATATGCCAAGAAACGGTCCATAGACGAAGTAAGACATGACAAGGATACGCTGTGCAGTCAAATGAAAAGCCCGAGATCGGCTATCTGAAAGTCTCCTCGAAATCATCTCCCGCATCGGTGGCGGGGGCCATCGCCGGAATGATCAAAGACGGTGTCATGGTGGATATTCAAGCGGTGGGGGCGGGCGCCGTCAATCAGGCGATCAAGGCGATAGCCATTTCGCGCGGCTTCCTTTCGCCCGTCGGCATCGAGATCACGTGCGCGCCGTCTTTTGCCGATATTGTCATCGACGGCGAATATCGCACGGCGATTCGCCTCGCCGTTGAACCGCGCTATCTCCATGGGACGAACGCTGCACAAAGCACCTCGACTTACAACGATTAGAAGGCGTCGTTGAACAGGACGGCGCTCATGGGTTTCGAGGGGCTCACCTATACGGTAATCACCTTCGGATGCCAAATGAACAAGCACGATTCCGAGCACGTTGGCGGAATGCTTGAAGCGCTCGGCGCCCTACCGGTCGATGCGATCAAAGAGGCCGATATTGTCGTCTATATGACCTGCTGTGTGCGTGAGGCAGCCGACGAGCGCCTCTTCGGGCAAGTTGCCTCGATGAAGAACGTTCCGCTGCGCGAAGGCTCGCCGTTGGCCAAGCGCATCGTCGCCCTTGGCGGCTGCATCGGGCAACGTGATGGGGAGCAGATCTTTTCACGGCTGAAGAACGTGAGCGTCGTCTTCGGAACCCACAACCTCTCTTCGCTTCCCGGACTCATCTCCTCGGTTCTCGAAGACGGGAGCCATCATGCTGAGGTCAAAGAGTCCTCTGAGGCATTCCCCACCGATCTGCCGAGCACACGCGAAACGCCCTGGGCGGCATGGCTGCCGATCACCATCGGATGCGATAATTTCTGCTCATACTGCATCGTTCCCTACGTGCGAGGGAGGGAGAAATCACGTCCCCTCGACGACATCGTCAAAGAGGCCCAAAGCCTCGTGGATGACGGGGTCGTGGAAATCACGCTTTTAGGGCAAAACGTCAATTCCTATGGGCGCGACCTCTATGGACGTCCACGATTTGCCGACGTGCTCGATGCCGTCGCTTCGAGCGGCGTCAAACGGCTCCGCTTCGCGACGAGCCACCCGAAAGACCTCACCGATGAGGTCATCGGGAAATTCGCCGCGCTTCCTGCGCTCATGCCGGCCCTCCACCTGCCCGTGCAGTCGGGCTCCGATCGCATACTCCATGCGATGAACAGGCGCTATACCTCCGATCATTACCTTCAGCTCATCGAGAGGCTCCGCGCGAGCCGTCCCGACATCGCCCTTTCGACCGACGTCATCGTCGGCTTTCCCGGCGAGACGGAGGAGGACTTTCAGGCAACCTACGATCTCATCGAGAAAATCGGTTTCCACCAAGTTTTCAGCTTCATCTATTCAAGGCGTGCACATACCCCCGCAGCCGAAATGCCCGACGACACGCCACGGCCGGTTATCCAAAACCGTTTCGATCGTCTCGTTTCGCTGGTCGAGCGGCAGGCGGAAGAGCTCAATCAAGCAGATGTCGGTTCTCTCGTGGACGTTTTGATCGAGGGCGCGTCGAAAAAGGATAAAACGCGGCTTGTCGGCAAAACGCCGAAGCATCAAACCGTCCACGCTCCCGTCCCCGAAGGCACATCGATCGAGAACCTCAGGGGGACGATAGAGCCGATTCGCATCGAGAAGGCAGGGCCATGGTATCTCTCAGGAAGCCTGTCGTCGTCATAGCGGGCCCTACCGCCTCGGGCAAAACGGCCCTCGCAGTCGACATATCCCGCCTGATCGGAGCCGAGGTGATCAGTGCGGATTCCATGCAGGTGTATCGCGGGATGGACATCGGAACGGGGAAAAACGACGTCGATCGCCTTGCTGTCCGCTATGGAATCGACTTGACTTCGCCTGAAGACCGCTATTCGGCGGCGCTCTTCCAACGATATGCCCGCGATTGCATTGCAGCGCTCGATGAAGAAGGCAAGCGCGCTCTGCTTGTCGGAGGAACCGGACTGTATGTGCGCGCCGTCATCGATGACATGAGATTTCCCCGAGGCGAGCAGGCCGACAATCCGCTACGCAAACGATATGAGGACTACGCAGCCGAACAGGGAGCCTCTGCGCTCTGGCAGCTCCTCTTCGAAAAGGATCCGAAGAGTGCCCGCGCCATCCATCCGAACAACACGAGAAGGGTCGTTCGAGCCCTCGAGATGGCCGAGGAAAACGTCTCCTATGCGGAGCAAAAGGAAAACTTCTCCCATATCTGTCAGGCGATGCCGGCCTATATCATCGGCCTGAGCGTTGCACCGGAAATCCTCAACGCCCGCATCGATGAGCGCGTGGGCAAGATGATCGAGGCGGGCTGGCTCGACGAGGTGCGCGCGCTTTATGACAAGGGGCTCACCCGGGCGG
Organism: uncultured Eggerthellaceae bacterium; assembly: GCA_947626195.1. Taxonomy (GTDB): domain Bacteria; phylum Actinomycetota; class Coriobacteriia; order Coriobacteriales; family Eggerthellaceae; genus CANQRF01. The sequence continues at coordinate 133,886 of CANQRF010000002.1, forward strand.
TCCTTGAGACCGGCGCCATCGGCTATGCGGAAATGGTGGCGGTCATCGAGGGAAGAATGACCCTTGCTGAGGCGCAAGAGGCGATCCGAACGGCGACGAGGCGCTATGCGAAACGCCAACGCACCTGGCTGCGGCGCGATCGAAGGACCCATTGGGTGAACGCCGACCATGGAATCACCCCGACGCTTATCGAAGAGGTGCTTACCATCATCGCGGAATGCGATAATAATTCAACGGGAGCATGCGGCGAAAACGGCGATTCGCCCTGGACGGCCGCTGCTTCCGTCGTTTAGCATCGCTCAGGAGGCGTCAGACCATGAAAGGTGAGAAGGAAAAGCGCATGAAACTCGACTTTGTCAAAATGGATGGGTGCGGAAATGACTTTATCATGATAGACGATTGGGACCGGACGCTCTCCCTGACGCCGGTTGAGGTGCAGCGTCTCTGTGATCGCCATTTCGGCATCGGCGCAGATGGCGTCATCTGCGCGCAAAGGCCCCTCGATGATGATTGCGATGCCTTTATGAACTACATCAACGCCGACGGCACCTTTGCGCAAATGTGCGGCAATGGCGTGAGATGCTTCGCAAAATTCCTGATTGATGAGGGGTTTTCCTCTCGTCATGGCATGAGGCAGCCGGATGGCGGTTCTCACCGATCAGCGGAAGAGCCATCCTTGAGGCTTTTCGCCGGCACCCGGGCGGGAAGAAAAGAGCTCGTCTGCTTTCTCGGCGAAAGGGGAGCGGTCTCATCCGTCACGGTCAATATGGGCATACCGGTTCTTGAGCCCGAGAAAATACCCGTGCGGGCCGAAATCGACGCCACCGCCTCCGACGGAACCCTCTATGTCGGGGATCTCGCCATCGATTCTCCCTGGGGCATGCTGCGATTTTGCTGCGTGTCGTTCGGCAACCCCCACGCCGTGGCCTTTGCCGATACATGGGAAGCGCTTTCCGACGACGCGTTCTCCGATCCCGCCGATCGGAGCCTCGATACCCTCAACGTCGACATGGTCGGCGAGTTCTTTGAATCGCACCCGCTCTTTCCCGAGAAGACGAACGTCGAGTTCGCGCAGATCGAAGACGACGGCATCCATATGCGCGTGTTCGAACGCGGCTGCCGCGAGACGCTCGCCTGCGGCACGGGCGCCTGCGCGACCCTCGTGGCTGCCGTGCTGCAAAACTTCAGCCTGCGGGAAAACGATGTGGTCTTGCGGGGCGGACGGCTCCATATCGCCTGGACGGGCGAGGGGAGCGTGAAGATGACCGGCCCTGCGGAAGCGAATTATCGCGGAACCGTCGAGATCGGCGATGGACGCATCGCGGAGACGGCATAAGGGAAAACGAGGATTTTCATAGAGAGACAGCGCTTTCGAGAAAGGAACTGAACGTGGAAACCGCAGAATGCTTGAACCATATGGCCCCCTATCTTTTCGCCCAAATCGACAAGAAGCGCGACGCGCTTCGTGCCGCTGGCTACGACGTGATCTCGCTCGGCATCGGGGATCCGGACATGCCGACGCCCGAGCATATCGTCGATGAGATGGCGCGGGCGATACGAAACCCCGCGAATCACCGCTATCCCGACTACGATGGCTCTCCCGCCTATCGGCAGGCGTGCGCGAGCTATATGAAGTCGCGGTTTGGCGTTGAGGTGAATCCCGACACGCAGGTGCTTGCCCTGATCGGCAGCAAGGAGGGCATCGCGCACCTCCATACCGCCTTCGTCAATCCCGGGGACTATGTGCTGGCCCCCTCCATCGGCTATCCCGTCTACTCAGGCGGAGCGACGCTTCAAAGCGCCCATACCTATTTCATGCCGATGAAGGCGGAAAAGGGCTTTCTCGCAGATTTCGACGACATTCCGGAGGATGTGCTCAAGCGCACGAAGATCATGTTCATCGGCTATCCGAACAATCCGACGGGAGCCTGCGCGACCGAGGAGTATTTCGACAAGGCCATCGCCTTCTGCCTTGAGCACGACATCCTTCTGGCGCACGACAACGCCTATTGCGACATCTGCTTCGATGGCTACCGCGCGCCCTCGATCCTCGAACGCCCCCATGCGATGGACTGCTGCATCGAGTTCTTCAGCCTCTCGAAGACCTACAACATGACCGGATGGCGCATCGCCTTCGCCTGCGGCAATGCGAAGGCCGTCGAGGCGCTCGGCACCGTGAAGAACAACCTCGACTCGGGGCAGTTCACCGCCATCCAGGACGCGGCGATCGCCGCGCTCACCGGCCCTCAGGATTGCGTGCATGATATGTGCGCTCTCTATGAGCGCCGTCGCGATCTCGTCGTGAGCACCCTCCGCGCAATAGGCGTGGAATGCACGGCTCCGAAAGCGACCATCTATGTGTGGGCACGCGTGCCGGAAGGGGAGACGTCGGAAAGCTTCGCGACGAAGCTCCTTGAGAAGGCCCACGTGATCGTCACGCCGGGCAATGGGTACGGACCGGACGGCGAGGGCTTTATCCGCATCTCCCTGACGATTGACGATAAACGCCTTGAGGAGGCGCTCGACCGGATGAAGACCTTGGTTCCAAAGGCTCAAGAGAGCCTGCCGGTTCAGCGTTTCCATAGCGCGCAACGAGGCATCGGAGATGGGCGTGAAGCGATGAGGGAAGTTCACGACAACGTTATCGTGGTCGGGCCTGCAACGCATGCCGAAGAGGTGAAGGAGCGGGCGGTTCTCGTCGGCGTCTCGCGCAGCGGCGACCGTATTCAGGCGGATGCCTCGCTCGCCGAGCTCGCACGCCTTGTCGAGACCGACGGCGCAATAACGGTGGCACAGACCTCTCAGACGCTCGATGCGCCCCATCCGCGCTATTTCGTCGGCTCGGGGAAGGTCGCCGAGATCGTCGAGCTCTGCCAAAGCGTCGATGCCGACGTGGTGGTGTTCGATGACGAGCTCACGCCATCGCAGCAGGCGAATCTCGAGAAGGCCATGCCGCGCGAGGTGAAGGTGATCGATCGAACGGCGCTTATCCTCGACATTTTCGCCCTCCACGCCACAACGGCCGAGGGCCGCCTTCAGGTGCGTCTTGCCCAGAACCAATATCTTCTGCCGCGGCTTCGCGGCATGTGGGCGCATCTCGCCTCGAACCGCATGGGCGGTGGCGTCGGAAGCCGTTTCGGTGAAGGGGAGAGCCAGCTGGAGGTCGACCGCCGTATCGTGCGGAAGCGAATCACCTCGATAAAGCGCGAGCTGGAGCACCTTGCGCGGGTGAGGAGCCTCCAACGGAAAAACCGCCGATCGAGCGGCATGTTCACGGTCGCTTTGGCGGGCTACACGAACGCGGGGAAATCGAGCCTCCTCAACCGGTTGACCGATGCAGACGTCTTGAGCTACGACAAGCTCTTCGCCACGCTCGATTCCACCACACGGAAATACACGCTGCCCGAGGGGCGCCAGATCACGCTCACGGATACGGTCGGCTTCATCCAAAAGCTTCCGACGACCTTGATCGAGGCATTCAAATCGACGCTCGATGAGATACGAGGCGCCGACCTCATCCTCCATGTCGTCGATGCCTCTTCAGCGGTGTTCGGCGAGCAGATCGAGGCCGTCGCGGAGATACTCGAGCAGATAGGCGCGCAGTCTATCCCTGCCATTCTCGTGTTCAACAAATGCGATCTTCTCGATCAGCCGCGCATCCATCAGATCGAGCTCCATTATCCCCATGCGCTCTGCATTTCGGCTGAAACGGGAACCGGCGTCGAGGATCTCGTCAATGCCATATCGCGGGCGGCTTCTTCAGCTGACGTGCCGATTGAGGTCGTGATCCCCTTTCAGCGCGGCGATCTCGTCTCGCTGGCGCATCGAAGATGCGCAATCATCAGCGAGACGCACGAGCCAGACGGCACGCATCTCACCATGATGGCACACCGGAGCTTTATCTCTGCCTTCGAGCCCTATATCGTCAACGGGGACGAGCGATAGGGCGTCGATCTCCCTGCGCCTGCATGCGGTTACATGCGGCGGAAGAGTGCGACGACCTTGCCGGCGATCGTGCAGTCGGTGGTGATGATGGGATCCATCGCGGCGTTTTCCGGCTGGAGGCGGATGTAGTTCTCCTCGCGATAGAAGCGCTTGACGGTGGCCCCGTCATCCATGAGGGCCACGACGATGTCCCCGTTGTTTGCGACGGGCTGCTGCCTCACGACGACGTAATCGCCATCGTTGATGCCAGCTTCGATCATCGACTCGCCCCGCACCGAAAGCAAAAACGACGGCGAATCGCCCACGATGTCGGTGGGAAGCGTGATGACGTCGGTGATGTTTTCCTCGGCGAGGATCGGCGTGCCTGCGGCGACATTGCCGACAAGCGGAAGATCGATGAGCTTGCTGAAGCTCGGCCGGATGATCGGCGTTTCGTCGGCGGCCGATTCGAGGGGATAGGTGAGGGCGATGGAGCGCGACTTCAGCGGATCGCGCTTGATGAGCCCCTTGCTTTCAAGGGCCTTCAAGTGGACATGCACCGTGGAAGGGGAGGACAGGTTCAGCTTCTCGCACACTTCGCGAACCGTGGGGCCGTACCCCTTTTCACGAATGCTCTCTTCGATGCAGTCCAGCACAGCCTGCTGGCGCTTCGTCACTTTCTCGCTCATTGCGCTTCCTCTCAAAAATAACGAACATTTGTCCTGTTTTTCTCTTGACGTGAACTTATGTTCGATTTATTATAACAGCGAACAAAGGTTCTATGCAAGTGCTCGAGGTGATAAACATGGCAAGAATGCAACACAGGGGATTGGCGGTGCCTGTTGGATTGGTGAAACAGCCTGATGCTCTGAGCGCTATCCCTAAGAGCTTGGACGGCCTTCAAAGGAGTTTTTCCGATGATCTTGCCCTGACGCTCCCTTCATCCGCGCAAGGCGGCATCTATCCGGGCCTTTTCACCGAGCTCTGCTATGGGCGCGTCTGCGGCATACCGCTCAATCGCTTTTCGACAAGAGAAGTTGCCGTCACGTTTCTCATCGGAATCCTCATGGCTTGCGCGGCTCTGGTTCTTTGCCCCTAGCAAACGCGGGAAATCGGGGGCGGGCTTTCGTTATCCGCACCTTCTATGAGATATTGACCCCAAGATGTTGTATGATGTGCACACTCTCGAATGGAAACGAGGTGAAGCTATGCGGTGCCCATCGTGCAACTACGCTGAGTCGAAAGTCATCGATTCCCGCCCTTCAGACGACGGGAGCTCAATCCGGAGAAGACGCGAATGCCTTCATTGCGGCCATCGTTTCACGACCTACGAGCGTCTTGGCGAGAATCCCATCATCGTCATAAAGGCCGATGGATCCTCTGAGGTATTCGATCGCAGCAAGCTCATGCGGGGCATTTTCACCGCCTGCGCCAAACGTCCGGTGACGCCGGAGAGCATTGAGGAGTTGACGGCGGGCATCGAAACCGATCTTCGCTCCATGCCGCGCGGCGAGGTGCATTCAAAGGATCTCGGCGATATGGTTCTCACGCGCCTCGCAAACCTCGACGATGTGGCCTACATCCGCTTCGCCAGCGTCTATAAGGACTTTCAGAGCATCTCAGAGTTCTCAGACGCCCTCAATGAGCTCGTCTCGCAAGAGAAGGACTGACATCGTGCGTGCCGCGACTGTCGATGTTCTCTACCATGCTGAAACCTCATCGGGCGAAGCGCTGGCTACTGCCTATGAGGGAGATGCGGGATTCGATCTCGCATCACGCATTCAAACGACGCTTGCGCCTTTTGAACGGGCCTCGATTCCGTGCGGCGTGTCCTTGGCCATCCCGAACGGCTATGCGGGTCTGGTTCTTCCGCGGAGCGGTCTTGCCATAAAGCACGGTATTTCCGTCGTCAATGGTCCAGGGCTCATCGACAGCGGCTATCGTGGGGAGATCTGCGCGATCCTTGTCAATCTCGACCCGCATGAGCCCTTCACCATCCATGAGGGAGATCGAATTGCCCAGCTCATGATCGTGCCATATGCTTCTTTGCACCTTGTCAGCTGCGAGAACCTTCCCGAAAGCGAACGGGGCACGCAGGGCTTCGGAAGCAGCGGCGTTTAAATACGCGTATTATCAAGACAGCGAGACGGGACATGGAGCCGGAAGCCCAGCGAAAGATCAAAACCATCAGGAAGCTTACGATGATCGCTGCCATCATCGGGCCCATCTCCTTGATTATCGGCGGTTTGGTTTTCGCGACGGCAGGCTTCGTCTTGTCGCTCATCGCATTTCTCAAGGCGCGCAAACTCACATCCGTAGAGGGAGTTCCAGCGCAAATCGCAAAGACGTTTCGTGTGACGACGATGGTCGTCTTCATCATCGACTGTGTGATTTTCGCCATTGCGCTCATCAACTTCATCCTCGTCATGCAGATCATCTTCGCCATGGCGGAAAATGGAACCTTGCTATCATTTATGGAAAACCAACTGGGCATGTCCGGCATCGAGAGCGGGTCGGCATCGGTGTGGGGATAGTCCCCCATCGTTTATCGATGTAAACTTGATAATATATGTTATGTAAAGTTACAGAGAAGGGAAACTACCCCTATGACCGAAAGTACCGTCGAGAAACTTCCCTATCAGCATTTCACACTGAAGATGGCATGGGAGCTTGCGGCGCCTCATACGTGGCCTGCATCCATTTTGCCCGTGCTGATCGCGCTTTGTTGCGCCTGCGCGATCGAGCCGCTCCATTCGTTCTCGGTGGTCATGGTATGCGTCCTCTTGGCGATCGCGGTGCTTATGCAGGCCGCGGTGAACACTTTTAACGATTACTACGACTACGTGAAGGGCTCGGACTCAGCCGAGGACAATGTCGAGGAGAGCGACGCCGTCCTCGTCTATAACCATGTGAATCCACGATCCGCGCTCTTCCTCGCCATCGGTTTTCTCCTCGCGGCCTTCCTCCTCGGCATCTACGTGATCGTCTGCGCGGGTTTCATCCCTCTTATCATCGCGCTCATAGGAGCGGCCTTCGTGGTCTTGTACTCGGCGGGAAAGACGCCTGTCTCCTATCTGCCCGTTGGCGAAGTTGTCAGCGGCGTGGTGATGGGCGGCCTCATCATGCTTGCAAGCTACACCTCCTTGACGCAGAGTTTCAGCTGGTGGGCGCTTCTGTGGGCCATCCCTCCCATCATCGGCATCGGGCTCATCATGATGACGAACAACACCTGCGACATCGAGAAGGACATCGTTGCGGGCAGACGAACGCTTCCCGTGCTGCTTGGCCGCGAACGGGCCAAATCGCTCTACCATGCCTTTGTTTTCATCTGGATTGCGGCGATAATCGTGCTCTGGGCTCTCTTCTTTCTCCCTGGCTGCATCATCGCACCGTTTATGGTGCTCACCTGCATTCCGCTCCTCCGTGCCATTCTCTCAAACCCCTTGGTGAATCCCTCGAGGGTGGCAGCCATGTCGCAGATCTTGAGCCTCAACATCGCCTTCGGGGTCTTTTACTGCGCCGGCATCCTCGCATCGCAGATCCTCCTCGCGATTTGAGAGGCGCTTTTCCTTCGGAAGGCGGCGGGATTGCAAGCGAGCGCCGACAGTCGAAAAACGAGGCGGGAAATGCCCTTTAAAGCCCCTACGATGCCCACGGAACCGCTATGTTGCCTGAGACCCACACTCGATAGCTGGCAAGCGAAAAACGCCCTTTGAGCTCCTCGGGCGTTATCGGCTCTTCAATAGGCATAAGACCCCCGACGAAAGCGATATGGCCGATGACGCCTGCGGCGGTCCGATAGCGCTTTTTCAATTCATCGAGTGATGCGTCGTGGTCGCGTTTCGCGAGGCGCTTTCCGCCTGCCGTGACAAGCAGCGGCACATGTGCATACTGGGGATCGTCCGCCTGAGGACGCAAGAGGCGGCGCAACCAGAGCTGCTGGGGCGACGATGGAAGCAGATCGACTCCTCGAACGATGGAGTCGATGCCCTCGTCGGCATCGTCAAGAACGACCGCGAGCTGATAGGCGAATGCCCCATCGGAGCGCCTTATGAGGAAATCACCGCAGTCCTGCGCGAGGTTCTGCGTATAGCTCCCATACACGCCATCATCGAAAGCGACGTCTTTGTCAGGAACCTTCACCCGCCATGAAGGCACTCTCGAGCGCATCAGGCGCTCGACCTCCCCTTTCGCAAGATTTCGGCAGGTGCCCGCATAGACGCGCTTCTCGCCGAAATGCGGTGCCCGAACGGCATTTGCCGAGACTTCCGCCCTCGTGCAGAAGCACGGATAGAGCATGTCATGAGACAGAAGCCACTGGAACGCCTCATCATAGGCGCGAATGCGATCATGCTGGTAAAACGGCCCCTCGTCCCACGTGAGCCCGAGCCAGGCGAAATCGCGAAGGATCGCCTCGGCATATTCCCTTTTCGACCGCTCACGGTCGAGATCCTCGATGCGCAGGACAATCGTGCCGCCACATGAATGGGCGACGAGCCATGCGACGAGAGCCGCATAGATATTTCCCGCATGCATTCTTCCCGAAGGCGATGGGGCAAAGCGGCCTTTCACCCGCGACGCCTGTCGTCAACGTGCTTCGCCTTGCCGAGCGTTCGCTCAAGCGAATTCGGCTCGAGAAGCCGCACGACGGGGCGCAGGAGAAGCACGCTTTGGAGCTTCGCCGTCACCTCTTGGGTGAATTGGTTCATATCTTCAAATGAATCGCTGAATGCATCCGGATGGATCTCCACTTCGATCGTGAGCCGGTCGAGTCCGCTCTCGTTGTCGATGATCATCCGATACTGGGGCGCGAGGCGCGGTATCGATGCGATGACGTCTTCCACTTGCGAGGGGAAGACGTTCGTTCCGCGGATGATGAGCATGTCGTCCGACCGCGAGCGCACCTTGTCCATGCGGGCAAGCGTTCTGCCGCATTCGCAGGGTTCAGTCGTCACGCGGGTGAGATCGTGCGTGCGATAGCGCAGAACGGGAATCCCCCGCTTGTCGAGCGGCGTGAGCACGAGCTCCCCCATCTCGCCTTCGGGGACCGGTTCGCCCGTATCCGGATCGACGACCTCCCAGAGGAAATGGTCTTCGGCGATGTGCTGCTGGTCGCGATGCGCGAGGCACTCTCCCGAGACGCCCGGGCCCATGACCTCGGTCAATCCGTAATTATCGGTGCATGTGATATGCATGCGCGCCTCGATTTCGGCTTTGAGGCCGGGCGGACAGGGCTCCCCTCCGAACAGGCCGATCTGCAGCGACGAGGCCGCCCAGTCGAACCCGAGCTTCTCCCCTACCTCGCAGATATGCATCGCGTAGGAGGGCGTCGCAATGAGCACGGTCGTTCCATAATCGTTGATCATCTGGATATGTCGCTCAGTGTTTCCCGCGCCGGCCGGAATCATCATCCCGCCGATGCGCAAAATACCGTAATGCAGGCCGAAGCCGCCGGTGAACATCCCATAGCCGAAGGCCATCTGCACGCGATCGCCCGCCGTGACGCCGGCCATCTGGGCGAGGCGGGCGATGCACTCGCTCCATACGTCCATGTCTTCTTTGGTATACCCGACGACGATCGGCTTTCCCGTCGTGCCTGACGAGGCGTGCATTTCCACAATCTCATCGAGCGAGGTGGCGAAAAGGCCGAAGGGGAAGGTTTCGCGCAGGGCGCTCTTGTCGGTGAACGGGAGCTTGCGCACATCGTCAAGGGTCTTGATGTCGGACGGCCTCACATGGAGCTCATCCATCCGATCGCGATACCAGCTGACGCGGTCATAGGTATAGTTCACCTGATCGATGAGCTTCGCCAGTTGGATCGCGCGGATGCGCTCGCGCGAGGTGCACTCTACATCCGGCTTATAGATGGGCAAGGTCGAGAAATCGATCTTATCGGGAGACGGCATCGGGGTGCCCATGGTGTGAATCATCTCCTCATCTCAAAAAGATACACTCGTGTTGAAACCGCTCATAGGCGATCAAAGTGCCTTCTCGCACGGGAAGGCCGCGATCTCCGCATCGTCGACGAGCTCGAGCGTTCCCGACGCAAGGGCCGCCTCGGCGGCTGCGATGTCGTTGACGGCAAGCACGACATACGTGGAAACGAGCGAGTAGCAGTACACGACATTGATCTTGGCCTCGGCCATCGCATTGAGCACGCTCGCGAGCTCACCGGGTCTGTCATGGAGCTTCACGCACAACACCTTCGTCAGACGCACCGCAAATCCGCGTTCGCGCAGGTCTGCCAGTGCTTCCTCAGGCTTGTCGACCACGAAACGCACGATGCCGTAGCCGCCCGTGTCTGCTGCTGAAAAGCCACGGACGCTCAAGCCCTTTGCCTCGAACCCTTCGAGCACGTTTCCCAGATGTCCGGGTTTGCTCTCGACGAAAACACTGATCTGAGAGACACTCATCGTTTAATTTCTCCTTTCGGAAAGCATATAGTCACGACCCGCATAAAATGCGTTGATGTTCAGATCGACTGTCTTCTGCGGGACCTTCAGGCTGATCGCCTCTTCCCAACTTTGCGGCAGAGCCGCAAGCGCCGTTGAGAGGGCGCCAAGTAAAACCACGTTCGCCGTCTTCGCATTGCCGACGGTGCGCGCGATTCGCGCACTCGGAACAAGCGATGCCCCAAGCGCGAGAAGATCGGCGCGGGCGGTATGCGGCATCTGCGCCTTTCCCGTCAAGACGGGAAGCGGCTTGACGGCCTCATCGTTGACGATCAACGATCCGCCTTCGGCGAGATAGGGCAGATTACGGAGCGCCTCGGTCGTCTCGAAGGAGACGATAACCTGAGCGCAGCCGAGATCCGCCACCATGGAATGCACCTCGTTGCCGAATCTGACGACGGTCGTCACCGAACCGCCGCGTTGCGCCATGCCGTGTATCTCCGAGACCTTTACGTCAAAGCCCTGAGCGAGATAGACCTGCGCGAGGATCTGCGCGGCGAGGATCGTTCCTTGGCCCCCTACGCCGCAGAGAAGGACGGTCGTCGTATCGGAAGAGCCGCTCATCGATGGTGCAGCGAGGGGAGAATCATGCAAAGTCATAGCGTCGCTCCTAATCCTGCTTGATGGCGTCGAATCGGCAGTATTGGGCGCATTGGCCGCAGCCGCAGCATTGCACCGGATCGATCGATGACAGCCCCGTTTCGGGATCGCTTGCGATAGCGGGACATCCCAAGGTCGCGCAAACGCCGCAGCCGGTGCAAGCTGACGTCACCGTGAAGGGCGGCTCGTTTTTGCGCTCTAACAGCACGCAGGGGCTCTTGAATATGATCACATCGAGGCGTGTGCCATTGGACGTCGCCTCCTTCAGCGCGCTGCGGACCGCCGCGGCATCCTGGGGATCGACGACGCTCACCGCATCGGCGCCGCAGGCCCTCACCACCGCCTCGAGATCGATCTCATGGCTCGTTCGGTGCTGGAGGGTCACGCCGTTCGCCGGATTTCCCTGCCTGCCCGTCATGGCGGTCGTCCGGTTGTCCAGAATGCAGACGGTTCCGGCGCCTGCGTTGTATATCGTCGATACGAGAGACGAGAGCCCGGAGTGCATGAAGGTCGAATCGCCTATGACGGCGACCACCGGACGCGGACGCTTCGCCGAATCTTGCCTACCCGGGGCTTTCAGGCCGAGCTCGAACCCGTGGGCCATCGACACGGATGCGCCCATGCACACGCATGTATCCATGCCGCCGAGCGGCGGGAGGGCGCCTAAGGTATAGCAGCCGATGTCGCCGGTCACGATGGCGCGCAGGCGAGAGAGCTCGCGGAAGACGAGCCGATGCGGACAACCCGGGCAGAGCGCTGGCGGGCGCCCCGGCAGATCGGAGCGCATCGACCGATGCGGCGGCTCCTCGATGCCGAATGCCGTTCTGATGGCGCCCGGGGAAAGCTCTCCAGCACGCGAGAGCGGCCGGGGCGTCTCATGCACGGTGACGCCGGTGGCCTTGACCGCCTGCGTCAAATAGTCCGAGCCCTCCTCGATGACATACACCCGATCGACCTCATCCTCGAACGCCCGCAGCGCTTTTTCGGGAAGCGGCCACGTGACGCCGAGCTTCAACACCGACGCGTCGGGCAACGCCTCGCGAACATGCTGGTAGGATGCGCCGGCGCACACGATCCCGATCGCCCGATCGCGCATCTCCTGGCGGTTGTAGGGGCATGTCTCGACCCAGTCCCTCATCTCCTCGACGCGTTTGAGGACGACGAGACGGCGCGGTTTGGCGAATGCCGGCATCATCACCCATTTCGCGGGATTGCTCTCGTACGCCTTCGGAGCGAAGGCTTCACGCTCCCGCACCTCCACACGCGTTTTCGTATGCGAGATGCGAACGCTTGAGCGGATGATGACCGGCACGTCGAAACGCTCCGACAATCCGTAGGCGTCACGGGTGAAGTCGTAGGCTTCCTGCGCATCGGACGGGCTGAGAACCGGCACGAGCGCCGCCTGTCCGTAGAACTGGGAATCCTGTTCGTTTTGGGAGGAGTACATCCCCGGATCGTCGGCGGCGAGAATGACAAAGCCGCCGTTCACTCCCGTGTAGGATGCGGTGAAAAGCGGGTCTGCCGCCACATTCAGGCCCACATGCTTCATCGTCGCCAACACGCGCACGCCCGACGCCGCTGCGCCGAGTCCAACTTCCACCGCCACCTTCTCGTTCGTGCACCATTCCGCGTAGACGCCCTCGAAGGTCGCGAAAGCCTCCATCGTCTCGGTCGAAGGCGTGCCAGGATAGGCGACTCCGACCGTCGCACCCGCATCGAACGCGGCGCGAGCTATCGCTTCATTCCCCGATAGGAGATTCATCATTTGCCCTCTCTTCGTATTGGAAACAGAAGGCGCCGATCTGGAGGTAGTCCCCCGGCTCAAGGACCTTCGTGTTGACATTCTTGTTGTTCACCCACACGCCGTTATACGAGTTCTCATCGTGGATCATATAGCGGCCCTCTATACGGTCGATCGTCGCATGGAGACGAGAGACCGTCATGTCGTTGAGGAAGATCGTGCAGTGCTGCGGATTCCGCCCGATGCGTATCTCCCCTTCGGGAGGAAGGGCATATTCGACGCCCGTGCGTGGCCCGCGCACCACCTTGAGAACGCCCGTGTAGTCTTCGTTATGGGCGCAGCTCGGACGATCCTCTTCCACGACGACGGGCTTAAACTCTTGCGTCGATCCCAAAAGCTTGAAACCGCAAACGGGGCAGGTGGCCGTATTGTCGGCAACCGCCGCCTGGCACACAGGGCACTTGTCGGTCATAGCTCTCCCCTTTCAAGATGTTCTTCGCACATATATCGCACTTCGCACCGCCTCATCCCTCTACCATCTTAGGCCGCCAGCACCGTGTTGTCGATAATGCGCGGCGTATTGTTGAGCGTAAAGGATTCAGCGGCGTCCGGTTCATTGTTGATGTCGTTGAAAAGCCTCTGCCACCAGATGACGACGCCCTCGATGAAATTCGGGGCAGCGACCTCCTCGACGGCAATGAGATCCATCTGCGCTACCACGACGTTGTTCTGGTAGAACTCGATGAGCCCGATGGTGTCCCCCACCCTCACGTCGCCGGTGACGTCGGAAAACGTGAGCTTCTGGCTGACGTTTCCGTTGAAGGCGAACACCTCGGCGCTCGCATCGGGATCCGCGACGCTCGCGGAAACCGTCTCATCCATCCAGCCGAGATGGGAGACCTCGGCCACAACGGGAAGCTCGCGCGTTTGGCCCGCCCAGTTCACCGTGACGTTTTCAGTGGAATTGATGAGGCGATAGACGACGAGATTGTCGTAATACCAGTTATAGAGCGCTTCCGCATCGTCGAAGCGCTGAATCTCCGACGATGAATCGAGGACGATGGCATAGAGGTACGCACCCTCCCGCTCACAGGCGCCGGCAAAGGAATTCCCCGCCTTTTCGGTATAACCTGTCTTGATGCCGCAGGCTCCTTCGTAGCTGCCGATCAGCAAGTCGGTCGACTTGAGCTCGATGTCCTTCTTCTCGCCATTGGCCGTTGTCACCGCGATCGTCGCTTCAGGCAGGGCGACGATTGAGCGAAAGGTCTCGTTCTCCATCGCATAGCGGCACATCGTCGCGACATCGGCCGCGCAGCTCTTCATCGGGGCCTCCCAACGGCCATTGTCGAGCCCGTGGGGATTGGTGAAAACGCTTTGCTCCATGCCGATCCGCGCCGCCCAGACATTCATCGCGCAGACGAAGACCTGTCGGTAGAGCTCCCGCTGGGCATCGTCTGCCCCTTCAAGAGCAACCGGAGTCGCCGCAGGGTCGTTGTAGGCGTCGAGCATTGCCGTGTCGATGCCCATTTTCTCGAAATAGGCATGAACCGCCTCATCGGCATTGAGGCCCTCGTTGATGACCGACGCGCCGACCGACTCGGCTATGGCTATCGCGGCGTCATTGCCCGAGGGAATCATGAGCGCGCAAAGCGCCTCCTCGAGCGTCATCCTGTCTCCCGCCGCGAGCCCTGCCGAGCTCTCCCCCACCTCGGCAGCGAAATCGCTCACCACGATCGGCGCGTCGAGCGGCGCATATTCAAGGGCCACGATGGCGCACATCACCTTCGTTATCGAGGCGATCTGCGTTTCGGCGTGGGCATCGCGCTCGAAGATGACGTCGCCGTCTCCCGTTACGAGCAGGGCATACGACGCATCGATGCTCGGGCAACGCGAAGGGTCTATCCCCCGCTCCTCAATCGATTTGCCATCGATGATGTCGGTCGCCCGCACGTCGGCGTAGGAGCTCGGGGCAAAAGCACCCGAGAATATCATCGCAAGGCAAGCGGCGATTAACAAGCCGACGAGCCGCCTCGCCAAAATGGCCGAAGCGGCTCCATCGCTCGTAACGGCGCCTTCTCTGAGGGGGCCGTTTTCGCAGAATCGGTTGCTACGCGTTGTCAAGTTGGTAGATCTCCTCGGGACTCACCATCTCGAACCCGCCTTCGCGTAGGACGTCCTCGGCTGCCGCATCGATCTTCAAAACATCTATCGCGCCTTCGTCGCCCAAAAGGAAGCAGTAGCCGTACTCGATGTTGAGCTCCTTCTCTTCGCAGAACGAGAGAAGCTGCGTGAGCCCGCCTGGCGTGTTCGGCACGCGCACGGCAAACACGGGCGTCGTCGTGGCACGCAGCCCCGCGTCGGCGAGCGCCTGGGCCGCGGCGCGCGGGGTATCGCAGATGATGCGCACGATTCCGTATTCCGCGGTATCGGCGATGGCCAAGGCGTGCATGTTGATGTCGGCCTCCGAAAGGGCGGCGGCGACGCTGGAAAGGGTTCCCTTCTTATTCGGAAGGAATACGCTGAGTTGGTCGATCATGATGTCCCCCTATCGCAAATCGAGAATGCGCTTGGCTTTGCCTTCTGAGCGCGCAATCGTCTTCGGCTCCACGAGATTGATGTCCACCTGAACCTGCAGGTTGCTCTTGAGCTCGGCGCCGAGCCGGCGCTTGAGATCCTCGATCTTGCGAATCTCGTCAATCGGGAAATCGGGCTCGGTCTCCACGTTGAGCGCGATCTTGTCGAGCTGCGCCTCGCGCGTGAGCACGATCTGATAATGGGTCGCGACCTCGGGAAACGCCGTGATGACCTGCTCGATTTGGCTCGGGAACACATTCACGCCGCGAATGATCATCATGTCGTCGGTGCGGCCGACGATACGATCGATCTTGCGATGTGTCCGTCCGCAGGGGCAGGGCTCGCTGATGATACGCGTCACATCGCGCGTCCGATAGCGCACGAGCGGGCACGCCTCACGCGTAAGCGTGGTGATGACGAGCTCGCCGTATTCGCCGTCGGGAACCGGTTCGAGCGTGTCGGGGTCGACGATTTCGGGATAGAAATGGTCCTCCGCGAAATGCAGGCCGTTCGCGACCTCGCATTCCATGGCGACGCCCGGGCCCATGACCTCGGAGAGGCCGTACACATCGCAGTATTGCACGCCGAGCTTGTCGCGGATCTCTTGGCGCATGTTCTCCGACGCCGGTTCGGCGCCGAGGATGACGCCCGAGATCTTGAACTCCTTGGCCGGATCGTAGCCGAGCTCGATCGCCGTGTCGGCGATGTAGAGCGCATACGAAGGGGTGCACGCGAGGATGTCGGTGCCGAAATCCTTCATGATCTGCACTTGGCGCTTGGTATTGCCCGATGAGGTGGGAATCACGGCGCAGCCGACTGCCTCCCCGCCCGCATGGGCACCGAGTCCGCCAGTGAAGAGGCCGTAGCCGTATGAGACCTGGATGACGGAATCCTGCGATCCGCCCACCATGTAGATGCCGCGGGCGAAGCAATCGCCCCAATAGGCAAGGTCGTTGGTCGTATGGCCCGTCGTCGTCGCCTGACCGGTCGTTCCCGAAGAGGCATGGATGCGCTTGACATCGTGCATTGGCACGGCGAAGAGCCCGAATGGGTAGGCGTCGCGCATATCCTGCTTCACCATGAAGGGAAACTTCGTAATGTCTTCGAGGGAATTGAGGTCGGAGGGGCACACACCAGCCTCATCGCAGATCTTCTTCACGAAGTCGATGTTCTCGTAGGCGTGCTTGACCGACCACTTCATGCGGGTGAGCTGAAGCTCGCGCAATTGCTCGCGCGGCATCGTCTCTATTTCCGGTTGATAATACACCTTTGTTCCTCCACATCCTTCTCGAGCTTACTGGGGCCTTACGCCATCATACGCCATCGTCGCCGCGTTCTCCCCGTCGTTTTGCCCATCTTCATTCGAAGAGGCGCCGTCGACGCTGCCCTCCCCCTGCGAAGGGGCCGCCACGTCGCCTTCCGACGAGTTCGTCGGCGCTGGCTGCGTGGCCGGCGCATCCGGACCTTTGACGATCACTTCGGTCGTCGGCGAATAGGTTGAATAAAATACATCCTCGGCTATCAATTGGCCGTCGCGATCATAAACATTGCGGTATACGACGAAGGTTTTTCCGTCACTGCCATAGGTTTTCACGTACTCTGTTCCGGCAGCGAGGCTCTCGTCGCGCTCGATCCTCGTCTTATGCTTCTCGCCGTCGCCCCAATCACCCTCAATCGTCTCCACGACGCGCCCGGGGTCGACCCCGTAAAGATCGACCGTCAGCGTGGTGTCCGTGTAGCTCGAACGCACGAGAATGTCCGATGGCGTGTCGTTCACCCAAATGAGGTCGAGATAGGGATAGGCGATCGCCGCGTCCCGACCCGCAGGATAGCTCGCCACATAGAGCGAATGGTTGTAGCGCTCGGAGACAGGAAGCCCCGCCTCGTAGACGGCGTTGAACACCGTCGTTGCGACCTGGCAGATTCCCCCGCCGATCGCATCCTCGTATTCGCCTCCGACGATGGCGCCCGCGCCGAGGAAGCCCTTGTCCGCCGTGCATTCGCCGACGACCTCGTTGAAGGACCATTGCCCGCCATCGGCCTTGGCGACCGAGTTGTTCAAGAGATCGGCGGCAAGATGGATGTTGAAGAGGCGGTTCTGCGTGTATTCGGTATTCGCATACTCGGTGGTGTAGCTCGAGAACTTCGTGATGATCCCGAGATCGATGGCCTCGTCAAATGGCACAGGGCCGCTGATGTTCCCATTTTCAACGGTGATGGAAAGCGGCGCGCTGAGCCCGACGTAATCGAGCTCACCGCTTTCGTTGAACCGCGCAAGCGCCGTCTCCGCTTCGCCGAACAGGCCCTCGTTCAGGCCCTCCACCGCCTGTGTGGAAAGCACCGTCTGAACATCCCCCGCGGGAACGACCGTCACGTCATCGCCGTTCACCTCGAAGCTCACGCGGATGTCCCCCACGCGCGCGGCATCGTTGACATGGGCGAGCAGAGCGGGCTTCGCCTTTTTCTCATCTATCTTCGGCAAGAGGATAAAGGCACCTCTCGCTTCGCCTGTTGGCGGATCGCCCGCGTCGACGTTTGGGGATTGCTCGACGATTTCCGTCGTCACCCATTGGCCGATCGTGGCGGCGTCGGCGGCCCATCGGGAGCTCTCGGAGGAAAAGGCGATGCCGGACGCGATGCTTTTGTTGATGACGTCGCAGGTGGCCTGCGCCTGAGCGGAATCAATGCGCACCGGCGCATCCTCAACATGGGCGACGAAGCGCTGCTCCGCGGGGTCTTCGCTGATCAATCCCCTGGTCAGCCGATCGACAAACTCCTCGGAATCCATGAGGCGCCCGTTCTCGCCTTCCGTCACCGATGCCACCCCATCGGCTATCTCGACGCCGAAATCCACGCGTGGGCTGCCAATTGTCATATTGATGTCGTCTTCCAGATCGCTCAGGCCGTCGCCGTAATCAAGCGAAAGGTCGATCGTGGTTCCACCAAGGGCCGCCCCGAGACGCGCGAGGAGCCCGCCCTCGCTTCGTCCGATTGCGAAAGCGCGGTCGGCAAGCTCCTGGGAAGGCAGCACCACGTTGAGCGCTGCAGCGTTCGTGAGCCAAAGGAGCTTGTTGGCGCGCATCTCGTCGACGGAGAGCTGCTCTGCGGCCTTGTCGAGGTTCTCTTGGTCAGAGAGGGCATTTGCCGAGGCAGCGGCCTCATCGCTTGCATAGATCGTCAGCTCCGCCGCGTTTATTGCCGGCGCGTAGCGTTGGACGATGGCGCTTTGGGCCTCTTCGCGCGTCATTCCCGAAACATCCACCTCGCCCACGGTGACACCCGCGTAGATCCTGTTTCCGTTGATCCCCGCATCCACGAGGAACCCGACGAACAGCACGCAAACGATGACGAGAATGAGGGCGACCGCGCGGCTTCTTCTCGCGAGGGAAACGAGCGCCTCTCCTCCTTTGCGCAAACCGCGCCCCATGAGCCTTCCGATCGCCGCGAACATGGCGACGAGCGCACGGAAGCTGCGTTTGACAGCTGAGACAACCCCGCTTTCACGCGAAACGCCTGAATACGACACCTGTCCGAGCTTTGATTGCTGCTTCGCATTGGCTCTCGTCGTGGTGCGCCGCGGGGGCGCTGATGGGGTTCGGCGCGTTGCGGGACGCGTCTGCCGGGGCGGATTCCTCCGATCAGCCATTGCCTTCAACTCCACCGGCGAAGGAGGATTGCCGCTCCTTGCCGTCGCGCTTTTCTCGAAGCTGAAGCTTGTAGAGGGAAAGCGCCTTCACCGTGTAATAGGTCGTCGTGAAGCAAATGAGGACGATGCCCGCATAGAGGAACCAGATGCCCCATGAGACAGGCTCTGCGGTAAATCCCGGGAGCCATGGGAGCGCGGTAACGCCCAGGCCGGGGATGAGCGGCATATTGATGAGCATGCCGGCGAAGCCCACGAAAAGAAACGTCGTCGCGAGCTTGCCCAGAAAGATGACCGGCACCCTGATGTGGTGGAAGAACAGCAGCCATCCGCCGCCGATGAGCATGTAGAGGTCGCGTCCGAAGATGACGATGAGCATCCAGAGCGGAAGCCGACCGACAAGGAAGATGCCGATGACGACCGAGATGATCAGCGCTCGATCGACGATCGGATCGAGGATCTGCCCGAGCTTTGACACGCTATGGGTGCTTCGGGCGATGAGGCCGTCAAGGAAATCAGTCGCACTGGCGAGGGCGAAGACAAGAGCCGATTCGATACTGTGCCCTTGGATGAGCAGGACGAGGAAGACGGGTATGAGGCAGAGCCGAATGGTGGAGATGACATTCGGGATGGTGAGAAGCCTATCGCTCGCCTCATCGGCGGTTCCTGCCGCTTGCGGCGATGGGGCAATACCGCTCACCTTATATTCCCTTTCTTCCCCCACGCTCTTTTCGCCCTTTCTGCTCCGCAACGTGAGATCGAGCCGTCTTCAGGCTCAAACTATACCATTGTAGCAGCATCGCAGGAAAGCTTGGGAAAAGCCTCGATATTCATCGATAAATTCATGATGATTATGAAATGCCTCTCCCCTTATAGCAGGCAAAACGGGGCGCTGGGCGCCCCGTCGAGAAGATGGCATCGATGCGCTAGGCTTCCTTTTTCGGATCAGGAACGGAGAAGCTGTCGGTATGCATATGGGGAGCCGGCGACGTGTACGCAGGATCCATCGAGAGGCACTTCTTCGGGCAAGCGCGTATGCATGATCCGCACTGCACACATTGAAAGCGGTTGATCTCCCAGCTGCGGTTCGGTTTGTCGACCGTGATGGCGTCGCAGGGGCAGGTGCGTTGGCAAATGCCGCAGAGGATGCACTGGTTGACATCGATGACGATATGGCCCTTCAGACCTGCCGGAGCCGGCTTCTTCTCAAAGGGATAGAGGACGGTTTCGGGCTTTTTGAAAATCGATCCGAACGTCATGCGTCCGAGGCCAAATTCGCTCATGGGCACCTACCTTTCCGTGCAGCTGATGCAAGGATCGATCGTGAGGATGATCATGTTCACATCCGCAAGATCGCAACCCTCGAGCACCGACACCATACCTGCAAGGTTTTGGGAGGTAGGTGTGCGCATGCGCATCCGGTCGAGATACTTTGTGCCGTTCCCGCGCGCATAGTAATAGCATTCGCCGCGCGGCTGCTCGAGGATGTTCGCCGATTCGGCTCCGGCCGCAGGAGAGCCCTTCACGGGCACCGCAATATCGCCCGCTGGGATCTTCGCCGCCATCTCCTTGACGATGGCAATCGATTGCAGCACTTCCTCGCAGCGCACCTTCACCCGCGCATAGCAGTCGCCCTCGGTTGCGCAGAGAGGCCGGAAGTCGCTGAGCTCGCCATAGCCGCCATGGCCGAACATGCGCACGTCGTAGGCGACGTTTGAGGCGCGGGCGAACGGCCCCACCATGCAAAGCGACACCGCGTCCTCATAGCTGATGTGGCCGACGCCGACCGTGCGGTTCTTCACCGAGGCATCGGTGAGCATCACCTGCATGATCTGGCGGTAGTCGTCTTCGATTCCGTCCAGAATATGGAGGATCTCATCCATCTGCGTGCTGTCGATGTCGCGATTGACGCCGCCGACGGAGACGACCGAGAGAATCACCCGCCCGCCGGTCGTCTTCTCGAAGATGTCGAGAACGCGCTCGCGCAGGCGCCAGCAGTGCATGAAAAGGCTCTCAAAGCCGAAGGCGTCAGCTGCGAGGCCGAGCCAAAGCAGATGGGAATGGATACGCGAGATCTCGTGCCAGATGACGCGGAGGTATTCGGCGCGCTTCGGAACTTCGACGCCCATGAGCGCCTCGACGGTTTCCGCATAGCCGAGGGAGTGCCCGAAAGCGCAGATACCGCAGATGCGCTCCGCGACATAGATGAATTGGTTGTAATCGCGCGTCTCGACGAGCTTTTCCAACCCGCGATGCACGAATCCGATCTGGGGGATGGCCTCAACGACCGTCTCGTCCTCAACGACGAGATCAAGGTGAAGTGGCTCCGGCAAAACCGGATGCTGCGGCCCGAAGGGGATGATCGTCGCTTTACTCATTGCCCGCCTCCCCTTTCTGCGCGGCCTTCTCCTTCGCCGCCTTCGCTTCCATTGCCGCACGTATCTTGGCGGCCTTCTCAGGCGGCAGACCCGCAAGCTTCGCCTCAATGTCCGCATCCGATTTCGGCGCGGGCTTTGCGGCGTTCTCTGCATCGGCGCCGGAGGTTTTACCGGCAGCCGCCGCCTTCTCCTTCGCGGCCTTCGCGGCAGCCATCTTCGCCGCCCTCTCGTGCGCCTCTTTCTGCTCGGGCGAGATGATCGTCATCGGCTCGCGAACGGGCACCTGATAGAAATGCCCCGCGAAATCGATCGCGATATTTGCGATATGCACGCCGAAGAGGTCATGCGCCTCGTTTTCGAAGACGAACGCCGAGAGATACTGATCGGTGATCGAGGGAACCGTATCGACCTTGGCCTCATCTTCGCCGACCGCGACGTTTTTCACGACAAGGTTCTCGAGCCTTCCGTCTTTCATATAGCTGTAGACGAGGTCGACCGCATTGTCGCGATCGCCGCTTCCCGTATTGTCGGCAACCGCGAGGAGCTGCACGAAACGCCATCCGTCGGATTTGCGCTGAGCGGCCTCGCTTGCCACGTTCTCCAATGCCAGAGGCATAAATTCACTGGTAAACAATTACGCCACGCCTTCCTTCTTCTTCTGCTCGAGAGCAGCGGACTTCTCGTCAAGCACCGCGATGCCCTGAACGATCGCATCGATGAGCGCCTCGGGGCGGACGGCGCATCCGGGAGCATAGACGTCGACGGGAATCGCCTTGTCCACGCCTCCGAGCACGTTGTAGCAATCGTGGAAGATGCCGCCGGTGCAGGCGCAGATGCCGCATGCCACGACGACCTTCGGCTCCACCATCTGGTCGTAGATCTGTCGAACGACCTCGATGTTCTGTTCATTGATCGATCCGGTCACGAGGAAGATGTCGGCATGTTTCGGATTGCCCGTGTTGATGACGCCAAAACGTTCGCCATCGAAGCCGGGGCAAAGCGTTGCCAGCACTTCAATATCGCAGCCGTTGCAGCTCGATCCGTCATAATGGATGACCCATGGTGATTTTGAAGCAAAAGCCATCGGCACATCTCCTTACAAAAAGACGACGAAGGCGATATTGATACCGCCGGTCACAAGGGCGACAATCCACGCCGATTTCAGCATGAACTGCCATTTCATACGTGCAAAGTTATTGTCGATCCATATTTCGAGGAAATACACGACGACGATGACGGCAATCGCGAGCAGGATGGAGAGCGGATTGCCCCACACGAAGAACATGCCGACCCAACCGAGGAAAAGCACGTTCTCGCACCAATGCATGATCTCCACGCGGGCAAGCGTCGGCCCGCTCATCTCGGTCGTGACGCCCCGCACGATCTCCTGATGCGCATGATGCGACATCGAGAGATCGAAGGGCGATTTGCGCAGCTTGATCGTGAGGACAAACAAAAGGCCGATGAAGATGAGCCATGTGCTCGCGATGATCGGCACATCGAGCGCGAATATTCCCCGCACGTCGAAGGTCTGCGCGCCGAGATAGAGTCCGACGGCCATAAAGAGCACCATCGGCTCATAGGCCATCACCTGGAGCGTCTCGCGGTTCGCACCGACCTCCGCATAGGGCGAGCGCGCCGAGTAGGCGGCGATGATGAAGAACATCGACGACAAGGTGATGACGAAGACGCACAGAAGCAGGTTTCCGCCGCTGAAGAAGATGCCGCCCGCGATGATCGTGAAGACCAAGGCGCAGACGATGTAGATGTTCTCCACGCCGTTGACGGACACGTTCTCCTTCTCGAGAAGCTTGCGCACGTCGTAGTAGGGCTGCAGAAGAGGCGGCCCTACGCGGCCCTGCATCCGTGCGGAGATGATGCGATCCACCCCCGCGATGAGGCAGCCGACGACAGGCGCCACGACGGCAAATACGAGGCATCCGATGAGAGTGATAAGCAAGGTCATTTCTTCACCACCACCCTACATCAACGGCGTGACGCCGAAGCCGACGCCGACAAAGGCGAGGATGGCCGCGACAGCCATCACAATCGTCGACGCCCACACGCCGATCGGCGCGACGCGCGACTCGCCGAAGAAGTCTTCCATGTACCAGTTGCGCGCCGTCGCCGTCGTGATTCCCGAAAGCGAGTTGCGGAAGGTTCGTGCATCGTGATCCTCGCCGACGCCTGCAAGATATACCTTCACGCGACGCGTCCTCGGAGAACCGAAGCTTCCGAAGAGCACGACCACGACGAAGACGACGCAGATGCTCGCTATCCAGAGATTGTCTGACGTGATGTCCTGCCCCAGAGCGCCATAGACCGACGCGACATAGGGTTCCACGATGACGAGCGAGATCAGCGGCAGCAGGACACAGGCGACGATCAGGAGAACCGCCATGAGCAGCAAGGTCCCCCATTCGCTCTTATGCACCGTGAGCTCCACGTTTTCAGGCGATCCGGCGATGCCGGCCAGCTTGCCGAGCCATTTCGCCCAGAACATGAACGTGGCCGCCGAGCCGAAGCCGAGGATGAGGATAAGCGCCACCTCGCCGGTGTCGACAAAGGAGACGAGCGTCGCCCATTTCGCCACGAGCATGCCGAACGGGGCGATGAACATGCCCATGATGCCGAGCATCATGATGCGGGCAAGGCGTGGCATGCGGTCGAACAAAAGATCCATGTCCTCGATGTCGCGGCTGCCGATGTGGTGCTCGGCGGTGCCGACGCACATGAAGAGAAGCGACTTCGCCAGCGCGTGGAAGAGGATGAGGAAGCAGGCCGCCCAAACCGCCTCGGGAGTTCCGACCCCCGCGCATGCCGTGATGAGACCGAGGTTGGCAATCGTCGAATAGGCGAGCACGCGCTTGCCGTTGCTCTGCGAGATCGCCATGAACGAGCACAGCATGAACGTGATGCCGCCGACGAGCATGACCATAATAGAGGGAACCTCGCAAGCGGCGAACACTGGCGCGAGCTTCACGAGGAGGAAGACGCCGGCCTTGACCATCGTCGAGGAGTGGAGCAGCGCGCTCGTCGGGGTCGGCGCCACCATGGCTCCCAAGAGCCATGTCTGGAACGGCATCTGAGCCGCCTTCGTGATGCCCGCGAATGCGAGGAAGACCGCGACGACCGCGGCGCCCGGGGCGGCCATCGAGCCGTAGGCGATGAACTCCACAAGCGATGCCGTGTGGAGCCATGCCGTGCAGCAATAGAGCGCGATGGCGAAGCCGATGCCGCCCGCCATGTTCATGATGATCTGGCGAAATGCGTTGCGGATGGCCTCTTCGGTCCGCGTGAACCCGATGAGCAGAAACGAGCAGAGCGTCGTGACTTCCCAGCCGGTGAACAGCCAGATCAGGTTGTTCGAGAACACGATCACATACATCGCCGAGAGAAAGACGAACATGAGCGAGAAGAACATCGGGCGACGATCCCTCGCGCCTTTCGGCTCATGTGCCTGGAAATCCTCCATGTAGCCGATGGCGTAGATGCAGATTCCCGAGCCGATGACGCCGATGATGAACGTCATGAGAAGCGAGAGCCCGTCGAAGTACAGCCCGAAGGGCACGTCGAGCTCGTGGGCGAACAAGGTCTCCACCACAAGCGCCAGAACAACCTGGATGGTTGCGATGATGCCAGCCCAGAAGTTCTTGTAGCGCCATGCAAAGTAAAGCACGACCACCGCGATGAGAACCGTTATTCCCGTGCCGATATGGTCGATGATCTCCGAGTCGAACTCGATGAGAATGAGCCTTCCCCCGAATGCGGGCAATGCGACGACGATGAACGCAATCGAGACGATGGCGATCACGAAACCCGCGACAAGCACAATGACGCGTCGCGCGCTTTCCGAATGGAAAAGCGCCAACGCCGCGGCGGCGACGAGGGGGAAGATGATGAGAAACGCGATGAAAGCCACGTTGGTCCTCTCTTACCCGTTAGTTGTCTTCATCGTCAGGGCCGATGCGAACGACCAAGACACCATCCTTAATTTCGGTCGAATCAACGGGACGGGCGACGACCACCTCAAGCTCATCGGCAGACATCACCGATGGATCGGCCTCGAGTCCCGTTTTGTCGTCGATGACCATAACGGGCACATCGCTCACAAGACTGAAGAGAAGATTTTCGAGAGTCGGATAACCAGCGTCATTGACAAAGGTCACATCTCCGCGAAATGTTTCACCGTGAATAGAATGCATCGATACCCCTTTCTCGCCGTTGTGAATTTGCACCGTACGATTTTCTCCGGTAGAGCACACCTTGGCCAGACTACACCGCCTTTCCGCCTTCGCCTGCGACAGATAGGCAGATCGTCCCGTTCAAACGGTTTGCGGCGTACCGTTGTAATCGCACGATAAAAGCCCTTTATGCCGTTTTTCTCCCACCTTTCCCCCTTTGCCCTCCCCGCCAAACCTCGCTTCCGCAATCTCATCGAGCTCATCGATGATCGCGCTGAGCAGATAGAGCATGTTGGGATAGACGGTTCCGTCAGGCGCCGTCAGCTCCACATCGCGCTCGGTTATATCGCATGAGTCCGCATGGCAGAAATTCGATCCCTTGGCTGCGCGCATGACGATCCAGTTCTTATATTCGGTCGAGCGCAAAGGTGCGATGCCGTCGTTCTCCCCATCGAAAAGGCCGATGAACCATGAGCGGATGTCGAACTTGCGTTTATCCCCCTCTTGAAGGGCGAAGGCAAGCGAACGGTATTCGATGTCGGGAAGCGGCGGATTCTCCTGAAGAAACGCTTCGCATGATTTCGTCGTCGTGGCGCGGAGAAGCCCCAGGCTGTCGGGATGCACATCCCCCATCTTCCTGCCATGTTGATTCACGATCGGCGCGACGACATGCGGCAGGACGAGCGGATCGTGCGCAAGCACCGTGCAGAGCCTCATGCCATGCATCATGGCGCCGAGCAGCACAAGCGATGCGATGTGCCCCTTTGCCTCGGGAAGGCAGGCGAGATGCGCTGCGTCGAGCCCGCCCTTCGAGTGCGCGACGATATGGATGCGCTCCTCGCCCGTCTGGTCGCACACGATGCGAAGGCTCTTCACGAGCTCTTTGGCATTGCCATCCACGCTTCCGAAAGCGTCCTCATTGCCGAACCAGACGTCGCTTCCATGGGCACGCATCCAGTCGGGAATGCGGCCCCATTGCTCCGAGCGCTTGAGGTTATCGTCGCGGTCATGGAGGCCATGCACGAAAAGTATGGGAAGGCGCTTTCCGGTATACGTGCTTCTCGTTTCGTCGATAGCCGTCATCGATGCTTCCGCTTACGACGGGATCTCTTCTGTCACGGCAAGTGTCTCGGGGTCGATCTCGACGATGCCCTCATCATCAACATCGTCGGCTGCATCATCGGTTATCGCAGCGCCGTCTTCCGCCGCCTGCTCGAGATCTTCGACAAATAGCTCATGATCGCTTTCGGCAATACGATCGAGAATCCCCCCGTGTTTCATGGCAATCACTCAACTCTCAATCTCGTCAATATTTTCCAGTTGGCCTCAGGGGCACAATCGTAAATCAAGGGGCGAGCCGCGCATCGATCGATTGTCTCCTTGTTACCCGAGCGACAAGTCTCATCCCTTGGCTTCACCTCAATATCGCCCGCTCATGCGGGCGATATTGAGGAGGATTTACCAGGCAGAGCCCACATCCCAGTTTGTCAAGGCCGCACCGACGGCCATCGAGTAGAACTGGGAGAGGTTTATCTGATTTTGAAGCCGGCTGAAATCGGTGGGCTGGGCCACCTTCTCACCATAGACGAGCAAGAGCGTCACGCCGGTTCTCCGATTGACGAGCGAGGTAGTCTCACCTTCGGGGTTCACCTTTGCCGCCCAGAGGATCTCCCTATCATCGACGTCGACCTGGACGGATTCATCGCTGCCGTCTCGCTCGTAGGAATACGTCTCTTCATAGCTCTTCCCGTCGGCGTCCGTGATAGAGTAGGACGCGATCTGCCCATCGTCGCCATACTCATAGACCGACGTTGAGCTCTTTCCCGTTGAATAGTAAACGGTCGTTTCGAGCTTTTTGCATACCGAATTGCTCTCAGCGGTCGTGTAGACCCATCGCCCGCCAATCGTGCCCGAAGGAGATCCTTCGGTCGTCCATGATTGGATGTAGGTCCCAACGCCGTTTTCCACCGTATAGGTGGGGCTGTTGTAATGGTAGTTGATGAGCACGTCGTCGTAGGATTCCGTCATCGTCGTGATGACGCCCTTATCGTCATATTCGTAGCTCTGCAGATAAGGGACGACGCCGCGTTCCGATTCCACCTTCGCGACAAGACCTTGGTCGTTATACGTGAGCTCGCAGAAATTATATATTTCGTTGCCACGCAACGTCACCTGCGAAAGGAAGCTCGCTTCCCCTTCGATCTCGGTCGATGTCGTCGGATTCCCCTGAATCTCCCCCGTTTCGCGCTCGTCAGAGGGCACCTCGGTCATAATCGCGTTGTTGCAACCCGCCAAGACAATCGCCATACAGACGAGAAGAGAGGCGAGCGCCACTTTGGCCATGAAAGCGGCGCTCGTTATGTTTTTCATGCGAACCTTACGCATTGATCGCTTCAGTCATGCGAATGAATTGATCCGGATTGACCTCAAGGCGATAGCGATAGTCTTCCATGAATTTGAAGTTCTTGATGGCATGGTTGCTCTCAAGCATGATCATGAACGGATCGGCGATGTCTACCTCGTCAGCCAGAATGACGAAGGTGGCAATTACCTCCTGCTGATCCTGCCATCTCTCCTCTTCAGACTCAATGAAGATATCGCCGACGCGGCTCATGACCTCATTGTCTTCCGTGCAGCGATAGACGACGAACTTCGTATCGCCTTCGCGCACGATTCCGGCCCAAGCATCACCTTGCAGATAGTGGGTGACTTCAAGTTTCTTCGCCATGATTGACCTCCGTCTCTCAAACTCGTTCTTTTCGTAAGGCCCGATGCGCTCGAGCCGCACTTACCAAGGATGGCGCCCATTCGGGGGACGCAATCGCATTTACGTGAAAATACTCGGCGACGGTGCGAGATTTGCATAGCCCGTCACGATGCTCGCCTATCCCGTTTCCCCTCTTGTTGCAAAGGCCGTATACCTCATCGCCCGTCAGCCCGACGAGCCGCGAATGATGGTGCTCGTGTCCTTTGAGGATTGCACCCGTCTTCATCCACGGATGGCTCTCCGTCACCAGCGCTTCCGTATAGCCGTGGCCTTGGCGATCGGCTTCCATATAGGTATCGCAGGCGAAAAAGCCCACCATCTCAGAGGAAACGCCGTCTACGGTGAGGCTTTTCGTTAGATACATCAGGCCGCCGCATTCTGCGAACACCACGCCTCCCGCTTCGCAAAAGCCGCGTACGCTTTCACGGAACGAGCGGTTCGCCTCGAGATCCTTTGCGTACGCCTCGGGAAACCCCCCGCCGATGTAGAGCGCGTCCACGTCGGCAGGCAACGATTCGTCGGCGAGGCTATCGGCAAACACCAATTCAGCGCCGGCGTTTTCCAATGCCTCGAGGTTTTCCTGATAGTAGAAGTGGAAGGCACTATCCTTGATCACCGCCACTTTCACTGGCCCATCGACCGACGGGGCCTTTGTAAGAGCCTCCACCTTGCCATCTCGATCCGTTTCGAGAACGCGCGTCGGCGTGCCGTCTTTGAGCGGGAGCCCACCGGCCGCCTGCGCTATCGACAAGAGCCGGTCGAGGTCGACCGACTCCTCGATAACGTGCGCAACCGCTTCAATCAGCCGCTCCTTCTCGCTGACCTCACCGCATGTCACCAAGCCAAGATGACGATCGGCGATGGTCAGCGCCGGATCTTCGGGAACAGCGCCGATCACCTCGATGCCGCAGGTCGATTCGATGGCCTCACGAACAAGGCGCTCATGACGAGCGCCTTTGATTCGATTGGCTATGACGCCGCAAATCTCAATTTCGCGATCGAACGCGATGCATCCCATGACGATTGCCGCCGCCGTGCGCGTCATGCGCGTCACATCGAGGACGAGCACGACCGGCGTGGCCGTTTGCTTTGCCACCTGCGCAGACGAACGGCTTCCCTTCACATCGAATCCGTCGTAAAGGCCCATTGCGGCCTCGATGAGGCTCACATCGGCGCCACGCGATGCATGGGCGATGGTCGCGTTCATCGTCGGCGGATCCATGAAGAAGCAATCGAGATTACGACTCTGTCGGCAAGCTGCGCTCGTCTGCCATTCAAGATCGATATAGTCAGGACCCTTCTTGAATGGCTGAACGATCAAGCCCCTATTTCGAAGCGCGCGAATCGCACCTAAGCTCACCAGCGTCTTACCGCTGCGACCTGAGGGAGCCGAAATCATAAACCTCGGATATTGAAGGTCATTGCGCTTTGCCATACATCCCGCTCTTCATCGCAGGCGGCTGCCATTGCAGCGTCGGTCACCTTTGCAAGATCCGGAAAGAGGAAAACCTCTTTCGAGCAGATTCTTCTCGAGGAGGTGATTACACGCAACCGGTCGGCTTCATCAGGCCAGCGATCTTGCAGGCTCCTTTGCCAGGCCCGCTCGGGAAGAGCTCATAGATCTCAGCATTGGACTTGCCGACGTCCTTGAGCATCTTGCGCACCATCGGCGCAACGCCGAACTGGGCATAGTAGTCGCGAAGATAGTTGATGATGGCCCAATGCTCGTCAGTCAGCTCAACGTCTTCGGTCTTGGCGATTGCTTCGGCAACCTCCTCATCCCACTGGGTGGGATCCTCTAAAAAGCCGTCCTCATCGAGAGCGATTACACGATCGCCTACTTGCAACTCTGCCATTACAGCCTCCTATCTTTCTCGTTGCAAATCCCTTTTCGGTTTAACCGTCTGAGGCGACGGGTTAGCCCTATCTTAAAGCCCTCTGCACGGCACCTACGATGTCGCCGCCTTTACCGCAGCATTCGCATCGCCTTGCACGTTTTCATTATAGAGGTCGTTCGGCGCCTGATTAAGGCTCTGGCGCACATCGATTGTTATTTTGTAAAGTACGGTGAGCACGAGCGCTCCGATGCCGTAGACCCCCATGATCACCAACACCTCGTTGAAGGTCGGGAAATACTGTATGACCTGCTCAAACGAGTTCGGCACGAAGCCCGCCAGCACAAGCGCGATGCCCTTGTCGATCCAGCAGGCGACGAACACGGCAATGAGGCCGACGATCAACGTTTTATGGTTCTTGCGCAACTGGGGGAAGATCAAGAAGGCGATGCCGCCGAAGGCGCATATCGTCGCGATGATCATGGGCACGAAGAGATTCGTCGCGCCTTCCACCCCTCCGAACAGATAGGCGATGGGGAGCATATGCGCGGGGCTTGCGCTATAGAAGCTCGTGAACACCTCGCAGAGGAAGAAGAACACGTTGATTATCATGGCATAGCACACGATTTTCGAGAGCGAGTCGATCGCCTTGTCGCTCACGCGGAACGTGGAGACCCTGCGCATGATGAAGCAGATCAGGATCAAAAGCGCGGGGCCTGAGGCAAATGCCGACGAGAGGAAGCGCCCTGCCAAGATGGCCGTCTCCCAATAATCACGTCCAGGGAGGCCGCAGAAGAGGAAGGCCGTCACCGTATGGATGCTGATGGCGAAGGGAATCGCGATATAGCTCAAGACCTTCACCCATTTCGCTGGCGGAAAGCCCCGGCGCTCAGCGCTCAGCGCTCCCCAGCCGATGAGGATGTTGAGCAGCAAATACGACGAAAGCACCACCATGTCCCAGAAGATCATCGCATGGGGCGTCGCGAACAGGATGACGTTCATGATACGCACCGGCTGTCCCAAATCGACTACGACGAAAAGGATCGCCATGAGCACGGCAGCCACCGCGAGGAACTCACCGAAGATGACGACCTTGCCAAATACCTTGTAATTATGCAGGTAATATGGGATGGCGACCATGACGCCCGAAGCAGCCACGCCGACGAAGAACGCAAACTGGGCGATATAGAGCCCCCAGCTGACGTCGCGGCTCATGCCGGTGACACCGAGGCCGTTCACGAACTGGTTGGCATAGGCCGCTACGCCGATGCCGATGATGATGAACAGGAAGATGATCCATGCCCAATAGGCTTTAGAGCCATGAAAGGCTTTCTCAAGCATTCTCGGCACCTCCTGACACAATGTAGTACATATTCGGGCCCGTTCCCAGATTCGTCCGACGACGGATGAAGAACGCCTCCCTCAATGCGCGGCTCACTTCGGAATCGGGATCGTTCAGATCGCCGAAAAGGATCGCGCCCTTCGATGCCTCGACGCACAGCGGTATCTCTCCTTTGTCTATGCGCTCGGCGCAGAGCGTGCATTTTTCGACAACGCCCTTCGTCCTCGTGGGATAGTCGGGATTTATCTCATCCAAATAGAGCCGCGGATCGAAGAAGTTCAAGCTGCGGGCGCCATAGGGACAGCCGCCCATGCAGAAACGGCAGCCAATGCAGCGGTGCGGGTCCATCATGACAATGCCGTCCGAGCGCTTGAACGTCGCTTTCGTGGGGCACACGCGAACGCAGGGCGGATTGTCGCAGTGGTTGCAGAGGACCGGATAGGCGAGCTCGAGGGTCTCCTCCCCCATGTATTCGTTCTCCATATCAGCGAACGTGTTTTCAAAGGGCTCCGCCCAGATCCATTTCACCTCGGTCTTCGGATCGCCGGTTTGGGGGATGTTGTGCGCCTTGTTGCAGACCTCGATCATGTCGTCCATCACATCGAGCTTCTCGATCTTCTTCGCGTCGATGACGAATCCCCACTGCTTCGGCGTCGTATCGAAGCTATCGATTACGCCAGGGTCTTCCAGCGTGGCAGCCTCGCTGGAGGAGGCCATTGCGCTGCTGACGGCCATCGCCGACACCGGAAGCAAGCTCGTTGCTCCCACTGCGGCTGCCGCTTTGAGAAACGTGCGTCGTTCCATCGCTTCCTCCTCGCTTATGCCTTTTCCGTAAAGAGGACGTCATCGTCCGTTATGATCGTGGCCTCAGGGTTTTCCGTATCGACATTTCCATGGCATTGCCAGCAATAGAGCTCAACCGAGGAATACTCATGGCATTTATCGCAGAAATCCGCTTGATTCGAATGGCAGCCGAGGCAGGTCTCATCAAGGCTCATCTCATAGATCTGGCCCGATTGGCTGCGATACTCGTAGTTGCCATCGCGAACGACGGAGTTGCGCCACTCGTCGAGAAGGACCATGTGCGATTCCTTCATGTACTCGGTGGGCTCGATGCACTGCTTCACTTCCATGGCGTTGATCTGCGGCGTGTCGTAGCTCACCTCGGGATCGCGTTCGGGCTGTCCCGCGTTCACCAAGAACGGCACGGCGAAGATCCCGATGACGATCACGATGAAAATGCCGATCGTCCATTTCTTCGTCATTCGGCGTCACCTTCTTTCGCCTCGCCATCTGCCTCGGCAACGCGTGCAGCCTCAGCTTCGGCGGCAGCTCGCGCAGCTTCCTCCGCTTTGCGTTTCGCAACGGCGCTCGGCAGCTCCTCCATGCGCATGTCGAGCTGGCGATCGTCGTTCTCATCAAGTATGAGGGCGTTTGCCACAAGCTCGTGGACGCCCGCCACGCGCACGCCGGGGACCCAGTAGTCCATGAGCGCCGGAAACGAGGCGCGGTCAATAGCGCAAATGTTCGTGAGCGTGTTCACGCCGTACTTATCGCGCACTTCCCGCACCGCCTCGGCACGCGGGAACCCGCCGCGCATGCGCAGCTCCATGTCCTCGCCGGCGTTGAGGCCCGACCCGCTTCCGCAGCAGAGCGTCTTCTCGCGGATGGTCTCCTCGGGCATCTCGTAGAAGTTGTTGCAGATGTTTTTCAGAATGTAGCGCGGCTCTTCCAAAAGCCCCATGGCACGGGCGGTGTTGCAGGAGTCATGGTAGGTCACCACGAGATGATCGTTTCTGCTCTTGTCGAACTTCAGCTTGTTGTGATAGATGAGATCGGCCGTGAACTCGGTGATGTGGATCATCTTCGTCGATGCCGCGTTCTCGAACACCGTGCCGGTGATCGGCGATTTCGGCACCTCGAGGAAATCGGCCGGACCGTTCCAGGTGTCCATGTATTGGTTCATGACGCGCCACATGTGGCCGCATTCCCCACCGATGATCCACTTCACGCCAAGGCGCTTCGCCTCGGCGTAGATCTTCGCGTTCAGGCGCTTCGCCATCTCGTTTGAGGTGAAGAATCCGAAGTTGCCGCCTTCGGAGGCATAGGTGCTCAACGTGTAATCGAGCCCGAGATGATCGAACAGGAGCAGATATCCCATGAAGGTGTAGATGCCCGGATCGGCATAGTAATCGCCCGAGGGCACGACGAAGAGAATCTCCGCGCCCTTGCGATTGAACGACGGCTCGATGTGCTTTCCGGTGATGTCCTCCAAGTCCTCCATGAGAAACTCGATGTTGCTCACGATGGTCTGGGGCTCAAGGCCGACATGGTTGCCCTTCATATAGCAATTCGCCACCGGCCCCGAGATCCATTCGGTGTTCAGGCCCAAGAGGTTGATGAGCTCGCGGCCCATGATCGTGATCTCTGCCTGGTCGATGCCATAGGGGCAAAACGCCGAGCAACGGCGGCACTCAGTGCATTGGAAGAAGTAGTACCACCACTCCTTGAGCACATCCTCCGTCAGATCGCGCGCCCCCACGAGCTTGCCGAAGAGCTTGCCGGACGTCGTGAAATAGCGACGGTAGATGGAGCGGAGCAGCTCGGCGCGAAGCACCGGCATGTTCTTCGGATCGCCGGTGCCCATGAAGAAGTGGCACTTGTCGGCACAGGCGCCGCACCGCACGCACACATCCATGAACAGGCGGAACGACCGGTACTTGTCGAGCCGATCCTTCATCCCGTCGAGGATGATCTCCTTCCAGTTTTCCGGAAGGCCCCAATCCTCGTCGGTCGGACTCCACTTGTGCGGATTGGGGAAATCGACCGTCTCGATGTCTTTCGGCTTCGCCGCATGGCAGAACATTCCCTCGCGAAACTCGGTCGGCGTGTCCATCCACTCCGCCGTCGTGTCAGGTTTCAGGCTATATGAAAC
Organism: uncultured Eggerthellaceae bacterium; assembly: GCA_947626195.1. Classification (GTDB taxonomy): domain Bacteria; phylum Actinomycetota; class Coriobacteriia; order Coriobacteriales; family Eggerthellaceae; genus CANQRF01. The sequence goes on from CANQRF010000002.1 coordinate 168,261, forward strand.
CAGCTCTTTCTCAGGTGGTACTTTAGCCATTTGTGCTCACCACCTCTGGATCTAAGGGCAAACCAACGCTTTTCATCTTCTCACCGTATTCCTCTTGGTACTCGGCATAGGTATGCACCTTCACCGGATAGTTCCACGGATTCACATGGCGCACCTCACGCGAGTTGTTCGCAAGGTTGCGCGTCGGGCTCATGAAGATTCCCGGAGCATGCATGAGCTTGCTCCACGGGAAATAGACCATGAGCACGCAGACGAGGAACAGGTGCACGAAAAGGATCGTGCTGAGCTGATCGGGAGACACAGGATGGAAGGTGAGCAGTCCGAGGACGACCTCCTTCACGCCCGCGATGTCGACGCGGAAGGCATAGCGCATGACGATGCCCGAAATCGCAATTCCCAGCAACAGGAACAGCGGGAAGAAGTCGACCGAAAGCGAGATATAGCGCACCTTCTTGATGGTCAGGCGACGGGCAAGCAAAAAGACGAGCCCGACGACGATCAGCACGTCGCTGATGTAGAGAAGCGGCAAACCGACCTGCAGGAAACCGTCTGCCTGCTCGAGAACCACAAGGAAATCAGGCACCGGCTCGAGCGCCAAACGCAGATGGCGGATGACGATGATGAGCATCGACCAGTGGAAAAGCAGCGCACCGAGGAAGAGCCATTTCGCCGAGGTGTATCCGAGCTTTGAATCGCGCTTCTCCACCTTGTTGTTCCGGAACAGCGACCGAAACGTCAATACCTCAAGCACCATGCGTCCGAAGACGCCGGCTTTCGAAGATGGGTTGTCGAGCTTGGCCTGCTTGATCCACGGCAAGCTTTTCTGCTGACCGCAGGTCGTCGGGATGCGAAACGGCACGGCGGAGCGTGCCCAGCGCACGATGCGCACCACCAAACCGACGATGAGCAAGACGACGGCGACATACGGGATCACGATGCCGAATAGCGCATACCAATGCAGATATTCGGTACAGCACCACGCAAGAGCCGCCAGAAGGACAACCACGATGAGAGGGCCAACGACCTTCATCTCACTCTCCCCTCTTTTCGCGTTTGCGCCCGTCGGGCGCGAAGGGCGGGAATTGCATCGAAGCGCGCCAGCTCGGCGAGCCTGATACGTTCTAATTCGTTTTCGTAATAATCGTAGCGATCGCTCATATAGTCCCGAAGCGACGTCACCCGATTACGCAGCTCGGGCAGTTCGTCGAACGACATGCCGTGTTCCCTCAACACGCCTTCCACGATGCCCTCCAATTGGAAGACCGGCTGAAGAGCCGTCTCCTTCGGGGAATCTTGGATGACCTTGATCCGGCAGATGTCTTCGATCGACTCAGGATAGGGATCGTCGTCCTCCTCTGAGAACAACCAGGCGACCACATCATCAGAAGCCCTGTTCATATGATAGGAAATGGGGTTCGCGAATCGCGACTGATTCACGCCGTCAGGGAAGAACACCGCGTCCGACGTGTGATAGAGCGCATCGAACCACGAGCGCGATAAAGCCTTTCCCATAAGCTCGTACAGCTTATTCATTTCCGCCATGCGGACTATTGCTTTCCAAGAGAAGTCACGAAGCCGTATGAGGCATCGCTACGCAGGAGGAGCGACTTTTCCTTTGAGAGCGATGAAGGTTGTCGTGATATAGAGATATTCGACTTTGTCTTCCATCGCAAGCTCTTTGACTGCGTTGTCGACGTCCTTCTTCGGCACGTCGATCGCTTTCGCGATGTCCTTGCTCTTCGCTTTCTCAACCGTGTCGAGATAGGCAAGAATCTTTTCCTTTACGATGGGATCTGCAGCACCTTTTTCTGTCATCGACCTTCTCCTTAGTCTCAAGAAAAACCGGCTTACCTTGATACACTCCACTTAGATTATAATCAGCGGTGCAGTTGCTCGTAAAATACAATCAATTCATCGCGTTATAAAAAAAGCTGATGATGAATCAATCGAAATGGGGTGCTTCGTGGCGCAGCTCTATCCGGTTTACCTTTCACTGAAGGAAAAGGCCGTCCTCGTCGTCGGCGGAGGCGCGGTGGCTGAGCGCAAAGTGCTCGGGTTGCTGCCATGCGAAGCACGGATCACCGTCGTTTCCCCCGAAGTCACGGAATCATTGGCCGAACTTGCGCAAACGGGCGCAATCGTTTGGCAGAGGAAGGGCTATGAATCGCACGATTTGGAGGGCGCCGAGATCGTCTTTGTCGCAACCGACGACAGGGAAGTCAACGAGCGCGCATCAGCTGACGCCCAACGGCTCAAACTGCCCGTCAACGTGGCCGACTGCCCTTCCCTTTGCACGTTTTTCCTGCCGTCGGTTTTGCGTCGCGGACCGTTATCCATCGCAGTGTCTACCGAAGGAGCGGCTCCACTTCTCGCCCGTCGTCTTCGTGAGGGCCTTGAAGATCGCATTGGTGACGATGTCGGCATCTTTGCCGAGCTGCTCGCAAGGCATCGGGGAGAGGTCATTGAGCGCCTTGCACCTGAGGCCCGTGCAATCTATTGGGATCGCGCCTTAGATGGAAGCGTCTTGCGCCTTATCGCCGAAGGACGCACCGATGAAGCGGAAGATGTCTTGACCGCTTGGATCGATGAGCTCTCCTTGCGCTAACCCGCGGATAGGCTTTTCAAAGCCACAAAGAAAGGACGGCGAAATTTCTCAACCAGCCAACGAGGCGCGGAGCCGCTCAATGGGCTCACTGAACGATGCGGCGAGCTCAGCGTCCGCCGCTGCCACGCGATCGTAGGCCCTCACGAGGCTCGGCTGGAAAGTGGGCTCATCCTTCGCCGCCTCGAAGTTGAAGCTGAAGTACATGCCGAATCGTTTGGGATCTCCCGCAATGACGGCACCGATCAGCTCGGGCGCCGACCACGGTATATTTGCCCCCTCTTCATTCATCGACCAAAGCTGGCGCCTGATCGTCTCGCGCCAAAACTCATCGAGCTCAGCGCTCGTCCTCTTGCAGAGGAACGTGATAGCATCGAGAAGAGGCTCATGAATGGGGTCGTCGGGATCGAAGGCGAGCCGCACAAGATAACGTCGCACTTGCGAGGGATCCTCCTCGAAGAGGCGAGAGAGCCCTTCGATGTCGTTTTCTCCCACAAGCTCCCGTATAACGCGTTTCGTTATGGTCGCCATACCTTTCCTTCTTGTTGAAGACAAACGCAGCCTCCAAAAATGAAAGCTGCGTTTGTCGTTCGAGATATTTCGTCGTAAACGACGAGGCGGGAACACTCCTTAGATCATGCCCCACTTACGCGTGTACTCGCTGTAGAGCACGAAATCGTCTCTTGTGAAACCCGCCTCCTGAAGTTTCGGCAGGATGTCCTCGTAGTCCATTGTGGTGGTTTCCAGAAACACGCCATCCTTCTTCGTCACCACCGACCACTGGTCGTGGATACTCATGAGGAATTCCATGACTTCGGCGTTACGGTTCAAGCGATGCTCGGTGTATTCCCCGAGTTCACGGAGCCGTTCGGGAGTCATTTCACCTTCACGCACGGTTTTCCAAGGAGATTTCCCCTTAGTCCTCCACTCGCCATTCTCAAAGAACGGCAAGAAGAAGCACGCCGCCTGGATACATGTTTCCTTTACCTTGGACACGATTCTAACTCACCTTCTGCCTTCAGCTACTCATCTCTTCGTCAGTCAACTTACGCAACGACTTAGACGGACGCGCCAACGGCTGTCCAGTAATCGTTGAGCCACATCGTCGAGAACAGGAAGCCAAGGATCACGTTGACGGCAACGCCGATTGAGAACGCGCCGAACGGACGCCAACCAGTGGCAGCCAGATCGCGGAAGCGGGTGGTCAAGCCGATGCAGAGGAAGCAGAGGGAGAATGCCCATCCGCGGAGGTTCTTGATCGGCGAGAGTGCGCCGCTGTCGATAGCAGCAACCATCTCAGGAGAGACAGCTAAGTTCACGAGGGTGACGATAATGGAGGCTACGAAGAAGCCAATGACGAATTTCGGGAAGCGCTCCCAGATAACGCCAGCGCTCGGCTTCTGAGCGGTACCATCAGCGAGCTGCTGCTCGGTCGGGCGCTCCCACATCGTCACGGAGATGATGGCGAGGATGAATGCCCACACGCCGACGAAGATGTCGCGGCCGACAACCTTCATAAGGGTGAAGGTTGTGGTTGCACCGTCGCCGAACTGCGCAGCAGCCGCAACACCGGCGGCGTCTGCGAACTCAGAAGTGCCGATCCAAGCACCTGCGGAGCCGTCGGACAGACCGATAGAACGGCAGATGATCGGGAGCAGGAAGACCATGATGGTAGCCCAGATAACGACCATGGAGATCGAGACCGAGACGTGCTCTTTCTTGGCGTTCACCGAGGAGCCGATAGCGATCGAGGCGGAAACGCCGCAGATCGAACCGCCGGCGCCAAGCGTTGCGGCGAAGGGCTTCTCAAGGTTGAACAGACGGGTGCCGACCCAGTAGATGACGAGGAACGTCGAGACGGCGATGACCGTCGCCTGGAACAGAGCCATCGGGCCAGAGTCCATGATGAGGGTGAACGGAAGAGTTGCACCCATGAGAACGATACCGGTCTTAACATAGAACTCGGTACGCATTCCGGATTCAAACCACTGCGGAATCTTCACGAAGTTGCCGATGATCATACCTACGATAAGAGCCATAACCGGCGCTTCGAGGCTCAGCGTCTTGGCAACATCCCAGGACGCAAGAATCTGCACGAGGGTTGAAAGCAAGAACAGCAGCGTGAAGCCTGCGATAAACTGCTTGACGTTGTACTTCATGATGGTGACCGCAATGGTGAACACGATCAGCAACACGATGTAGAGGGTCAAGAGCTTAGGCAACACCGGAGCAATCAGACCCGGCAAATCAACGATGTTCGACCATCCCGGGAACGAGACGGCGATGCCGGACATGTTCGTTCCGATGGTAACGAGGATGAGGGCGACGATGACGAAGGCAAGGCCAATCCATACTGCCCACCAGTCCTCTTTTGCGATCAGGCTTTTTAACCCGCCGCCATTACTTTTTGTGTTTGGAGTCATGAGAATAACTCACCTTCCTCAATTGATCTGCAATTAATGCATCCCATTCAAAACGTTCCCTTAGTACTTGAACGCAGAGGACGTTCTGAACGTCTCACGCGAGAAGATGTAGTCGTCAATGAGCTTGTCGGAGAACGGGATACCGCTGATTGTGAAGAAGCGCTCCCAACCAATGCGGTCAACCCACTCGCCCAGACGCTCGCCCTTATGGGCGTTCTCTGCCCACACTTCGACGATGTGACGAACAGCCTCGGTGACCTCCGGCCAACGCGGCGGATTGTTCGGCAGGAACGGAATGACCATACGCGAGAACTTCGGGTCAGACCGTGCGGTCGCCACTTTGCCGCCAATCATGATGGCAAGGCCGTCATGTTCGGCATCCATGATGTGCATGCCGGGCGACATGGTGTAGCAGTTTCCGCAATACATACATCTTTCATCGATGACCTTGACCGACTTGTTCGCAGGATCCGGGCGAATGGCTCCTGTCGGACAGCAAGCTACGAGCGAAGGAATCTCGGAGCTCTTGCGTACGGTTTCATGGTCGATGCGCGGCACGGTGCGATGTACGGCGACGATGGAAATGTCGCTGCAGTGCGCAGCGCCGCACATGTTCAGGCAGCACGCCATTGCGATGTGCAACTTGTGGGGCAACTTATCCTCTGTGAAGTACTCATAGAGGTCGTCCATCACGGCTTTCACGATGCCGGAAGCATCAGAAGCGGGGGTGTGGCAATGTACCCATCCTTGTGTGTGGACGATGTTGCTCAACGAACCGTTTGTACCGCCAACGGGGTAACCAAGCTCTTGGCAACGTTCGATGATCTTATCGACATTTTCCTCTTTCGGAGTGAGAAACTCGATGTTGTTTCTACTCGTGAAGCGGAGATAACCGTCGCAGAGATCATCCGCAATGTCGCATATATCGCGGATGGAGTCGATGCTCATCAGACGAGGTTCGCCAACGCGAACGCTGTAGAGGGCACCGGCCGGTCCCACATGCTTCAAGACGCCGACCCGCGGGCGCTCATGGTACTCCCACTTGCCGTAATTCTCCTTGATGATGTCGGGGAGATAATTGCGGTAATCCGGAGGTCCGTTATCGATTTTTGCCACTTTTCTTCACCTGACCTTTCTCTTTGTCGGAAAACCTCAAAGTTGAAATCTTCGCTTTTTAAGCCCGGCTTACGCAGTTGCGCCGCCGTTGGCTTCGGCGAGAATCTCTTCCTCTGGCCAGAACACGTAGGGATTCGCACGAGGCCGATAAACCATCTGCGGAACAGCTTCAAGACCCACTTCGCGCAGGAACTTGCCCATTCCGATACGGTAAACAGTCTCGCCGAGACGCTCACGCGTCTTGCCGTTCTCATCCCACCAATCCCAGATGGTGTTTACGAGATCTTTGAATTCCGTGTAGGGTGATTCCATCTTCATAAACGGAACCAGCACCCACGACATAAAGGCGGATTTCACAATGGTCGATTTTGCGCCCATCAAGATGGTCGCGCCTTTTTCCTGGCCTTGCTTGATCGCCTTGCACATCACGTTGATGCAGTGCATGCAACGGGTGCACTCGGCGCCGTTGACCGAAAGTTCGCCGGTCGCCTCATCATAGTGCAGACATTTGGTCGGGCACCTGTCGACGACGGCCTCTTGGATGTTCAGTCCCTCCTCAACGTACTTCTTCACCTCGTCGTTATCGATGGTGAGCGTATCGCGCCAAGTACCGATTACCGAGATATCGGCACGAGCGGCAGCGGCAACGCAGTCGTTGGCACAACCGGACATCTTGATCTTCGACTTGTAAGGCCACATAGGACGGTGAAGCTCGTCTTGGAATTCATGGGTAATGTCGTAACACATGTCCAAGGTGTCATAGCAGGCGTATTCACACCGGCCAGGACCAACACAGCAGCTTGGCGAACGCAAGTCAGAACCCGATCCGCCAAGATCGAAACCCTTTTCGGCAAGATCGTCGAACGTGGGCTGCAGCTCTTCGGTGGTGGTGCCAAGGAAAATCAGGTCGCCAGTCGATCCATGAACGTTGGTGATCTGAGAGCCATGACGCTCCCAAATGTCGCACAAGTCACGCAATGCGCTCGTCTTGTAGAACCAACCGCTCGGAGCAGCGATACGCATGGTATGGAATTCTTTGACGTGCGGGAACTCTTCGGGCAGGTCGGTGTAACGACCGACAACGCCGCCGCCGTATCCCTTAACGCCTACGATACCGCCATGCTTCCAGTGCCCGATCTTGTCTTCATAGGATCGCTCTAAGACGCCCAAAAGATCGGCACTCATCTCGTTTTTCGCCGCGGCCTTTTTGATTTCGGTCACGAAACTGGGCCAAGGACCTTTCTCTAGTTCGTCGAGCTGAGGTGTTTTGCTTTCTTCAGCCATACACTTCCTCCTTCACTGTGAATCAGATACGCATGGAATTACATTTCCATAACCGTAATTGCTCCGCTGGGGCAAACAGCTACGCATGCTTCACAGCCCATGCAATCCCCTGAGTCGCCCGATACATAGGCTTTCTCACGATCGGAATCGAAACTCAGAATGTGTGCCGGGCAACCCGCCGTGCAGGCATCGCAGCCGGTGCACACATCATCGTCGATTGAAACGAAATACATCTTACTCACCTCCTTGGTAATTCTTCATCATGCGATCTGATTCAATCGCGGTGTATATATCCCTCCCCACAAACCTTGGCTCTCTCGGTATGAGCTTTCTGGTCTGTACCCAAAAGAAAGGCCTCATGTTCATCACCGCTCCCTTTCTGCGAGCCATTTCGCAGCATCGAGGGCATGATAGGTGATGATGCGGTCGGCGCCCGACCGCTTGAGGCTCGTAAGAATTTCATTGACAAGTCGTCGCTCGTCGATCCAACCTTGCGCAGCTGCCGCTTTAACGAGGGCATACTCCCCACTTACGTTGTAGGCGATTACCGGACAGGCGGCTTTTTGACTGACGCGCCAAAGAATGTCGCCATAAGCGAGCGCCGGCTTCACGATTATCATATCAGCGCCTTCAGCAAGGTCACTTTCCACTTCGCGCATCGCCTCGTCGCCGTTCGCTGGATCCATCTGATAGCTCCGGCGATCGCCGAATTGTGGAGCAGAACCGGCTGCATCGCGAAACGGTCCGTAAAATCCTGACGCATATTTCGCCGCATATGACATGACGGGAACGTTAATGAACCCTGCTTCATCCAACGCTTGGCGGATGGCGAACACGCGCCCGTCCATCATGTCGGAAGGAGCTACCACATCCACGCCGGCTTGAACCTGAGAGACGGCGGTTTTTGCAAGAAGTTCGAGGGTCTCGTCGTTTATAATCTCGCCGTCGCGTACGACGCCGCAATGGCCATGGTCGGTGTATTCGCAGAGGCACACATCGCCAATGATGAGAAGGCCCGGATGCGTTTCCTTGATGAGCCGCGCCGCGCGCTGGACGATGCCATCTTGCGCATAGGCACCGCTTCCGAGGCTGTCCTTCTCCTTCGGAATGCCGAAGAGGATGACGGCACCCACCTGAAGATTCTCAATATCCTCAAGAACGGGCCCTAAAACATCGAGGGAACAGCGATACACGCCCGGCATCGAGGGAATTTCCTCTTGGATGCCCTCGCCCTCGATGACGAAGAGCGGGTAGATGAAATCGCGTGGTGAGAGCTCCGTCTCGCGGACGAAGGCCCTGATGCGCGCATCATGGCGCAGGCGCCGATGACGGATGAAATCGCTCATGCGCTCGCCTCCTCTCGATGCGCTGCCAAGCCCTGCCGAACGCAGGCGATGAGGTCGGGGATGCGCGCGTTTTCCGCCTCTCCCGCACAAACGAGCCCACGTTCGACCAAAGACGCCGTCGTCACCGGCCCGATGGAGTAGAGCTCCACGCCGTCGAGCAGATGGCGGGCGTCTCCAATGAGGTCGGCGAAGTTGATGACGGCGGATGAGCAGGTGAACGTGATCGCATCGATGGTATTCTCCTGCAACGCCGCAATGAGCCTTTCGCGATCCTCAAGAGCCGCGATGTTGCGATAGAACGGCACGAGGTCGGCGACGATGCCATGGGCGACAAGACCGTCGCGCATGGCAGTGCGGGCCTTGTCGGAGGATACGATCAGCACACGATCGCCTTCATGGAGTCTTTTGAGTAGCTCTTCGAGCAAATCGTCGGTCGTGTAGCGCTCAGGCATGAAGACCTCACCCGCGCCGGCTTCGGCGAGCGCCTTTTTCGTCGCCGGACCGACCGCCGCGATACTTGCCGAAAGATTCCCGAGACGAGGCGCGGCTATGGCTTCGCCTTCCGAATCTTCTTCCGAAGAGGCGTCAAGCTCCGCAAGGGCGCTCAGGAAATATTTCACGCCGTTCACGCTGTCGAAAACGACCCAGTCATACGAGGCGAGCGCATCGAGTGCGGCAATGACCTCGGGGCTTGCCTCAAGACCCTCAAAGCGGATGAGGGGAATCTCCACCACATGGGCGCCAAGAACCTCGAGGCCCTCCCTCAAGGATGACGCCTGCTCGCGTGCGCGGGTGACGCAAACGGTCTTTCCCGCCAAAGGGCCGCCGTGCTTTGAGGGCGAGCCGCCCGGGCGCAAGAGCCCTCGGCAGGAAACCACCGAGCCGACCACGATGACAGCAGGGTTCTTGACTCCCTCAGTCTGCACCAACTCCTCGATCGTCCCAAGCGTGCCGACGACCTCGCGTTGATCGGGAAGCGTGCCGCGTTCGACGACTGCGGCCGGCGTGCTTCCCTCAAGACCCGCAGACATCAAATGCGAGGCGATAAGGCCGAGGTTTTTCATGCCCATGACGAATACGAGCGTCCCCGGCGTGTGCGCGAGCACATCCCAATCGATGTCCGTCTTCGCCTTCTCGGGATCCTCATGGCCCGTGACGACGGTGAACTGCGAGGCATAGCCGCGATAGGTGATCGGGATGTCGGCTGCGGCCAAGGCCGCAATGGCCGAAGTGACGCCGGGCACGACCTCGAATTCGATGCCGGCCTGCGCCAAATAGGCGGCCTCTTCTCCCCCGCGGCCGAATACGTAGGGGTCGCCGCCCTTCAGGCGAACGACGCAACGATGCGTGCGAGCGCATTCCACGAGCGCTTCATTGATTGCAGCTTGGGTATGCGAGGAATGATCGGGGGTTTTCCCAACGAAGATCTTCTCGCATTCCGGCTTCGCGTAATCGAGGATCTCGGGAGCGATAAGGCGGTCGTAGACGATGGCATCAGCCGTCTCGATGAGCCGCTTTGCCGCCAACGTCAAAAGACCGGGATCGCCTGGGCCGGCGCCCACGAGGAACACCTTACCGCAGTCAGCCATGGCAAAGCACCCCTTCCAAGCGATCATCGCCTGATGGCGCAGACGCTGACTCAGCGACGAGCAACTCCTCGCCGCCGCTCGAAAGCACCTCGCGGGCCGCCGCGCGGCCGAGCTCTTCGGCATCAAGGCCCTCGCAGGTCACACGGATGCCGGCAGAGCCATCCTGTTGGAAAACGCCCGCCTCAAGGACAAGATTACCCTCCTCGAATGACGCATGGGCGCCAAGCGGCGTCAAGCAACCGCCGCCCATCGCTTGGAGAAACGTCCGCTCAGCGATGGCGGCCTGCGCGCTTTTCTCATCGTTGAGCGAAGCGAGGAGCTCACAGATGTCGGTACGTTCCTTCAAACACTCCACCGCAATGATGCCCTGACCCGGCGCGGGAAGCATCTGCTCATACGAGAACACCTCGGTCACGCGATCCTGCCAACCCATGCGCACCAGACCTGCCATGGCGAGCATCATGGCGTCCATCTCCTCACCGCGCTCAAGCTTTTCCCAGCGTGTTTGAAGGTTGCCGCGCACCTCGACGCAGGTGAGATCGGGGCGCATGGCGAGAATCTGGGCCTTGCGCCGAACGCTCGAGGTGCCGACGCGCGCCCCTTCCGGCAGATCGCCAAAGCAAACATTTCCCCTGCTCAGGAAGGCGTCACGGGCATCCTCGCGGAAGCAGTAGGCGCCGATCGTGAAGTCATCGTCTAAAACGGTGGGGAGATCTTTCAAGCTATGGACGGCGATGTCGATCGTTTTCTCACGCAGACCCTCCTCGATCGCCTGCGTGAAAAAGCCCTTATCGGCAACGCTGGAAAGCGACGTCTTCTGATCGATGTCACCCGCCGTCGTCATGTCCGCTATCTCGAGGCGCATCGCGGGATACAACGCCGCCAACCTTTCGCATACCCGCTTTGTCTGAGCGAGGGCGAGGGCGCTTTTGCGCGTTCCGATTCTCAGAGCCGCCATCATCATTGGGCCTCACATGCCAGATGCGCCGACGGGATGCTGCTAGGCGCTCCCTTGAGTCCGAAGAGCTCTTGAAGGGCCAGCGCATATTCCTGCGTGCGCGCGGAACCGGCCTGCATCTTCAGCGTTTCAATCGGGTTGCGCACGAATTGATCGGTTATCGTCGTGGCGAGGATGTCGACCGTATGGCGCTGCGATGGCGTCAGCTCGGTGAGCTTGTCGAGGGCGACCTCAAGGCGCTCCTGTTTGATCGAATCGGCGTAGGAACGAAGCGCAGTGATGACCGGCACGAGGTCGAGCGAATCGGTCCAGTGGCGGAAATCGGCCACTTCCTCCTCGACGATCTGGCGCACCTCGTTGACAGCGCGTGCCCGTTGGATCTGATGGCGATCCACCACTTCGCGCAGCTCGTTGATGTTATGAAGCGAAACGCCGTCAAGGCCCTCCACCGCCTCTTCGACATCGCGCGGGACGGCCATATCGATGAAAAGAAGCGAGCGGCCATCGCGTTTCTCCATGACGCGGGAAACGAGGTCTTTCGTGACGATGGCGTTTTTCGCGGATGTTGCTGAGAAAACGACGTCTGCCTTGCCGAGGCAATGCTCAAGGCAATCGAGCGAATACGCCTCGAAGCCATAGTCCTGCGCGAGGAGCTTCGCCTTGTCGAGCGAACGGTTGGCAACCATGACCACCGGAAAATGATGGTCGACCAGATAGCGCGCTGTCAGCTCGCTCATCTCGCCCGCTCCGAGGATGAGCGCGCGCTTTTCGCTGACGTCGCCAAATTCCTGGACCGCAAGATCGACGGCGATGCGCCCGATTGAGACCGAGTAGCGACCGAGCGACGTTTGCGAACGCGCCTTCTTCCCCACATGCAGCGCTCGTTGGAACAAGACGTTCATCAGCTTGTCGGTCGTCTGCGCCTCGCGAGCCGCCTTATAGGCACGCGACACCTGCCCGAGGATCTCGGCCTCGCCGACGATGAGCGAATCAAGGCCCGTCACCACCTCGAAGAGATGGCGCACGGCCATATCGTCGCGATAAGAATACGAATATTGCAGCCATTCGGTGGCCTTCTCGCGGCTCAAACCGGAGACGAGACGCTCTTTGATGGCATCGATCGCCTGCTCGGCATCGTCTGCCGTTGCATAGATCTCCAAACGGTTGCACGTGCTGAGCACGACGATGGCGCTTGTCGGCGTCATAGACATCAACGTCAGTGCGACTTCGCCATTCGCAGAATGGTGCACGCTGAGCTTTTCCAGAAGCTCAATCGGCGCCTTCTTAATGTTGAAGCCTACTACGATACTATGATGCATTCACACCTCATCTTTCATAAGCTCCCACGATGGGAGCAATCTCTGCCGAAAACCCTCCCCTGCTTTCCGGCAGAGCCCCGTTTGCTCACCATGCCGTCCTGGCAGCATGGCTGATTCTCAAAGCGCCGTTCTAATCTTGGAGAAACTCGAGATAGGGCTTCTCCATGCTTGCCAAGCCGTTGACCATCAGCTCGACGAGGCCGCCGTATTGCACGTTGTAGGTGGACGTCGCCGAATAGAACTTCAGAATGTCGCGGATCGTGCCCTTGCAGTTCGAGCAAGGAGCGCAAACGTACTTCACCACGTCGGGATTGGTGAAATCCTCGCCAAACGCATTGATGATCTGCGAGAACTTCTTACGGGCAGTCACCTTGTTGCGGTAATCCGAGAAATTGTAGGAATTCATCAGCGCGATGCCGCTGCCGCCGCCGCAGCAGAAATTGTGGACGCCGTGGGGCGTCATCTCGCGGAACTGCGGGGCGCATGCCTTCAGGATCTCGCGCTCGGGCATCACGATGCCCATTTGACGCACGATATTGCACGGATCATGGAAGGTGACCGGGAAATTGTTCTTGGAAGGATCAAACTTCAGGCGGCCCTTGCGCACGAGATCGGCCATGACGGGGATGAAGCTTTCCACCGGAACGCGATCCTCGGCAGTGGTCATACGGTCCGCCGCGATGGCGATGGCCTTGTGCGCATGGCCGCATTCGCCGACGACGATGCGACGGACGCCGAGCTCTTTCGCCACCTTGAACTGGCCAAGAGCCACCTTGCGCGCCTGCACGTCATCGTACCAGATGCCGTAGTTCACGCTGTCGTAGCCCATCATGTCGGAGCTGAGCGTCCAATCGACGCCCGCCTCGTCAAGCAGGATGGCAAACGCGGCCGGATTGTCGGGCCACGCGATGAACTCACCCGCGTTATGCATGACGAGCACGTCGGCGCCCTTCTTATCGATCGGGAATTTGATCTTGCGACCCGTGCGCTCGTAGATGTCCTCCTCGATGAACTCAAGGTTGTCGAGAAAGGCCGGCTTGGTGAGGCCGGTGGTCGAACCGACCTTGAGCTGAAGCATCGTGCCCTTGTCATGCACGGGAGTCGGTGCAACGCCAAGCTCTTGACTGAAAAGCTTGCGGATCTCCTTCGCAACAAGCCCGTTGTCAAGGCCGAGCGGGCATACCTGGGCGCAACGGCGGCAGAGGTTGCAACGATAGGCAAGCTCACCGAGACGGGCTATGCTTTCCCACGTGACATCCACGTCAGCGCCGACCAAACCGCCCAGAAAGCGACCCGAGGGAGTGAAGTATTTCTTGTACATGCGACGCAGCACGTCGGTACGGTAGCTCGGACGCAGCAGTTCGTCGCCGTTTGAGCTCAAATAGATGTGGCAGGCATCCGAGCACGTGTTGCACTTTGCGCAGAAGTCGGTCGTGAGCATGAGCGGCTGCACCGTGTTCGCATTCACCTCGGAGAAGAGCTTCTCCAAGCCGACGAGGAAGCGCTCGACGAACTCCTTTTTCGCCTCTTCGTTTTCGGGACGCTCAAGCGTGTCGAGCGCCACAAAACCGTCGAGCGAGGCGCAATAGCGTTCCGCCCACTCGGGCTTCTTCGCCTTGTAATCGGGCTCGAGTCCGTTGCTCGCATAGGGCTCGGGCAGGGGCGCCAAATCATCGGGCGGTGAAAGCACCGCCACGTCTTTCGCAATATCCTTTGCTTTCCAATGTTTCTGTGCAGCTGACATTTTCTCTGTCCTCCGAACTACGAAACGGCTAAGCCTGAATGTGTGGAGCCGACCAATGATCCTTGGGTTTTCGGCTGTTCATCTCAATGACGTCCTGCTCAACCTTGCTGCCCGCCGTATTGGGGTCGTTGTCCCACATGACCTTGTGGAAGGCGAAGTACTTGCCTGCATAGTGGGCCATTCGGCTCATCGGAATGTAGATAAGCAGAATGCCGAGCATGATGAGGTGCACAACCACGATCACCGGCACGTTCACGAGGCTCATCGTGAGAATCTCATGCGCGATGGTGATGGGGTCGGCGAAGCCGAGCCACGAGACGATGCCCGTCACCAACACGGCGAGGATGAAGAACAGGTTGAAGTATTCGACGGGCGTCATATTGATGCGCGCGCTCGCGCTGAAAATGCGGCGAATCAGCAGGCCGACGCAACCGACGGTTGCCAAGATGAAGCCGATATAGCCCACGATGCCGATGATCACGGAAACCCATTCAGGATGCGGATACCAAAGCCCGCCGACGAGCAGCATGATCGACCAGCCGAAAAGGAAGTAGATGCCGAAATGGAACAAGAAAGACGCATACCACAGGGCACGTTGATGGAGGAAGAGCTTGCGGATGAAGAACATCTCCGGAGCAAGATCTGTCACCTCTGTGGCAACCGAGGTATAGCGGCCTTTCTCCCACCATTCATTTTCCTCATAGTAGGAGCCGCCGTACTTATTTTTCTCTGCACCCTCCTTCGGGATCGGATAGAGATCGAAACGCGAGTGCTTCGACCACCGAGAGTAGTCGACGAACTTTTTTGCGCTTAGAAGGAGAAATGCGATAAGTGCAATGACGACGAAAATCGCTAACGGTAACGCTGTTTCCATATTGACCTTCCCATTCTGTGTTGCAGATCTCAAGGCTCTTACACAGGAAACAAGTCCTTGATGAGAATTTTACGGACTTCAGGGACTTTGTAAAATAATAAATTCACATGCCATCATCCAAAATTCTTATCATGTGTTAGTATTGCCGTTTACTTTTCCTTCAAATAGAATCAGCGAAAAGGCCGGACATCGTAGGATTTGCCATTGGGATTTCGTATCGAGAAAACCACAATGAACCCCCCGCTGCAGCTTCCCCTTTGCGCCTATCTGCGATAACTGGCAAAATAATGGCGAGCTGAAATCGAACGATGAGAAAGTGTGCAAGTCTCAATGAGTTCTTTTGAGCAACTGATCGTATTCAAAGAAGTGGCCGACACCGGCAACATCACGCGGGCCTCTCGCCATCTCCATGTCAGCCAACCGAGCGTGAGCATCCAGATCCAGAACCTGGAGAAGGAATACGGGGTGCCCCTGCTTGAGCGCACAAACAAAGGCGTCGTCCTCACCGAATACGGGCGCTTCTTCTATGGCAAGATCAGCACCGTCATCCAGACCCTCAACGAGACGAAGGAGACGCTGCGCATCCTCTCCAATCAGGTTCACAACGACCTCCATGTGGGAATGACGCTCACCATCGGAAACTACCTTCTGGCGCCGATCATGAACCTTGCCGCGCAGGGCGACCGACCGGAGCCGAAGCTCAACGTGCTCATTGCGAACACGCGCGCCATCGCCCAGGCGATACAAGACCGCAAGATCCATATCGGCCTCATCGAAGGCCCCGTGGAATCTGACGACGATTTCATCATCGAGCCGTTTTGGCAAGACGAGCTCGTCATCGCCGTCTCGCCCAACCATCCCTTTAAGGACCGCGCCTACGTCAGCTTCGAAGAGCTGAAGAAAGAATCGCTCATCCTCCGCGAGGTGGGCTCCGGCACGCGCGAGACAATGAACGTGGCGCTCCATGAGCGCGGATTCGATCCCGACGAGCTCAACGTGACCGCTGAGTTCAGCAGCATCCAGGCCATCAAGGAGGCCGTGGGGAGCGATCATGGCATCACGATCATCTCCATCTTGGCGGTCCAAGACGACGTCATGCAGAACCGCCTCCACATCCTCCGCTTCAGCGAAGGACCCATCAAGCGACCGCTCGACATCATCCGGTCGAAGAGCGTGACGCTTTCCGATGAGGAGAAATGGTTCTTGGAGCTCATGCGCTCATCGAGTCTTCTGGACAGCGTGATTCCCGATCCATTCAACGAACGGCACCACGGCTAGGCGCACTTTTCCGTTAAAGTTGTATAAAGGGCAATGAGAAGGGGCGTCGCAACGCCCGCCATATCGTCGATGGAGGAACCGATGGGCCCATCAGCAAACGCTCGGCTTTCCCATGATCGGTCGGAAGCAGATTTCGCACGAGCTTGCGAGCTCATGCCGGGGGGCGTGAACTCCCCCGTGCGCGCGATGGGAAGCGTGGGCGCCCATCCCGTGTTCTACGACCATGCCAAAGGAAGCCATGTATTCGACGTCGACGGCAACGAATACATCGATTTCATCGGCTCGTGGGGTCCGATGATCTTAGGCCATGGCGACGAGCGCGTGCTCTCAGCGATCCGCGCGGCGATGGACAAAGGGCTTTCCTTCGGCGCGCCCTGCGAAGCGGAGATCAAGTTGGCCGAGCGCATCGTGGAAATGGTGCCGCATGTCGAGATGGTGCGCATGGTGTCATCCGGCACCGAGGCGACCATGTCGGCCATTAGGCTGGCCCGCGGCTACACCGGACGCGACAAGCTCATCAAATTCGAGGGAAACTACCATGGCCACAGCGACTCGCTGCTCGTGAGCGCCGGCAGCGGCATGGCGACGTTTTCGATTCCGGGCACACCGGGCGTCACTGAAAAAACTGCAAGCGACACACTTATCGCCCCCTATAACGACCCCGAGGCGCTTGCCGGGATCTTCCGCGCGAATGCGGGCGAGATCGCCTGCCTCATCATCGAGCCGATTGCCGGCAACATGGGCGTCGTTCCTCCCGAGCCGGGCTTTTTGGAGGCCGTGCGGCGGCTTTGCACCGAGAACGGCGCGCTTCTCATCTTCGACGAGGTGATCACGGGATTTCGCTGTGCGGCAGGCGGGGCGCAGGAGCTTTTCGGCATCGAGGCCGATCTGGTCACCATGGGAAAGATAATCGGCGGTGGCCTTCCCGTGGGCTGCATCGCGGGAAAACGCGAGGCGATGGAGCACTTCTCCCCCACCGGTCCGGTCTACCAAGCGGGCACGCTGTCGGGAAACCCCCTCGCTATGACGGCCGGATGCGCTCAGCTCGACGCGATTCGCGAAGACAACATCTATCCTGTGCTCGAGGCGAAGGGCGCGCTTCTCCGCAAGGTCTTGCAGGAGGCGATCGACGCCACCAACGCCCCCTGCACGGTCAATCAGATCGGCTCGGTTGCGACGCTCTTCTTCTCCGCAACGCCCGTGAGGAACTGGCAGGATGCAAAGCTCTGCGACACCGAGGCGTTTGCCCGCTATTTCCGTTGCATGCTGGAAGAGGGCTTTCTCATTGCGCCGAGCCAATACGAGGCGCTCTTCCTCTCAGCCGCCCATACCGAGCAGGAGATTCGAGATTTCGGCGCCGCGGCGCAGCGCGCGCTCTCGCAGGCGTTCTCATAAATCAAGAGACGAGCTTCCAACAAAAGAGTAGAATATCGTCCAACTTTTTCCTTATCGAGAAGGGATGTTTCATGGCTACCTCAAAAGTCTATTTCATCAAGGAGATCACACCGGAAAACGTCGTGCGTCTCTACCACGAGCTGGGACGCGATCTTCCCAAGCCCGTCGCCGTCAAGGTGCACTCGGGCGAGCGCGGCAATCAGAACTACATCCGCCCGCCGTTCTTCAAACCCATGGTCGATGAGGTGGAGGGCACGATCGTGGAATGCAACACCGCCTACGACGGCGCGCGCGACACCACCGAAAAGCACGAGGTGCTTTTGAAAGAACACGAGTGGACCGATTACTTCGACGTTGACATCATGGATTCCGAGGGCGACCTCACCTTCCCCATCGAAAACGGAAAGGTGCTCAAGGAAAACTACGTGGGGGCGCACATCGCGAACTATCCCTCCATGCTCGTGCTTTCCCACTTCAAGGGGCATCCGATGGGAGGATACGGCGGGGCCCTGAAGCAGCTCTCGATCGGCTGTGCCTCCAATAAGGGCAAGACGAACATCCACACCGCGGGTGTGACGACCGAGCAAAGCGAGTTTTGGGACAAGGTGGCCGCGCAGGACGATTTCCTCACGGGCATGGCTGAAGCCGCCAAGACGGTTATCGATCACTTTGGCGACAACCTGGCTTATATCAACGTTGCCTGCAATCTCTCCGTGGACTGCGACTGCTGCGACGTGGCCGAAGATCCCTGCATGGCCGACATCGGTATGTTCGCAAGCCTCGATCCTGTGGCGATCGACCAGGCGTGCATCGATGCCGTCGAGGCCGCCGTGGACGATCCCGGGCGCGAGCACTTCCTTGAGCGCGTGGAATCGCGCCATGGCACGCTGACGATCGACGAGGCCGAACGCCTTGGCTGCGGCTCAAAAGACTACGAGCTCGTTGTTTTATAGCCAAATTCTTATAGATAAGTGCCTAGTTTGTTCGCATAGGTTGACGAAGGTTTTTGTCCCACGGGTTCGCCAGTAAGTAAGCGAGGACGTCTCTCGTACCGTAGATTTTCCCGTTGCCCGGCTGAGTGTGCTCTGCACACGAAGCAAAATATGCCCTTGGGCATATTTTGTAAGGGAGCTTGCCACATGGCAAGCGACCGATCGCTTCTGGCGAAGAGCCCCTCGTACAAGGGGGAAGATGAAGCGCCCGAAACGCCCGCAGCGTCAGCTCGTTCCGCCGTTCGGCAGAACGGCGGAACGGCGGAACAGCGGAACTAAACGGCAAACAAGCCGAATTGCTGGGCGATGAAAAAGATGAGGATGAGGACGATAAGGACGGGCGCGATGTATTTGATCATGACCGTCCATGCTTTCCTCAGCTTAAACGGGCTGGAGATGGCGATTTCATCGATGAGCGTCTTCGGCTTGATGACATAGCCCACGAACAGGCAGGTCATGAGCGCGGCAAGCGGCATCATCACGTAGTTAGAGATGAAGTCCGCAAGATCGAGAAGCGACGATCCTTCGCCCAAGGGCTCGATGAATGAGAGGGCGTTGTATCCCATATTGATGAACATACCGACAACAGCGAGAAATATGAACACCGCCACGCACGAGCGCTTGCGATTCCAATGAGCCCCGTCCATCACGATGGAGACGAGCGTTTCGGTAAGCGAGATCGCACTCGTCAGCGCCGCGAATAGCACGAGGAGGAAGAAGGCGAACCCGACAGGCGCCGCCGCACCGCCCATGTCGTCGAAAACTTGGGGAAGCGTGATGAACATGAGCGAGGGGCCGGAGTTCGATGCGACGGCCTCGCCCGACCCCAGCGTCACGAAAGCGGCAGGGACGATCACCATGCCGGCGATGAATGAGACGCCGAAGTCAAACGTGCCGATTTGCGCAACACTTTTCGTCAAAGAGCTTTTCTTATCAAGGTAGGATCCGTACGTGACCATGATCCCCATCGCAATCGAGAGGCTGAAGAACATCTGTCCCAAGGCGCCGATGAAAAGCTCGGGCGAAACCGCCGAAAAGTCAGGGACCAGGTAGTAGGCGGCACCGTCAAGCGCACCAGGCATTGTCATCGTGAAGATGGCTATGGCAACCGCCATGATGATGAGCGCCGGCATCATGACGAGATTCACCCTCTCGATGCCGCCTTCAACGCCAAGGCTCACGATGATGAACACAATTGCCATGAAGATGAACATCCAAAGGAAGCTCTCTTCTTGAGAGGTGATGAAATTCGAGAAAAACGCACCACCGTCGGCAAGCGCATCAGGGCCTTCCACCACGTAACCCGCCATGTATTTCGTGACCCAGCCACCGATCACGCAGTAATACGGCGTGATGATGAACGGAATCAGCGAGCAGAAAAATCCGATGAACCCGTATTTCTTTCCAAAGGAACGGAACGCGCCGATCGTCGATTGCTGCGTCTTGCGCCCTAAGGCGGTCTCGAGCAAAACGAGCGAGATGCCGAAGGTGAACACGAGGATGAGATAGGTGATGAGGAAGGTGCCGCCGCCGTATTTCGCGGCAAGATACGGGAACCGCCAGAGGTTTCCCAGCCCGACAGCCGATGCAGCACCTGCGAGGACGAAGGCCCATCTGCCCGACCATGCAGCGCGGCCCTTTGCCGTCTCCGTCATATCGACATTCGATTCCATAGCGCTTCTCCCTTAACGTTTCAAGGCAACGCGTGCCTTTCTGCCAGTTGAAACGCAAAATGATGCTCGATGGCGTTTCGGTACGGCAATAATAACCTATCGAATTTCGGCTCAATGAGGAAAAAGGGCGATGACGTGGTAAAAAGCCGATTTGCGGTCAATCCATTCGTTCTTTCTTCTGCTATCCTCTTCAGTTGGGAAAGGCGGAAGCATTTCGACGGACGGGAAAAGCATAGCGAAGATGGCAGCGCAAAGACAGATCAAAGGCATTCTTTTCGATAACGACGGCACGCTGGTGGATACGGAGAGCCTTATCCTCTCGTCGTTTCGCCACACCTTGCAAACGGCGTTTGGAAAGGTCCCACCAGATGAGGAGCTTTTGAAGAAGGTGGGGCAGCCCCTTTCGGTGCAGATGGAGGATTTTGCCACCGATGAGGTTTCCGCCGATGAGCTCTGCAAAATCTACCGCGAGCACAACCACCGCATCCATGACGGGATGATACGCCTCTTCCCCGGCATCCGCGAAATGCTCGAAGAGCTGAGGAGCCGCGGCTATAAGATGGGTGTCGTCACCTCGAAAACACGCGAGCTCGCAAGCCATGGCCTCAATGTGCTCGGCGTTCTCCCCTTCTTCGAATGCGTGGTGGGAGGTTACGACCTTCCCAAGCACAAGCCCGATCCCGAGCCCGTCATCTACGGCGCCGAGCTTCTTGGATTAGCGCCAGAAGAGTGTGCTTACGTGGGAGACAGCCCCTTCGACATGCAAGCGGGAAACGGCGCCGGCTGCCTCACCATCGCCGCGCTCTGGGGCATGTTTTCCGCCTCCGCCCTTCGCGCCGAGCACCCCGACTTCGAATGTTCGGCACCCGAAGACCTTCTTGCCCTTTTTCCAAGCGACGGGTCTACGCACTAATCCGAAATCAGAAGCCCTCAAGGTCTCCTATTCAGCCGAGGTGCTGAATAGTGGTGGGACGACCACGTTGCCGTTGATCTCCTTCTCGCGTATCTGCACGACATACATGACGTTGGTCGGCGCATAGAGGCTCTGCTGTCCCGATGCGTCCTCTTCGCACGGGCTCGTCCAACGATCTCCGCTGGTGAACACCGCAATATCACCGACCTCGACAAGGCCCTTCTTCAGTACAATGTCGCGGGCGCTCGCGATGACCTCGCCCATATCGCCCTCGACATCGGCACCCATCGGCGTAACGCCCCAATAGAGCTGCATCGTTCGCACCGTCTGCTCGGAGGGCGCCACCGCATATACGGGTATAGGCGTCCTGAAGCTCGAAATGAGCCGTGCGGTCCTTCCCGACATGGTGGGACAGACGATGCAGCGGGCGCCGACCGCCTCCGCCGTGCTCATGGCCGCCGTTCCCACAGCGAGCGAGATGCTTTTGTCGTCAGAAGGCAGCACGCGGTTGATCGCCGTGGCGTCTTCGAAGAGATGACTTTCCGTTGAAAGGGCGATGCGCGCCATCATCTCCACCGATTCGATGGGGTACTTCCCCACCGCCGTCTCGCCCGAGAGCATCACCGCGTCGGAGCCGTCGTAGATAGCGTTTGCGACGTCGCAGACCTCGGCTCGCGTCGGACGCGGCTCCACGATCATCGAATTGAGCATCTGCGTGGCGGTGATGACGGGAATGCGCGCATGGTTGCACTTGTGGATGATCGTCTTTTGGATATGGGGCACCTCATCCTCGGGGATCTCGACGCCGAGGTCTCCCCGAGCCACCATAATGGCGTCGGCCTCCTCGATGATCTCGTCGATGTTCGCAACCGCCTCGGCGTTTTCGATCTTCGCGATGATGGGAATGTTCTCTCCCCCATGTTCCTGCAAGAACTCGCGAATGGTGCGCACGCCGAATGCATCACGGACAAACGACGCCGCCACGAAATCGAAGCCCTGCTCGATGCCGAAAAGCAAATCGGCGCGGTCGATGTCGGTGACCGCCGGAAGCGGAACGGCGACGCCGGGGACGTTGACGGACTTGTGCTCGCCGAGGGTCTCGTTGTTCATGACCTGGCAGACGATGTCATCGCCCTCGACGGCGCGCACCTTCAGCTCGATCAGGCCATCGTCGATGAGGATGTCCGTTCCTTCCTGCACGTAGCGGGGAAGCAGGCTGCAGTCCTGATGGATGCGCTGGGCGTTTCCCATCTCGACATTTGTCGATAGGATGATCGTATCGCCTTCATGGAGCTCAACAGGCATGCCGTTCTCGAGCTTGCCCGTGCGGATCTCAGGCCCCTTCGTATCGAGCAGCATCGCGAGGGGAACATTGAGCTCGTCTCGCACCCGCTTGATCGTGGCGACCCGGCGCGCGTGTTCCTCATGGGATCCGTGGGAAAAGTTGAAGCGCGCTATATCCATGCCGGCCTTGACGAGTTCCCTGATGGATTCGTCCGTATCGACGGCCGGCCCTACTGTGCAGATGATCTTCGTTCGCTTGCCCATATTTCCTCCCTTTATCATGACCGCATTATGGCGGCCTGCCAGCATGCCGCGCGTTCCGTTCGCAGAGGGAAACCGTTTGCGACCGCTCGACCTGCGGCAAACGCGCCGATGCCAAGAATTTGCCCTCCATAGTTTAGCCGACCGCCCAGTTCAGGGAAAAATCATCGGGATATTTTCAAAACTGCCCGTTGACCAGAGCGAACAGTTTGTTTCCCCCGAATAGGAAAAAGGGTTAGTATGTGTTCGGCAAAACATGAAGGAGCTTTCATGAACAACGACCCGCAGGCGATCGAAGTGCGCGGAGCCCGCGTGCATAATTTGAAGAACATCGATGTGGACATCCCCCTGCATCGGATCGTCGGCATCGCCGGCGTATCGGGATCGGGCAAGTCCTCGCTTGCCTTGGGCGTGCTGTATGCGGAGGGCTCCCGCCGCTACCTTGAATCGCTCTCGACCTACACGAGGCGCCGCATGACGCAGGCAGCTGCGGCCCTCGTTGATGACATCCGCTTCATTCCCGCTTCGCTCGCCCTCCACCAAAGGCCGGGGGTGCCGGGGATCCGCTCGACTTTCGGCACTTCGACCGAGCTGCTCAACAGTCTGCGCCTCATGTTCTCCCGCGTCGCAAACCATCGATGCCCGAACGGCCATTACCTTAAGCCCACCTTGAACGTTGCCGCCGAACAGCCGATCTTTTGCCCCGTCTGCGGTGCGCGCGTGCACGCCCCCGGCGCTGAGGAACTCGCCTTCAACAGCCAAGGTGCTTGCCCTCGATGCGACGGCACGGGAATTATTCGCACCGTGGACGAATCCACCCTCGTGCCCGACGAGTCGCTTTCCATCGACGAGGGCGCGGTGGCACCGTGGCAGACCCTCATGTGGTCGCTCATGAAGGACATCGCCCGCGAAATGGGCGTCCGCACCGATGTGCCGTTTCGCGACCTTACACAAAAAGAGCGCGACATCGTGTTCCACGGTCCTGCCGTCAAGAAGAACATCATCTACCAGAACAAGACGAGCGGCGCGGCGGGCGACATGGATTTCACTTACTTCAACGCCACCTACACCGTCGAGAACGCCTTGTCGAAAGTCAAAGACGAGAAGGGCATGAAGCGCGTTGAGAAGTTCCTGCGCCAAGAGATCTGCCCCAACTGTGGCGGAACGCGGCTGAGCGATAAGGCTCGAGCGCCACGCGTTCGGGGCATCTCGCTCGCCGACGTGTGCCAGATGACGCTCGCCGAACTCATCGGGTGGGTAGCCGGAGTGCCGGACTCGCTTCCCGCGGAAATGCGCCCACTTGCTCAGAGTATCTGCGATTCCTTCCAAAACACGGCGCAGCGCCTTGTCGACCTGGGGCTTTCCTACCTCACGCTCGACCGCGCCTCCTCCACCCTCTCCACCGGAGAGCGCCAGCGCACCCAGCTCGCCCGAGCGGTGCGCAACCGCACAACGGGCGTGCTCTATGTGCTTGACGAGCCCTCCATCGGCCTTCACCCCGCCAATCTGGAGGGGCTGGCATGCGTCATGGATGACCTCGTGGCAGATGGTAACACCGTTGTTTTCGTGGACCACGACACGAACGTCCTCTCACACGCCGATTGGATCATCGAGCTTGGGCCTGAAGCGGGTGCCAAAGGCGGCAGGATCATCGCCGAAGGCGCCGTGGAAGACCTTATCAAAAACTCGCGTTCGACCATTGGGCCGTTTCTTTCGCCCAGTGAATCGATGCTCGTGCGGAAACGCACACCGAAAGACCAGCTCTTCAGTCTGGGAGAGATCAAGCTCTCGACTGATTCGATCCACACCGTGAAGCCCTTGGAGGTCTCGATACCCAAAGGACGGCTGACCGTCGTCACCGGCGTTTCGGGCTCAGGTAAGACGACGCTTATCCTCGAGAGCCTCATCCCCGCCTTAGAGGCAACGCTGAAAGGCGAGCAGCTGCCCGAGCATGTGAAAACGGTTCAGGCGGAGGGAATATCGCAGGTGAAGCTCATCGACGCCACGCCGATCGGCATCAACATTCGCTCGACGGTGGCGACCTACGCAAACATTCACGATGAACTGAGAAAGGTGTACGCCAAGCTTCCCGCTTCGAGGGCGACCGGCTATAAGGCGGGCGATTTCTCCTACAACACCGGCTCGCTCCGCTGCCCCGTTTGCGATGGCACCGGAAGCATCAGCCTCGACGTGCAGTTCCTTCCCGACGTCGACATCCCCTGCCCCGAGTGCCACGGCTCGCGCTACAGCCATGCAGCCTTCGACATCCAACGGGAGAAGAAAGAGGCGGTACATCGAAAAGAGAGCACGGGAGACGACGCGACGAGCAGCCAAGGGCTTTCCTTGCCCGACCTCATGGCGATGAGCATCGATGAGGCTTTAGCGGCTTGCAGCGATTTGAAGACGGTGTGCACGCGCCTGCAGGTACTTCAGGACGTCGGGCTGGGCTATCTCACGCTCGGCGAGCAGACCCCCGGCCTTTCCGGCGGCGAGGCGCAACGCCTAAAGCTCGCGAGCGAGCTGGGGAAAGCGCAGGACAGCTCGCTCTTCGTGTTCGACGAGCCGACGATCGGCCTTCATCCACTCGACGTGAAATCGCTCATCGGCGTCTTCCAGACGCTCATCGACAACGGTGCGACGGTCGTCATCATCGAGCACGACCTCGACGTCATCCGCAATGCCGATTACGTGATCGACATGGGTCCGGGCGGAGGCGAATCGGGCGGCCGCATCGTCATCTCTGGAACACCGGAAACCGTCGCCGCAACCCCCGAGAGCATCACCGGCCGCTATCTTTAATTATTACGCCCTGTTTCGGGCACCTTCCCTTATGAATGGCAAGTGCCGGAGAAACGCCCCGGCACTTGAAAAATCCTCTCGGAAATCTCCGATATTCTAGTGAGTTTGCTATTGCATTCGGCTCTTCGCCTTATGCGGCAGCAGGCAGCCGATGATAAGCAGAACGAACCCGACGCCCCCTGCGATAGAGAGTTCCCACGCGCCGTTCGGCCACGGGCCTTGCCCGATGATCATGATGCCGCGAGCCATTCGAAGAGGAAGAGGCTACCGTAGTTGAGATCAAGCGAGAAGACCCAGCCCGCGAGCGCTTCATCGCAGCCGCCCAAGGCGAGTGGGACGAGCTGCTCGCCGCAAGGTCGGCGAGCATGGACGATCGGAAAGTGCAGCTGATCTTCCGATTTGCCATCAACGGCATTCTCGGCATTCTCGCCTATCGCGCATCATGCGAACCGCCGATTCCGATCAGCGAAGTCCTCGACGTCATCTATCCGGAGTTTCCCCAAACGGTGATAACGCTCTTAAACGAGCTCGCCCCGCCAAAAGGGCCATACCTGCACCGCTGAGATTTGAATCGCCCTCTTACAGGTGAAATACCGTGAATGACAGGCGGTCTGCTACGAAATCGGAGCAAACGGCATCGCTATGAAACAAGCGGAAGCGCCATTGCTGTCCAGAAGACGAGAACGGCAACCCATACGGCAACGATGAAAAGGGCGGTTCCACACAGAAACGGTCGCGTGTTTTTCCGGCTGACCCCATGAACCAATCCCCGATCGTAAAGGACGTCGCTGAATGCATAGCACAACGCAGCAAAGAGATTCGTTCCGACCATGATCAAGCTCAAAGGGAGCCATATCCAAGCGGAACCCCATCCGTCAATCTCCCCTTGCATGTTCCAATGAAGGGGAACGTCTGCGCTCGGCGGAAAAAGTGAGGCAGCCAACAACGAGGCAACGAAAGGAGCAGCAACGGCAACTATCCAAAACATGATCGAGAATGTCTTGCTGCGGCTCATTACCCCAAGCTCCTTAACGGTTTTCCCTATGAGGGTATTTTAGGGCAATTGGCAACCTGCTTTTGGCGCTGCTGGCCAATTTCCTCGTCTTCGTGGCTTTCACCTGATAAGGAGGATCTTAGAGATTTGCCAGCAGCACCTTTACGGGAACTTTTCTCAAGTAGCCAACATCGCGCAATGACGCTTTTCTCATAGCTCAGAGGTTGGCGAGCAGCGCTTTCACGAGAAACTCCGTCGCACCTTCGCCGGCAGCCCTGTCGTAGTATGCCTTGAAGCGGTCGTCGGCAAGGTAGCCTTGGGCGAGTCCCCTGTGGGCCTCCACCGAGTAGGTTCCGTCGGCCCAATGCATCTGGATCCACGCTGCATGCATCTCGGCGAGCTCGCGTGCAGCAGCGCTTGCGGGATCTCCGGTCGCCATCGCCACGGCGAGCTGGGCGATGATTGCCTTCTCAAGCAGCTCCTTGGCATTCCATGCATCTTCGCTCATCGCCAAAAACTTCTCGTTGGCCCCGTCGATGGCCTCATCGCCGTAGAGCGCTCGTGCCTCGCTTCCGTAGGTGGCTTCGAAGGTCTCAACGCTCTGCTTCTTGAGTTCCTCGAACTTCTCTTCATTGTTCATGTCTTCCATTCCTTCCATGAGGCTGAGCGCACTTCGGGTACGCCGCATCGCCTCGTCGATGCTGGTTCTTTGAGCTTGCAAGCGTTGAAGGTGAGCCATGAGCGCGCGTTTGCCATCGGAATCCGCTGTGCCGAGCAGCTCCTTGATCTCATGGAGCGGCAGCGCACAGGCGCGCATCGCGAGAATAGATTGGAGCCTTGCCACCTGCTCTTGCCCGTAGACGCGATAACCCGACTTATCGCGGTCGGGTACGAGCAGGCCGATCTCGTCGTAGTAGTGCAGCGTGCGCACGCTCACGCCCGAGAGATCGGCGAGCTCCTTCACGGTGTAACTTTGCTTGCCCATAGCACCTCCGATATTTAGTTTGCGCTATGACGCGACGTGAGGGTCAAGAGGGTCTTTTGGAAGCCTCCTACAGGAAAGCCGCCATGTATATGGGAAGGTAGTTGACAGCCCCGTGCACTTCAACATTCGATTCGCAAAGAACCACCGCTCGCGATATGTCATAGTTCTCAATAGTCAAAAGGTTGTTCAGAGCGCTGTGCCGCTTTTAGTCCTTGCCCGATTTCACCTCCACGGGAACGATCGCTTCCCCATCGGTTACCAAGAAATCGACCTCCCCGATCTTCTTGCTGCGGAAGAAGTGGAGATCGCGACGGCGGGTCCGCAATTCCTGGGCAACCGCGTTCTCGTAAATCGCTCCATAGCTCATGGAAGTCTGCCCCGCGAGGGCCTTGCGCACCGTGCCGATTCCGCAGGAGGCCGAAAGAAGCCCCACGTCGTTGAGGAACAGCTTGAAAAACGATCGGTCCTCCTTGACCCTCAAAGGCCGAACCGGCTCAGAAACATTGCGTACGGCAATGGCAACACCGGCGTCGAGCAGCCACATAAAGTCCTCACGATAGCGCTCGAAGGTTCCCCGAGGGGCAATGCTCGCAAAGTTGAACCGCTTCGATTGAGAATCAAGCTGCGAGGGGACTTGATCGTATATCTCCTTTATCGTGAGCCTGTGCTCACGGGGTGCGTATTTCGATATGTCATGACGGTACAGCTCGACGATATCGCGTTGCAGCTGCTGCACGCGAGAAATATCTTTTGTCCTCGCAAACGCATCGACTACCTGCGGCATACCGCCAACGATCAGATACCAATGGAACAGCTGTAAAAGGCGCTCGTGAACGTGATCAAACACGGGAGACAAAGATTCGAAAGAATCTCGAACGCTGCCCCATACATCGCCGCCAAAGCCCAAGGCCCAGCAAAACTCTTCGAAATCGAGGGGGTACATCTCCACTATCCGAAGATAGCCTACGGGGATAGATCGGAGATCGTCCAGTTCAACGCCGAGAAGCGAACCGGAAATGATGTAATCATAGTCTTTTCGCTGTACAAGATATTTGGTAAAGGTGAGTGCTTCCTTGCACTCTTGGATCTCATCGATGAAGATGACCGTCTCGCCGGCAACAATGGACTGTCCGGCAAAGGCGGAGATGGCCATAAACAGCTCATCGGAGCTTTTCGCCTCGTTAAACGCGGAGAGGACGTCAGTTTGCTCAACGAGATCGAATTTGACCACCCTCTTGTAGCTCTTTTTGGCAAATTCATCGATGAGATAGGTCTTCCCTACCTGTCTTGCTCCCGTGACCATGAGCGCTTGATTGTCGGGAGATGCTTTCCATTCCGCCAACGTTTGCTCTGCCTTGCGCTTCAGCATAAGAATCTCCTTCATCGGTATTTTTACAACCTATTTTTACAGATATTTGCGTATTTTTCCAACCGCTATTTGCGCTCTATGGTGTATTTTTCCAACTAAGCTTGATTGCCATTTTGCACCACTTCAACCGCTTGTCAAAGCCTTTTGACAAGCCATATCGACCTTAAGTTGCCCGCTGCCAAAGCATTTCGGTGGTAGAGTTTTCCCATCCATGGCACTGTCGTTTCAAGGAGGTTTTGCCGTTGCAGGTTTCCCGCGCCATACGCGCCCAGCGCGAGCGCCTCGGGCTCTCGCAAGAGGCTCTTGCCGAGCGCATCTACGTCTCACGCCAGACGGTGAGCAACTGGGAGTGCGGCAAGACCTATCCCGACATCGAGAGCCTGCTTCTCATGGCGCAGCATTTCGATGTGACACTCGATGAGCTGGTGAAAGGAGACGAGAAAGCTATGGACGAAACATTGGAGAGGGATCGTAAGCAGATGTATCGGCTGGGCTGGGCCATGACGGCAAGCCTAATCATCGCGATAGTCGGCCTTTTTGTTGCGCTTGCGATTCGAGACATGCCCTTCATCGCGGCGGGCTTCGCCTGGTTTGCAATCTTTTGGGGCATCAGCCTCGTTTTCGGTCGCCGGATCGACCGCATCGAGAAGGACAACGACCTCATCACCTATGGCGAAATACGAGCCTTCATGGACGGCGGCATCCGTAAAACCGATGCTGCAGGGCGCCTCATCCCCTCTTGGGAGCGCAACCTTGCGAAAGGCGTCATCGGAGCAATCGTCGGCCTGCTTTTGGCGCTGCTGGCCAATTTCCTCGTCTTCGTGGTTTTCGGCTGAGAGGTTCTGCTATCCTTATTACAATCCGACACGGAAGAGCGCTGATTGCAGGGAAAGACCCACAAAATGCAGCAGAAGACCCACAGAACGCCCAAGGGAACGATCCGAGAGAAGGACCATGCGGGCTCATGCATCCGCTACAACAAGACATGGCATAAAAACACCGGCATTCCCCTTGTATGGATCGAAGGTGCCGGCCACAATTCAAATACCGATGCGCCTGATAAGGTCAATGCTCTCATTCAGGAATTCGCTAGCACGCAGGTGCTGCGATAGCACCAAACCCCTCATTACGTTGATATATCCTCGCAGTTTGCCGATTTCATCTGCACAATGGAACTTGCCGCATAGAATTACAAGAGCAAGGCATCCACTCAGAAAAATCACCCCACGTCAGGTATTGTTCGTGACGTAGGGTCATGTTGTTAGATGGGCCATGGAAGGAGGTGTGGCTATGACCCAATACACCACAGGCGAGCTTGCCAAGCTCTGCAACGTCACGGTGCGAACCGTGCAATTCTACGACTCGAAGGATCTGCTTAAGCCGAGCGATCTCACCGAGGGCGGCCGTCGTGTCTATTCGGATGACGACCTTGAGCGCCTGCGCGTTATCTGCTTTCTTAAGGAGCTGGGATTCTCGCTCAAGGACATCTCGGCGCTGCTGAATGAGCCCGATACTGGCTCGACCCTTCGATTCCTTCTTGACAATCAGAAAAAGGAACTGGAGAGAAGGATCGAGGAAGACCAAGCTGCTCTCATGAAGATGAACGAGCTTCGGCAAAGCATCGCCCATTTCAATTCCCTGACCTCAAAGACCTTCGTCGTCATAGCCGACATCATGGACAGCAGAAAGAAGCTGAGGAACATGCGCATAGCGATGTCCCTCGTGGGGCTTGTGATGGATGCGGCATGGATCGTCCCGCTCGTTTACGGCATCATCGCAGGGTGCTGGTGGCCGTTCGCCATTGGCGTTGCGCTGGCTTTAGTGCTGGGTGTTCCCATTAGCCGTTATTACATCACGCACACAGCATACGTGTGCCCTGAAGACCAGACCGTCTTCAGACCGCCGCTGAAGGATAACTTATTCGGTCGCCATACGCCATCGATGCGCAAGCTTACCTGCCCTGCTTGCGGAAAGAAGAGCTATTGCCTGGAGATCTATGTTCCGAACTCACGCCCTACAAAGATCGGCAATTGCTTGGTATGGAATGTGGACGGTGATCGTCGATGAGTCGATTCCACACCTTGCTTGCTTCGCATAGAGCTATGACATTCGTGGCCGTGACGTTCTCTCTCACCTGGATCTATGAGTTCGCAGTCGTTTATCCGATTGTCGAGGGCGATCTTTCGTCCTTCGGGGCCCCGGGTTTGATCCAGACTGCGGCGATTGCAGCGGCCATGCTCTTTCCCGCCATCGGCGTGCTTGTAACCCGTCTCATCACAGGTGAAGGGTTCAAGAACTGCGTTATCAAGCCATATGCATTGAAAAAGTCGCTTCCGTGGTTTCTCGTTGCGTGGTTCGGTCCTTCAGTCCTTGTGCTCATAGGCGTCGTTTTGTACTTCATGCTCTTCCCGGCGGATTTCGATCCAAATGGAACGGCGTTCGCTCAGCTGATCGCGTCTCAGCTTAGAGAGGTTGGCGCTTCGGCAGAACTACCGATGAGCATTCAGATGCTGGCGATCATGCAGATCGCCGTCGGCGCGCTTTTCGGTCCCATCGCCAACTTCTTCACTTGCTTCGGGGAAGAATGGGGTTGGCGTGGATACCTCATGCCGAAGCTCGGACACCGCATGCGCATCGTTTCCACGCTCGTTGTTTCCGGGGTCATCTGGGGGCTATGGCATGCGCCTTTGACGGCACTTGGGCATAACTACGGAATCGGCTATTTTGGCTGGCCATTCGCAGGAATCATTGCGATGTGCTGCTTCTGCACGGTAGTGGGAGTTTTCCTTTCGTACGTCACCATTCGCACTGGTAGTTGTCTTGCCGCGACATTCGGACATGGTGCGCTCAATGCAGTTTCAGGGGCTGCGACCATTTTCGCTATCGCGGATGTCAGTCCGTTCATAGGTCCCTCTCCAACAGGCATCATCGGTGGCGCTGGGTTCATTATCGTCTCGATTTGGATGTTGATCGACCTTAAAAAGCGAGAGCGCATTGGAGAGCTCGTAATTCCACAAGCAGGTATGCGGTAGGATGTTTATATCTGCAACCTGACAGCGTTACAAACCGAAAGTTTTTCAGAAATGCCACGCAAAGTAGCAGAAAA
>CANQRF010000003.1 GCA_947626195.1 uncultured Eggerthellaceae bacterium
GCAAAGCCTATGTCTTGTATAAGGGTATCGCAAACTTGGATGGGAGAATCTGAACCCCCATCAACTTTACGCCGTCCCTTGCGCCCCTTGCGGGTTGCCTTGGCGCAGCTGTTTCGATACCATCAAATAAAATAAGGCGAATTGCCGGATGGCCAGACGATGCCCAGGGAAAGCCCGAGCTGAAAGGAACCTGTGAACCAAACCGCCCATAGCTCCCTGCACGATGAATCGCTAACGCGCCGACGCTTCATTTCCCTCGGCGCGCGGTTCGGCACAGGGTGCGTGCTTGCGGGTGGTTTGGCGAGTCTGGCGGCTCTGTGCGGCTGTCAAGGCAGCCCGAGCGAGCCCTCGCCGCCGGCGGACAGCGATAGCACGGAGGCGC
This sequence comes from uncultured Eggerthellaceae bacterium, assembly GCA_947626195.1. Taxonomy (GTDB): domain Bacteria; phylum Actinomycetota; class Coriobacteriia; order Coriobacteriales; family Eggerthellaceae; genus CANQRF01. The sequence continues at coordinate 383 of CANQRF010000003.1, forward strand.
CCGAGACAGAGAAGGCCCCGCCTGACCACATCATTCGAGCCGTCTTTGCGACCGATCGCTTCGAGCCCTTCCCCCCTTCGGCGACAAGCGCTCTTTCGGTGAGCTGGGGCTGGCATTGCCTTGAGGGCCTTTACGACGTGGATCGGGTAACGTGGGAGACCTATCCCGCGCTCGCCGCCACCGCAGCGGAAAAGATCGATGAGCGCCAATGGCGCGTGACGCTTCGTGAAAATGCCGCATTCTCCGACGGAAGCCCCGTGCGGACAAGCGACGTCATCTCATGTTTCGATGCCTATCGCAGCGAACCGTCATTCAGCTTTCTCTTGGATGCGATCGAGGAAATGAAGGCGCCGGACAGCACGCACATCGACATTACGACGAGTTCTTCCTTGGAAGACGGCATCGAAGACCTCCTCTCTCTTGTGAAGGTCTTCTGCGAACGCGACGTCACAAAAGAGCCAGCGGACGAAACGGCATCCGACGCTCTCTGCGGAAGCGGCCCCTGGCGCCCCGCAACTGCAGAAGAGCTCGCTTCGATTGCCGGCAAAGAAGACCTGAGCGGCTTCCTCTTCGCCGGAAGCACGGCGAACTCCTCCGCCGGCTCGCCGACGCCGTTCGGCTTCGTCCCCAACGAATACTACAACGGCCCCTATCCCGCGAAAGCACCCGCCATGGTCTGGGAGAACTCCGCTTTGCTTGAGAGGCGCGCAGAGCTTCTCATCGCGAAACGCGCAGACGTCGCGGCCGACCTCTCGCTTTCGAAGAGCTCTTCCCTTGCGAAGCGCCTCGATGAGACGAGAGCAACGCTCTCCCGTCTCGCCGGATGGTCCCCCACAGCCCTTGCCTTTCGTGGCGATAAGGCACCCTTTGACAGCACGGCGGTGCGGCAGGCGCTCTTCTCTGCGATCAATTACGATCGCATCATCGCGCGCACACTTTCGGGCAACGCCGAACCCGCCTCGTCGTTTCTCCCATCGAGCGCACCCGCCTTCCGTCGTGCCTCGACGGTCTATCGCTTCGATCTGGACAAGGCGCGCTACCTTCTCAACGAGGCAGCGCCCCTCTTAAGCCATGCGGGCATAAAGCTTGTGTACGAAAACGGCGACCTCATGGCCCTCGCCGAGGGCATCGCCGAATGCTGGAGGCTCCTTGAAATCGACGTCGAGCTCATCCCGCCAGAGCAACTTGGAGACGACGAACAAGGCAGCTCCTGCGACGTTCTGCTCTTCCGTGCCGGCTCGGCGCGATACAACGCGAATCCGCTGCTGACGCTTGCGTTGTTCTACGAGAATCCCGATTGGATGGATTTCTGCGCATGGCAGGAAACCCCCGCAGCACGGCAGATCTCACAACTGCTCAAGCAGGCCCGTCGGGCGAAGACGCGAAGCCACCGCGATGAGCTCTGCCAGGCTGCCATCGACGTCATGGCGGATGAGGCGATTCTCTATCCCCTCTTCTTCAACGACCAGCTGACCGGCTACGACGGTTCGGCGCTCGAAGGGTTCTCCCCGCTTCAAACCGACGGTCTGTGGTTTCTCACCACCTCGGTAAGGTAGCGTGGCCGCCCGCCATACGTCGCCCCGTTGCACAATCATCTCGCCCCGCGCGACAAAAAGCCCCTCGCGTTTCAGCGGGAGGGGCTTTCAACTTCAGCGATCAAATCGTGGAAGCGCGTAGGTTAAACGAGATGAAGCGCTTCTTTCACGTCCGCATACACCACGTTGGGATCGCGGTCGCCATCGATCGTGACGAGGCGATCGCAGCCACGGTAGTAATCGATGAGCGGGCTCGTCTGCTTCTCGTACACGTCGAGGCGATTGCGCACGGTCGCTTCATTGTCGTCGTCGCGCTGATACATCTCGCCTCCGCATACGGGGCATTTCTCGTCGGCGGCGGTGCCGATATGCCCGCATTCGCGGCAGATGCGACGGTTCGTCAGGCGCGCGATGATAACCTCAGGGTCGACATCGATGAGCAGCGCCGTGTCGAGCGGACGGGAAAGCTTCGAGAGCTCGGCGTCGAGCGCCACCGCCTGCGCCGTCGTGCGCGGAAAGCCATCGAGAATGAAGCCCGCCTCGGTATCGGGCTCATTGAGACGCTCCGACACGAGTCCGATGATCACCTCATCGGGAACAAGTTCGCCCGCATCCATGAAGCTCTTTGCCTTCTGACCGAGCGGCGTGCCCGCGGCCACCGCCGCACGGAGCATGTCGCCGGTCGAGATGTGCGGCGTGCCGAATTCATCGACAAGTTTGTCTGCCTGTGTTCCTTTTCCGGCGCCCGGTGCGCCCAACAACACGATGTTCATGAAGAATATCCTTCCCTTCAAACCAACCACATACGTGTTATGACTCTCCTGAGAACTCCCTGCGGTCTGAGCGCTCGGCGCCCAGACCGAAACCTATTTAAAGAACCCGTCGTAGTTGTGCATCTTCAGCTGGCTCTCCACCTTGCTCATCGTGTCGAGCGCAACGCCGATCATGATGAGGATCGAGGTGCCGCCGAAAGCCTGCACAAGCTGATTTCCGGTAAAATAGAAGATGATCGTCGGGATGACGGCGATCAACGCGATGAACAGGCCGCCGGGCAACGTGACGTGGTTGATGACGTCTTTGATGTATTGCACCGTTGCGCTTCCCGGACGGATGCCCGGAATAAAGCCGCCCTGCTTGCGGATGTTGTCGGCCGTTTCCTCGGGGTTGAAGACCATCGACGTGTAGAAATACGCGAAGAACACGATGAGTATCACGGTCAGTATCCAGTTGAGCCAGCCCGTTGAGATCGTATTCGCGAACGCCGTCAGCCAATCGATGTTGAAGATCGCCGCCAGCTGCGCGGGAAAATAGATCAGGCAGCTTGCGAAGATGATCGGGATGACACCCGCCGCATTCACCTTCAAGGGGATGTAGGTGGTCTGTCCGCCCATCATGCGACGGCCCTGAACGCGTTTCGCGTAGTTCACCGGAATGCGGCGCTGAGCACGCTCGACGAAGATGATGAGCGGCACGCATGCCGCCACGACGGCGACAATCAGGACGGTCATCGCGATGCCCATCCCCATGTCGGCAGTCAGGTTGACCGATGAGAAGAGGGCCGCGGGAACGCGCGAAACGATCGAGATGAAGATGATGAGCGACATGCCGTTGCCGATTCCTCGCTGGGTGATGAGCTCGCCCATCCACATGATGAGCGCGGTGCCCACGACGAGCGTGAACACGATGATGACATCGGTCAGCCAGAGAGGCACCTCATCCGAGAAGGTGACGCCGTAGGCGGGCGACTGGAACAGCAACAGATAGCCGATGGCGTTGATGAGGCCGAGACCCAGCGTAAGATAGCGTGTGACCTGCGTGATCTTACGACGGCCCGCATCGCCTTCCTTCGCCCAACGACCCACTGCGGGAATGACGCCCTGCATGAGCTGCATGATGATCGACGCGGTGATGTAGGGCATGATTCCGAGCGAGAACACGGAGAAATTCGAGAGCGCCCCGCCGGTGAAGAGGTCGAGCATCGTCATCGCGACGCCCGTGTCAGCGAACGCGTTGGCGAATTCCGCAAAGGGGATGCCCGGCACCGGCACATAGGCGCCAAAGCGATATAACGCCAAGATCCCGAGCGTGAAGAGGATCTTCTTCCGAAGCTCGGGAACCTTGAATGCTTCTATGATAGAAGTCAGCAAACCGGCTCTACCTTTCCGCCTGCAGCCTCAATCTTTTCCTGCGCAGACTTCGACACCTTGTCGACGCGCACCGTAAGGGCGATCGAGATCTCGCCATTGCCAAGCACTTTGACGGGATCGGTGTCGTGCTTAATGATACCCTTTTCCCGAAGCGTCGTGGCGTCGACCACATCGCCGTCGGAGAATTTCCTCTGAAGGCGATCGACGTTCACGGCAATGTATTCGATGCGGTTCGGGTTGCGGAAGCCCGGCAGCTTCGGCAAACGACGCGCCAAGGGGGTCTGGCCACCCTCGAAACCTGCTTTCTTGCCACCGCCGGCACGCGAGAGCTGGCCGTTCTGGCCACGGCCGGCGGTCTTGTCGCCGCGACCGACGCGCTTGCGCTTCTTGGTGGCACCCTCAGCGGGACGCAGATCTTTGATTTCCATATTTATTGCTCCTTTTCGCTCAACGGGCCAAAGCGCCCGCGCTCGCAGCTCGCTGCCAGCTCACTTTCGATGTTTGGTCCTATTCCTCCACGCTCACAAGGTGCTTGACCTTGAAAACCATGCCCCGTACCGAGGGGTTGTCCGGCAATTCCACCGTACGGCCGATTTTGCCGAGATGAAGCGCCTTGAGGGTCCTTCCCTGATCGGCAGGGCAGGAGTTCGCGCTCCTGACCTGAGTGATGCGCAAGGTCTTTTTCTCTTCCGCCATCGTTTATGCCTCCTTGCGACCGAAGATCTCTCCGACAGACTTATCTCTGCGTGCGGCCACCTCGCGAGGGCTCTGCATCGATTTCAGCCCTTCAGCTGCCGCTTTGACGATGTTCATCGCATTGTTGGTGCCGAGCGACTTGGTGATGACATTCTGCACGCCCGCGAGCTCCATGATCGCACGCACCGGTCCGCCGGCCATGACGCCGGTGCCGGGAACGGCGGGCTTGATGAGCACGCGACCCGCACCGTATTCGCCCATAGCCTCGTGGGGCACCGTTCCGTCGGCGGTCAGCGGAACCTCGAACATGTTCTTCTTCGCGTCCTCGACGCCCTTCTTGATGGCGTTGGGAACCTCTTGGGACTTCCCCATGCCGACGCCGACATGGCCCAAGCCGTCTCCGACGACGACAAGCGCGGTCAGTGAGAAACGGCGACCGCCCTTGACGACCTTCGAGACGCGATTGATGTAGACGACGCGCTCCTGAAGCTCCGGAGCCGTGCTTTCTTGCTGTTTACGAGCCATTCGTCAGATCCCTTCTAGAATTTCAGTCCGGCTTTGCGGCATGCGTCGGCAAGCGCTTTGACGCGTCCGTGATAGAGATTGCCGCCGCGGTCGAAGACCACCTCGGTGATGCCTGCCTCGTTCGCCGCATGACCGACGATTTCGCCGAACGCCTCGGCGCCTTCCACATTCGCGCCGTTTTTGCCGGTCTTCTTGAAATCGGGACCGAGCGTCGATATGCCGAACAACGTTTTACGGGCAACGTCGTCGACGAATTGGACGTAGATGTTCGAATTGCTTCGGGTGACGCAGAGCCGTGGACGCTGCGCCGTACCACTCACCTTGCCGCGCACACGACGATGGCGACGGGCAAGGGCAGCTTGCTTTTTCTTCAGCCTCTTCATGATTTCCCTTCAATCAGCCCTGATTAGTCTTTGCCTGCTTTGCCGACCTTGCGACGGACGTATTCGCCCTCGTAGCGGATGCCCTTGCCCTTGTAGGGCTCGGGTTTGCGCCATTCGCGGATGTTGGCGGCTATCTGTCCGACCTGCTCTTTGGAAGGCCCGCTCACGATGATCTCGGTTTGCGACGGCACCTCAAAGGTGATGCTCTCGGGCGCCTTCACGAGCACCGGATGGGAGTAACCGAGCTGCATTTCCAAATCGCGGCCCTTGAGCGCGGCACGATAGCCGACGCCGACGAGCTGCAGTTTCTTCGAAAATCCTGTCGAGACGCCGACGACCATGTTGTTGATGAGGGTGCGCGTGAGCCCATGGAGGCTCTTTGCCTGACGGGAGTCGTCGGGACGCGTCACCACGATGGTGTCCCCTTCCTGCGCGATGGAGATGAGGGGCGCGAAGGAGCGGGTAAGGGTTCCCTTCGGGCCTTTCACCGTGACCGTATGGCCATCGATCGTCACTTCGACGCCGGCGGGAACGGTGATGGGCATTCTACCGATACGTGACATCGCAACCTCCCTACCAGATATAGGCGATCACTTCGCCGCCGACGCCCTTGAGGCGTGCGTCGCGGTCGGCCATGACGCCAAGACTCGTGGATATGATTGCGGTGCCTAAGCCGCCCAACACGCGCGGAAGCTGATCCTTGCCAGCATAGACGCGCAGCCCGGGCTTCGAGATGCGCTTGATGCCGCGGATGGTCTTCGCCTTCTTCGGACCGTACTTCAGCGTGATCTCCAAAATTGCGCGCGGCTTGCTCTCGATGACGTCGTATCGCTGGATGTAGCCCTCTTCCTGCATGATACGAACGATCTCGACAAGCTTCTTGCTCGACGGCATGGAGACTTTCTCCTTGCCGGCAGACTGCCCGTTGCGCACACGGGTCAACATGTCTGCTATGGGATCGGTCATGGTCATTTACATAATCTCCTTTGGTCTATGATGAGCGCGGCATTCGGTTCACAGCCACCCATGGCGGTTGCGCCTGTCATGCCGGCACACACCTCTTCGCGCCTCAAACCCCTACCATGAGGATTTGGTGACGCCGGGCAGTTCGCCTTTGTTGGCAAGTTCGCGCACGCATATACGGCACAGACCGAACTTGCGATAGTAGCCGCGAGGACGTCCGCAGCGGGCGCAGCGGTTATGCTGGCGCGTCGAGAACTTCGGCTCGCGTTTCGCCTTGGCGATCATCGATTTTTTTGCCATTCAGTTCCTTCTTTCCTTACGGTAAGGCCCAAAGGCCCTTATTGCCAAAGTATGGGCGGTGCTATTCCTTCGTGCGCGCAAACGGGAAGCCGAGCGCGACGAAGAGCGCACGGGCCTGCTCATCGGTTTCCGCCGTGGTCACGAACGCGATGTCCATGCCGCGCGTCCGGTCGATCTTATCGTAATCGATCTCCGGAAAGATGAGCTGCTCGGTGATGCCGAGCGAATAGTTGCCGTGCCCGTCGAACGAATCGTTCGGAATGCCGCGGAAGTCGCGCACGCGCGGGATGGCGGTCGCCAGCAGGCGATCGAGGAATTCCCACATACGGTCGCCACGCAAGGTCACCTTGCAGCCGATGGCCTGTCCGGCGCGGATCTTGAAGCCGGCGATCGATTTCTTCGCGCGGCGAACGCACGGCTGCTGACCGGTGATGACGCGCATGTCGTTCATCGCACCGTCGAGCAGCTTGGCATCCTGAGCCGCACGCCCGACGCCCATGTTCACGACGATCTTCTCAAGGCGCGGAACTTGGTTGATGTTGGCGATGTTGAGCTCACGCTCGAGCTGAGGCACCAATTCGGTCTTGTACTTTTCCTTCAAGCGAGGTGTTGCCATTATCCTATACCTCTCAGTCGATGTCTTTGCCGCACTTCTTGCACACGCGGACTTTCTTGCCCTCGACTACGCGATGGCCGATTCGCGTCGGCTTGTTGCAGCTGGGGCACACGAGCATCACGTTGGATGCATGCAGCGGCGCTTCCAGCGTGGAGATGCCACCTTGGGGGTTCGCCTGCGTGGGGCGCATGGCCTTCTTCACCATGTTCACCTTTTCCACAACGACCCGATTGTCTTGGGGAAGAGCGCGCCTCACTTCGCCCTGCTTGCCCTTGTCCTTGCCGGCGAGAACGACGACCGTATCGCCCTTCTTCACGTGCAACTTGTTCTTTTTCACATCTTTTTTCATGAATACGACCCCTTACAGCGTTTCCGGAGCCAACGAGACGATTCTCATGTAGCGCTTGTCACGCAGCTCACGCGCGACCGGCCCGAAGATACGGGTGCCGCGCGGCGTGCCGTCGTTGTTGATGAGAACGCAGGCGTTCTGGTCAAAGCGGATGTAGGATCCGTCGTTGCGGCGGATCTGCTTCTTCACGCGCACGATGACGCAACGAACGACGTCGCCCTTCTTCACCGGCGCGTTCGGCACTGCCTCTTTCACGCTGCAGATGATCACATCGCCGAGCCCCGCATAGCGGCGCTTCGAGCCGCCGAGAACCTTGATGCACTGCACCTTGCGGGCGCCCGAGTTGTCCGCAACCGCGAGCATTGTCTGCATCTGAATCATTGTTCTAACCTAGCTTTCCGTATGTCACTGCGACAAAGCGCTGCGCGCTATTTCGCTTTCTCCACGATCTTCACCAGACGCCAACGCTTCATCTTGGAAAGCGGGCGCGTTTCCATGATCTGCACGGTATCGCCAATGCCCGCCTCGTTGTTTTCGTCGTGGGCGTGAAACTTCTTCGTCGTGGTGATCATCTTGCCATAGACCGGATGGGGCTTGCGCTCCTTGATCTGCACCACGATGGTCTTGTCGTTCACGTCGCTCACGACGACGCCCTGACGGACCTTGCGAGCGTTTCTTTTCTCTTCCATGTCGCTCATCCTTTCTCGCCTACGCGCTCAACTCGCGAGCACGCATCTCGGTCTGGATGCGCGCGATGTCTTTTTTCACTTGCTTGACACGGGCGGTGTTGTCGAGCTGGCTCGTCGCCATCTGGAAGCGCAGGTTGAACAACTCAGCACGCGCCTCCTTCAGCTTCGCCTGCAAGTCCTCGCCGGTCAGCTCTCGAATTTCAGCCGGTTTCATTATGCCTGCCCCTCCGTCTCACGCGTTACGATCTTGCATTTGATGGGCAGCTTGTTGATAGCCAGACGCAGTGCCTCTTTTGCCGTCTCCTCGTCAACGCCGTCGATCTCGAACATGATGCGACCGGGTTTGACGACGGCAACCCATCCTTCGGGATTGCCTTTGCCGGATCCCATGCGGGTCTCGGCGGGTTTCTTCGTAATGGGCTTGTCGGGGAAGATGTTGATCCACACCTTGCCGCCACGGCGCATACGACGGGTCATGGCAACACGAGCAGCCTCAATTTGACGGTTCGTGATCCAGTGCGCCTCGAGCGCCTGGATGCCGTAGGAGCCATAGTTCAGGCGCGTGCCGCCCTTGGCCTTCCCTTTCATCGAACCGCGTTGCACCTTGCGGTGCTTCACGCGCTTAGGAACTAACATTATCGAGCACCTCTTTCGTTGCGGTCGTTACGACGCGGACGGCTGGGACGCGAAGCGCCCTCGAGAGCCGGTTGCGGGGGCTTCTGGCCGGGCAGCATGTCGCCGTGGTACACCCACACCTGCACGCCGATGGAGCCCATCGTCGTCGCAGCGGTAGTGAATCCGTAGTCGATCTTCGCGCGCAGGGTGTGCAGCGGCACACGGCCTTCGCGGTACCACTCGCGGCGGCTCATCTCTGCGCCGCCGAGGCGGCCGGAGCACTGGATGCGGATGCCCTTCGCGCCGCTCTTCATCGCCGACTGAACGGCCTTGCGCATCGCGCGGCGGAACGCCACGCGGCCCTCGATCTGCTCAGCCACCGATTGGGCGATGAGCTCCGCGTCGAGCTCGGGACGCTTGATCTCGACGACCTCGACGGACACGGTGCCGTTCGCCACGGTCTCGAGCTTTTTGCGAAGCGCGTCGATCTCGGCGCCCTTCTTGCCGATCACCACGCCCGGACGGGCCGTCGTGATGATGATTTTGATCTTATCGCCGGCACGCTCGATCTCGACCTTCGAGACCGCTGCATGGACGAGCTGCTTGTCAAGAAACTTCCTGATTGCCAGGTCGTTTTCCAACATCGCCGCATAGTCCTTGTCGGCATACCAACGGCTACGCCAATCTTCGGTGATCCCAAGGCGAAAACCGGTGGGGCTTACTTTTTGACCCATAGAACCTAGGCCTCCTCTCGCGGCGCGACAATAATGGTGATGTGGCTCGTGCGCTTGCGGATACGCGAGGCGGAACCCTTTGCCCGGGGGCGAATGCGCTTCATGATCGGGCCTTCATCCACGAAAGCGCGTTTGACATAGAGCGTATCGGCACGCAGATTGTTGTTGTTCTCCGCGTTTGCGACTGCCGAGTTCAGCGTCTTCTCCACCGTTTCGGCAATGCCCTTGTTCGTGAATGCGAGGATCTGGCGGGCCTCCTCGATGCCCTTGCCGCGAATGAGGTCGACGACGATGCGGGCCTTGCGGGGAGATACGCGCACGAAGCGCGTTTGGGCTTTCACTTCCATGCTCTGCCACACCTCCTATCGCTTGCCCTTGTCGGCCGAGTGCCCGCGGAAGGTGCGGGTGGGAGCGAATTCGCCCAGCTTGTGGCCGACCATCGACTCGGTGATGTAGACCGGCACGTGCTTGCGACCGTCATGCACCGCGATGGTGTGGCCCACCATGTCGGGGAAGATGGTGCTCGAACGTGACCATGTCTTGATGACGTTCTTCTCATTGGCGGCATTCATTGCCTCAATGCGCCCTAAGAGCCGTGGCTCGATATAGGGACCTTTTTTCAGACTTCTGCTCACTTAGCTCTCCTTCACGCCACAGCGCTACTTCTTACGACGACGGATAATGAGTCTGCTCGACGCCTTCTTGGCATTGCGCGTGCGATGTCCCTTGGTGGGAACGCCCCACGGCGTCACCGGATGACGGCCGGCCGACTTGTTCTTGCCTTCGCCGCCGCCATGCGGATGGTCGACCGGATTCATCGCCGTGCCGCGGACGGAGGGGCGAATGCCCTTCCAGCGGTTGCGGCCGGCCTTGCCGATCTTGATGTTGGAGTGCTCCGCATTGCCCACTTCGCCGACGGTGGCGCGGCAGGTGAGCAGCACGCGGCGCATCTCCGAGGAGGGCATGCGGAGGATGGCGTAGTTGCCTTCCTTGCCCATGAGCTGGATCGACGTTCCGGCAGAGCGTGCCATGGCAGCACCTTTGCCCGGCTGGAGCTCGACGGCATGCACGAGCGTGCCGACGGGGATGTTCGCGAGCGGAAGCGCATTGCCCGGCTTGATGTCGACGTCCGCGCCGCTCTCGACGATGTCGCCGACGCGCAGGCCCTTCGGATGGATGATGTAGCGCTTCTCGCCATCAACATAGTGGAGAAGGGCGATGCGGGCGCTGCGGTTCGGATCGTATTCGATCGTTGCGACCTTCGCGGGCACGCCGTCCTTGTTGCGTTTGAAATCGATGATGCGGTAGCGCTGCTTGTTGCCGCCGCCCTGATGACGCGTCGTGATGCGGCCATTGTTGTTGCGGCCGGCCTTCTTCGGCTTCGGCGCAAGCAACGACTTCTCCGGCGTCGAGCGCGTGATCTCCTCGAAATCGGAGACCATCTGGAAGCGCCTACCGGGAGACGTTGGCTTGTATTGTTTGACTCCCATTGTTACCTGTCCTCCATTGAACATTACCTGTCTTGGCTCGATGAACGATTGCCGAGGCGATCGAGGAGGTTCGCATCGCTTCGACGCCGTTCATCCACGCGCTCGGGCGTGTCCATACACCCGAAGACGCAAGTGAACAGTTTAACCGAAGGAACAAGGCAATTTCAAGATTTATTTTGCGAGAAGAAACAACTCGTCCGGCATGAGAGGCGTGCTGCCTGCGAAGAGCGGCTCGTCTGCGATATTGTTGTCTTCGCTCAGCGTCACATGGATGAGCTTCGAGCCTTCGTCATCCAATGAGAGCCCATCGGGCAACGAGAGCTTTCCCTGACCCTGGGCGGCGGAGGCATCGGTCGGCTTGGTCGGCAGCACGCGCTTCGCGAAATCGGGCATCTTGTCTTCAAGGGCCGTCACGCGCACGACGTCACCCGAATGCGGCGCCTCGATATAGAACCCATCGGCGAGATACATGCCAACATGGCCGACAACGCCATCGGCCTCGAAGAACAGCAGATCGCCCATCTGGAGATCGGCGAAATCGACGTCCTCGCCGAGCGTGCACTGGTAATAGGTCGTCCGCGGGATCTTCACGTTCAGCGCCTTGTCGAAGGAATACTGCACGAGGCCCGAGCAATCGAAGCCCTCCGGCGTCGTTCCTCCCCAAACATAGGGAACGCCCAGATGGGAGGTCGCCTCGGCGACAAGATCGGTCAGCGTGCGCTCCTCCATGATCGGCTGCCCCGTTTCGTCAAGCAGGGCATCGCCGGTTGCGGGATCGACCGCCTCCACCATGATCGGATCGGCGAGCTCATAGGAGATCGGCTCATCGAAACGCGTGAGGTCGTAGGTCTCGATAAGGTCTTGCAGCTTCTCGGAATAGGAGGTGTCGGTGGCGTAGCGACCCTCCAGATAGTTGCACGCCATCACAAACGTTTCGGCATTTTCCTTCCAGACGGGGGCATAGAACCCGTCAAGGCCGTTTTTCAGAAGATCGGCGTAGTCCTCGAGCGATTGCCTCATGCTTGGATAGGCGCGGAAATCAGCGCGGATATAGTAGTTGTTGCCCGTGCCGTCGTCCTCGCCCGTGATGAAGTTGATGCTCTGCCCGCGATACGAACCCTTGATGCCGAAGAGGTTGTTCCCCTCGCGGGCAAGCGCGGAATTGCCTGAGCCGGATTCGAGGATGGCCTGCGCGACCATCACCGAGGCGTACAGGCCCTCATCTTGCCCGATCTCACGAGCTTGCTCGCCGATGACCGCGATGAACTCCTCGGTTTCAAGGTCTTCGGAGTAATGCTTGGGGGTATAGGAGGTGTCTCCCGCATACGACCATGCGGGATATGCCTCGGCGTCGTTTGCCTCCGGTGCGCTTGGCGCAGGTTCCTGAAGGCTCGGAGCAACGGCATCCTCGGCCGACGGATTGCCCGTCTCGGGAGCCGACGCGCCATCTGCCTGCGGCGCTTGCGTGCCGCTCGGCTCGCCCTCGTTCTCGGTGGCTGGCGCCTGAGGGGCAGAATCGGCATGCTCGTTTTCCGAACCTTGAGGGTCGGAGGTATTCGGATCAGCCGGCGCGATCCCATCGGGGTCGGCGGCGGCATCGTTGTCGGACGGGGACGCGGCGATGAGGCCATTCGCGTCGGGCGGTGCGCTCAGGAGCACCTCGATGCCTTTGGCAATCGCCGGATCGATCTTCGCGAGAGCCTCCAAATCGACCGCGGCGAGCTCTTCATACTTCACCTTCTCGCCGAGAAGGTAGCGAATCACGATGTCGCTTCCCTCGAAGTCTGCGGCGTCGATGGCATCGAGGAGATCGTGGCCAAAGGTCGGCTCGGGCTGCGGTTCGGCGGTGATGGGGGCTTCGGTGGCACTTGCCACGGAAACCGAGGTGATCCCCACGCAGGGCGTGACGGCAAGCGCGAGGGCAAGCAAGGTGCAGGCGGGGCGCCTGAGCGGGCTTTTCCACGCACGGGAATCTCCCCAAGACAACGCTTGGATATCCTTCTCTTTCGTCGAAATGTCCGGTTGCTTCCTCATGCATTCACCTGTTGGCCCATTCACGAGCGCATCTGGCGGAAAACCGTCTGCGCATCCCTTGTCCAAAGAGCTTCTGCCCTCCAAACTTTATGTTCATTCTAGACGGTTTCTCGGGCTTGTCCACATTCCCCACCGATTCATCGCAAAGCGTCAATGCCTCGTTGCCTCCCGTTCATCTCGTTTGCCAAACGGTAAGAAACAACAGGCATGCAGAACCAGCGGCTTCGCTCAAGGGTCTGGGCGCTGTTGCCGTTTAGGAAGCGGACTTTCTCGTCGAGGTCTTTTTGGCCGGTTTCTTCTCAGGCTTCCCGTCGCCGGGCGCCGAAGGCGCAAGGTCGAGCAGCTTCAGATTCGCATGGTCGAGCGCCCATTGGTTCGCCTTGATGCGCTCGGCGGTCTCACGCATCGCAAAGCCGCGGCCGGTCTGCTCGAAGTACATGCGGGACATCTTCGGATCGACGCCAGGGTTCATCTCGGCGCAAGCGCGTTCGATGTCCGCGTCGGTCAGGCTGAGCTTCTCATGGCGATAGATCGCATCGAGCGCATAGCTCTGCGAGAGCATCTGGCGCGCTTGGAGCATCACCATCGCGTTGAACTGCTGCTGCCCGCCGTTGTTGCGCACGATGTCGTCGAAGCGCACGCCGGCGCGCTGGGCGTCGAGGCGCATGTTGCCGACGATCGCCTCCTGCATCGCGTTGTTGACCTCTTCGGGAATCTTCCCCTCGAAGCGCAGGCCGAGCTGGGTCTGCACCATCGTGAGAAGCTCGCGTTGATAGGCGGCGTTCGCCTGTGCGAAAAGCGCCTCGCGGATGCTCTTGCGCACATCCTCGGTGTCCTTGAATTCCTTGTCGTGCTCCTTCATCGCCTCGATCTGGCGGTCAACGACGCTCTCATCGAACATGAAGGGGGGCACCGAGAGTGAGACGGGATCGTAGGAACTGAGCTCGAAAGGCTGCTTGAGCGCCACCTCGATCGTGAAGCTAAAGGGCCTTCCCCGCTTCAGCTCTTCGGAATAGACCGGCTTTGGCAGGTAGGCGGGGGTGATGTTCGCCTTGTCGATGGCGAGCGGCACGAGCGCATCGACGGCGCTGCGTGCGACGAGCGGATCGAGGTCTTTGATTCCCATCTGCTCAAACGCGACCTGGGAAACGCTCTTGCTCGAATCGGGTTTCAGCCCCATGTTCTGGGCAAACGTCACCTTGGCGCCTTCAAGCGCCCGCCCTACTTCCTGGGCCGTCGCCAGCACGCTCAGGCGCACGGCATACGTTCCGGTCTTTTTCGAGGTTACCTTCATCCTTGTCGCTCCTTTAAGTTCTCGCGGCACGGCATGGGGCCATCCCGCCAATCGCTGCGTATTGTAGCTCAAGGAGCTCGCAACTTCCTATTCGTTCGATTTCAGGCTCTCCACCATATCGACATGCGAGAGCTTCGTCAGCATCGCCGCCATCACGAGCAGCGAGAACAACATCGTGAGCGCAAACGCCGCGATAAACGAGCTGAGATGGATGTCGCGGCCGAACATCACGTAGTCGACCTCAGCCGTGGAGACCACCGAGGTCTCGAGGAGCACGCCGAGGAAGAGCCCCAGCACGGCTCCGATGATCACCAGAAGGAGGATCTCGCGGAAGATGTAGAGCGCCACTTCCCGTTTCGTGAAGCCAAGCACCTTGAGCGTCGCGATCTCGCGGATGCGCTCGGTGATGTTGATGTTCGTGAGATTGTAGAGCACGATGAACGCGAGAAGCGCTGCCGCCGCGACAAGCACGATGACCACGAGGTTCACGCTCGAGAGCAGCGTGCGATAGGTGTCGATGGTCTCGTCGGTGTAGGCGACCGTCTGCACGCCGTCGATCTCCCGCGCAGCCGTTGCGAACTCATCGCGAAGCGCTTTGTCCTCGGCGATCGTCGCATAGATCGAGGTCTCCTCGGGGGTTTCTCCGAAGGTCTGCTCATAGAGCTTCGGCGAGATGAAGACATAGTTCGCCACGTAGTTCTCCATGAGGGCATCGACGGTGAACTCATACACCTCGCCGGTCACGTTGCCGCGCGCGTCGGGGACGGAGAGCCTCAGGGTGTCGCCCGGGTACACGTCGAGCGTATAGCTCATCTTCTCGGTGATGATGATACCGTCATCGGACAGGTGCAGGTCGTTTCCCGTTTTGCGATCGCGCATCTTCCAGAGCGCTTGAAACACCGCTTCGTCGGAGGGCACCATGAGCGTAATGGAAAGCTCCTGATCGTCGGAGCCGAGCGCCACCATCGATGAGGCGTGCGCGGTGGTGTGCATGGTGAGATAGCGCTCATCATCGATAAGGTCGCTGAGTTCCCGCTTGTCGCTTTCGCTGATGTCGTCTTCGGTGTTGATGACGACGTTATAGCGCACGAGCTCGCCGTATTGCTTGTTGATGATGTCGTCGAGCGAATTCTGCAGCCCGAGGCCCGTGAGCAACAGGGCGGTGCAGCCGGCGATGCCGATCACGGTCATGATGAAGCGCTTCTTGTAGCGGAAGAGGTTGCGCGCGCAGACCTTCCAGAGAAACGACATGCGGCGCCACAGCGGCCTGATGTGCTCGAGGAGGATGCGCCGCCCCGCTTTCGGCGCGCGGGGAAGCATCAACGCGGCGGGCACGGTGCGCAAGGTCGCGGCGACCGCCGCCCACGTGGCGAAGAGCGTCACGCCGACGCCGAGGCCCGCGGCGAGCAGGGCGAGCGGCCAGTCGATGGGAAGCGCGCCGTGCGGCACGTGGTAGATGATGCTATAGGCGTACATGATGACCCAGGGGAGCACCTGGGAGAGGATCGCGATGCCGACGACGCTCCCCACACCTGAGGCGAGAAGCGCGTAGAGCAGGTATTTCGAGGCGATGCGCCCCTGCGAATAGCCGAGCGCCTTATAGGTGCCGATCAGCGTGCGCTCATCCTCCACCATGCGCGTCATCGTCGTGAGCGCGACAAGGGCGGCGACGAGGAAGAAGATGAAGGGAAAGACGCGGGCGATATTGTCGATGCGCTCCGCATCCGAAGAGAACATGACGACGCCGTTGTTCTTCGTGCGATCCATGACGAGCCATTCGGGCTCTTCGAGCTCATCGATCTGCGCCTGCACCTCCGCGATGTCGGCCTCCGCATCGGCGAATTGCTCGGATGCCTCGCGGGAGGCGCTTTCGTAATCGGCAAGACCGTCGTCATAGTCCGTCCGCGCCTGCTCGAGGCGAGACCGTGCATCCGCGAGCTGGGCCGCCGAGCTCGCGAGCGTGCGCTGCGCCGCGGCGAACTGGCGGGAAGCTTCGTCCCGTTGGGCGGCGAGCTGGTTGCGCGCCTGCTCGATTTGGGCCACGGCCTCCGGATAGGCCGCATCGAAGGCGGCCTTGTTCTCATCATAGGTCTGCTGCGAGGAAACGAGCTGCTCGATATCCGCTGCCTGCGCCTCAAGCTGGGCGAGCTGCTGTCTCGCGGCTTCCACCTGGGCGAGGAGCTCGGGGTTCTCGGGATCGGACGCGAGGGCCCCTTCGAGCTGATCGAGGGCTGAGGCGGCCTGATCGATTCCCGCGCGCACCTGCTCAAGCGCTGCGGGCGCCTCCTCGGGGGTGAGGCCCGCCTGCTGCCATGAGGCGGCAAGCTGCGACGCCGCCTGCTCAAGCGAGGTTTGCTGCTGGTCGAGCTCGCGTTCGCTCGCGGCGATCTGGGCCTCGGCCTGGGCGAATTGCCCATCGGCCTGCGCACGCTGCGCGCGCAGCTCGGCGATGCCCGCGTCGTAGGCGCGCTGCCCGTCGGCAAGCGACTGCTCGCTCTCCGTGATTGTGGCGAGAGCCTCGTCAAGCTGCCCCTTCGCATCGGCGAGCTCGGCTTCCGCGTCGGCGCGCTCGGCATGGTAATCGCTTTGCGCGTCATCGACCTCGGATTGCGCCTCCCCCTTCACCTCGCTGAAGCGTATCTCCTCCCGAGAGGGCGCGATGGCACTGATGGCCTCCATCACCTCGGCGATCCGGTCGTCATAGGCTTCGCTCGCCGAGTTGAGCTCCTTCGCACCCCCAACGAGCAAGAATGCCTCGGTATAGGGAAGGTCGGAGGAAAACGCCTCGGGCATCACATACATATACTGGGTGATCGTGCCCGTGCCGAGCGAGGTCGTGCCCATGCTCGAGGAGGCCACGTAATAGGGCGAGTGCGCGAAGCCGACGATGGTGTATTCGGTCACCTCGAGCACATCGTCGAGCGCCGACGTCGCCTCGCTCACCAAGATGGCGTCCCCCACCTCCACGTCGGTGTTCATCACGCGGTCGGCCGAGATGACGCATTCCCTCGCGCTCTCCGGCCATCTCCCGCGATCAAGGACGAGGCGATTGAGGTAGTCTCCGTCATCCGACATGACGACGATGCCGTCGGAGGAGGCCGTCGAGGCGCTTGCCGCCTCGGGAAGCGAATGCATGCGCACCGCGTATTGCTCGCCGTCGATGATCGCAAGCACGTCGGATTCATAGGCCCCCATGACCTCAGAAACGCCCTCGACCTCGGAAAGCGCCTCGAGATCGCCGTCGGTGAGTCCCATCGTCGAGATGACACGGATGTCCATCATGTTCGTGCCGTCGTAATAGGCATCGGCGGCGGCATCCATGTCGGGAGAGGTCATGCGAAGCCCCGCATAGAAACCGCAGCCAAGTGCGACGATCGCCATGATCGCGAGAAACCTCCCGATCGAGTGCGTGATCGATCGGCGGAAGTCTTTTGCGAACGCGCTCGCCACGGTCAAGCCCCTTGCGCGCTACCACTCTAAGACGCTGGCGGGCGCGGGATGCTCGTTGAGAACGATGTCGGCGACCTTGCCCTCGCGGATCGTGATCACGCGATCGGCGATCGCCGTGAAGGCGAGATTGTGGGTGACAAGAACGACGGTCTTGCCCGTCTGGCGGCAGGTCTGCTGCAGGAGCTCGAGGATGCTCTTGCCTGTTTGGTAGTCAAGCGCACCCGTCGGCTCATCGCAGAGCAGGAGCTTCGGGTTCTTCGCCAACGCACGGGCGATGGCGACGCGCTGCTGCTCGCCGCCGGAAAGCTGGCTCGGAAAATTCGCCGCACGGTCGGCCAGGCCCACCTGCGCGAGCATCTCATCGGCAGGAAGCGGATCCTTGCATATCTGGGAAGCGAGCTCGACGTTCTCCAAGGCCGTGAGGTTGGGCACGAGGTTGTAGAACTGGAAGACGAAGCCCACATCGAAACGGCGGTACATCGTCAATTCGCGCTGGGTCGCCGCGCTGATATTGTTGCCGTCGAGCACGATGGTTCCCGACGTGCAGACGTCCATGCCGCCGAGCATGTTGAGAAGCGTCGTCTTGCCGGCGCCCGATGGGCCGACGACCACGGCGAGCTCGCCCTGCTCGACGGTAAACGTCATCCCGTCGGCAGCGGCGACTTCCACCTCGCCCATTTGATAGATTTTCCTCACATCGCGAAACTCGACAAACGACATAGGCGCCTCGGAAGGATCAGCTGTGCGGATTGAAGCGATTCGGATCGCCCGTCGCCTGCGCATGCGCCTTATGCTTGCGCATCTTCCATGAATAGGCAAACGCCAAGATGAGCGCCGCGACGGCGATGACGATCGAGATGATGAGCGCATGGGAGAACCCGACGCCATAGGCGGAGGCACGGCTCATGCCCTGAGCGGTCTCACGCAGCACATCGGCGGAAAGCACGCCGACAAACAGCGATGCGCCGATCGAGTTCGCTATCTGGACGAAGATCGAGTTGATCGCGGCGCCATACGAGTACAGATCCTTTGAAAGGAGGTTCAGGGCCATCGTCTTCGAGGGCGCCACAATGAAGCTGTTCCCCACATAGATGCCGAACGAGAACGCGAGCACCGCATAGGGAAGCACGTGCTGAGCCGTGAAGAAGATCCCGAAGAACCCGATGACGGCGAGCAGATAGCCGAACGGCACGACGGGAAAGATCCCCTTCTTATCGAATATCTTGCCGCCGACCACCGCGAGCAAGCCATAGGCAACAAGCGGGATGGAGATGAGGATGCCGGCCTCAAACGGGGTGTCTCCCGTCGTCCCCTCGTAGAAGAGCGGCAGGAGCAGGCTCATGGCCGCTGTGCCCATCATGCCGAACATCACGAGCACGACGCCGATCGTGAAGCCGCTGTGGCGAAGCGGGGAAAGGTTGAGCAGCGGGGCCTTGATCTTCAGCTGCCGCACGACGAAGACCGCCAAAACGACCGCTCCGATGACGAGCCCCACCACTGCGGGGAGCGTATCGTGCGTGAGCTCGCCGAGGCCGTACATCAGGGCGGCGAGGCCGACGAAGGCCAGCGCCACGCTCAAAAGGTCGATCGGCGTACGGCTGCGATCCTCCACATTGTAGAGCACGAAAACGCCCGCCGCGAAAAGCGCTATGCCGAGAACGAGCGTCGGAATGAACATGATATGCAGATCGAAATAGGTGAGCAGAAGGCCCGAGATCAAAGGACCTACCGCCTGGCCGATGCCGATGATGCCGCTGTTGAGGGCGAGCACCGCCCCGCGGCGGTCGGTGCCGACGAGGATGGCGATGACGCCGGTCACCACCGGAAAGAGCATGCCCGTCGCTATTGCCTGCACCAAGCGGGCGGCGACAAGCACCGGAAAGCTGAACGACAGAACGCCGATGAGGCTTCCCACGGCAAGGCAGCCCGCGGAGAAGGCAAAGAGCTTGCGCAGCCCCATCCGGCTCATGAGGGCGGCGGCCATCGTGATGGAAGTGGCCGCCACGATGGTAAAGCCGATGACCACCCAGTTCGCAATCGAGAGCGTGACGCCGAACTTATCGGCGATATGCGGCAGCGCGATGTTCATCATCGATTGCGAATAGGACGCAGAAAACGTACTGGCCATCAAAATGGCCAGTACGAGCGTTACATTCTTTGGACTTTTCTGCGAAGCCCGTTCATTCGATGTTGTTTTCTTGGCAAAACACATCTTCACTCGCCTCGAAAACCGTAAGCGCCTTAGGACGCGAACAATTCGATGGTGTCGCCTTCCCTCAACGTGACCATAGCCTTTTTCCAGGTGCGGGTGTAGCCCTTCTGATAGCGAACACGCTTGGGCTTCGCCTTCACATTAAGGGTGTTCACCTTTACCACTTGAACGCCGAAGATGTCGGAAACCGCCTGAGCGATCTCCACCTTGTTCGCCGTTTTCGCCACTTCGAAGGTGTAGGTGTTCTTCTCCATCATATCGAAGCTGTGCTCGGTGATGATCGGGCGCAAAATGATCTCACGAGGATCCTTCATTATGCAAGCACCTCCTCAATGCGCTCAAGACAGGATTTCGAAATGATCAAAACCTTGTTGTCGATAAAATCATACGTGTTGATATCGGTAACGGGAAGCAGCGTCACCTTGGGAATATTGCGGAACGACAGATACGTGTTCGCATCGTCGGCAGGAAGCACGATCGTCACGCGCTTTCCGTCTACGCCGAGCGCCTTCAAAGCCGCAACCGCATCCTTGGTGTGGGGCTTCTCGAAAGAGAAGTCTTCGACGATCATAAGTTGATCATCGGCGAGCTTCGCAGAGAGCGCCGAGCGCATCGCGAGCTTCACTTCCTTGCGGTTCACCTTCAGATGGTAATCACGCGGATGCGGTCCGAATACCGCCCCGCCTCCACGCCATTGAGGCGCACGAATCGTGCCTTGGCGCGCACGACCGGTGTCCTTTTGGCGCCACGGCTTCCGACCGCCGCCAGAGACCATGCCGCGGGTTTTCGTGGCATGGGTGCCCTGCCGCCATGAGGCTTGCTGGGCGCGCACCACCTGATGCATCACGTGGACATTCGGCGTGACGCCGAAGACGGAAGGCGCAAGCTCTGCCTTGCCGGCTGCCTTGCCCTCCGCGTTCTTGATCTCGATTGAAGTCATCTTCTACAGCTCCTTGTTTCTTAAGTCGCGAGGTTTTAAGCCATGCGCACGCGCACGATGCCATTCTTGCCGCCAGGAACTGCGCCCTTCACGAGGATGAGGTTTTGATCCTCGTCGATGCGGACAACCTCAAGGTTTTTAACCGTCACGGTGTTGCAACCCATTTGACCGGGAAGACGAACGCCCTTGAAGACGCGGGAAGGGGTGGCGCACTGGCCGATCGAACCCGGCGCGCGATGGAAGTGCGCACCGTGTCCACCTGGGCCACCGCCGAAGCCATGGCGACGCATGACGCCCTGGAAGCCCTTGCCCTTCGAGGTACCGGTCACGTCGACCTTTTTCACCTCGGCGAAAGCGGCAACCGTCTGCGTGTCGCCCACCGTGTACTCCGCGGCGTTTTCAACGCGCACTTCGCGGAGATAGCGCTTCGGGTCGGTGCCCTGCTTCGCGAAATGTCCGGCCATCGGCTTGTTCACCTTCTGAGGCTTGATAGCCCCAAAGCCAAGCTGCACCGCCTCATAGCCGTCGGTGTCTTTTGTCTTGATTTGGCAGACCGTGTTCGGTTCCGCCTGAATGACGGTAATGGGAATCACCTTATCGTCTTCGGAAAAGATCTGCGTCATGCCGATCTTTTTTCCGTAGATCGCGTTAATCACAGCACCTCACCCCTTACAGCTTGATCTCGATGTCGACGCCGGCAGGAAGATCGAGACGCATGAGGGAATCGACCGTGTTCGGAGTCGGTTCCAGAATGTCGATGAGACGCTTGTGCGTACGCATCTCGAACTGCTCGCGCGAGTCCTTGTTCATATGCGGCGAGCGGATGACGCAATACATGTTGCGCTCCGTCGGTAACGGAATGGGACCCGAAACCTTGGCACCGGTCTTTTGGGCGGTGTCAACGATGAGGCGGGTCGATTGATCGACGATTTCGTGATCGTAGCCCTTGAGGCGGATGCGAATCTTTTGATTTGCCACTTTCTATTACCTCCAACATAGCCCGGGCGCACCCTTCTGAGCACGCCTCAATGCTTCTTTAGGCGTTGCCGCCCGCTTTACTGATGATCTCCTCCGCAACGCTCTTCGGAACCGGCTCGTAATCGGAGAACTGCATCGTGTAGACAGCCCTTCCCTGCGTGCCGGAACGCAAATCGGTCGCATATCCGAACATCTGGGAGAGCGGCACCTTCGCAGAGACGACGGTGGCGTTCTTCCTCTTTTCCTGACCGATGATCATGCCGCGACGTGAGGGGATGTCGCCCATCACAAAGCCCGTGTACTCGTCGGGAGTTTCCACCTCGACGTCCATGACGGGCTCGAGCAGCGTCGGGTTCGATTTCTTCAAGGCATCCTTGATGGCCATCGAGCCCGCGATCTTGAAGGCCGCCTCCGAGGAGTCCACCTCGTGATACGAGCCGTCGACCAGCTCGACGCGGATGTCCTCGACGGGATAGCCCGCCAGAACGCCGCTGTTGAGCGCCTCCTGGATGCCCTTATCGACTGCCGGAATGTATTCCTTCGGAACGACGCCGCCGACGATCTTGTTCTCGAACAGATAGCCCTCGCCGGCCTCGCGCGGATACATGTTGATGACGGCATGGCCGTACTGGCCGCGACCGCCGGATTGGCGGACGAACTTGCCCTCGGCGCCCATGACCTCTTTGGTCGGGGCCTCGCGATAGGCCACGCGCGGTTTGCCGACGTTGGCCTCCACCTTGAACTCGCGCAGCAGGCGGTCGATGATGATCTCCAAATGGAGCTCGCCCATGCCCGCGATGATCGTCTGGCCCGTCTCGTGGTTCGTCGAGACGCGGAAGGTCGGGTCTTCCTCGGCGAGCTTCTGGAGGGCGATCGCCATCTTGTCCTGCTCGGCCTTGGTCTTCGGCTCCACCGCGATGTCGATGACCGGCTCGGCGAATTCCATCGACTCGAGGATGATCGGATGCTTCTCGTCGCTCAAGGTGTCGCCCGTGGTCGTGTCCTTCAGGCCGACGACGGCGACAATGTCGCCTGCGGAGCAGCTGTCCATATCGAGGCGCTGGTTGGAGTGCATCTGCAGCAGACGGCCGACGCGCTCCTTCTTGCCCTTGACGACGTTCATGACGTAGCTTCCCGCCTCAAGCGAGCCGGAATAGACGCGCATGTAGGTAAGCTTGCCAACGAAGGGATCAGTCATGATCTTGAACGCCAGCGCGGCGAAGGGCGCCTTCGGATCGGCGGGGCGTTCCTCCTCCTCGTCGTTCTTCGGATTCGTGCCCTTTATAGGCGGCACATCCACCGGAGAGGGCAGGTAGTCGACGACGGCGTCGAGGAGCTCTTGCACGCCCTTGTTCTTATAGGCGGAGCCGACGAAGACGGGATTGAGCTTGCAGGCGATGACGCCGGAGCGAATCGCCGCCTTGATCTCCTCGACCGTCACCTCTTCCTCCATGAGGACCTTCTCCATGAGGTCGTCGTCGCAGTCGGCGGCGGCCTCCAAAAGCTCCTGATGGTAGAGGGCGGCCTCTTCGGCGAATTCCTCGGGGATCGCATCCATCGGCTCGGGGTAGGTCATGCCCTTCTCGTCGGCCTTGAAGTCCCAGGCCGTCATCGTCACGAGATCGATGACCCCCCAGAACTGATCCTCCGCGCCCATGGGAAGCTGCGCGGCGACCGCCGGCGCATCAAGGCGCTCTTTCATGGTCTCGATCGCATGGAAGAAATCGGCTCCCACACGGTCGTATTTGTTGATGAAGGCGATGCGGGGAACGCCGTAGCGCTCCGCTTGGCGCCACACGGTCTCGGATTGCGGCTGAACGCCGGCCACCGCATCGAAGACCGCCACGGCTCCGTCGAGCACGCGCAGCGAGCGCTCCACCTCGGCGGTGAAGTCCACGTGGCCGGGCGTGTCGATGATTTGGAAACGGTACGGCTTGCCGTTTTCCGCACCGCCCGGATACTTCCAGAAGCAGGTGGTCGCAGCGGCCGTGATGGTCACGCCCCGCTCCTGTTCCTGAATCATCCAGTCCATCGTCGCAGCACCATCATGCACCTCGCCGATTTTGTGCGTCTTCCCCGTGTAATAGAGAATGCGCTCGGTCGTGGTCGTCTTGCCCGCATCGATGTGGGCCATGATGCCGATGTTGCGTGTATCTCTCAGATCGGTTGCCATTGAGTCGAGACCCTCCTAGAAGCGATAGTGCGAGAACGCACGGTTCGACTCGGCCATTTTGTAAAGATCCTCGCGGCGCTTCACCGAAGAACCGGTGCCCTCGGAAGCTTCGAGGATCTCGGCGGCAAGGCGGTCTTTCATCGTGTGCTCGCGGCGCTTACGCGAAAAGTCGACGATCCAGCGGATGGCAAGCGTCGTCGCACGGCGCGAGTTCACTTCCATCGGCACCTGATAGGTGGCGCCGCCGACGCGCTTCGGCTTCACCTCAAGCGTGGGGCGAACGTTGTCCATTGCCTTCTTGAAGACCGAAAGGGGGTCTTGCGAGGTTTTCTTCTCGATGATGTCGAAGGCCCCGTAGACGATGTTCTCGGCCAACGACTTCTTCCCGTCGCGCAACACCTTGTTGATGAGTTGCGTGACGAGGCGGTTGTTGTAGCGTGCGTCTGGTAAGACCTCACGCCTGCTTGCTGCTGCACGACGCGGCATGTTCTCTCCTTTATCTCCTGCGTGCTTTGGGGTCTCTTGGAACCTTGGCCCATTAGACCGCGGCTTCACCTTCTCGCCGCTGCCCGCACGACTTAACGGCTCATCGGGGCTGGCTCTTCCTTCCCCGTACGTGGTTTGCTTTGCGTGAACGCAACCTACTTCGGGCGCTTCGCGCCGTAGCGGCTGCGTGCCTGCTTGCGCGAGTCGACCGGCGCGCAGTCGAGGGCCGCGCGGATGACCTTGTAACGAACGCCAGGCAGGTCCTTCACACGACCGCCGCGGATGAGCACCATCGAGTGCTCTTGAAGGTTATGGCCGATTCCCGGGATATAGGCGGTGACCTCCATGCCGTTCACGAGACGGACACGGCAGACCTTGCGCAGAGCGGAATTCGGCTTCTTCGGCGTCGTCGTGTAGACACGGGTGCATACGCCGCGCTTTTGCGGGTTGCCCTTGAGCGCCGGCGTCTTTTTCTTTACGACCTGCTTTTGGCGACCTTTTCTCACCAGTTGGTTAATGGTTGGCACAACATGTTCCTTTCGTAAAATCATCAATGCGCCGAAAGGCGCAAGCGAGCATATTATCCTTCTTACGGGAGCGTGTCAAACGCCACGCTCCCGGGCGTGTCCATAGTTTTGCGAACGGCTGATTTATGCGCCGATTCATATGCCGATTCATGCGTATTCTTCGATGAGCGCATAGGCGAGGCGGGCGGTGTTTTCAAGGTCGTCGACAAGGATGTGCTCATCGAGGGAATGATAGTCCTCCATCCCGATGCCGAGCGTGAGCGGCGCAAGGCCGACGCGGGGAAACACGTTGGTGTCCGCCCCTCCGCCCGAGACCGCATAGCGAACCGGAAGGCCCGCGGCCGCGGCGGCACGTGCGGCAGAGACCACCAGCGGATCATCGCGCCCGTAGAGCACGCCCGGGTAATCGAGAACCCAAGATATTTCCACGCTGTCGCCGAGCTCTGCGGCACCTGCCCGAAGGGCGGTCTCCATCGCACGCTTCTGCTCTTCGGCGCGGTCTTGATAAAGCGAGCGGCACTCCCCTTCCACGCGGCAATGCGCGGCCACGATGTTCTTCGCCTCTCCGCCGTCGATGACGCCGACGTTGGCGGTCGTATGCTCATCGATCCTCCCGCACGGCATGCCCGCAATCGCGCGGGCGGCCATCTCGATCGCCGAGAGGCCCTTCTCGGGCTCGACGCCCGCATGGGCGGCGCGCCCTGAGAAGTCGGCGACGAAGGAATAGTGATAGGGCGCACCGAGGATGATCGTACCGGGCGCTCCGTCGGCATCGAACACATAGCAGGGCAGGCCCTCAAACGAGGGGTCGGGCGTGAGATTTCGGGCGCCCAAGAGGCTCTTCTCCTCGCCGATCGTCAAGATCACCGTGATCTCGGGGTGCGGCTTCCCGTCCTCAACGATGGCCTCGAGCGCCTCGAAGATCGCGGCGACACCCGCCTTGTCATCGGCTGAAAGAATGGTATCGCCCGCAGAGCAAAGCACGTCGACTTGTGCACGTTCACCATCCACGATGCGCTCCTCGGAAACCCGCTTCACCTCAATGCCCTCGCAGGGAACCACGGTGTCCATATGCGCCGAGAGCGCAAGCCTCCCCGACGTCGTTCCCTGAAGCGTGGCGATGAGGTTTCCCGTGTCGGATCCGGTCTGCGCGGCGGAATCGTCAAAACGGACGGCAAAGCCGAGCCCGCGAAGAAACGCGGTGCAATACGCGGCAAACACGCCCTCATGGCGCGAGGTGCTCGCGATCGCGACCATTTCCGCAAATTGTGCGACGATGCGCTCCCTGTCAATCATAGGCGTTGCTTCCCTTTTCCCTTGTCGACTCTGCTTCCTTGGCCGGTTCACCGAGAACCGAACATGCCCGCCATGCGGTGCTTCGGCTCCCTACGAGCCCAAGACCCGCGCCGCCACCTGCTTCTTGCGCGACAGGATGCCCGGCATCCACACGCCGCCCGGCTGGGAGAGGTCGACGCCGAAGACGCGATTGACCTGCCGGCAGTCTCCCACGCAGAGAAGCTGGCTTCCTTCGGCGAGGATGTCGGTAACCATGAGGAGCACGTATTCGTAATTGTTCGCCCTGCGAATCGCCTCCATGTGCTCGAGGATCTCCTCCTCACGCGACAAAACGGCGGAGAGGTCGACCGTCTCATGTTGGGCGATGAGCACCGTGGCATCCCCCACCATGAACTCCTTCGAGTCTGCCTCAACGAGCTCATCGACCGGCATATGGTCCTCGGCGCCGCGCGTCTTGAAGACGGAGAGACCGAAGGCGGTCACATCGCATCCGATGATGTTCGCCAGATAGTCGGCGACCTCCCGATCGACATCGGTGGTCGTCGGCGACTTGAGGATGATCGTGTCGGTCATGACCGCGGAAAGCAGCACCGCGGCGATCTCCGGCGGGATCTCCACGCCGTAGTTGCGGAATTCCTGCGTGACGATCGTCGCCGTCGAGCCGACGGGGATGTTGAGGAACTTGATGGGACGTGTTGTGGACACGTCGGCGATGCGATGGTGATCGATGATCTCCACGACGTCGGCCTCCTCGATGCCCATGGCCGCCTGGCTCATCTCGTTATGGTCCACGAGGATAACCTTGCGGCGCGGGCTCGTCGCCACGTCCGAGCGCGTGAGGATCCCGATGGCAAAGCCGTCCTCATCGAGCACGATCGCCTCGCGCAAGGGCGAGTTCATCATATCTTCCGATGCCTCTTTCAGCAGGTCGTCCTTGTGGAGCGTGAGAACATCGGTGTCCATGAGGTCGCCGACCTTCTCGTCAAGCGATTCGATCAGATCGGCCGCCACCTTCATCATCGAGGCGTTGTCGCCGCGCATGAGATCGGTCGCTGCAATATAGCGGTTCGCGATGTTGCGTGTCGAGATGATGCCCGCATAGGTGCCATCGTCGTTGGTCACCACGATGGCGCGCACGTTCGCGGTGCGCAGCAGCCTGCCGGCCTCGAGCACGGTCGCCGTGGTGGCGATCGAAATCGGATCCGCCGTCATCGCGTCGGAGACGCGCACATGCACATGGGGGATTGCCTGCGGAATCGGCAGCTTGTTTGCCTTCAAGACCCATGCGCTCTCGGGCGGAAGAGGCCCGAGCCTCATGGGCACATATACCTCGTTTTCGGCGGTGCCGAGGCGACGTGCCATTTCGTTTTTCAGATAGGCATATCCGACGGCCGACGAGATGGAGTCGTTGTCGGGATTGCGATGACCCACGACGATGATGGGAGCTGCCATGTTTCTCACCCCTTACGGTTGCGCTATTTTCACGATCGGGGCGAAATCCTTCAAAAGGCGTTTCGTCTGACCGCTCTTTGAGAAGTGTATGCTGAGTGTATCGCCATCCACGTCGACGACAACCCCACGACCGAAGGTTTTGTGGTCAACGGCGTCGCCAACGGCAAATGTCATCGATGCCGCTTCCTTCTTGTAGGAGGCCGAGCTGAAGGAGCGCTCGGCGGAATCTCCCGACCCATAGGCTGCCCTCCCCGCCTTGCCGTGGAGGGCGCGGCCCGCCCCCGCCTCGGTTCCCGAGCCGGAGATGCCACGGCGGCTCCCCCGCTTCTCCCAGCCGGTGCCGGAGAAGCCCGCCGAGCCGACACCGGTCGTGCGTCGCAGCTCCTCGGGGATCTCCATGATGAAGCGCGACGCCGGATTCGCCGAGGTCTGCCCGAAGATCTGGCGCTGCTGGGCGCAGGCGAGATAGAGCTTTTTCCGCGCCCGCGTGATCGCCACATAGGCAAGGCGGCGCTCCTCCTCGATGCCCTCGATGTCGGCGACGGAGGTGAGATGCGGAAAGAGGGACTCCTCCATGCCGGCGACGAACACGCAGTCGAACTCGAGGCCCTTCGCCGCATGGATCGTCATGAGCGTCACCGCATGGCCATCTTCGCCGATCGCGTCGAGGTCGGTGCGGAGCCTCACCCACTCGATGAAATCGGCGAGCGAGTTTCCCCGCAAGACGCGGACGGGCTCCCTCCCGTAGTCTTCATCGCCCTCGGGTGCGGCAAACGGCGCCTCGTCCTCGTCGTGCGACTGGGTGAATTCGATGACGACACTCAAAAACTCGCGGATGTTCTCCACGCGGGCGCGCGCCTCTTCGGTCTTCTCCGCTTCGAGCGCCTCGATGAGCCCCGCCTCATCGATGATCGCCGAGACCACGCGCTGCAGCTCGCCTTCGTAGGTCTGGCCGTTCTTGATGACGGCGAGAAACGAGGCGATCGCCTTCCTCACGCCCGCGCGCAAGTCCTCGTCGACGATCGCGAGCTCGGCGGCCTCCATGAACGAGAGCGCGTTCTTGCGGGCGATTTCCTCGATGTGCTCGACGGTGGCCTTGCCGATTCCGCGCTTCGGCGTGTTGATCACCCGATGAGCGGCGATGTCGTCGGCGGGGTTCACCACCAACGTGAGATAGGCCATCACGTCGCGGATCTCCGCGCGATCGAAGAAGCGCGTGCCACCGACGATGCGGTAGGGCACGCCGGCACGCAGCAGCATGTCCTCGAGCACGCGGCTCTGGGCGTTCGTCCGATAGAACACCGCGAACGCCTCGTAGGGCATCCCCGCCGCATGCATCCGCTCGATCTCGCCAGCGACCCAGCGCCCCTCGTCGCGCTCGTCGGTCGCCACGTAGAGGGAGATCGGGTCGCCCTTTTCGGCGGCGGTGAACAACCGTTTGCTCTTGCGGTGCTCATTGTTCGCGATGACGGCGTTCGCCGCCTCGAGGATCGTGCCGACGCTTCGGTAGTTTTGCTCGAGCTTCACCACGCGCGCCTCGGGATAGTCGTTCTCAAATTCGAGGATGTTGCGGATGTCAGCGCCACGCCAAGAATAGATGGACTGGTCGTCATCGCCGACCACCATGATATTGCGGTGCGCCTTCGCCAAGAGGCGGCATATCTCATACTGGGCGTGGTTCGTGTCCTGATACTCATCGATGAGCAGATAGCGGAACCGCTCCTGATATGCCGAGAGCACATCCTCGTGGTTCTTCAGCAACAGCCAGGCGAACAGCAGCAGATCGTCGAAGTCGAAGGCGTTTGCCGCACGAAGGCGTTCTTGGAGGCGCACATAGACGCGTGCGGCGGTCTTGTCGAGGAAATCGGTCGCCGTCTCGGCGAAATCTCCCGGCACGACGAGGTCGTTTTTCGCCTTCGAGATGCGGTTCGCGACCGCATTGACGGGAAAGCGCCGCTCATCGATGTCGAGCTCGCGGTAGATCTCCTTGTAGAGCCGCTTCTCGTCGTCGGTGTCGTAGATGGTGAAGTTCTTCGTGAAGCCCAGGCGTTCGGCGTCGGCGCGGAGGATGCGCACGCACATGCTGTGGAACGTCGAGATCCACATGCCGCGCGACCGTGCGCCGAGCAGCCCTCCCAAGCGTTCGCGCATCTCGTTCGCCGCCTTGTTCGTGAACGTGATGGCGAGCACCTCCCACGGCGCGACGCCGCAGTTCTCCAGCAGATACGCGATCCGATAGGTGAGGACGCGCGTTTTCCCCGACCCCGCCCCCGCGAGGACGAGGAGGGGCCCTTCCGTGGTCTGCACCGCCTCGCGTTGCGGCTCGTTAAGCGAACTTAAATCAATCGTCATACGTTTTCCCGAAACAGTCTCAATCAGTTTTCTCACCACTATAGATTACCTGAAGAAACCACGGTAATCGGGAGATATTTTCGCCAGTTTGGTGAACGCTTCGCCAAACTTCTCGGGAATATCACGTGTCGTCAAAACGACGATCATTCCTCTTCCATGGTGATCTGGCGCTTGAAGCCATAGCGGGCGATCAGGTAATAGGCGAGGCCGATGGCGAACCAGATGCCGCCGAGCATCTTCGCATCGTTGCTCAGGCTGACCCACGCGAAGCCGATGACGAACATGCCGAGGATCGGGAAGATCAGGTAGCGCACGGGGTGGCAGTGCTCGCGCTGCTTCACCCAGAAGTACCACACCACGCAGACGTTGATGAGGAAATACGCCGTCAGGGCGCCGAAGTTCACGAACACCGAGATGCCATCGGTGCCGAGCGGCATCATGACGAATACGAGCACGAGCGTGAGGATCGCCATGAAGATCGTCGCCACATACGGCGTGTTGTATTTCGGATGCAACTTCGAGAGCGCCGAGGGAAGCGCGTGCGAACGGCCCATGGCGAAGAGCACACGGGTGACGGCCGTTTGCGCCGCGAGTGCAGTGAACACGCCCCATGAGAGCGCCAGCCCGATCGCGCACATATCCTGCATCCACTGGCCGCCGACGATGTTGGCAAGGATGTAGAAGGCGTTCGACTCGTCGCCTTTGAACGCCGCACCATCGGGGCTGATGCAGCCGGCGATCCACGACTGGATGAAGAACATGACGCTCACGAGGAAAAGCGACCAAAGCATCGCCTTGCCGGGGCCCTTGCGGCCGTCCTTCGCCTCTTCGGAGAGGGTGGCGATGCCGTCGAACCCAATGAAGGAGAGCACCGCAATCGATACGCCGTTCATGATGAGCAGCGGCGCGTTCTGGACGGCGGGGTTGAATACGGGCGTGAAGGTGAGGCCGTGGGAATCGGGGTTTGTGAAGATCCACGCGAGACCGAAGGCGATGAAGAGCCCGAGGATAATTATCTCGGCGACGAGGGCGATGATGTTCACGACCTTCGTGACGGTGACGCCGCGGAAGTTCACGATGGTGACGAACGCGAGGAAGATGAGGCACCAGGCCCACAGCGGGATGACGCCGCTCACCTCTTCAAGGGCAGAGCCGGCGGTGACGAACAGCAGCACGGGGTTCAAGGCATAGTCCAAGAGGAAGAGCCATCCGGCGAGAAAGCCGATGCCCTTGCCCATGCCGTGGCTCACATAGGAATAGACCGATCCCGAATAGGGGAAGCGGTTCACGCAGATGCCGTAGGAGAGCGCCGTGAACAGCATGCCGATGCAGCCGACGACATACACCATCGCCGGCATCCCGCCCGAGGCGTTGAAGAGCTCGCCATAGATGGCGAAGGGCGAGATCGGCACCATGAACACAAGGCCGTACACCGCCATGTCGAACACGGTCATACGGCGCTGGAACTGGCCTTCCACCTGCTGAGGTGTTTCGCCCTGCTGCTCTTCCTCAACCGCTACGGGATTGGGGGCGTCTAAGAGCGAGGATGACGATTCGGCAGCAACGGCAGGGTCTACTGGGCCGCCGGTCGTTGGAGTGGTTGCGCAATCTTGTGCTTTTCTGTGTAACGCCATCGGATCCACTTCCCCTCAGATTCGCCAGAACCTGTTCGTGCGTCTCTCCGTTGCCACCCGCACACAACGTAAGTTTGCTCCATCGTAGATATTTCTTCGGGTGCAGCTGCCGGAAGCGGGGGGATTTGGCATAAAGCGTTGCCATCAGTTTCCGAACCTGTAACCTAGAGGCCCAGAGGCGATTACCGCATATGGTTCCCGCATTTTTTCGACCGCCGACGTTCGGAAGAATGCATGGCGCAACTGCTTGAATCCGATTTCCGAACGGCATACCATGTGCCAACACCAACAGCTGTTTGATGTTCGCTTGTGCAAATCGGCTGTCAATCGGTTGTCAATCGGTTGCAAATCGAGGTGCAAAGCGAGCAGACCCTATGCCCCTCAAAGGGCCCGAAACTTACCTATGATTGGAGGACCATACATGGAAAACGCGAAGAGAAACCTCAATTTGAAATTGCCCATTGTCGCCTTGGCGGGCGTTCTGCTTGCGCTCACCCTGGCGCTGACGGCCTGCTCGTCCGCCGGCTCCGAGGAAAACAAGGTGACCGTTGCGGCAAGCCCCACCCCCCATGCCCAGATCCTCAACGAGGCGGTCGCCCCGATTCTCGAGGAAGAGGGCATCACGCTCGAGGTCGTCGAATTCAACGACTATGTGCTTCCCAACACCGCCACCGAGGAAGGAGATGTGGATGCGAACTATTTCCAGCACATCACCTACCTGAACCAGTTCAATGAGGATCGTGGCACGCATCTCACCGATGTCGTCGCCGTGCACTTCGAACCGTTAGGGCTTTACAGCGATAAGCTCGATAGCCTGGCTGACCTCCCCGATGGTGCGAAGATCGCCGTTCCGAACGACCCGACCAATGAAGCGCGCGCACTCCTGCTCCTTGAGCAGGAAGGGCTCATCGAGGTCGATGATGCGGCGGGCATCAACGCCACCGAGCTGGATGTAACGAGCAATCCGAAGAACCTTGAGTTCATCCCCACGGAAGCGGCGAACATCCCCAACGTTTTGCCTGATGTGGACCTTGCCGCCATCAACGGGAACTACGCCATCGGCGCCGGCCTCGATACCAATGCGGCCCTCGCCGTGGAAGAGACAAGCGGTCTTGCCGCACAGAACTACGCGAACGTGCTCGTCGTGAAGGAAGGCAACGAAAACAACGAGAACATCCAGGCGTTGGCTAAAGCGCTCACCTCCGATCAGGTGCGGGCGTACCTTGAAGAGAACTATCCCGGCGCTGTCGTTGCGGTGTTCTAAGGTGCGCAGGGAGCATGCAGAGAACATGACCTCCGCTAACACGAAACCCCTCTTTCAACAAGGCGGCGCTCCTGAATTGGAGGCCGCCTTGCGCGGGAGATATGAGCGCCTCATCGCCTTGCTTGAAGAGCTCGAAAGCGTTGCCGTCGCGTTCTCCGGCGGGGTGGATTCCACGTTTCTCTTGAGTGTCGCGCACGAAACGTTGGGAGAGCGCGCCGTCGCCTACACCGCACGTTCTCCGCTCGTTCCCGAAAGCGAGATCGCGGCGGCGCAAGAATTCTGCGAATCGCAAGGCATACGACAAGTTATGGTGGATTTCGACCCCTTCGCCGTCGAGGGCTTTAGCGCGAATCCGCCCGACCGCTGCTATGTGTGCAAGCGGGCGCTTTTCAGCGAGCTTCTACGGCAGGCGAAAGAAGCCGGCTTCGCCCATGTCATCGATGGCTCGAATGTTGACGATATGGGCGATTACCGCCCCGGAATGCGGGCCCTCGCCGAATTGGGAATAGAAAGCCCTCTTCGCGCTGCGGGGCTCACGAAAGCCGACATCCGCGCCCTCTCCCGCTATCGCGATCTTCCCACTTGGGACATGCCCTCGTACGCTTGCCTCGCCTCACGCATCCCCTACGGCGAGCAAATCGACAGCGCGAAGCTCGCGCGCATCGAGGCGGCGGAAGGCATCCTTCATGAGGCGGGATTTCGCCAGGCGCGCGTGCGCTCACACGGCGACATCGCTCGCATTGAGGTGCCGCCCGCCGCTATTGAAAGGATCGCGCAAGAACCTTTGCGAAACGACCTCAGCACAGCGCTGCGCAACCTCGGCTTTTCCTTTGTGACGCTTGATTTGGAAGGCTACCGCACCGGCTCGATGAACGAGGTGCTTGAAAAGCCATCGCCGTCTTCGGAATCGCTCGATTCGTAGATCGTCAGAGCCCGCGGGCGCAAATGCTATATATATGATAGAGCGCTAATAGGGCTCGTCCAACGAGGCGTGGGCATATGCGTCGGCGTCCCAGCCGAAGAACTTGCCCTGCCGGAAGCGATCGAGCGCTACGAGCGCGATCATGCCCGCGTTGTCCCCGCATGAGGAAAGCGGCGGCATTACGAGCTTCACATGGCGTTTCGCGCAAAGCTCCTCATAGGCGCGCCGCAGGGCCGGATTCGCGGCAACTCCCCCGCCGAGGCAAAACGTCTTCGCGCCCGTTTGGGAGAGCGCACGCGCCGCCTTCGCGATCTGCACATCGATGACCGCCTGCTGAAAGCTCGCCGCGATGTCGGGAAGGTTCAGCTCGTTTCCCACCGCCTTCTGCTGTTGGATGTAGGTGATGACCGCGGTCTTCAGCCCCGAGAGGGAAAACCGCAGATCGCCGGAGTGCAACATCGCGCGCGGGAAGTCGATGGCAGAGGGATCGCCCTTTTCGGCAAGGCGCGAGATCACCGGACCTCCGGGATAGCCGAGACCAAGCGCTTTTGCAACCTTGTCGAATGCCTCGCCCACCGCATCGTCGATCGTCGAGCCGAGCGTTTCGTAATCGCCCCAATCCTTCATAAAGACAAGCATCGTGTTGCCGCCCGAAACGAGCGATACCACGGCGGGAGGCGCGAAGCCCTCATCGCCGAGCTTGTTCGCATAGAGATGGCCTTCCAAATGGTTGACGCCGATCAGAGGGATGTCGAGCGCCCAAGCCGCCCCCTTCGCGAAGGCGACACCGACGACGAGCGCTCCCACGAGGCCGGGCGCGTAGGTGACGGCGATGGCGTTGAGGTCATTGTAGGAAACATGCGCCTGAGCCAGCCCTTCTTCGCAGACGCCGCTTATCGCCTCGATGTGCTTCCTGCTCGCAATCTCGGGAACGACGCCGCCAAACCGCGCATGGAAGTCGATTTGGGAAGCCACCACATCGGAAAGCAGGCGCCCTTCGCCGTCGATCACCGCAGCAGCGGTCTCGTCGCATGAGGTCTCAATGGCTAGAATGAGCGGCGAATGCACCTGAGAATCTTTCTGCAAGCCATTTTTTGAGCGAATATCCATTCCCGCTATTTGCGTGCGCTCAGCAAGAAGCGTCCCTTGCATGATGCAGGCGTCTTCCCCGTCGGAATAGTAGCGCGGACGCACGCCGAGCGCAGACATCCCGACATTTTCGTAGAATTTCTGCGCACCCTCGTTCCCCCTGCGCACTTCGAGCGTCATCCGCTCGGCGCCGAGGTTGCGTGCATCGTCGCTCACGCGGGCAAGCAGCTCGCGGGCAATACCGCGCCGACGCCATGCGGGAGCAACGCCAACTTTGAGGATCTGCAGCTCGCCATCAACCACCCAGCCTCCGGCATAGCCGATCACCTCATCGCCGGAAGGTGTGTGGGAAAGTGCGCACCACCATATGCGATCTTTTCTTCCCAATTCGTCGGCAACCAAATTCTCGCTCCACGCATCCGTCCCCATGACCGCACTCTCGAGGGCTGCGACTTCAGGGCACATCTCACGCGAAAGCGGTCGGCAGACGATACCGCCGTCAACGCCCGTTGCGAGATTTTGCGCCCCTTCTTTCGCGATGCGCGTCCGTTCGTTCTCCTCAGCGTCAGAGAGCCGCGTGTAGGCAGGAAGTGCGCGCATCGGATGGAAACGATCGAAATCGAAAGGATCCGCCGACCCCTCGCGCCACGCGTTCTCGAAGGCGAGCATAAGGCCCCGCGCGGTCGGTGCGCGGTAGGCATCGGGAAGAATCACCGCGGCAGACCCGTCGGAGAGCGCTGCGGATGCCTCTTCAGATGCACCTTCAAATGCGTCCCCAAGGCCCTGCCCCGAGCCCTGCCCTGACGCTTGCTCTGGGGCGTGCTCTTGCCCCCGCTCAAGCTCTGAAAAAAGCTCTCCGTATTTGGCGAGGGCATCGCCGGCAATAGCGGAAGGCGCCATCAGACGGGCCTCATCGAATGCTTCCTCCGCCTTCACGACACGATCGGCGCTTTCGCGATGCGCATCCGCTTCATCAAGCGCAAACCATGCCGGGTATATCTCATGGCGCATGGCGTCAGCCACAACGAAGAGCCTCCCACGAACGCCCCGCGCCCATGCCTCCCACGCGACCGCGTCAAGCGACGAGACGGGAACGAGGGGACGCGCAAGCGCCGAGGCGACGCCTTTCGCCGTGGCCATGGCGATGCGCACGCCGGTGAACGAGCCGGGGCCTTTGCCGCAGACCACGCATGCAATGTTTTCGCGCGAGGCCCCCATCGTGTGCAAGAGGTCATCGATTATCGGAATGAGCTGGGTGTTTGACGCACGGTGGGCCATCTTTTGGGCGGAGGCGACAAGATGGGCCTTTTTCTCCCGCCGATCCAACCGTGCGATTCCGCAGGCGATCGTCTCGTTTGCCGTATCGAAAAGAAGCGCGAGCGGTTCACCGCCGTGGCGGCTCGGCGGCTGGGCTTTCTCCAAAACATCAGCTTCAGCCGAAGCTTTTTTCTCCGTTGCGACCACGGCTATTCGGCTCCGCTGCTTTTCATGAGCCGCGATTTCGAATCGTTTGCCCACACGCAGAGCAGCTGGCGCGCCCGATCGCCGACCGAGCGGACGCTCACCTGCCGCTTGCCTTCCTCGGGCACGTTGAGCGTGATGCGAAGATAGCTGTAGGGCATCGCATCGGCGAAACGGCTCCCCCATTCAATGAAGGTGACGCCGTCGGCGTCGATCGTCTCATAGAAGCCGATGTCTTCAAGCTGAGCCGCTTCTTCCAAGCGGTAAAGATCGAAATGATAGAGCGGGAAGCGCTCTCCCCGATAGGTGAGCAGAAGGTTGAACGTCGGGCTGACGATCTGCTCAAGCACGCCGAAAGCATGTGCGAAGCCTTGGACGAACTGCGTCTTTCCCGCACCAAGGTCGCCATCGAGCACGATGACATCGCCCGCATGGACATACGGCGCCAACGTGGCGGCAAGCTGCTTGGTGCCATCGGGTGAATTCGTTGTTCGTGTGTAGCAGAGTCCGCTTCCCATACGGCTATTCTCCCTCAACGCTGCGTCAGGGCAGGCCCTCTCGGGATTTTCCTCAAAAACCCCGCATCCTTCGCCGAGGCGCCTTTTCGGCTATGAGATCACCGAGACGACCTTTTGGTAGACCTCATCGGCCTGCGCACCGTAGGAGGCGATGCAACGATCAACGTCCTCGAGGTAGTGCCTCGCACGCGCCTCGTCCTTCATCGTCTGGCAGTTGATGCGCACGTTCAAGCTTGCGCCGAACAGAGCCGCCTTGGCGAAAAGCACACCGACGCCCGCATCGGAAACGGCGATCTTCCTCCCATGCTCGGCCATGAAATCGCAGATCTCAACGACTTCGGCAGAGAGCTTCATGATCTCAAGCGGCGGTTCGCAGGCGCCGACCTGGGCCTTGAGAAGGGCATCGTCGCGCGACGCTTTCTCCTCGTCGGTCTCGTGGGGCATCGCCCAGGCTTCCACAAGCGGGCGAAACGCATCGGCGTCGGCGTCGATAAGCGCGACGAGCGCATCGCGGATGACGAGCAAGCGACCGCTCATCTCGTGCATCTTGGCATCAACCACCTCGTCTTCCACCTTGCCCATGCTCAAATTCGCCACCATCGACGCGAGAGCAGCCGCGAGCGCACCGCCATAGGCCGACGCCCCGCCGCCGCCCGGCGTGGGATCCTTGCTTGCAAGACCATTGAGGAAAACGGTGTCAACCATGTTTCATTCCTTCCACTCTACGGCTTCATCGCTTTGACCGCCTGCGCAAACAGGTTCAGACCGGCGAGCGTCAGGCTCGGATCGATCGTCGCCTCGTGATGCAAATACGGCGCTATCGTCGGCGCGAGGCCCCCCGTTGCGACAACATGCGCCTTCTGCCCCAGCTCGCGGAAGATTCCCTCCAAAAGGCCATCGACACGACCAGCTTCGCCAAAGACTATTCCCGATTGAATCGCATGTTCCGTCGAACGCCCGATAAATGTCGGAGGTGTTGCCAAATCGATAGCTGCAAGACGCGTCGCCTTTGAAAACAGCGCATCGGCCGAGGTGTGGACGCCCGGCGCAATGATGCCGCCGACAAAAGCGCCATCCCCCCTGATCACCTCGATGTTGGTCGCCGTGCCGAAATCCACCACGACGACGGGCGGCTCATAGACGAAGCGTGCCGCGATGGCATCTGCCACGCGATCGGCGCCGATCTCGCGGGGGTTCGGGTAATCCGTCGTGAAAACGCCTACGCTCATCGCCAATTCCACCGTGCAGAAGAGCGTTTCGATCGACAAGGTTTTCCCAATCGCCTCCGCCCATGCCAGCGACAAAGCAGGCACCACCGAGGCAATGGCGGCGGCATCGATGTCCTCGACGCGCACGTCTTCATAGGAGAAGAGCGAAAGCAGCTCGATGCGTACGTTGTCGGCAGCCGCGTTTCGGTTCGTCGCGATCCGCCAGGTGTGCGACGGCTCCTCGGATTTCGCGTCGGAATACAAGCCGATAACCGTCTGCGTGTTGCCAATATCCAGAGCAAGTAACATCGTGATTACAACACCCCCTCTAGGTGGTGGTTCTAGCGTTATACTAGCATCGTTTTATTATAACGATGGAAGCGGGAAGAGGCTCTGAAGGAGCTGAGAGGATTTAAGATGACCGACACACCCAGCCGCATTCTCGTGGTAGATGACGAGCCTTCCATCACCGACTTTGTCAGCTATGCCTTGAAGAAGGAAGGCTATTCAGCTGATGTTGTCAACAATGGCGAGGACGCGTTCGCCTACGCGAGCAAGAACAACTACGATCTGTTCATTCTCGACATCATGCTGCCCGGCATCGATGGCTATGAGCTTTGCCGAAGACTGAGAGCGAAAACGAACGCACCCGTGCTTTTCCTTTCCGCGCGCGATACCGAGCTCGACAAGGTGGTCGGGCTTGAGATCGGCGGCGACGACTACCTCGCGAAGCCCTTCGGCATCCGCGAGCTTATCGCCCGCGTCCGCGCGCTGCTGCGCCGTGGGCAAGGGGCTGAATACCCTGGCGCCAGCAACGCGATCACCGCGAGCGGCATCACGCTCGACGAGGATGCGCACACCGCCTCCGGCGACAAGGGCGACATCGATCTCACGCCGCGCGAGTTCGAACTGCTCGCCTGCCTCATGAAGAGTGCCGGCAAGGTGGTTTCCCGCGAGGATCTCCTGCGCGACGCGTGGGGCTGGGAGTATCTCACCGAGACGAAGACCGTCGACACGCACGTCAAGCGCCTGCGCGACAAGATCGCCGCCGCGGGCTACGACCCTTCGCTCGTTGAGACCGTCCGCGGATATGGTTACCGCTTCAAAGCGTAACACTGGCTGAGAGGCGAAGGGCGAAGCGGTGCTCGTTTAGAAGGGCGCGCTTCTCAAGATGTCTTAAGACGGCACGTTTTGTCCCCTCTGTGTTTGAGCAAGCCGGAATGCCCTTCCGGCTTGTTTTTTGTGACTATACAAACCGCCCTTGTTGGCGCAAGACGTTCGCCAGAACACCGCAACTTTTAAAAATCTTGACTTCTGTGACGACAAGTTTTTAAAAATCTTGTCTTCTACGAAGTCAAGATTTATTATGTTCTCACAAAAAATCCCCTATAACGGAGGTCGTTGATGAGATCACGCTATCGCAGCATCATCGATGAGAAGCTCGCCGAGTTTTACGAACAGGGCATTCCTGCGGTGTTTGAGCGAGATGTGTCTTTGGGCGATGTCCTCGAGCCCGCACGTTCAAACCTCGTGAAGGTGCTGGTAGGCGTTCGCCGCTGCGGAAAAACCTATCGCCTCTATCAAGAGATGCATCGCATCCTCAATAAGGGCTACGATCTCAAATCCATCCTCTATT
Organism: uncultured Eggerthellaceae bacterium; assembly: GCA_947626195.1. Taxonomy (GTDB): domain Bacteria; phylum Actinomycetota; class Coriobacteriia; order Coriobacteriales; family Eggerthellaceae; genus CANQRF01. The sequence goes on from CANQRF010000003.1 coordinate 40,351, forward strand.
TCAACTTTGACGACGAACGCTTAAAGCCCTATGAGACAGAAGTGCTGAACGATGTGATCGAGAGCTACTTTGCCATGCGCCCGCAGGCGAAATCAGAAGGCGCCTTCTTCTTTTTCGATGAGATCCAAGAGATTCCCGATTGGGGAACCTTCATGCGGAGGATGGTGGACACCCAAAAGGCCACCATCTATATCACCGGCTCGTCGTCGAAGATGCTCTCCGCTCAGCTTTCGAGCGAGTTTCGTGGTCGATCATTGCCCCGCGAGATATTCCCTATGAGCTTCAGCGAATTTTTGCGATTTCACCGTCTGCCCATATCGGAGGATCTTCTCACGGGAAAGATGGGCGCCGTCACGGCAGCCCAAAAAGCGCAACTGCGAAATTCTTTCGATCGTTATCTCGACCGCGGAGGGTTCATCCCCGTCCAAAATCTCGAATTGCTCGATGCGATACAGCTGTTGCAAGAATACGCCAACCGCACGGTCAATTACGATGTGATTGAGCGCTATAGCTTCGGCAACCCTTATGCCGCCTCCCTCTTCCTCGCGCGGTGCATCGCCTCATCGGGAAGGGAATTGTCCATCAACAAAACCTTTAACGAATTTAAGAGCCGCCAAGTCTCCGTCGGCAGGGAATCGCTTTCCAAGCTCCTTGCCTATTATGAGGAATCGTATCTCCTGTTCAGCGTTCGCAATTATTCTTCCTCGCTCTCGGATAACGCGCGTTCGTCGGTAAAGGTCTACGCGGCAGACCCAGCACTGTTCTCCGCCTTCTCACCTGCCCCTGCCCTCGATACAGGACAGCGACTCGAGACGGCGGTGTTCAACAAGCTGAGAAGGGATAAAGCGACTTCTCGGATAGGCGGGATCTCGAAAGCCATCGTGAACAACGGCGGACGCCACGAGATCGATTTTGTGGTCGGAGATGCGCTGGCTTTGGAACAACCCAAGATCGTTCAAGTTTGCGTGGACATTGGCGACGGCAAAACCAGAGAGCGCGAGATCTCATCTCTTGAGACCGCGATGAGGCAATTTCAGGTCAATGAGTCATGGCTCGTGACCATCGACGACGAAGAAGACGTAGAATCAGGCGATGGCATCGTCCACATCGTTCCCGCATGGAAATGGCTGCTCTAAGATTTCAAACAAGCCGGATGCCCTCCGGCTTGTTTGCTTTATAGAAAAAGGCCACCTCCCTCTGCCAAACCGCGAACCGCACATTGCCGACAAAGAGCATCGTTCACTTCCCTTCGATGAAGCGATCGGCGAAGAAGCCTATGCAGCATTCAGGGCCATCGATCCCGATGCCATTTCCGATGATGAGCTATTCGAATGAGCGCTACGCAAAGCCGCAGCTATTATCGTATGCACTGTTCGTAAGAGCAGCGGAGATCAGTACTTCGCTTCGATTTCGCCCGCTTCGAGCTTTTTCAGGCGCTTTATCTCGAACACCGCGAAGATGGCGGTCGTGAAAATCGCGAGGAAATCCGAGATCGGCGCCGCGAAATAGAGGGCATCGAGGCCCGTGAGGCCAGGGGCGATTGAGGGTAGGATGCCGGGAAGCACCATGATGAGCGGCACAAGGAAAAGAATTTGCCGCGTCAGCGAGAGGAAGATGGACTTCGCCGGCTGGCCGGTGGCCTGGAAGTAGTTCGACGTCACGATCTGGAATCCCACGAAGGGAAGCATGAGGAACTGGACTTGCAGGGCGAAGATCGTGAAGTTCAGAAGCTGATCGTGGGTGATGCCGAACGCTTGGATGATCTGCGTGTCGAAAATCCGCAGAATGAGCCACATGACCACGCTGAACACGGTCGCGCCAGCCACACCGAGCCACCACGTCTTCCGTACGCGCGCGATGAGGCGTGCGCCGTAGTTGTAGCCGAGAAGCGGCTGGAGCGCCACGGCGATGCCGATGAGCGGCATGACCGTGAAAGCGCCGATGCGGTTGATCACGCCGATGGAGGCAAGCGCATCGTCGGCGCCGATCACGCTCTGGGCGCCATAGATGACCAGCTGGTAGTTCAGCACGAAATTCACGATGGCCATCCCGATCTGGATGGCGAAGCTCGGCAGGCCGAACACGACGATGCGCCAAACGACCTGCGCGTTCAGCTTCATATAGCGCACATGGAGCTTCAGCGGCACGTTCTTCGTGAAGATGAAATACCAGAGCACCGCGCCGCACGAGCACGCCTGACCCCCGAGGGTGGCAAGCGCGCTGCCCGCGACGCCCCAGCCGAGCACAATGACGAACCAATAGTTGAAGAGCGTCGCCGCGGCAAGGCCGAACACCATCGTCGCGAGCGCGCGGTTCGGAGCGCCTGCGGTGCGGATGAAGTTGTTCACGCCGAAACCGATCTGCTGCAGGATGAAGCCGAAGCAGAGTATCTGGATGAAGATGCGCGCATAGGGTCGCACGTCATCGGTGGCGCTCGAGATCGTCAGGAGCCAATCGAGGATGGCTGGGTTCGCTGCGAGAAGCGCGATCGCCGCCGAGAGGATGATGCTCGTCGTGACGACGTTTCCCAGGCTGATCTCGGCGCCGATGCGGTCGCCCTCGCCCAAGCGGAGGGCTGCAAGCGCATTGCCGCCGTTGCCGAGCAGCATCGCGAGCGCCATGAACACGATCATGATGGGATTCGCCACGGTGACGGCGGAAAGCCCCAGCTCGCCCATGGCGTTGCCCAAAAAGATCGAATCGATGATGTTGTAGGAGCCGTTGACGAGCATGCCGACAACGGAGGGAATAGCGAACTCGGTGATAAGGCGCGGAATGGACGCCGTGCCCATGCGCGTGACTTTTGCGTCGCGCGCCCCGCCGGAAAGGCCGCGATGCGGCTCATTGCTTGAAGGCGTCATTTTCTCTTGTTCGTTTCCGTCTGACATATGCATGCTTCTTCGTGATTATCGTCATTTTCCTATCGTCGTACGCCCCATCCATTGAAAAGCGCAATTTTTCATTGTAGTCCTTTCAGTGCGGGCTTCAACACATATAACGATTGTTTATCGCGTACTAAATAATTACACGAATTGCAAAATGGCCGCACGCATTCCCTACAATAAGAGCGAGCACGAGGGCAGCCCATCGGCAGGCCCTCGGGTTCAGAGGCGCTTAGCGGTGTCGAGGAGGGAATATGAGAATTGAGCAACTTGCCTGCTTTGAGGCGGTGGCACGCCACTTAAGCTACACGAGGGCAGCTGATGAGCTGCACATCACCCAGCCCAATGCGAGCCAACAGGTTCATGCGCTTGAAAAGGAGCTCGGATTCCCCCTTCTCAAATGGAACGGCGCGAACGTGGCGCTCACCGAGGCCGGCAAGGCATATTATTCCGAAGCGGCGAAGGTGCTCGAAACGCTCGTGCAGGCCCAAGTGCGCGGACGAGAGATCGACGAAGGATCATTCGGCACGCTGACCGTCGGTGTGTTCGGCTCCTCTCAAAGCGAGGACCTGTTACCGCTCATGGCGTTCAAAAAGCGCCACCCGCAGGTGCGGCTCTTCTTCCAACGAGCGAGCTCGGATCTCTCAACCCGGCAGATGCTCGAAGGGAAATACGACCTGTGCTTCATGCGCATCGATCCCTATCTCGATGATCGGCTGGAGGCCCACGGAAAACGCACCGATCGTTGCTATCTCATCGTTCATTCCACCGACCCGCATGCCAGCCAAGGGAGCATCACGCGCGCAGAGCTCGCATCCTATCGACTGATCTTCGCATCTCCCGACCGCAGCTTCACCGTTCCTTCCGCCCAACCGCACGATGCGGCGATGTCCGAGCTCAGTGAAAACATCATCTTCGCTGAAGATCAGGACATGGCGTGGTTTCTCATGCGCATGGGCTTCGGCGCCCAAGTAGTTCCCAAAAGCGTCCTTCATTTCGTGCAAAGCGATCTTCGCGCGCTGGAAATAGTCGAGCCACCGTATGAGGCGACGCTTGCCTGGGTGTGTTCGAAGGAGAACGGCAATCCGACGCTTGGGCTTTTCCTCGCTGAATTGGACAAGCGCTCGTAGTTTTAAGCGTCCTTGTGTATGAAGATTCAGTCAGCATGCAAGCATCTTATGCCGTTTCTTTATAGGCTCCCATGAAAGCTTTATCACAATTTCTCCATAATTCGTCTACCATAACCTTATCCCTTTCAAAGATAAGGAGGTAACGAATGGGGAATCTATCAGTATCTCGTCGGCAATTCCTTGAGGGCGGTGCCCTCTCGGCAGCAGGGCTTGCGGCTGCGGGGCTGCTCGCCTCATGCGCTTCCAACCAGAGCGCCGGCACGGGAAATGCCAGCACCGAAAGCGCAGGCAACACCGCAGCGGAGAGCAACGCTCCTGAGCTGCAGACGGCCTCGGAAACCGTCGAGAGCGACATCCTGATCGTCGGCTGCGGCGGCGCAGGGCTTATGGCCGCCTATGCCGCCGGCAAGGCAGGCGCAAAGAACGTCCTTGTCATCGGCAACTGCCCCTCGATCACCGACAACAACGGCAATATGGTGAGCGGCACCTGCGCTGTCGAGACCCCCGAGCTAAACGAGCTCGGCCAAGAGTTCTCGATCGAGGATCTGTTCGCCCGCATGATCGACTTCGCGCACTGGTCAGTGAACGCGCTGCTTCTGCGCAACTGCGTGAGCATCATGCCCGAAACCATCCAGATCTTCAAGGACATGGGCGTGGAGTTCACGCTCGGCGCCGACCGCTATAGCATCGGCTTTATGGACGTGCATCTGTTTGCCACTCCCGACAAGAGCCAAATCTTCCAGAAGTATCTGGAAGACAACTTCGGGACGCAGTTCCGCTTCGGCGTTGAGGCCCATCACGCCATCATGGATGGCGAGAAGTTCGCGGGCGTTCAGGCTGAAGACGAAGACGGCAACATCATCGATTTCAAGGCGAAGGCCACCTGCCTCGCCTGCGGCGGCTACATTGCCAACCCCGATATGCTCGCGCAGGTTTACGGCGACATGCCGATCGTCGCTTCCTCAACTCCCTATCAGACCGGCTACGGCATCAAGATCGGTCAAGAAGCAGGCGGCTTCTGGGAGAACTCCCACGGCATGGGCATGAACGACATCTTCGGATCCACCACCGAGCTCGGCTTCAACCTTGGCGAGCCGCTTCTCGGCTGCGCCTTCTATGGCGGCCTGATCGTGAACCAGATCGGCAAGCGCTTCGTGAACGAATACATGCTTGCAAATGCCTCAATGGCTGGCGGCGGCGAGGCAACGCTGCACGCCGAGCGCTACTACGCGATCTTCGGCAACGACATCATCGAGGGCCTCAAGACCCAAGGCTACTACCAGCTCATCGGCAGCCCTGAGTTCTGGGTATCCGGCATGCTGCTCTACAGCACGCCGATCGAAGACCTCGACACCAAGTTGCAAGACGCGATCGATCTCGGCTGGGTGCACAAGGCCGACACCATCCAAGAGTTGGCGGATGAGCTCGGCCTTCCCGAACTCGTTGAGACCGTGAAGACCTATGACGGCTATTGCGCCGATGGCTACGACCCCGTCTTCAACAAGCAGAAGGAAATGCTCGTCCCCGTGGAGACCGGAGGCCCGTACTACATCTTCAAGTACAACCCCGGTGCCTTCAACACCTTCGGCGGCTGCCGCACCGACGAGTACACCCGCGCCCTGCATTCCGACTTCACCGTCATCGAGGGGCTCTACATTGCGGGCGTGGAGAACGGAAGCCTCTACAGCCGTCCGTACTACGACGTGGGAGGAACCTGCTCCGGCCTCGCTTATGCCTCCGGCCGCTTGGCTGGCCAGGCCATGGCGGATTACATCAAGTAAGCGACGGTTGCGGCTGCGACAACGACGTCGGCCGCTACGGCAACGACGGCGACAGGCGTAGCGGCAGCGGCAACAGCGGTAAATCATTCCGCCGCTCAACGCATGGGAGCTGGGTCATTTTGGCCCAGCCCCCCTTTCATCGTTTCGAGTTCACGGAAGATCCTGACGTCAGTAGCTGCTCTACGAAATCGCGCAATTCCTCTTTGCTGTGAACCCCGAGTTTTTTATGGATGCTTTTAAGATGAGTTCGAACTGTTTCCTTTGAAAGAAAGAGGGCATCTGCAATTGATGACGCATTGCGTCCGGTGAACGCAAGAATTAAAACATCCATTTCGCGATCTGAAAGAAGATACACCTCAGTGAGCTGCTTATTGGATCGTATATCATTCTCCGACATTGAAACAACAATCGGCATTCTGCTTACTTCTTTATCTCCAAAATCAAAGATACGCGATGCGGGTCTTTGCTCTTTTTGATCTTTCCTCTTCCCTCTTACTTGAGGAATGTTCATTACAATAATGACCATGATGATGGCATAGAGTGTCACAACGGCGACGATCCAAGGAATTTCATTTTCGTTTGAAATGTGTCGGCCGATCATCACGAAAACGAGAAAGCCTACAGTCGTGAAGAAAGTGGGAATACCCTGGCCAAGGCCCATGGAGAGAATCGGAGCTCTGGTGCGACAACCAACAATAAGGCTCAGTATTGCGAGGAGCATCCCAGCAAATAGATAAACAACATCAATGATGAGAGCCGATATAATGCGATAGGAAATTCCAACTACCGGTAACAGCAAAAATGCCGAAGAAGCGAGCACCAATAAGATCAGGGAGAGCAGATTGCTCTTAAAGCTCAAATGCTTACGTATGAAAACAATACTGAGAAGGAAAATCATCGCAGAACAAATCAAACGCACGAGAGATAAGGTAAAGGCATCAACACCTCCAGCAGCATTAAACGCTCGAAGAATACCGCTGGAAAAACCGAGGACACCCACAACGATAATAGGCTGCCAAATATCCGCGCTTACAAGTCGAATGAGCGCGAGCCCTCGTGCTGCTGGTTCAACATCCTGCTCTAAATAGGATTCCTCTTTCTCACTTCCCTTCTTTTCGCGAAAGAAGGATTTTCGCAACAGCGGATCTTTTCCAATAGCGACGAAAAGAAACACAGAGTCAATGGCAAGCAAAACGAGAAGAGCCATCATTCGATGAGCATAGCTGTCCTATAGCGTCAGCAAGGAACTTGCGATACCCCACAACAAGTATGCAAGCGCGATTGAGAATGTGATCTCTTGCGAAGACATTCGCGAAATGATATATCCCCAAGCAAGGTAGCCGCACCCCAAGCCCCATCCCATGAGAAACGATCCCACGCCCATGAGTTGAGATCCCTCCAAAGCAATGAGAACAAAGCCGAGAGCCGTGAAGTATACAAACGTAAGCGCAGAAGGCTTAAACACAGATCTCCGAGAAATTGAGCTTAAGAAACCAATGACGAAACAGCTGACGAAAGAGGCAAACATACCGAGAGCAATATTGAGTGAAAACGAATAGTCGGAACCACTTAACGATGTCACGCGACTACCCGTCACCATCGTCATAAGCAATCCCCAACTGCAAGCAGCGAAGACCCTCCGCTTTATCCCCTGACTCATACATTCCCCTAAAAAACGCTTTTCTCATCAATATGGAAATGTCCCATGAAATCTTTCAATTAACCCCCATGGAACTCTCGTCTATTGTCTCCCTTACCTGGCGATCCTGAAGCAAGAATTTTCAAAATACCCCATTTGATGGGAGCCAATTTGACGTGTGCTTTCTATCATGGTGCAAGCTTGTCAAAGCAGTGGAAGGCAAATCCGAAAAGAGGAGGAGACTATGGAGCTATCACGTCGTAAATTTTTACAAGGCGCATTGGCGACAGGAGCAGTAGCCGCAAGCGCAGGCGCACTCGCCGCATGCAGCCCGTCTTCCAGCAATTCTGGGTCTGCGACAAGTACATCTGCGGGAGCTAGCGGCTCCCCAGCAAACGAAGGGCTGACAGCAGAATCCGTGAAACAGAAATGGGCATTCGAGATCGCACCAGAGCCAATTTCCGAGGATCAGATCACTGATACGAAAGAAGCCGAGATTATCATTGTTGGCGCTGGCACTTCGGGGCTTTGCACGGCAGTCGCCGCCGCAGAAGCAGGTGCCGATGTCATCGTGTTCGCCATGGGATCTGGCCCTATGGCGCGCGGGGGCTCAAATTTCGCTTTCCATAGTAAATACCGTGAGAGCCTCGGGCTTGAACCAGTGAAGCCCGACACCTTTATCCAAGAGCATATGGGTCAAAACGGTTTCAATATCGATCAAGATAAATGGTACAAGTGGTATCAGCATAGCGAAGAGACGATGAACTGGCTCATCGATATTATGGATGAGGCCGGCGGATACGAGCTTTGGCTGGAACAAGTCGTCCATGGCGCACAGCTTGACGATCCAACAAGAATGGACTGGGACCCGCTTGCAACGCACGGTTGGATCGACGATGAGATGCGCCGTTGCGGCGACGGTCAGCCCTTTGTCGTCAAGGAGCTTGCAAACCGAGCGGAAAGCCTCGGCGTCGAAATCTATTACAACACCACCGCCCAGCAATTAGTTCGCGGCGGCGTGCCCAACGGCACCGAAGGTCGCGTTGACGCAGTTATCGCAACCGACCCTGATGGCAATTATGTGAAATTCGTCGGTACAAAAGCGATTGTTCTGGCAACCGGAGACTTCTCGGTCGATCGCGACATGATGACACGCTATTGCCCCCAAGCAGCTGAATTCATCACGAATTACGACGTCGAAAACTTCAACCCCGAAGACGGTAAAGTTTATGGCGGCCTTTATACCGGCATGGGACAGAAAATGGGACTCTGGGTCGGCGCCGCATGGCAGAAGACCTTCCCGAATGCCGCCATGGCAAGCTGCTCAAGCCCTGGTGCAGACTCAATGGGATGCTTGTTGGATTACAAAGGAAAGCGCTTCTACAACGAGTCATTGACCGGCGGTTCCAACTTCCTTCAGCTAGCTTTCCACTCTCATAAGAACAAGGTTTTCCAAATTTGGGACTCCGCTTATGGCGAGACTGGACAGCCTTGGCCTGGAACCAAAACCGGCTATGGCATGCCTTTCCTTACCGCCGAAGAAAAGATCGCCGAGTGGGATGATATGGTTGACGGCAAAAACTACGTGAAAGCCGACACGATCGAAGAGGTAATCGAGCTCCTGGGGCTTCCTGAAGAGACGATCGATGAGATCAACAAGTATAACGGGTTCTGTGCGACCGGCGTCGACACCGATTTCTACAAACGTGCCGATCTCCTCGTTCCGATTACCACTCCTCCGTTCTATGGCGCAGTTGGCGAGATGAGCCCTCGTGTTTTGACGGTACTCGGCGGGCTTCGCACCGATCTTGATATGAAGGTTTGCGACGCAAACGACGACCCGATTCCTGGTCTCTACAATGTTGGCACAATGATCGGCGACTCTTATTTCGGAACATACACCTTTAAGATTCCTGGGCAGAATTACGGTATGAACTGCATCACGTTTGGCTATTTGACAGGTAAGTACATCGCTGAGAACGAATAGCAACAAGTACTTCGTCGTTCGGCACATGGGAGCTGGGTCATTTTGATTCAGCTCCTTTTTCGTTACATCGAGAACCTTATCAAGCAAGACCAGATAATCAGCTTTGCTCAATTGTTCTTCGCGTTAGTTTCTCCTGAAGAGCTCACCATAGGTGCTCGTTCGCCCAAAAGGGCGAGGTGTTTTTTCTCAAACGCTTGAATTGTACGCACACATCGCGGGTTGTATGCGTACATCGAAGATTGTTCGCATACAAACTCAGTTGTATTCGTACCAACATGATTGTTCGCGTACATCCAAGGATGTATCAATACAAACTTTTAATCCCGAATGCGGCGAGTCATTTGAGAAGGGAGACCTCGCCTGAGGAGATGGCGTTCAACGTGCCGTTGGCGGCTTCGATGAGAAGGCAGCCGTTTTCATTGATGCCGACGACGTGCCCTTGCGCGGTCAGCCCTCCCCTTTCGTTATGCACCTGCACGAGCTCGCCATCAAGCAAGGAGAGGTCTTGGTAGGCCGAGACGAACGACGTGAACCCTTCGGATCGCCATGATTCGTAAAGCGGGGAAAACGCCGAGAGAACAGCCTGCAAGATTTTGTTGCAGGCATGATCAACGTCCGTATCCTGAAAACCGAGATCGCCCAGATAGATTGGAAGATTTTTCCCCAAAACCTCGGGCCTTCCAGCAGGCGCGATGACGTTTACGCCGATGCCGACGCACACGCCGTCCGCAGAACCATCCAGCGAGATGCCGCAAAGCTTATGGAAGGGCTCAGATGCAGGGCCCCACACGATGTCGTTTGGCCATTTGATGCGGATGAGCGCACGGTTTGCAGGGGAAACGAACTCCCGCAGCACACGCGCCATCGCAATCGCTGTCACCAAGCTCAGTGAACCAAGTTGCTCGGAACTCACCTGAGGCCTCAAGCCAACTGAAAAATACAAGCCTCCGGCCGGGCTTTCCCAAACGCGCCCCATGCGCCCGCGTCCTGCGGTTTGACGTCGCGCGGTGACCACCAACCCCTCGGGCACACCCTCACGCAAACGCCGACGCACGACCTCGTTCGTTGACTTCAGCTCCTCATAGGTCTCAATACGAAAGTCCACCAAACGCCTCTTCCAACGCCTGTTTTGTGAGCGCCACGTTGTGCGCACGGACGATGCGGGCTCCGAGGCGGCATGCCATGACCGCCTCCTTGGCCGATACGTGATCGCGCTCATCAAACGTTTGCGGGTCGTACACGCTCTTCAAAAAGCTCTTCCGCGAAACGGCCGCCATCACCGGATAGCCGAGCGTAGCGATTTCATCGATATGACGCATGAGCTGAAGCGTTTGCTCGGCGGTCTTTCCGAAACCTGGGCCCGGATCGAAGCAGATGCGCTCCCTTGCGATCCCCTCACGCTCAAGCAGCACGGCCTGCGAGGCGAGCCAAGCACGTACCTCGGCAACCACATCGCCATAGGAAGGATTCTCCTGCATCGTGGCGGGCTCGCCCTGCATGTGCATCACCACGAGTCCCGCGTCGCCTTGCCGCGCGACCGCGCGCATCGCCGGATCGCGAAACCCCGACACATCGTTGATGATCGCCGCACCGGCCTCAACCGCACGCTGAGCCACCTCGGCATGGCGCGTATCGACGCTCACGCAAAAGCCCTCATCGGCAAGCCGCCTTACGACGCTTCCGATGCGAAGCCATTCCTCGTCAGGCGGAACCTCCCGAGAGCCGGGGCGCGTCGATTCTCCCCCGACGTCGATGATGGCAGCGCCCTCATCACGCATCTCATGAGCACGGCGAAGCGCCGCCTCTTCTATCGGATAGGAGCCGCCATCCGAGAAGGAGTCGGGCGTGAGGTTGAGTATCCCCATGATGAGGGGCTTCTCAAGTTCAAAGGAAAAGGACGAGCATGTCCATGTCATGGGCAAATGCTTTCTCGTAAGGTTCGTTTCAAAAGTGCCGAACAAGCTGAGCAGGCCGAGCAGGCGCTCAGCTACGGCAAGCCACTACTCTGCTGACGCTCACGGCCACAGCTCAGCTGCATTTCTCCAGCACTCAGTCGATGGCCTCTTCGGCTTCTTTCCCACCGGCAGCAGGAGCTTCGCCACCCTCGGGAACCAACACATCGACACCGCGAGAGGAGAGCTCGTCGGGAGACGGCGGCGCGCTGAGATCGCTCGGCTCGCTCGCTTCCCCCTCGCCGGATTCGCCACTGTTCGCGCCAGCTGAATTTCCCGTACCGGCGGCACCAGCACCAGAGGCACCAGCACCAGCACCCGCGGAATCGTTTCCCGCATTCTCGTCTGCCGCACCCGCAGCGCCAGCCGGACTAGCGCCCGCCTCTTCCCCAGAGGGCGCTTGCGCGATCAGCGCCGCCGGACGATAGGGGCCGTTCGGGTCTTGGTCGCCCGGCTCCACGTGCTCTTCCTTCCAATTCGGATCGGCAAGGCGCTCGTCGCGTGCCCGGGCCTCCGCCTCCTCGCGCTCCTTCGCGGCAATGATCTCGTCCTCGTGCTCAAGGTAGTCCTGCCACGTGTTGTCGAGCAGGGCCTTCACCGCCTCGCCCTCAACCGTCTCGCGCTCCAAAAGCACCGAGGCCATCAGATGCATCTGGTCACGACGCGCGTCGAGGATCTCGTAGGCGCGATCGTGCGCCTCCCGCATGATGCGTGAGACCTCGTCATCAATGCGCTTTGCCGTTTCCTCGGAATAATCCTGCGTGTTGCCGTAGTCGCGCCCAAGGAACACCTCATGGTTCGGCTGGCCGAACACCTGCGTCCCAAGCGGTGACATGCCGTATTGCGTCACCATCGCGCGTGCCATCTTCGAGGCGCGTTCGAGGTCGTTGGAGGCGCCGGTCGTGATGTCATCGCAGAATATCTCCTCGGCGACGCGGCCACCAAGGAACACCGCAAGCTCGTCGCGCATCTCGGAAAGCGAATTCAGCACCTTGTCCTCTTTGGGAATGGAAAGCGTGTAGCCCAGCGCGCGGCCGCGCGAGATGATCGAGATCTTGTGCACGGGGTCGGCGTGCGTAAGGTTGTGCCCGACGAGCGCATGGCCGCTCTCATGGTAGGCGATCGTGTGCTTCGTCTGCTCATCAAGCACGCGTCCCTTGCGCTCGGGGCCGGCGATCACACGCTCCATCGATTCGTTTACCTCGCGCATCGTGATGATCTTCTTGCCACGGCGCGCGGTCAGAAGCGCACTCTCGTTCATGAGGTTCGCGAGGTCGGCGCCCGTGAAGCCGGGCGTCAGCTTGGCGATTGCCGAAAGGTCGACGTCGGAGCCGATCGGCTTGTCCTTCGAATGCACTTGGAGGATCTTCTCGCGGCCCTTCACGTCGGGCGTATCCACCACGATCTGACGGTCGAAACGCCCCGGGCGCAGCAGTGCCGGATCGAGCACGTCGGCGCGGTTCGTCGCGGCGATCAGCACCACGGAATCGTTCGATTCGAAACCGTCCATCTCAACGAGCAGCTGGTTCAATGTCTGCTCGCGCTCGTCGTGGCCGCCGCCCAAGCCGGTGCCGCGCTGGCGGCCCACCGCATCGATCTCGTCGATGAAGATAATGGAGGGCGCCGCCTCTTTCGCATCTTTGAACAGATCGCGCACGCGCGAGGCGCCGACGCCGACGAACATCTCGACGAAATCGGAGCCGGAAATGCTGAAGAACGGCACGCCGGCCTCGCCGGCGACCGCCCGGGCAAGCAAGGTCTTGCCGGTGCCCGGAGGGCCGACGAGCAAGCAGCCGCGGGGGATCTTCGCGCCCATCGACTGATATTTCGCCGGATTCGCGAGGAAATCCTTGATCTCCTGCATCTCCTCCACGGCCTCATCGACGCCCGCCACGTCATCGAACTTCACGTCGGGGCGCTCCTCAAGCGATTTCTTCGCCTTGCTCTTCCCGAAGTTCATCTGCGAATTGTTCGCCTTCTGCATCGAGAAGAAGAAAAAGAGTAGGATGCCGCCGATGAGCAGAATGGGAAGCAGGCTCGCAAGCACCGAGACCCAGGGGCTCGGAAGCTCCACCTCGTATTGCACGTTCGGATGCTCGGCCAGAAGCTCTCCGAGGGAATCCTGCCCGACGTAGGTGGATGTGTAGTTGTGCAAGGTCCCCAACGTCGCCGGCGCCAAATCGCGCGTCCCCACGCCCGCGAGCACCGTATTGGTGATCGGGTTTTTCACGAGCGCCATGCGGGCATTCATCGATTGGATGGCCCCATTGAAGGCGTCCGCCGCCGTCGCGCCGGCAGTGGCAGCCGGATAGTAGGTGCCGCTGACGGTGTATTCGCCCGCGTTGTAAACCACCTCGACAACGCGGTCCTGCTCAACGGCCTGCACGAATTCGCTCGTTATCAGCGAATCCGTCGTCGCCCTTTCCTGATTGTTCAAGTTGAAGAACTGGTTCGCGACGAAGAAGATGAGAAGCAGCAGCAAGATGACCGTGATCATCGTGGTGCGCGTACTCGGCGGCTGGAGCTGTTGTTGTTGGTTCTTATTATCTGCCATTGATATGCCTTATCGATAAACGTCCGCTTTAAGAACGCCCACATAGGGAAGGTTGCGATAGCGCTCCGCATAATCGAGGCCATAGCCGACGATAAACTCGTCGGGGCACTCGAAGCCGATGTACTTGCAGGCGATTTCCGCCTGATCGCTCGTACGTTTCCGCAAAAACGTCGCGACCTCGAGCGATGCGGGATTGCGGGAGGCGAGGTATCTCAACAGGTATTTCAACGTCAGCCCTGTATCGAGAATATCCTCGGCGATGATCACATGCCGCCCCGCGATGTCGGTGGAGATGTCCTTCAAAACGCGCACGACACCCGAGCTCTTCGAGCCGTCGCCATAGGAGGAAATCGCCATGTAATCCATCTCGACGGGCAGGCGGACCGCACGCGCCAAGTCGGCCATAAAGATGGCGGCGCCGCGCAAAACGGAAATCATCACGAGCCCTCGATTGCCCGCCACTTCCGCATAGTCGCCCGTGATGGCGGCACCTATCTCATCCACCCGCTTCGCGATCTCGTCTTCCGTAAACAGAACCTGCGCTATATCCTCATGCACGTCGATGCTCTCATTCCCACTGGTCGTTCTTAAATCCCCTTTGTATTACATGCTCAGAGTGAAGTTTACCAAACAGGCCGCGAAGAACGCCAACAATACGGAAACAGCTGGGTCACGCCACGCGAAATCCACGGAAGAACTCGGGGAAATCCCTCAAAAGGCGCGTAACGGGGAGCCCGATCACCGTGTCGAGATCGCCATCGACGCGCTCGATGAGCGCGGCGCCCTTTCCCTGCGCGGCATAAGCCCCCGCCTTGTCGAACGATTCCCCCTCGTGCAGATAGGCGTCGATTTCCCCATCGGAAAGCGCCTTGAACGTCACCGCGCTTGCGTCGGTGAAGCTGCGAAAACCCACCGATACTTTGTCGGGAGCGGTGATCTCCACGAGCCAAAGCGAGACGGCGGTGATCACCTCATGCGTCCTTCCCGAAAGCTTGCGCAACATGCCCTTCGCATGCGAATAATTGCGCGGCTTGCCGAACACCTCACCGTCGAGGACGACGATGGTGTCGGCGCCGACGACAAGCGTGAGCCCTTTGCTGGCTTCGACGTTCTCTGCGGCAAGCAGCTCCTGAACGACCGCGCCCGCCTTCTTCTCGGCAAGCTTCTTCGACGCCTCGGCAGGGTCGGCCCATTCGTCATCGTCAAGCGCCTCGTCAACCGGCGTTTCGGGAAGCCTCACGCTGAAGGCGATCCCCGCATCCTCCAAGAGCTGCTTGCGGCGGGGGCTTTTGCTCGCGAGCAATATCGTGAGGGAAACGGTTTCGTTTGCTTCCGTTTGTTGCTTGTTCGCTTCAGTTTGTTGCTTGTTCGCTTTCGCCTCTCGGTCATCTCCATGTGGTTGGTCGTTCGCTTCCGCTTGGGCGACTTCTTTTATTCGATTGTCTTTGATGTGATTACCGTCCGCCATGAGGGCGATTCCCTTTCCCGTTTATGGATTTGCGCGCTTCATCGCATATCTTAGCTCGAAGGCCGGTCGCCATCTGCCCGCTTTCGCCGCACGCGAAAATCCTCCATCGGCTCCACGAGCACGCCGCGCTTGTTCGCGCTCACCGCGATGTTGCTTTGGATGTTTTTGACGTAGCCGCCTTGAGGCATGCCTTTGTCGTCGAATGCGCCGAGAACGGCGTCTATTGAAGCGGTTTCAACGCGCGCATCAGGGCCGATCATCGATTGGAGCGCGCGAAAAACCACGCGCTTCTGCAACGGCTGCGGCGCCTTTCCGAACGCGGGAAGCAGGCGAAAGCCCTTCTGCGTCACACCGGACATGCCGAAATCGCCGAGGCTTTCGGAGGCGGCACGATCGTTTTCCCCTCGGAGATTTTCGTCTTTGCGCTCGATGCCATTCTGCGTTTGACGTTCTTCGTGCTCACTTTGTCCCTGAAGGGCATCCTCCCCTTGCGTCCGATGGGCAGATTCTTCCGAACCGCTCGGCTCCCCCACCGCAACGAGCGTTTCATGCGCAAGGCGCGCCGCTTCTGCGGTCAAATAGTCGTCTTCGTCGGCAATGAGGTTCATCGTCCGCGCAAGCGTTTCGGCAAAACGGGGGTTCCACTCTTTCGCCACGGGAACCATGCGATGGCGCACATACGCGCGGAATCGATCCGTATGGGCGTTCGTGGCATCCTCGCGCCAAAGTGCTCCGCCCTCATCGCGCACGACCCGCGCACTTTCGCTCCGAGCCGCATCGTGCTCACGCGCCTTCTCCCCCTTTTCTTCGGCACGCCGCGCCCGCTCGCGGATATAATCGCGAAGCTCCTCTCTCCCAATGTCGAGCAAGGGCCGCGCGATGGCGTTGTTTCGATAGCGCATTGCGCGAAAGCCGCCCGGTCCGGTGCCGACGATTGAACGCATATAGAAGTTCTCGATGCGATCATCCACCGTATGAGCCGTGAAGATGCGTCCGTCGCGAACGGGGCATCCCGCACGAAGGCAAAGCTGCTCCAGAGCCTCGTGGGCGGCAAGATAGCGCTGCTGGCGCCCGACGGCTTCCACGTTCTTCCCGCTTTTATGGGCCTCATCGGCCACGTTTACGTCATAGGAGTAGAACGGCATGCCAAGAAGGTGGGCAAGGGCCGATACGAATTCCGCATCACCATCCGATTCCCCGCCGCGAAGGTGATGGTTCACATGAACGATGCCGCACAGCCCGAGCTTGCCCTTTCGATGAAGGCTTTCGCACACATAGGCAAGAGCCGTGGAATCCGAACCGCCGGACACCATGAGCAGCACGGCGGTTTCCCCGTCCGCCAACCCGTGGAGCTCGATGGTTTCGAGGGCCTTTCGCTCAATTCCGTCCAGCGCAGAAGGATCAATCGGCATCGCACAGCTCCTTTCCCAAGCTGGGGCGAGGCCCGCCTATCGGTCTTTCTTCGAGCAGAGGAGCAGGATGCCACCGATGAGGCTCAAAAAGATAAGGTCGCAGACGCCGAAAGCCACCGTGTTCGCCCGTTTGCCCTTATAGATGCCCCACGAGATCACGGACATGGGAATCGTCCAGGCAAGCGGGATGATGGCTGGCGCCGAGGCGGCCAAGGATATGATGTTGAAGATGAACGCGACGAGGCGAAGCGTTCTGTCGGTGCTCGTCATCTCAAAGGTGGGCGTCCCTGCGGCGGAGGCGTTGTATCCAGCGCCATGCTGCTGTCCTTGCGAGTAGGTCGGCTGCTGCCCATACGGCTGGTTCGCCCCCTGACCCGTGGGCTGGTAGTATCCCTGATATGCCGTCTGGTTCCCGTATGCGGGATCGGTGTACGATTCGGGATACGATTGCGCGGAAGTATACGCTTGATTCGGCTGAGAGGGCTGTTCTGACACGACGTGCTCCTTTGCTATAAAAACAGTTTATCCGCTGCATCATTATACGCTTCACCGTGAGGGAACGAATGACTTGCTGGACGAGTGACGCCTCTTTGCCGCCGCGCTGGCGAAAATGACGTAGTAAACCAGCATGGATCCTCGCGATGTGCGCAGCGGGTTTGTTTTAACGAGATAGGTAGAATCAGACTATGGCTCAAAGAATATTGCTTCTGTCCGAAATGTGGTACTCGGTAAAATGCGGGAAGACATAGAATAGCTCGACAAGGTTAAATGATTTGTTCGGAGGGGAGGTCGTATAATGGCACAATTGAACTCACAAGTGCTTAAGTGGGCCGTACGCCGGAGCGGTCTCAGCGAAGAGCAAATTCTCAAGGCTTTCCCGAAGTATCCATGCTGGCTCGATGGTTCTTGGACACCTACTGTTAAACAGCTTCGTAGCTTCGCAGGCAAAATGCATGTGAGCGTAAGTGAGCTCTTCGCAGATGATCTTCCCAACTATGCACTGCAAATCACCGATTTTCGTACCGTCGATGATACACCTGCGCAAGATCCGAGCCCAGAGCTATTTGATACCATCGATGCGATGCTCAGCAGGCAAGATTGGATGAAAGGCTATTTCCTCCACGAAGGATTTGCTCCGATCGACTTTGTCGGCTCTTATAGTAATGCGCCGCTGAGCGATGGGGTAAAGTCTCAAATCGTCAATGATCTACATGCATTGCTCAAACTTGAAGATGATTGGGCAGCTTCTTGCAAAAGCGTTGCGGAGGCTCTCAAGATGCTCAAAGACAGCATAGAGGCAGTAGGCATTTCCGTCGTAATTAATGGCGTTGTGAATGACAACACCCATCGTGTGCTTGACGTCTCCGAATTCCGTGGTTTTGCACTGTCCGATAGAATCGCGCCGATCATTTTCATCAACGGGCGGGACACGAAAACCGCACAGATTTTCACGCTTATGCACGAGCTTTGCCATCTTGCCTTCTTCCAGACCGGCGTGAGCAATGCCCCAGACGATGAGGATACAGACATCGCCATGGAGCGTTTCTGCAACTCTGTCGCAGCAGACTTCCTTGTCCCGACAAACACCTTGGTGACTTACTGGGAGAACAGCGATCTCGATCCGTACGCCAAAGTTCAGGTCATCTCTCGTTACTGCAAGGTCAGCTTCATGGTTGTTGCCCGCAAAGCGAAGGACACCGGACTCATCACGGAAAGAACGTTTTATTTCCTGTATCGACGCTACAAAAGCGAAGCACTAACGGAGACTAAGTCCGGTAAAGGCGGCGGGAACTATTTTTATAACAAGCAATACAAGTTGGGCACCGTCTTTTCTAACGCTATTCGTACGGCTGTTCACTCCGATTATCTAAGCTACAGGGATGCCTACTATCTTACAGGAATGAACGCGCCGAGCTTCAAGCGGTATTTCGAGGAGGTTGCCTGATATGGAACACTACCTCCTCGACTCAAATATCTTCATTACAAGCGAAAACCACATACCGCAAGACATCTTCGAAAGCTTTTGGTATGAACTCGGCAAACTACTCATATCAGGTACGGCGATTCTCCATCAAACTGTCCTCGATGAGCTGAAACGCTACAAAGACCCACTCGTAGAATGGGTGGAGGGTCTTGTAGGAGTTCAGGTGATGCCGACTACCGACGAAACGCTTGAGAGATATCTCGCGGTGTGCGATTGGGCTGATCACCAGAATTATAGCGCCCGCGCTCTTCGTGAGTTCAAGGCTGAATCGCATGCCGATGCTTGGCTATGTGCCGAAGCATTGGCCTCCGGCTTAACTTTAGTAACTTACGAGGTCGCATCGAACAGTCCGAATAAGGTCAAGATCCCGAACGTATGCGCGGGATTGGGCATCAGTTGCATAGGCGGTTTCGATTTCATGCGCATACAGGGCTTCCATTTCTAGACACAACGATCTTTTTATGGCCTTGGCACTCTGAAGTATGGACGTGATGCACGCTAAGCTATCCTTCTTGGCTCCAATAGATTATCGCCAGTGGAGGCTTTTCAGAATGAGCTCCATGCTCGCACTATCGAATTCGAAAAGCCAAGCTATGATGCCTTGTTTCTACAACTTTTGTCGGCCACAAACGATCAACCCTCTCAACAGAACTCATGAAAACTATAGTGGATTAAACAACTGCACGGTATTGCACATGCGAAAGCGCATGCTCCGCTCAGTTATCCGAAGCATGCGCCATATCTACAAGATATGTTTTTGATGTTTTATGAGTTGATCTTGGTTCCTTCAGCAACTGCTTTGCCTACTAGCTGCCCGAAAGTAAGACAACGACCATGGCTGATGCCAGGGCAAGTTACTGGATAAGAGAACGCAAAGAAGTCGCCTTGAACATTTCCGACTGCGTATAGACCTTCAATTGGCTGATCATCGTCAGTACACACTTGAGAGTTTCGATCGACGTGAAGACCAAATGGAACGCAAAGCATATTCGTCGGAACAAGTCCCGCATAGAAAGGCGGCTCTTTGATGGAAGCGAGGAAGCGTTCCGGCGTGCTGAACTCTAAGTCAACGCCCGTATCGCAATAACCGTTATAACGCTCAACGGTTTTCACAAACGTATCGGCCGGAATTCCCAGCGATTCGGCAAGTTCTTCGAGTGTGTTGCCCATATGAAGCTCTCCGGAATCGAGTGCTGGCTGCATCAACGGCTCGGAGACCGCCATAACATCCTCCCATGAATCAGGATGCTGTCTCTTTACATGCTCAAGATAGTTTGAATCGAAGATAGACCAACCGAGACCATCTGGTTGCACGATACGAGCGTTCGTGATGAAAGGTTCATAGGGAGTCTCGCATCCATATCGTTCACCATTTTTGTTCACGGCAAGCCATGACTGATCGAGCGCGGTTAACGGGAGCGTAAGCGAATAGGGATGGATCATCGGCGCGGCGGGAGCTTTCGAGAGACCGGCGCCAATCCATTTACCCATAAGGATTCCATCGCCATGGTTGCCACCCTCAGGGAAATAGAAACAAACATCCGAACCATTTGCGATGGGTGCCCAAACATCCAACATTTCCTGATTCCCTGAGATGTCGCCGGTCGCTAAAATGACGCCTTTCGAGGCATTATATTGAACATAGCTGCCATCCTCGGTCTTTGCAATAACGCCAGTAACGCCGGAAGCCGCATCGCCGACAAGTTGTTCGGCTTTCGTGTTATAAAGAATCGTGCCGCCCTTCTCTACGCCGATTTCACCAAGTGCGTTGAGAAGATACGTCTCAGGGTAATCTCCGTTTTCGTCTGCGTTGCCAAGATTTCCGGTCGAATTGAAAAAGATAGAGGTTCTGAATTCCCGCCAGGGCTCGGGATTGGTATCCCAGTCGCCCTTTGCTGTTTGGCCAACGGCTATAGCCGCATCGATCCCCTTGCTAGCAGCAAGCTCAACGACATGATCCATCACTTCACCAGAACGATATGCCCACGTGCGAAGAAGGTCAAGATTGACGATTTGCTGAGCAAAGCGATACATAAGCTTCACTGCTTCATCGGGATCGGGAATGTTTATGCCTGCATCGCGTTGAATCTTTGCGTTGATGCATCCATTATAGGCGCCATGCGCGGTGATCTTATCCGATTGCTCAATAAGGAGCGTTTTTGCTCCAGCTTCCGATGCTGCTTCGAAGGCGTTAACACCAGCAATACCGGCCCCAACAACCACCACGTCATAATCTTCGGTCGCCGCAATATCGGTAATGGGCTCCGGCTTGATGTCCCATGTATGGCCGGTAAATTCAGTTGCTACTGCTTTTGTGCTACCTGCCGCCTCTGTTGCTGCCGTCGAATTCTCGTTCGACTGATTACTTGCGGGAGCACACCCTACTGCACCAGTTGCAGTAACGAACAAACCGGAAGCGGCCGCTACCTTTAAGAAATTCCTCCTGCTTACATCCATGACTTCCCCTTTCGTGGGCAAATGTTTGAAACTGCTTACTGCAGCTTGATGCTTTACCCTAGAGAAATCCTCGAAAAAGCGAAATCCCCCTTAAGACAGTCTTTTTCAAGATCATAGTTGCTCAACCCCTTTGGGGGACACACATCAGTTGTCATTAACCAAATCTTCCTTCTTCTCAACGATGGTGAGAAGCTCTTGTTTCGAATGGATCTTCAGTTTGCCGTAGATACGGTTGATGTGAGTCTTTACCGTCTCCGCCGATATCGAGCATTCTTCTGCTATATAAGAACGGCTTCGACCTTTCACAATCAAGCACATGATCTCTGTCTCACGCGGAGTAAGGCCGTATTGATGGGCTATTTCTTGACAAAGAGAAAGTATATCTTTGGCACGGTTTGTTGGACTAAAGCTCAACGAACGACTCATATTGAGCAAAACTGCAGTTGCAATGACAAGCAAAATGTACGCCATTGCGGCTGCCATTATGGTGTATGCTGTTTGGCTTGTCAGGTCGAACAGCTGCCAATTTCCAAATGATGTTCCAAGAAGTTGACCTACTTGATTTGCCGAATAAACGGTCATGAACATTTTTGAGATTGTGCCGCTTTTTTGAGCATACGTAGACGCCAAAGCCCAGATAAGATAATCGAAAAAATAAAAACCAAGGCTGTGAACGGTAATCGTGACATTCACATTTATGTCAGGAAGAATAAATGTAAGAAACCCCGCAGCCACAATAATCGTTGAAAGGAAAAGTGGAAAAATCGATTTTTTGACTGTGAATCTATTGATGATCGTTAACAACAAGAGACCTGAAATAAAAACCGCTAAGAGAAGATAAAGATATTTCTCAAATGACCAAGCCGAATCAACAAAAGTGACATAGTGAACCACGCCCAATGAAAACCCTATGACGAACGTTAATATTACGAGAGGAATAAGAAACTGTTTAATACTGAGTCCGTTTGCGGCACCGAGGTTTTCGGAAGATTGCACCGAGCTGCCCTGATCTTGATCGTCGCAGATTGTTTTCCATGCCCTTTGAATAAGCCCAACGATAGCCCAAGGCAAAAGCGCCAAGATAAGATAAAGAAGCCACTGATCTACTGCCGTTAGGATAAAGCATGCTATTGGGTTTCCGATAGCAGATACGGCAAGGCAAAATAGAGTGTCTTTTGTAGAATTTCTGCTAAGGAGAAAACCGAGATACATCGTGACAAAACCAAGCCCAATTCCCGTACAAGCGGTTCCGGTAAAACAAAGAACTTCCCAAAAATAGACAACGGGAATCGAGCTAATCAAAATAATGCAAATCCCAACAAACATAACCAGCGGCCCACAGAGGATGAACCGCGACTCGAAAGAAATCGAGTCCTTTCGCCATAAACGTATAGTGATGCAAAGCACTGTAATGACGTTAAACGATAGAGAAACCGTCCACAGCCAATCGGCAAATGCAAAATCTCGCGTAGGCGTCATGATCATGGGATCAAGCTCGCCGCTATAAAGTAAAACATGTATATAAGTCCAATACAAAACGAGAGAAGCTATGAGGAATCTCAGTTTAAAAAAAGACGCATAGAGCTGCCTGAAATGGTTTTGAGCCTGACTCATGTATTGCATTTCCCCTCCGACGATTACCCCTTACGACAATGTTTTGCGAGCAAGCGTCAACATGCAGAAGGCGCATCTTTCAATACGCACTATTGTATAGTAGCCAAAGGCTTCGATTGAACAATCCCCCACAAGGTTCGCAATCGTAAAACCAAGCATCAACCTTTATGGGGGACTCATGCCATGCGTGACAGAACAGCTCGTCATTAAGCAGATGTATTATGAATAAGTCCCCCTGTTATCGCGATTCACTGCATTGAGCTCAATCAAAGCCCTTTTTGCAGCAAAAGTGTCCGCCGCGTGACATTGTGGCTTTTATGAAGGGCAAAAATTGCGCTGTGCTACCATAGAGCACGATTCATTCAACAAGCCGGTCAGTTGACCATATTGACCGGCAACTGAAGATAGGAGCAGGCCATGAATCAGTATTCGAACACGTTACGGGGTCTCAGCATCGCCGTGATCGTTTTGAGCATCCTGAGCCTTTGCGGCGTTCTTTTTGGATTTATCGCCCTCGCGCTCGGGCACCAAGTGATCGGTGCTGCGATAATCCAGCAGATTCAGAGCGATCCCGAGCTGTCGTATAACCTCAGCATGTCCGGCGTGACACCGAGCCAAGTCATCGACATGGTTTCGCTCATATTCTCCGTGGGGTGGATCGCCTTGGTCTGCGAACTTATCACGTCCGTCGTCACCCTGATCGCTGGTATCTTCGGCATGACGGGAGCGCGCGATTCCAGCCGCTATGGCCGCATTTTCGGGTGGTCCCTCGCTGGCTCCATCGTCTCGTTTTTGAGCGGCCGCATCATCACCATGATCATCATGATCATCCTCACTGTGTTCGCCTACAAAGCGAAGAACGAAGCCACTGCGGCACAATCACAGGGCGTCTATTATCAGCCGGTCTACCAGCAGACCTCCGGTCAGGCTGCGCAACAGCAGGACTACGTGTATGGCTACGATCCGACGACCGGCCAATACGTCGCGATGAACCCGAATGCAGCGCAAGCCTATGGAGCGCAGCCGGAAGCGTACGCGCAGCCGTCATACACCGCCGAGGCACAGGTGTCACAGCCTGCGCAGCCCGTGACGCAGCAACCTGCAGCTTCCTCCCCCGTATCCGAGCAAAGCCCCACCCCTGCGCCTGAGCAAAAATCGGAGTAAGCGAAAAAGGAACTTTTCAGGAATAAGTGCTTGTAGACGCTTAAGAGGCACCGGACGTCTTTAATAACTATGCCCTCCCATCCAGATGGACGAGAGGGCATAAATTTTATCGAGATAATAAAGTTTCTATGCTAGCGGGGTCGGTACATGGTAGGCGCGGGAGGCGTATTCGCTGTTGAGCTCGTAGAGGGAGCGGGCATCGCTGCCGAAGAGCTTCATCTTCGTGATCATGTCCTCGGCGTTTACCTCTTCCTCAAGCTGCTCGTCGATGAACCACACCATGAAGTGCTGCGTGCGATAGTCGTTCGCTTCGACGGCAGCGGCATAGATGCCGTTGATGAGCGACGTCACGTATTTCTCATGCTCTAGCCCTGCCTCAAGCGGCTCAAGATGGTTCGCGAACGTCTTGTCAGGAGCGGCGATAGCGCCGAGCTTCACCTTGCAGCCGTTGTCGTGCAGATAGTTGCGCAGGATCATCGCATGGTCGCGCTCTTCCTGGGCCTGGATCTCATACCAATTCGCATAGCCGTCTAAGCCTTCCTCGCGATAGTAATCAGCGAAGGAAAGATACAGGTAAGCGGAGTAAAGCTCTTTGTTCACCTGATCGTTCAACAATTCATAGACCTTCTGATCCATTTTCGAAGCCTTTCTCTTAAGGGAAAACCGATTGCGATCATCATAGCGCTAATCGCCGAGTCGAACACCCTCCTCCCTCCAAGGAAACGTGGAAAAGACCGTGAAAAACCCACGCTCTTATTTGATTCGCCATGCCGTTGGCATACACTTATCGGTGAACAACAGAAAGAGGGTTTGGGGCATGCTTCAGCTTTTCAATATTAGGAAATCCTATACAACGGGAGACTTCACGCAGGTCGCCCTCAACGACGTGTCGATCGCGTTTCGCGACAATGAGTTCGTCGCCATCCTCGGGCCGTCGGGCTCGGGCAAGACGACGCTTCTCAACATCATCGGCGGGCTCGACCATTACGACTCGGGCAACATGGTGATCGACGGCATCTCAACCGAGCGCTATAAGGATCGCGATTGGGACACCTTCCGCAATAACCGCATCGGATTCGTCTTCCAAAGCTATAACCTCATCCCGCATCAGACCGTGCTCGCCAACGTGGAGCTCGCGCTCACGCTTTCGGGCGTCTCGAAAACGGAGCGCCGCCAACGGGCGAAAGAGGCGCTCGCAAAGGTGGGGCTCGCCGAGCACATGAACAAAAAGCCAAGCCAGCTCTCAGGCGGCCAGATGCAACGCGTTGCCATTGCGCGGGCGCTCATCAACGACCCTGAGATCCTGCTTGCCGACGAGCCGACGGGCGCACTCGATTCCAAGACGAGCCTGCAGATCATGGACATGCTCACCGAGATCGCCAACGATCGCCTCGTCATCATGGTGACGCACAACCCCGAGCTCGCCGAGAGCTACGCCACGCGCATCGTCAATCTCTCCGACGGGCACATCACATCGGATTCCGACCCGTTCAACCCCACCGAAGAGGATATGCGGGAAAGCCAGAAGACCATCCGCAAGACGTCGATGTCGTTTCTCACGGCGCTCTCGCTCTCGTTCAAGAACCTCATGACGAAGAAGGGCCGCACGATCATGACGGCCTTCGCGGGATCGATCGGCATCATCGGCATCGCGGCGATCCTCGCACTGGCGAACGGTGTGAACGCCTACATCAAAAACGTCGAGGAGGAGACGCTCTCCGAATACCCCCTCCAGATCATGAGCTCGGGAGTGGATCTCACCTCGCTGCTCGTGGGAGCGGCGGGCACCGACGACACCGACGCACCGAGCGCCGACGGCTCCGATGAAAACGCGAACGCCGTTGACAACGAGGCAAACGAGGCCAATGACGAGGGAGAATCCGCCGGCACGCCGGGAGGCGAAGTGGGCGTCGCGCAGATGATGACCACGATGTTCGGCTCGGTGGGATCAAACGACCTCGCCGCCTTGAAGGAATATCTCGACAGCGGCGAAAGCGGCATCGAGCCGTATGTGAACTCCATCGAATACTCCTATAATGTAGCGCCCCAGCTCTTCAGCTCGGACGTCGACAACCTCCGCCAGGTGAATCCCGACCGCTCGCTTGCCGCCCTCGGACTCGGCTCCACCGCCTCTACCTCGAACTTGCTCTCGATGACGATGAGCACGAACGTCTTCTTCAAGATGCCGCAGGACGAAAGCCTCTACGTCGATCAATACGATGTGCTAGCCGGCCATTGGCCTGAGGATTACAACGAGATCGTGCTCGTGGTCTCCCAAACAGGGCGCACGAGCGACTTCATGCTCTACACGATGGGCCTGCGCGACCCCGAGGAACTCGATGAGATGGTGCAGCAGTTCGCCGCGGAGGAAGAGGTCGACGTCCCGAACGACATCACGGCGATCCCCTATGAGGACATCCTCGACGTGAAATTCAAGCTCGTGAACGCCGTGGATTACTACACCTACGACGCCGATTACGACGTATGGGTGGATAAATACGACGACAACTCCTACCTGAAGGGCCTCATCGAGGCGGGCGAAGATGTTTCAATCGTCGGCATCGTCAAGCCCAAGGAAGATGCGAATGCGATGATGCTTCAGCCGGGCCTGAACTACCCCGCCTCGCTTGTCACCCACATCGCGGAATATGCCGCAGATAGTCAGATCGTGAAGGATCAGCTGGCCGAGCCGGGCGTGAATGTGTTCACCGGCCGCGCCTTCGGTGAGGAGGAGCCGGACAACGAGTTCGATATGCAGTCGCTCTTCACCATCAATTCGGAGGCCCTTCAGGCGGCCTTCACCATCGATGAGAGCGCGCTGGCGGTGGACATGTCGAACATGATCGATTTTTCCTCCATCGCGGGCAGCCTTCCGCCCGCTCCCGCGCCCGATATGTCGCAGCTCATGAGCGGCATCGACTTCACTTCGGCGACGCCCGCGGTCTCGGCGCTCATGGCGCAGATCATGCAGCAATACGCCGATTACCTCCAAGGGTTCTACGCGAACCCCGATCGCGACCCCGACGCCAAGCCGATGACCTCCGCGGAATACCTTGACCAGCCGCTCATCCAAGGGCAGATCGCCGCCGGCGTGAGCCAGATCGCCACCGATCAAAACTGGGAGGGACAGGTGGCTGCCGCCCTTCAGGGCTATATGCAGACCACGATGGAAACCTACATGACGGCCATGGCAACCGCGATGCAGCAGCAGGTGGTCTCAGCCATGCAGAACGCGATCAACCAGCTCGGCGCAAGCATGGCCTCCGCCATCAATATCGACGCCGATGCGTTCGCCGACGCCTTCCAGATGAACATGAGCGAAAACGACATGGTCGACCTCATGACCTCGATGATGAACACCGAGGAAGCCTCCTACGACGGCAATCTCGCCACGCTCGGCTATGCCGATTTCAATGAGCCGTCGCGCATCGACATCTACCCCATCGACTTCAATGCGAAGGAAGAGGTCATCAACATCCTCGACAGCTACAACGAGCGCATGAATGAGGCAGGGGAAGACGAAAAGGTGATCACCTACACCGACCTCGTGGGCACACTCATGGCCTCGGTCACCGAGATCGTGAACATGATTTCGACAATGCTCATCGCCTTTGTCGCCATCTCGCTCATCGTCTCATCGATCATGATCGGCGTCATCACCTACATCTCGGTGCTTGAGCGCCGCAAGGAGATCGGCATCCTGCGCGCCATCGGCGCCTCCAAGCGCAACATCTCGGAGGTGTTCAACGCCGAGACCGTGATCATCGGGTTTGTGGCCGGCGTCCTCGGTGTGACGATAACCGCCCTTGGCTGCATTCCCGCCAATATCATCGTCTACAACACCTTCGATGTGCCCAACATCGCGCAGCTTCCCTTCACCGCTGCGCTCATCTTGGTGGCAATCAGCGTGATCCTCACGTTTATCGCGGGTCTTGTGCCCGCCTCATCGGCGAGCCGCAAAGATCCGGTGGAAGCGCTGCGAAGTGAATAGAAAACAACCGATACGAGCAAGGGGCAACGACCAATGGCAATCATCCTCGATGAAGCACGCAACCTCATCACCCTCTCAACCAAACACACCTCCTATCAGATGAAGATCGATGAATGGGGAACATTGCTCCATACGCACTTCGGCGGAAGGCTTGACGCAGAAACAGTAGTTGGCGCTGAAAGCGCGGGCAAAGGGAATGGAGCACGCGAGGCAAACGCCTGCGGGTCGGGCGGGCCTCTCGTCACCGACATGTCCACCCAGATCGTGAAGGAGCTTCGCGGCTTCTCGAGCAACCCGAACGAGACGGGCTACACCGATCGCACTTACACGCTCGACACCCTTCCCCAAGAATACAGCGCGTTCGGCGGCGGCGACTACCGCATCACCGGCCTGCATGCCGAAAACCCCGACGGCTCGCAGGTCACGCGCCTGAAGGTGAAGGGCCGTACCGTTCGCGAAGGGAAGTATTCCCTTGAGGGCCTTCCCGCCGTGCATGCCGAACCAGACGAGGCGCAAACGCTCTCAGTTACGTTGCGCGACGACGCCTCTGGGCTGGAGGTGGAGCTTCTCTACGGCGTTTTGGATGAGTGCGATGTGATCAACCGCGCGGCGCGGCTCACGAACACCGGCGAGGAACCGATCACGCTGCAGAAGGCGGCCTCGCTTACCCTCGACATACCCTTCGGCGCCTACCATTGGATGACCTTCTTCGGACATCACGCGCACGAGCGGGAGCTTTCGCGCGAGCCGATCCATCACGGCATCCAAGCCATCGGCAGCGTGAGGGGCATCAGCAGCCATCATTACAACCCCTTCTCCATCATCTGCTCGCCTCAGGCGAACGAAATCGCCGGTGAATGCTATGGCATTTCGTTTCTCTATAGCGGCGAGTTCCTCATGGAGGTCGAGAAGGACTCCATGGACCAAACGCGCTTTATCTGCTCGATCCATCCGGACAACTTCTGCTGGACGCTCGAACCGGGGCAAACCTTCACCACTCCCGAGGCGGTGCTCTCCTATAGCGGCTCGGGCCTCGGCGCGCTGAGCCGGCAGTTCCACCGCGCGATTCGCGAGCATGTGTGCCGCGGCCCATGGGCGAGCAAGCAGCGCCCCGTGCTCATCAACAATTGGGAAGCCACCTATTTCGATTTCACGGGCGAGAAGCTCATCCAGATCGCGAAAGAGGCGAAGGAGCTCGGAATCGAGCTGTTCGTCATGGACGACGGCTGGTATGGCGAACGCTCCAACGACGACCGCGCCCTCGGCGATTGGGCGCCCAACGAGGCAAAGCTCGGCGGACCGCTTCACGAGCTCGCGCAATCAATCGTCGATCTCGGCCTGCTCTTCGGCATCTGGGTGGAACCGGAGAGCATCTCGGAGAACAGCGATCTCTTCCGCGCACATCCCGACTGGGCCGTCACGGCGCCCGGCAGGGCGCCCGCACTCGACAGACGCCAGCTTGTCTTGGATCTGTGCCGCCCCGAGGTGCGGGCTTACATCATCGAGAACATGACCGAACTGCTCACCAACAACCCGATCAGCTATGTGAAATGGGATCTCAACCGCAGCATCTGCGATAAGTTCAGCCCGGCCCTTGGCTCTGCGCATCAAGGCGAGTTCGCACACCGCTTCGTCCTTGGGCTCTACGAGATCCTCGAGACGCTCACCCAGCGCTTTCCCGAGGTGCTCTTCGAGGGCTGTTGCGGGGGCGGCGGGCGCTTCGACGCGGGCATGCTGTATTACACCCCGCAGATCTGGACGAGCGACAACACCGACGCCTACGATCGCCTCGTCATCCAATACGGCACCTCGTTCGGCTATCCCATCTCCGCTATGGGGGCGCATGTCTCGGCGGTGCCGAACCATCAGACGGGGCGCAGCGTGCCGCTCGACACACGCAGCATCGTCGCGATGGCGGGAAACTTCGGCTACGAGCTCGACATCACGAGGCTCACGGAAGCTGAGAAGCGCCAGATCCCCGAGCAGATCGCGCTCTTCCGACGTTTCTCCGATCTCATCCAATACGGCGACTATTACCGCCTCATGCCTGCCGACGGTGCATCGGGCCACCCCATCGGCTCGGCCTCCGAGCGCTCCGCCGCCGAGAGCTACTGCACGGTATGGGAGATGGCAGCCGTCGACGGCTCCGAGGCACTCGTGAGCGCGGTCTATCACGACATCCCCTCAGGGCCTTCGCCCGTCCACGTGGCGATTCAGGGGCTCCGCGACGACGCCTGCTACGAAGTGGATGTGCTTCATCGCGAAAAAATCAATGACCACCCCACTATGCTCACGCAGATGTTCCCTCCGAGCTATCCCGACCAGTTCATGACGGGCGCGGCGCTGCGCAACGGCGGCTTGACAATTCCCGCCGCTATCCACGATGGCTTCGGGTGGCAGCTTCACCTGAAAATACGCGAGGCGTGATGGCGATGAGCGCCGCTTCCCCTTTCTCGGAGTTTTTGCAGCCCCTTACGACCGAAAGCGGAGAAGCGGCAGTGCGCTGCACGCTGTGTCCCCATCTTTGCAGGCTTGCCGAGGGTGAACGCGGGTTTTGCCGCGCACGCATGGCACAGCAGGGGCGCATCATGGATGAGAACTATGGTCGCGTGACATCGCTTGCCCTTGACCCGATTGAGAAGAAACCGCTCGCGCGCTTCCATGCGGGGTCGTTCGTCCTCTCAGTGGGTTCCTATGGCTGCAACCTCGATTGCCCGTTCTGCCAAAACGCAAGCATCGCCGCGGCTTGCGCGGAGGAAGCGAGCTGGCGTGAGATAACGCCCGAGGCGCTCGTTGGATTGGCATGCGACCTGCGCGAGCGCGGAAACATCGGCATCGCCTACACCTACAACGAGCCGATCGTCGGCTATGAGTTCGTGCGCGATTGCGCCACGTTGGCGCACGAGGCGGGGCTTGAGAACGTTCTCGTTTCGAACGGCATGATCAACGCCCGCCCTTTGAAGGAGCTGCTTCCCCTCATTGATGCCGCGAACGTCGATCTTAAAGGATTTTCCGACGAGTTCTATCGATGGGTCGGGGGCGATTTTTCCTGCGTGAAGCGCTCGATCGAAGCGTTTGCCTCCTGCCCGAGCTGCCACCTTGAGGTGACGACGCTCGTGATTCCCGATATGAACGACGCTGATAGCGAAATCGAAGCGGCGAGTTCGTGGCTCGCCTCGCTGAGTCCTGATATTCCCTACCATCTGAGCAGGTTCCATCCGTGCCATCGCCTCTGCGATCGTCCACCGACACCGCGGGATACCATTTACCGCCTCGTCGAGGTGGCGAGGCGGCATCTGACATACGTTTATGCGGGTAACTGCTAAATGGAAACCTTCGATCAGCGATCATCGGCAAAATCGACAGCCCCGCCTCTCAGCAAAACCTCCGATTGACGGGGCTTGGCATTAAAGCCCTTAGAAATTGAACATCGCCGTGCTGAGGTACCGTTCGCCCGTATCGGGAAGAACGGTGACGATGGTCTTTCCAGCATTCTCGGGACGTTCGGCCAATTTGGTTGCCGCTGCGACCGCCGCTCCCGACGAGATGCCCACAAGCAGCCCATCATTGGCAGCCAATTCGCGACCAACCGCGAAAGCCTCCTCGTCGGTGATCGCAAGCACTTCGTCATAGATGCTCGTGTTCAGCGTGTCGGGAACGAATCCCGCGCCGATTCCCTGAATTTTATGAGTTCCTGCGCAGCCCTCAGAGAGCACGGGCGATCCGGCAGGCTCCACAGCAACCACCTGAATAGCGGGATTCTTTGATTTCAGATAAGCCCCAACGCCGCTCACGGTTCCGCCGGTTCCCACGCCGGCAACGAAGATGTCCACCTTGCCCTCGGCGGCTTCCCAAATCTCGGGACCCGTCGTCGCTTCATGGATGGCGGGATTCGCGGGATTGGTGAATTGCGAGGGAATGAAAGAATTCGGGATCTCCTCGGCGAGCTCCTGCGCACGCGCGATGGCACCCTTCATGCCCTTCGTGCCATCGGTCAGCACGAGTTCGGCACCGTAGGCTTTCATGAGGTTGCGACGTTCCACCGACATCGTCTCTGGCATCGTGATTATGATGCGCATCCCGCGTGCCGCCGCGATTGCCGCAAGCCCGATGCCGGTGTTTCCGGACGTCGGCTCGATGATAACCGTGTCTTCGTTGAGAAGCCCTTCAGCTTCGGCTGCATCGAGCATCGCCTTCGCGATACGGTCTTTCACCGAACCGGCTGGATTGAAGAGCTCCACCTTTCCGATGATCTTTGCCTGAAGCCCATGGTTCTTCTCGTAATTCGTCAGCTCCACGAGCGGGGTGTTCCCGATGAGCTCCGCAACAGATTGATGTACCGTCATTGCCTTTCCTTTCGTGCTAAGTGCCTAAAGTCCTGAATAGCCGACTTCATATTCCTCAATGAAAAGCTTGAGCTTTTCGATATAGCGCTGCGCAAGCGGCGAGAGGTTCCGTTCGCTGTGAACGATATAGCCGACATCCATCACCTCGTCGGTTTCAAGGGGGATAGCGACGATGCCGGTGAGCATCTCAGAAGAGAGGATGCCGGTTGAGATGGTGTATCCCTGATAGTGCGCGAGAAGGTTGGAGAGCGTCCCGCGGTCGCTGACGATGATCTTCTTCTCGTGCGGCAGCTCGGCGAAAGGCTCCTCGGCATAGTAGAACGAGTTCACACTGCCCTGCTCGAACGAATAACGCGGATAGGCTGCAAGATCATCCGTCTTAAGGAGCTTCCGGTTCGCAAGCGGATGGTGCTCGCCGACGAACACATGCGGACGTGCGGTGAAGAGCGTTTCGAACTTGAGGCCCGCATCCTCAAGCGCCTTCCCGATGACGCGACGATTGAACGTCGAGAGATAGAGGATGCCGACGTCGGAGCGGAAGTCGCGCACATCCTCGATGATCTCATTGGTGCGCGTTTCACGGAGCACGAAGGTGTAGCCCTCGCCATCATAGCCCTCAACAAATTCAACGAACGCTTCCACACAAAACGAATAATGCTGCGTGGAGATCGCAAGGCGCTGAGGAACAGGCGCCGACGTGCGCGAATAGTGCTCTTCCATGAGATCGGCCTGCTCAACGACCTGTCTCGCAAAGCCCAAGAGCTCGATGCCCTCATTTGTCAACGTGATGCCGCGATTCGATCGCTCAAAGACAGTGACGCCCGTCTCCTGTTCGATGTCGCGGACGGCCACCGAAAGACTTGATTGCGAGACATACAGCTGATGGGCAGCCGCGCTGATCGAGCCGCATTGGGCGATCGCGATCAGATAGCGAAGCTGTTGAAGTGTCATACGTCTCTTCCTTTCGAATAAAGTGTTCGCGAGAAGCGCGGCTTTGCGTTGCGCGAAGGTTGCACACAAGCGCGGCGCATCGGTTCCCGCCTCTGCGAGGGTAGCACACCTTTTTCGGTCGCCGCCCTTGAAAAAAGCATATCCGCCATAGGGTTTTCCCATGGCGGATTGCGGAAAATACGCAGAAATCGTGCGGTTTCAAGCGGTTTTTGCGAAGAACTTGGCGGCTTTTTACAAAAGGTTGAGCGGTTTTTTAAGCACTATAGCTTTCCTTCAGCGCCTTGAACGCCGGCATCGCGTTTTGTATGACGTCTGCCGAGACGCAATAGCTCACACGCACCCAACCACCGACGCCGAAGCTGTCGGATGGCACGAGCAAAAGCTCATATTCTTTCGCGCGGTCGGAGAACGCCTGCGCATCCTCTTCAAGGGCGCGCACCCACAGGTAAAACGCCCCGTCAGGCTCGACAAACTCATAA
Organism: uncultured Eggerthellaceae bacterium; assembly: GCA_947626195.1. Taxonomy (GTDB): domain Bacteria; phylum Actinomycetota; class Coriobacteriia; order Coriobacteriales; family Eggerthellaceae; genus CANQRF01. The sequence goes on from CANQRF010000003.1 coordinate 74,142, forward strand.
CCGAGCGCAGCAAGGCCCCCAGTGAGGAGCTTGCGGTTCTCACGATAGGCTTCCACGTCGCTCGGCACATCGATGCAGCGCTCGACCACGCGCTGCAGGAGCACCGGCGCGCATACGTAGCCGAGCGCCCTCCCCGCTCCCGCGACGGCGGTGAACACCTCGGTGGCATCGGGTGCCGCATCGTTGACATAGATAAATCCGATACGCTCGCCCGGAAGCGAAAGCGCCTTGGAGTACGAATAGCAGATGATCGTGCGGTCGTAGTGCGCCGGAAACGACGGCACCACGGCGCCATAGGTGATCTGGCGATAGGGCTCGTCGCTGATAAGATAGATCGGACGGCCGAGCTCCTCTTCCTTCTTTCGCAAGAGTGCGGCGAGGGCGGAAACGCTCTCTTCGGTATACACGCAGCCAACCGGATTGTTCGGCGAATTGACGATGACCGCCGCGGTCTTCTCGCCGATGGCGGCATCGAGCGCCTCAATGTCGGGCTGGAAGCTCGGCGTGAGCGCTGGCACCTCCAAGCATTCACAGCCGCTCGCGCAGATCCACGTCCGATATTCGGGGAAATAGGGCGAGATGACGATCACCTCATCACCCGGACAGGTGACGGCGGCGATGGAGATCGCAAGCGCGCCGGCAGCGCCGGCCGTCATATACACCTTGGCAGCCGTCGCCTTCACGCCGAAGGTCTTCTCCACATAGCGCGCCACCGCTTCACGCACGCTCTGGATGCCGGCGGCAGGCGAATAGCCGTGGAGCTCGCAGGGCGGCACTTCGAGGAGCTCGCGGATGACCTCAGAAACAACTTCGGGCGCAGGGACCGAAGGGTTGCCTATGCTGAAATCGAACACCTTGTCCTCGCCGATCTGCGCCTTGCGCTCAAGCCCGTAGGCAAATAGCTCGCGAATGGCGCTCGGCTCGGCGCCAAGTTGGAACATCTCTTGGTTGATCATCTCGTTCTCCTCTTATTTCATGCAATGTATTGGAACCGGCCCCAAAACGGCTCAGGAGTCCTTTTTGTAGGGTGGGTTCTCATCGTAATACACCTCTTCACCTTCCGCCATCCAATTCGAGCCTGTTTCATAGTCGATGACGACGCCTGGCTGCACATTGTAAACGTAAACATTGAACGAGACGCCCTCACCGCCGTCTTCGACGGATTGCGCCTCCATATGCACGCCGCGCGCCACGAGCTCGTCTTCATAGAAGATCGGCGTCACGCGATAGAGAACGTGGTTTCCCGTGCGCCACACGTAATCCGAAACCATGTCTTCGTACTCCGCCATGCCGACGGCATTGAAATAACGTGTGCCGGTTATGAGGTTCCTTTCGTTCGCGTTCTCCCCCGCCAGCTTGTAGGCGATGAGATGGCTGCGGTTATAGAGCGCTCCTTGGTCGACGAAATCATAGAAGCGCTGATGCCAGCCGCTTGGATGCACATCGCTGATGTCGCCGCGCTTCCCTTGGGGCATCAGTTCCTCGCCAACGAGGGCAAATGCCGTTCCGCAGCGACCGAGCTCATCGAGCTCGCTGTATTCCTCAAATAAGGAGCGTGAAAGCTCCTCGTCGGTGAACACGGGCTCATTGTTGTTGATTTCGATCGATATATCGCCTTGATAGTCGGGCAGCTGGGTGATGTCGATACAGCCCGTCGAGGCTTCCTGTCGGACTGTCACACCTGGGGCAACGCAGCCCGCGATCCCACCGAGAGCTCCCCCAAGCAAGACGGCGAAAAGGCACAGCAAAAGCGCCCACCGCAGACGGCAGGCGCTTTGAGAGATAGAGCGCCTACGCACCGATTTTGCCGTCGCCATCAAGGTCGCGATGGGCGATTTCCTCTGCCTTGTTCTTCACGGTCTCTGCGGCATTGGCGACCACGGGCTTTGCAGCTTCGACAGCATCACCGATTTTGTCTTTTGCCGTTTCCACCGCACCCGCCACAACGGGCTTGGCGGCCTCAACAGCTCCGGCAACAACCGGCTTGGCTGCCTCAACAGCATCGCCGACCTTGTCCTTGGCTGTTTCGACAGCACCGACAACAACGGGTTTAGCTGCCTCGACGGCGTTGCCGACCTTATCTTTCGCTGTGGAAACTGCGTCCGCGACCACCGGTTTCGCCGCTTCAACGGCGTCGCCAATTTTGTCCTTGGCGGCATTGACGACCGGCTGTGCGGCCTCGACGGCGTTGCCGACCTTATCCTTCGCAACCTCAACGGCTTTTCCTATCTTGTTTGTTATGTCGTTGAAATTTGGCATAGCAGCCTCCTCATCGTGAAAGTTGATCTGCCCGCATGAGGTTTTCATGCCCCTGTTATTTAAGCAGCAGCGACAAAAGCCCTTCGCGAGAACGCTTGAGTTCCACGTCACATTATAGGAAATGATTCACGTCATGAAGCGACACGCCGGAAACCATTGCTCAACACCTCTGTAATGCAAGCACCGATTGATAACCCGCAATATTAAGTAGATCGCGAAAGACTCATTATCGGTTCGAGGCAAAGCTGACCGATTATTTCCTTTGAAGTGTTTCGAGTTTTGTTTTGAGAGCTTTGTAGTGTTTTTTCTCCTCAACAGTCCAAGGATCATATAGCGTATCTTTAAGGGTCCGACTCGCACTTTTGAGTGTTTCTTCACCTGAATAGATGCACTGCAAAGATCGGTTATAGAGAAGTATCGTGTCGAACAAGCCGCTCTGTTCCAAAACAGCCACATTCTCGACAATTGCAGCGACAATCTTGTCGTGATGGGCTTTGTCGGTTGCTCGAGGCGTCGTTCCAGATTCTCGCATTTGCTCATAGCGCAATTGGCAGCTTATCCATGATATTTCGGGTTTTACAGCCATAATCGCAAGCGATACCCCATAACCGCGCCCTTTCAAAAGCTGTGCGGTTGCCAGCGGAACCTCCATGGTTCTGAGTGTGCCCTCAATGACAAGGTTATATTTGAGTTCCGAAAGCTTATCAATCATTGCTTCTGTCATGCGTGAAGCCCAAGGCGCCGTATAGTCGACTGCTTTGCCCCCGTATTGTTTTTGAAACTCATGGAAACGAGGATGCGATGCGCGGTACTCATCTCCATTGATTAAGACCATGTTCCCGCAAAATACTTTCCGAAGAACATCATGAAGAGCCGTTTTGCCTGCACCGCTTTGCCCGCCAAGTAAAACAGCTTTAGGAAGTGCGCGGGGGAATACCGCAGGAGAGTGAACTGCACCAACAATTTCCCTTGCAAGACGAGATTGAAACTCTTTCTCAGAATAAAAAGTTGAAGAATCTGATTTCATGCAGCGCGCCCTTTAACGTGGAGCGATAGAGCCTTTAAGCAATCGAGTTCACCGTCTATGCGATCAAGAGAACGGTTATTGAGCGTTTCCATCGAAGCGATAGTTGGCTTTAAGTCTGCGAGATATGAGAATAAATCTTTATAAACGATCTGACTAGCCTCATCATGCTGCTCTTCAGCTAATAGCATTCCATTGATGATGTCGCCCATTATCTCAGCGGCTTTTTCGTTGAGCACTTCCTGCCTCAGCGTCAGCTCGTATATGTTCGTCATGTCCATGATGTTTCCCTCCTCATCGAATATAACTTCTGTATATATGATCTTTTCGACCGATTCGCGTTGCTTTGAGGAAAGAGAGTCTCCCGCTTCCTCAAGACATTGCCTCATGAACTCAGGAATGGCGGCTGCACGAATGAGATTGGCATTCGCCTTGCTGGGTGTCGCACCATTTTCGTAACGCGCTAAACTTGCCTCACCGATGCCAAGAAGTTGCGCAAAAGCATGGCGCGAAAGACCATAACGCTTTCTTAAATCCCTGATTGATTGTGCGGTAATATCGTTTTCCATTATTTTCCTATCATATGATATTATTTAGATTTAATAATATTATCATATGATAGGATTCAACTACAAGACCATAGCCAATCCAGTATTCAATCGACTACGTTTGTAGATCGCGAAAATCTGTTTTCTAAAACTTTCTAAGAATTGAAGCGATGAGCCGCTACCAGCACGGCCACGACCATCCCATTGCTGCCGCCCTCGCTGCCGCCCACTTCCCCACTGCTTCGCCGCCCTCGCTACCGCCCACTTCCCCACTGCTCCACTGTACCGCCGCAAACAGCCTTTGCATACAAGGTCGCAGCAAGCTTTCCTTACCAGCTTGCGCACGCACGTTTCTGGTGTTTTCACTCTGATTTTCGCGTGCAGCTCGCACACAAGTCCAACGATTCCTATAATTGGCATATTTGTCAAAGCGGCGGTGAGGGAACGCGTGGACAGATTTACGCACTTAGTCACAGAGCATGCGAAGGTTATCGTCGTCATAACCTTCATTTTGGCCGCTCTCTGCGGCTTCCTCGCAACGCTCGTGCCGGTGAACTACGATCTCACCTCCTACCTCCCCAAGGAAAGTCCCTCGACCGTCGCCATCAACGTGATGGAAGGTGAGTTTGATTCGTCGGTTCCCAACGCCCGCGTGATGGTGGACGATGTGAGCCTCGATCAGGCGCTCGAATACAAACGTCTCATCGCCGATGTCGAGGGCGTTTCCTCGGTCGTGTGGCTCGACGACGTCACCGACATCACCATACCCCTCGGCGCGCAAGATGCGGCGCTTGTCGATGAATACTTCAAAGACGGGCACGCCATCTACAGCGTTACGATCGAAGGCGACCACGTGGCCGATGCGACCCGCGCCATCTACGACATCATCGGGAACGGGCACGCGATCGGCGAGGCCATCACAACCGCCGACACACAGAACATGGCTGTTTCCGAGGTGCTCAACGCTTTCGCGATCCTCATCCCGCTCATCATCCTGCTGCTCGTGCTCTCCACTTCCTCGTGGCTGGAACCGCTGTTCTTCCTCCTCGCAATCGGCGTCTCCATCGTCTTCAACATGGGAACGAACGTCGTGTTCGGCGAGCTTTCCAACATCGCGTTCACAATCGCTCCGATCCTCCAGCTGGCGGTCTCGCTCGACTACGCCATCTTCCTCCTCCACGCCTTTCAGCGGGCGCGCGAAGCCACTTCCGACCTGCGAACTGCCATGCGTCAGGCCATGAAGGAGAGCTTCTCCGCCATCGCCGCCTCCGCCGCCACGACGATTTTCGGGTTCGCGGCGCTTGGCTTCATGAAGTTCTCCATTGGCGCCGAACTGGGCATCACGCTGGTGAAGGGAATCGTCTTCTCCTTCCTGTGCGTGATGATTTTCCTGCCGGCCTTCACGCTGGTCGCCCATAACCTCATCGACAAGACGCACCATCGCGCCCTCATGCCGAGCTTCGCCTCAGTGGGGAAATTCCTCTCCCCCATCCGCATCCCCGCTATCGCGATCGTCGCCGTGCTCGTTGTGCCCTGCATGCTCGCCCAGCAGCATATGGCGTTCACCTATTCGATGGGCTCAAGCGACGATATGACGAACCGCACAGTTGCAGACGAGGCGGCCATCGAAGAGGTGTACGCCCAGCAGACGCCGCTTGTGCTGTTGGTGCCGAGGGGCGACATGGGACGTGAGGCACAGCTCTCCACGGCCATTGAGGAAAATCCTTTTGTGGATTCAGTGCTCTCCTATCCAATGTCGGTGGGTGCGGAAATCCCCGTCGAGTTCCTCGACAAAGACGTGCAGGATCAGTTCTATTCCGAAAACTACGCACGCATCGTCATCTACGCGAACACCGAAAACGAAGGAACGGACGCATTCGGCCTGGTGGAATACATTCACGAACAGGCTGCCGACCTCTATGGCGACGAAGCGCTTCTCGCAGGCGAGCCCGCGAGTCTCTATGATATGCGCGAGGTCACCCTTGAAGATTCGCGCGTGACCAACACCGTGGCAGTTCTCGCGATCCTCGCGGTGCTGTTTCTCACCTTCCGCTCGCTGCTTTTGCCCTTCGTCCTCATCGCGACCATCGAATCGGCGATCATCATCAACCTCTCGATTCCGTATTTCACGGGCGACTCCCTCAATTACCTCGGCTATTTGGTGATAAACACGGTGCAGCTCGGCGCGACGGTGGACTACGCCATCCTCTTCACCGACACCTATCTGAAGAAGCGCCGTCTCATGCCCTGCAAGCAGGCGCTCGCACAAACCGCCGGCGAGACCTTCAAGAGCATCCTCGTTTCGGCGAGCATCCTCGCGCTCGCGGGCTTCGTTCTGTGGATCACCTCATCGAACGGCATCATCTCGATTCTCGGGCATCTGCTTTTCCGCGGAACACTGCTCTCGTTCCTCCTCGTCGTGACCTTCCTGCCAGGCGTTTTGCGCCTGCTTGACAAACCGATCGGCAAAACGACGTGGCATTCTCGGTTCTATTCAATACACGAAAAGAGCAAACCATGAAACAACAGCATCTTTCCTCCTTTATCCCAACGCGCGCCCTGAAAGCCTCCGCTGCCTTTCTTGCAGCAGCTCTTGCCTGCCTTCTGGCGTGCTTGCTCGTTCAGACGGTGCTTTTGGGGAACGGTCTGTTCGCTCTGGCAAACGAAGGCGCGGGCCAGCCTTCCGACACACCTGCCTCCGAAACGGGAAATGCAGAAAACTCAGGGGCGGCCGCAGGGGAGAAAGCGAATGAGAACGGCACGCCGAAGAGTGAGGTCGTGTACGCACGGCTTGCCTCCGACGGCGCGGTGGAAGACGTCTACGTGGTCAACAGCCTCGAACCCGCGGCTCCTGGCACCGTCACCGATTACGGCGCCTACGAAAGCGTTCAGAACCTCACCGACACGAGCCAGCTCAAGCTGAACGACGACAGCGTGACGATGGACGTGGAAGGCACGAGTTTCAGCTATCAGGGAAATCTCGGTGCAGCGGCGCTGCCGTGGAACATCGCCATCTCGGCGACGGTCGATGGGCAAGCGGTGTCCGCCGATGATCTGGGCGGCACGGCGGGAGACCTTGCGCTCACCATCGATACGACGCAGAACACGGAAGTTGATCCCATCTATTTCGAGAATTATCTCATGCAGATAGCCATAACGCTTCCACAGGGCCATGCCTCAAAGGTTTCGGCACCCGATGGGCAGGTGGCGATGGCAGGCGCCGACACGCAGGTGACCTTCATGGCAATGCCGGGAAAAGATGGCCATTTTACCCTCGAGGCCGCGGTGAGCGATTTTTCCCTCCCCTCGATAAGCTTCGCGGCGGTGCCGCTTTCTTTGCTTATCGAATCGCCCGACACCGATAGCCTCGTTTCCGGCTTCGATGAGCTTGGCGATGGGGTGGATGAGCTTGCCGGCGGGGCCTCAAAGCTCGCCGATGGCGTCGGCAGCCTTGCCAGCGGGCTATCAGAGGTGTCGGGAGGCGCTTCTTCCCTCGCCTCGGGTGCCAACGAGCTCGCCGAAGGAATCGGGGCCGTCGTATCGGGATTGGCAGCTTCAGCCTCGGGGCTTCAGGCTTTCCAGCAGGGCCTTTTCAATCAAGCGGCCTCAATGGAGGGCTCAGGCGATGCACAGGCCGCCATCGAACAAGCAGCTTCGGCCTATAGCGCCTCTTACAGCACTGCCTTCGCCTCTGCCTATGCTGCCGCCCTCGCCCAAGGCACCGACGCGCAGAGCGCCATCCAAAGCGCCGCGACTGCTGCCGCGTCTGATCCCACCGTTGCTTCCGCGCTCTCCCAGCTCACACAGATTGCCGCGCAGGCAGGCGCCGCTCCCGCTATCGCTCAGACGCTGAATCAAACCGCCTCCTCGCTCGGCTCGGTCGGCGATCCCACGACGCTACTCGGTGGGCTCATGGCGCTCTCGGACTCGATGCCTGCCCTTCAAAACGGCGCGCAGCAGCTTGCCTCGGGAACAGGGAGCCTCGCGGACGGCGCCGCCTCGGCCGCATCGGGCGCTGATGCTCTCGCTTCGGGAAGCTCTGAGCTCGCCAGCGGCACCTCCACCCTTTCAGAAGAGGTTCGCAAGATGCCCGACAAGGTTCAGGACGAGATTGATGCGATGCTCGCGGAATACGACAAGAGCGATTTTGTGCCCGTGAGCTTCACATCGCCGCGCAACACGAACGTCGAGCTCGTCCAATTCGTCTTCAGCACCGCACCCATCAACGCGCCCGAGCCGGAAGCGCCTGAAGAGGAACCCGCCCCCGAGCCCACCCTCTGGGATCGGTTCCTCGCGCTATTTTAGTTGCGCCGTTTTGGCAAACGGCGCAACAAGCTGACGCTGCGGGCGCTTTCTCACTGGCGAACCTAAGCGATAATATCGCCTCTTTCTAAAAGCCAGTCGATGAGGTTGATGATCTGAATGCCATCGGGAAGAATACCCAAGCCTATCCTATCGAGCGTAAGGACAAGCTTGGGATGAGCATCGGCAACAAGGCGCAATGGGGCAAGCTCCCTTTCTAACGCAGATTCATCCACCACACTTTGGGCGACCTGGATGTACCAAAGCCGGTCGCCTCTGCGCGCAACGAAATCGATCTCGCCGACTTTCAAGGTGCCAACCGACGCCTTGCAACCACGACGTTCGAGTTCCATGCGAACAATAGACTCAAGCTGAAATCCTATATCCTGCCGCTTAAATCCTATTTCCAAATTCCGCAGACCCGTGTCAGGGGCATAGAACTTGCGCAACGGACGGAGCACGTCTTTCCCTTGTATTCCCTCCTGCTCGCAGGGATAGAGCAGATAGGCCCTCTTCAAAGCATCAATATAGGTTTCGATGGTATCGGCGTAGACCTTCCTGCCCGCACTTTGAAGGGAGCTGACGATGCTTCGCGTGGAAAAAAGGTTCCCCGAAGTGCTGAACACGTATCGCACAAGTCTCTCCAAAAGCTCTATATCGCGAATATCGAATCGCTTCGCAACATCGTTCAAGATCACCGTATCGTGAATGGCCTGCAGCTCCCGATAGATGGAGCCGGAATCCTGCTCCCGCAAATGAAAAAGCCCCGGCATGCCGCCATAGCGCATATAGGATTCAAACAGCACATCGGCATCGCCGTCGGACAATGCAACCGATTCGGAAAAAGCCGCATATTCCTTAAACGAGAGTGGAAACACCGGCAATTCCACATACCGACCCGAAAGATAGGTGGCCAAATCCGACGAGAGGAGAAAGGCGTTTGACCCTGTTAGGTAAACATCAGAAGCTTGGTCGGCGTGGAGGCGACGCACTACCTTTTCCCATTCGTGAATTTCTTGGATCTCGTCAAAGAGAAAATAACACCTTTGGCTTGGATTCGATGCTTTTTGCACCATCTGAACCCGTTCTTCGAGCCATTCAGCCGTAGGATTCAAGGGCACATCGGAACTGTCACATCGTAAAAAGAGGATATTCTCCTGCGGGACAACCCCGGCAAGTTCGTGGAAGAGCATTTCGAGCAGCGTGGACTTCCCGCATCGGCGCACGCCGCAAAGAACCTTGATCTGAGGGGTATCCCTATAGTTCTCGAGCATATGCTGATAGAAAGGGCGTGGTACGAGCTTCATCCGATGCCTCCCTTATAATATCGAATATATTCGATATTATAACACTAATAGTTAATTTTATCGATTACATTCGATATTTTTATAATGAGCATTGAAGCTGAGGCCATCAGGTGCATCTGTTGATGCGCTACGTCATCGGGCGGTGCGGAGAGCCGTGACACGGTGTTACGTTGTCGGATGGCGCTGCGTCATCCGACGGAGCTACGTTGTCGTGCAGCGCTACGCCGTGGTGCGGTGCTTGGCGTTGGCCGGATAAACGATCCATGCCACTAGATACGATGCCGCGATGCAGGCCATGACGCAGACGATGGTGACTGAAAACCCGAAGCTGTCGTTCACGATGCCCCAGATGACAGAGGCCGTTCCGATGCCCACATCGCTGGCCAGCAAGAACAGGGCATTCGCGCCTCCCCAACGCTCTTGCGGGGTGTTCTTGACCGCCACCGATTGGTTGACCGGCAGACCCAGCCCCAATGCAACGCCATAGGGGATGCCGGCCGCATAGAACAGGATGTCGTTTGCGATGCCATCGAGCAGCTGAACGCTCACGGCAAACTGCATCAGATAGGCGATCAGCCCCGTCACCATCGTCACGGCCATGATGCGGATGGGAAGCACGCGATCCATGAAGGAGCCGGACTTCAGTCGGACCACGATCATCGCAAGAGCCGATATGGTGTAGAACATGCCGGCATTCCCCACGCCCATGTGGGTGCCCAGCAGGCCCATGAAGAAGATGCCGAATCCGAACGCTGGGCTGAGGACGAGCATCGGAATGGTTCCCGGAAGGGCGTTTACCTCGAATATCCGGTGAATGGCACCCACCCGAGGCTCGTCCGCCTCGACGACCCTTTGCGGGTCCTCGCTCAAGGACGTGTGCTCCGAAGCCAGGTCGGCCTCGTAGCGCCGCCGATAGGAGGCGCTCGGCGGCAGCTTCATCGGGTTCTTCTCGTAGCGGCAAAGCGCCGTCAGCAAGATGGCCAAGGCCGCAGCGGCGGAAAGCCCCAGATACAGGTTCTCGGCAGGATCGGTGGACACTAAGTAGAGCGCGATGGCCGGACCGATCGACATGGCGATGGCCTGGCCGAGGCCATAGTACCCGATGCCCTCTCCCAGACGCTCATGCGGAAGCACATCGTCGGCAGCGGTGGCCGAGGCCGTGGTGGCGGCCGAGAACCCAGCGCCCTGCAGAAAGCGCCAGAGTACGAAGAAGAATCCGTCGGTGCTGAATGTGGGGCCTATGGTTCCGATCAGCATGACCCCACTGCCTATCAGCATAACGCGCACGCGACCCGTCAGATCGATGAGGGGGCCGCACACCAAGCGCGCGACCGCGGCGGCAACCGAGAACACCGCAGCGAGCATGCCCGCATAGGCGGCGGTGCCTCCCATGCGGTCGATGAAGATGGATGTGCCGGAATTCGTGCCTTGGCCGACGATGAAACTGCAGAGCGTCATGCCGACGATCAGCAAAAACACCGGAGTCCAGAGCTTCGGGCGCTGAGGCGACGGCGCCTGCGATGCTTCATCGGCCCCGAGCCGATGCTCCGAGCCGCGAACGTTTTCTCTTGGCGAAGGATCAGAGCCGTCAGACGTCACCTCGTCGCGGGGGCGCTTCAGAGGGACGTCGACGGCCTTGATCTCGGTAGGGGGTGTTTCTTCATCAACAGCCAATATGCAGATTTTCTTTCAGAAGGGCTATCCTTGGCGGGCGGCGCGACGGGCCTCGCGCAGGCGCTTCCGCGCTTCTTTCGCCATCTGTTTCTGCACGGCGGCGGCGTGCTCTACCTCTTTCGCAATCTCGGTGGCGTCCCAACGCATGAAGGTCACGCGATAGCCGGCGAAGGCCGCATCGAAGGCGCTCTCGTTGCTTTCCTGCACCAGTGAGATAACCGCCACTTGGTTCTGCCCCAAGTTGCCGCTCACATATTCGAGGACCGAACTGTTGTCCACGGCGTCGCTGACGTCCATATCGTTGCCGATCATAAGGCCGGCAGCTCCGCCGAGCAGCACGCCGATCGGCCCGCCAAGGATGCCGACGACGGCGCCGATGAGCCCGCCCTTCAGCGTGTCGTTGTTGAACGTGGCGCCGGTGTCGAACGAATCCTGAACGACGATGCGTCCGCCCTCGTTCTTTACGATCGCCGCAGCGATGAGCGTATAGTCGTCGTTCACCGCCTTGTTCTTCAACGCGGTGAATGCCTCATAGGCTTCGCTTTCCACCGCGAAGGTGGTCATCACAACATTTTCCATTTGAAGCTCCTCTTCTCTCGATCGTTTCGCCATCTTCAGGCCAAAAAGCGTTTACTCCACTGCTCCCAGCGCATCGAGAAAATGGCGCCAGCCGGCACGGCCCGTCTCATCCTCTTTGAAGACGCCCGTGGAGGCGAGCACTTCGGCAAACACCTGCGCAATTTCTTGACGCATCACCGCGCCGAGCGGATTTTGCGGTTTCTGCTCCCCCGCACTCTCCGCGCCGCTTTCTTGGGCCAGCCGCTCGTCCACCTCGCCACGAACGCTTTGAGCCGCCTCCACGGCGAGCTCCTCTTTCCGCCGATGGAGGATGTCGAGTGCCCAGGCGGCATGCTTCGCCACATCCTCGTCGCCATGGAGCTGCTCGAGCACGCGCTCGTCATCGGCACCCGAAAGCGCTGCCTCATAGAGGATGTGCTGTACCTTCGGCATCTCGCGGATGAGGCGGCCAGGCAGAATAGCCAGCCCCATGATTTCAATCAGGCCGATATTTTCTTTCTTAATATGATGGAGGCTCTCATCGGGATGGAAGAGCCCCCACGGGCGCTCCGGCGTCGTGCGGTTGTTGCGCAGCACCAGATCGAGCACGTAATCTGCGCCCTCTTTATGCAAAATCGGATTGAGCGTGTTGTGCGGGGCGTCCGTCTGCGCGTAAACGCCGCACGCCTCATCGGAAAACTCGCGCCATGTGGAGAGCACCTTGCACGCCGCATCGAAGAGCTCGTCGCGATCGGTTGAACGCAGGCGCAAAACGGCGGACGGCCATTTCACGATACCGTCCTTCACCTGCGGAAACTCAGGTATTGCAAATGTCCGGACAACCGGCGCCTTCATAAGGGGGAACACGTGGCGCCCGCCCTGATAATGATCGTGCGAGAGAATGGAGCCGCCGACGATCGGAAGGTCGGCATTCGATCCCACGAAATAGAAGGGGAAGATGTCCTCGAAATCAAGCAGCCGCGCGATGGTCTTCGGGCTGATGACCATCGGCGTGTGCTCGGCGCTCTGCGTGATGCAGTGCTCCTCGAAATATGCATAGGGCGAATATTGGAAGCCCCATTCCTCGCCCGCGAGGGTGATGCGCATGACGCGCAAGCCGGGCTTCGCGGGATGGTCCGGCGTGCCGGGGAACTCCTCGTTTTCAAAGCACAGATCGCATTGCGGCACGGGAATCGAGGGATCCAGCTCGCTCTGCGCCGCCGGCTCCTCTTTCTTCTTCGCCAATGCCGCCGCAATGGCACGAGGGTCTTTCTCGGGCTTCGCGAGGTTGATGCTGATCTCAAGCGGGCCGAAATCGGTCTCCGCCTCCCAGTGGAGGTTTTTCGCAATCGCCGCCACCTTGATGTAGTCGCACTTCACCTCGAGATCGAACAGGTAGCGCACCGCTCCTTCCGCATCCCCCTCTGCAAGCAGACGCGAAAATTCCGCACGAACCTCCTCAGGGGACGGAAGCTTGAACCCCGCCTCAGGGCCTGTTGCCACCTCATCTGCCCACGGCGCATCCGGCGCGGGGGAATCCGTCTTCTTCGCCGTCATCTCTTCCAACTCCATCCCTTCGCTCATGAAAGCCTCACCGCCCATGCGCCGTGATTGTCGATCGTCACCATGATGCAGGCATCGTAGCCGAGCTCCCCATCAATGAAGGCGCAGAACTCGCCGATCATATCATCGGGCACAAGCGCCAAAACGCTTCCGCCGAAGCCGCCGCCATGGATGCGCCATGCCCCGCGCGAACCGAGGAAATGCGCGCAAAGCCCGAGGATCACCATGCAGGGCTGCACCGCGGTATCGCCGTGCGGGGAAACGTTTTGCAGGTACTGGGCCGACGATGCGCCCGAGAGCCGCATCTGCGTGAGGAAGGTCTCGAAATCGCCGCGGGTGAGGGCGGCACGCTGCACGTCGACGCGGCGAACCTCGTCGTAATAATGGAGCGCGCGCATCACGACGCCATCGCCGAACTCCTCGCGCAAAGCGCCGAAGTTCGCGAAGAACTCATCCTCGGGGACCTCGCATAACCGCCTGCCTCCCATTGATTCCGCCAGCCGCGTCATGTCCTTGGGCACCTGCGAGTATTCATCGGAGTAGGTGCTGTGGTCGAAATGGCTGTCGATGAGGCAAAGCACATAGCCGGTGGTGTCGGCGTCGAACGACACCGGCATAATGGCCGGCTCGGCCGTCGCGAAATCGATCGCCACCGCACCGCCGATCGCGCTGGCGAGCTGGTCTTGGGCACCGCACGACTTGCCGAAATAGCGCTGCTCGACCTCCATACCGGCGAGGGCGAGCGAAACCGGATCCTCGGGAATTGGCCCCTCGTAGGCATCCTCATCAATGCCGAACGCCTCGAAGATCGAGCCGAGAAGCATCTCGAACGCCGCCGAGGAGGAAAGCCCGCAGCCCGAGGGCACGTCGGATGAAGTCACGAGATCGAAGCCCTCAATCTCCTTGCCGTCGCGCGCATACGCTGCAGCCATGCCGCGCAGGATGCCGATGGAGGTCTCATACTCCTCGCGGCGCACCGCCATCCAATTCTCGTCGGAAAGATCCAGCTCGGCAAAGCCGAAGCCGTTCATATAGAGGCGCACCGTGCGCGTGCCGTTCGGCGCCGCAAGGCCAAACGTTCTCAGGTTGATGCCGGCGGTTATCACCCGACCGCCTTGATGGTCCACGTGGTTGCCCGCAAGCTCAACGCGCCCAGGAGCCGAAGCGGCCACAAACAGATCGCGCCCCTCCAGTCCGAAATGCTCGTCGAAGAGCTCGATGAGCAAGTCCCCCTCTTCGGGCTCGAGGGACAATGCCCCGAGCTTCTGTTGCAATTCCCGCATCTCCATTGCCGCTTCTCCTTATTCCGATCGTGTCCTTATCCTACGCTTTCGCGCCTTTCATCGCCATTCACCATGAGGCCGCCCATCATGAGGCCCGCTCACCGCAGGCCCTCCTCTTCATGGGGCCGGATCCCCATCTTGTCAACTTTCCGATCGTAGGTGAGAAGCCCGTTCGTCTCCTCCTCCACATCCGAAAGCTGGGTGTACACATAGCCCGCCAAGCCGCTGCCGAACAGGGACTCCGCTTTGGCAAGCTCTGCGCGCACGGCATTCTGCCATGCTCCCGCGTCGGAGAAATTCTCATAACCGTATGATTGCGAAAGAGCACTGTGGCCGTCAATATAAAGATTCAAGCCGCCGAACTCCGAGATCACAAACGCCCTCGTCGGCTTCACACCCGACCTGTCCGGCCACACCGCGAGCGGACGGAAATAGTTGTGGACGCTGAGGAAATCGCCGCATTGGCGATCGTACCAGCCGCTCGCCGCGTCGATGAGGCGCGTCGGATCCTCTCTCCGCGCGATCCTCGTCACTTCGCGGGCCTCGAACTGCCCCCACGCCTCGTTGAAGAGCACCCATGCGACGATCGAGGGATGGTTCTTCAGGTGCTCGATTGCCTCCACCATCGTGTCGAGCCATTCGAGCCGGTAGAGCTCGCTCTCCGCCCCCGTGTCCTTCCAACGGTTTGGGTTCTCATCGTCGAACTTCGACCAGCTCGCGCGGAAGAACGACGGCTTGTAGCTCGTCTGCCAATCGGAATAAGGTCCACCGCCCGTCACCATGTCCTGCCAGACGAGCATTCCCAGACGGTCGCAGTGGTAATACCAGCGGTCGCTTTCTATCTTGATGTGCTTTCGCAGCATGTTGAAGTCAAGGCGCTTCATGGCCTCGATGTCGTATATGAGCGCCTCATCAGATGGCGCCGTCAGCATGCCATCCGACCAATAGCCTTGGTCGAGCACGCCCTTGAGCAGCAGCTTCTCGCCATTCAGATAAAAATAGCGGTGTCCGTCGGCGTCGAGGCGAAGCTCGATCTCCCGAAACGCGGTGTAGCTTCTCACCACGTCATCGCCGAAGGAGAGCTCAAGACCATAAAGAACCGGCTGTTCGGGCGACCAAAGGTGCACATCCTGAACCGGCAACGTAACGTGCGCCCTGCCATCCGCAGCTTCGCACGAACTGAGGGAAACGAAGTTGCCCTGCTCGTCGAAGAGCTTGGCCGCGAGTCGCTGGGTGCCTGCAACCTCCGCCTCCACCACCACGCAGCCCTTGTCAGCTTGGGGAAACAGGTGAGCTTTCACGATATGGTCTTTCGGCACCGCTTCGATCCACACCGGTTGCCAGATGCCCGCCTGCGAGGTGTACCAGATGCCCTCGCGTTCAAGCCGCTGCTTGCCCCGCAACTGCACGCCCTCGTCGCTCGGATCGAAGACGCAGAGCTCCACAACCACGCCATCCCCCTCCGGTGCATCGCCTCCGGAAGGCCCTTGGCGGCAGAAAGAATCGCGCACGGCATCCGTGATGTCGAAGGAGAACGGCAGATAGCCTCCCACATGTGTGCCGACGCAGGTGCCGTTCACCCAGCAGGAGCAGGCATAATCCACGGCCTCGAAATGGAGGATGACCCTCGCATCCCGAAGCCGCCCGTCCCACGCGGTCCCTCCAGCGGCGGCACGGCAAATCTCCGCATGAGCGATGCGTCTTCGATACCACAGCAAGTTCGTCGGAAGCACATGGCGGTTCACCCCCGAAAGCACGGTCTCGGGCGTGAACGGCACGATGATCTGCGCGTCATAGCTCTCAGGTGGGGGCGTCGTCGCCCAGGCGCTTGCCGCTTCCTCCCCCGCATCGATGAGCGAGAAATCCCAGAGCCCGTTGATCGTCAAAAACGAGGCGCGCTCAAACTGCGGATGCGGATGCTCTGCGAGGATGTGCGTAAAATCAAGGCCCTCGCCCCACGGCGTGAGAAGCGGTCGCAGCGCCTCGGGCACGCGAACGCGCGGCGCGGCTGCAGCCATTCGCTTCAAATCCAACATGGCACGCTCCACCTACTTCTCACTTGTTGTGCCCAACCATTTCGGGAATCCGTGCGAAAGATAGCACAGCGCTAGCCTATCACCGCAGGTGGAGCTTCGCCCCTACCTCCCCCACGATGGCGAAAACTTGTTACGTAAGGGTGCTTCGTCACAGCTCAGCAACAGCGGAAAACGCCTGTTCCCGCCGCCAATTCGCACGGAAAAGCGCCTTCAAGCGCGCAATTTTTTCAAAAAAGTGTCCAAAGTTACGTAACCCCCAAATCATTCTTACGCGAAGCAAACAAACAACCCGAATGATTCGGGTCGCCTGATTCCCGAACATAAAATCAAACGCAGTTTGAAGGTAAACCACGAGTTCAGCCCACGAGGGGCGAACGAGAGGGAGGCACGAATGGATACTGCAACGACAACCACGAACCTCACCGATGGCATGCATATTCTTGCTGACGCTCTTCTCAAGAACGGCATCAATAAGATGTATGGCGTTATCGGCATTCCGGTGACCGACGTCGCCCGCATCGGGCAGGGTGATGGCATCCGCTACATCGGCTTCCGCCACGAGGCGGACGCCGGCAACGCTGCCGCCGCCGAGGGATTCCTCACCGGCAAGCCCGGCCTCTTCGTCACCGTTTCCGCGCCGGGTTACCTGAACGGCTTGGCGCCGCTGAAGGCCGCGACGGTCAACGGGTTCCCCTGCATCATGATGTCAGGGTCTTCCACAAGGAACATCGTCGACATGGGCGAAGGCGATTACGAGGGCCTCGACCAGCTCAACTACGCGAAGCCGTTCTGCAAGGCGGCCTACCGTATCGATCGCCCCGAGGACATCGCCCTCGGCGTCGCCCGCGCCATCCGCGCCGCCTCTTCCGGCCGTCCGGGCGGCGTCTATCTCGACCTTCCCGGCGAGATGCTCGGAGCCACGATGGATCAGGCCGCGGCTGACGCGACGCTGTTCGAGGTCGTCGACCCGAAGCCGGCGATGATCCCCGCGCAGGCATCCATCGACCGTGCGCTTGATCTGCTCGCCAACGCGAAGCAGCCGCTCGTCTACATCGGCAAGGGTGCGGCACTCGCGCAAGCCGAGGACGAAGTGAACGCCTTCATCGAGCAGACCGGCATCCCCTATCTTGCCATGTCGATGGCGAAGGGCCTCATCCCCGACGACAACCCGCTCAACAGCGGCTCCTGCCGTGGCGCGACGATGCGCGGCGCCGACGTGGTGCTTCTGATCGGCGCACGCCTCAACTGGATGCTCAACTTCGGCATCGGCAAAGCGTGGAATCCCGATGTGAAGTTCATCCAGATCGACATCGATCCCACCGAGATCGACAACTCCCGCCAAATCGTCGCCCCGATCGTCGGCGACATCAAATCCGCCATGGGCCTTCTGCTCGAGGGCCTGAAGAAGATCCCCGTCAAGGCTCCGCAGGCATGGGTCGATTCGCTGAACGAGGCGAAGAAGGTCAACGTCGCGAAGTTCGCGACCCGCACCGAGGCCGACACCGTTCCGATGACCCACTACAACGCACTTGGCGCCGTGAAGAAGGTCATGGACATGAACCCCGACGTCTACCTCGTGAACGAGGGCGCGAACACCCTCGACGACTGCCGCGACATCGTGAACATCTATAAGCCGCGCCATCGCCTCGATTGCGGCACCTGGGGCGTTATGGGCGTCGGCACCGGCTATGCCATCGGAGCCGCCGTCACCACCGGCGAGTCCGTGGTCTCCATCCACGGCGACTCGGCATTCGGCTTCGACGGCATGGAAGTTGAGACCGCCTGCCGCTACAACCTCCCGATCGTGTTCATGGTCTTCAACAACGGCGGCATCTATCGTGGCGACTTCGAGAACATCGGCACCGACGGCGACCCTTCGCCGCTCACGCTCATGGCCTCGGCACGTTACGACAAGATGATCGAGGCGTTCGGCGGCGTCGGCTACAACGCGACCACGCCGGCTGAAGTGGAGCAGATGCTCACCGAGGCGCTCGCGGCGAAGAAGCCGGCACTCATCAACGTCGTCATCGACATCCATACCGGCAAAGAGTCCGGCCACATCGGAAACCTCAATCCGGTTCCCGTCAAAGGCCCCTTGGCTCCCAAGCCGACAGCTTAACGAGGTTTTAAATCGGGGGGCGTTCCACACGGCGCCTCCCGATAGGCCCTTTGACCATCACGCGGCGATTTACCCAACGAGCACCCGGCAAACCACCACATGAGGCCAAACACGTAAGGTGAAAACACGAAAACGAAGGAAAGGAGTGTGACGCGATGGTTGACATATTAGTCAATGACATTATCCCGATTCTCGTCATCATGATTCTGGGATACCTCTGCGGCAAGTTTGCGTACTTCTCCGACGAACAACGCCAAGGTTTCAACAAGCTCGTCCTTAACGTCGCATTGCCAGCAGCCCTCTTCGTGTCTATCGTTAAAGCAACACGGGAGATGCTCATTCAGGACATTACGCTGACGCTCATCAGCCTCATCGGCACCGTCGGCATGTTCATGCTGAGCTTTTTGCTCTGCCGTCTGTTCTTCAAGCACAATATCCAAGAGGCAGCCGTCTGCGCATTGATCGCCGGCTCTCCGACCATCGGGTTCTTGGGATTCGCGGTGCTCGACCCGATTTACGGCAATAACGTCGATACGAACCTTGTTATCGCTATCGTCGCCATTATCGTAAACGCGATCACGATCCCCATCGGGTTCTACCTGATCAACATCGGCCTGAACCATGATAAGAACCTCGCGAAGGTGAAGAGCGACCATGCCGCCGCCTTGGCGACCGCCGCCGGCACCTCCGTTGCCGCCGCCGCGAGCGTCGTCGGTGCTCCGACCGAAGCCGCTCCTGCAGAGGCCGCGAAGGCGACAGACGCGAAGGCCGACAAGAAGCTCCATCACGCTGAGGAGAAGCTCGACAAAGCCCAAGCGCACCTTGCGAAGGTCGAGGCCAGAGAAGAGGCCAAGGCCGAGCTGGCCGCCGCAAAGGCGAAGGATCCCCATTACAAAAAGCCCCCGAATCCCAACGTCAAGGCGATTACCGACGCCCTCAAAGAGCCGGTCGTGTGGTCTCCGCTCGTGGCCGTCGCCCTCGTTATCGTTGGTGTTCAGGTGCCGTCTGTGGTTGACCCCTGCTTCGAGCTTATCGCGAAGGCGAACTCCGGCGTTGCCGTTCTCGCCGCTGGCATGGCCCTCTCGACCGTGAAGTTCAGCCTCGGCGCCGAGACGCTGTGGAACACGTTCTTCCGTCTGATCCTCACCCCTGCCGTCATCATGGCAGCCGGCCTGATCTTCGGCATGGCAGGCGACGGGGACAAGCTCCCGATGCTCGTCATGGCCGTGGCTCTGCCTCCGGCGTTCTCAGGCATCATCATCTCGGCACGCTACAACATCTACGTTCAGGAAGGCGCTTCCTCGGTGGCGGTCTCGACCGTCGGGTTCGCCGTCACCGCGATTCTGTGGGTGTGGCTCGTGCCTGTGGTCATGGGAATGGTCGGGTAACGAGATTTTACGCCGAGCCTTTTTGAAATCGAAAACAGAGGCGAGTTTTGCACCAGCCCCGAGTCTCACCGCTCGGGGCTTTTTGTTTGCCTGATGAGGTTGCGTTTTACAAGAGCGGAACGGTATGGCGGCATCGCAATGGGTTGCTCACCTGCATCCCTATAATGAACGGAAAGGGCATTTGAGAAAAAGACCAATCATGGGAATCGAAAAGGAACGAACATGAGTTCAGAGAGAACGGCGAATTCGACTGCTATTGAGAGAACCGGCGACTTGCGCGCGATGGATGGCATGGAGGCAGCCGCCTATGCCGCCTATGCATTGAGCGACGCCGCCTATATCTTCCCCATCACCCCCGCCTCGCACATGGCGGAGAAGGTGGAAACATGGTCGGCGAATGGGCGGAAAAACCTCTTCGGGCAACCGGTGCGCGTCACCGAAATGCAGTCGGAGAAAGGCGTCGCGGGAGCTGTGCACGGGAGCCTCGCAGGCGGCGCCCTCACCTCCACCTTCACGGCTTCCCAAGGTCTTCTGCTCATGGTTCCCAACATGTACAAGATCGCCGGCGAGCTGATGCCCGGCGTCTTCCACATCACCTGCCGTTCGCTCTCCGCCCATGCGCTTTCCATCTTCGGCGACCATCAAGACCTCATGGCGGTGCGTCAGACGGGCTTCGCGATGCTCGGCTCCTCATCGGTGCAAGAGTGCATGGATCTCTCGCTCGTCGCGCACCTTTCGGCGATCGACGCCTCGCTTCCTGTCGCGCATTTCTTCGACGGCTTCCGCACCTCCGACCAGATCGAGACGATACGGGTCATTGCACCAGAGGATATGAGAACCCTTGTCGATTGGGAGAAGATCCACGCATTTCGCGCACGGGCGCTAGAGCCCGAGCGCCCCCACATCCGCGGCACCGCGCAAAATCCCGATGTGTACTTCCAATACCGCGAGGCGCCGAACCGCTTCTACGATGCCTTGCCCGACATCGTGCAGGCAAATATGGACAAGGTCGCCGCACTCACGGGGCGCGCGTACCACCTGTTCGACTACGTGGGCGACCCCGAGGCCGAGCGCGTTGTGGTGACGATGGCGTCGTCGTGCGACGTGGTGGAGGAAGTCGTCCGTATGCTCTGCGCACACGGCGAGAAGGTGGGCCTTGTGAAGGTGCGGCTCTATCGGCCGTTCTCGGCGAAGCATCTCCTTGCAGTCCTTCCGCCAACAGCGAAGGTCATCTGCGCGCTCGACCGCACGAAGGAGCCGGGTTCGGCAGGCGAACCGCTTTTGAGCGACATCTGCACCGCACTGATCTCGGGCGATGGCGCATGGCCGAATACCGCTCCCCTTCCCCGCGTCATCGGCGGGCGCTACGGGCTTTCCTCGAAGGACTTCACTCCTGCCATGGTGAAGGCGGTATTCGACAACATGGCAGCCGATAATCCCAAGCCACGCTTCACCGTCGGCATCACCGACGACATCACCCACCTTTCGCTTCCCGTCGGCGAGCCGATCTCGACCACGCCGAAAAACACCCTCGAATGCATCTTCTACGGCTTCGGGTCGGACGGCACGGTCGGCGCGAACAAGGAGGCGGCGAAGCTCGTCGGAAACCACGGGGGAAAATTCGTGCAGTGCTATTCGTGGTTCGATTCGAAGAAATCGGGCGGACTCACCATCTCGTATGTGCGCTTCGCCGACGAGCCCATCCATTCGCCCTACCTCATCGCCGAGGCAGATTATGTGGCCTGCCATAAGGACATCTACATGCACCGTGGCTACGACATGGTGAAAAGCATGAGGCCAGGCGGGGTGTTCGTGCTCAACTGCCCGTGGGAGGGCGAAGAGCTGGAACGAAACCTCCTGCCCGTCTTCAAACGCGAGATCGCAGCGAGAAACGGGCGCTTCTACACCATCGACGCGGCGGGCCTTGCCTCACGGATCGGCCTCGGGCCGCGCATCAACATGATCATGCAGGCGGTCTTCTTCGCGCTCTCCGGCGTGATGGAAACGGACAAGGCGATCGCGCTTTTGAAAGATGACATCAAAACGATGTACGCCTCGCAGGGCCCTGCGGTGATCGAGAAGAACCTGCAGGCAGTCGATGAGGCGCTTTCGGAGCTCAAGCAGGTGGAGATACCGCCATCGTGGGCCGAGGTTGACGACGATGCAAGCAAGGCGAAGGTCGGAGCCGATTCCGCTCAATCAACCGATGGCGCGAGCGCGGCGAGTGCAGCGAACACGGCCGCACAGCCTTCTGGCGAGAGCGCGAAAAGCCCCTATGCCCTCACAGCCGATTACCTGAAAAATTTCTTCGAACCCGTCTCGCAGCTCAAAGGCGACGATCTCCCCGTATCGGCGATGGATCCCGCGGGATTCACCCCGCTCGGCACCTCGAACTACGAGAAGCGCTGCGTCGCGTTCTCCATTCCCGAATGGGACGTGAAGAAATGCATCCAATGCTATCAGTGCTCGCTCGTCTGCCCGCATGGAGCGATCCGCCCCTATGTGGCAACCGACGAGGAGCTGCAAGGCGCTCCCGCAAGCTATCAGACGAAGCCCGCTTCCCTGCCGCAGCTCAAAGGCATGCACTATCGCGTGCAGGTGTATCCCGAGGATTGCGTTGGCTGCGGCTCGTGCGCGCACAACTGCCCCGCGCCCGGCAAGGCGCTGTTCATGAAGCCGATCGATGGGCAGCTTCCCACGCAGAAGGAGAACCTCGCATTCGCGCAAGCGCATGTGACGCTCAAAGACAACCTCGTTCCCAAGACGTCGGTGATGGGCACGCAGCTCCAACAGCCGCTCCTCGAGTTCTCGGGCGCCTGCGCCGGTTGCGGCGAGACCCCCTACGTAAAGCTTCTCACGCAGCTCTTCGGCGACCGCCTCATCATGGCGAATGCCACGGGCTGCTCGTCCATCTGGGGCGCCTATATGCCCTCGATGCCCTACACCGTCAATCGCCGTGGCCACGGCCCTGCCTGGGCGAACTCGCTTTTCGAGGACAACGGGGAGTTCGGATTCGGCATCGCGAATGGCGTGCGCATCAGGCGCGAAAGGCTCCTTACGCAGATCGACGAGGCTCTTGCGGCACCCGATCTCGATGCCGACGTTCGTTCGGCAATGGAGGCGTGGAAAGAGAAGGAGGGCGATCCCGATAACGCACGGGAGGAAACGGAAGCACTTCAAGGCGTGCTCGACCGTTGGGCGGCCGCACATCCCGACACGCAAGACGCTGCCCACGTGGACGTGCAAGACACTGCTCGCCCCAACGTGCAAAACCTCGCTCGACCTTATGCTCAAGACGCCACCTCGTCGCTGCTCCACCATATCCAGCGGAAGTCCGCGCTTCTCACGCCGAAATCCGTCTGGGCGGTCGGCGGCGACGGCTGGGCGTACGACATCGATTTCGACGGGCTCGACGCCGTGCTCGCCAAGGGCGAAAACATCAACATCCTCGTACTCGACACCGAAGGGTATTCGAACACCGGCGGTGAGGAATCGAAGGCAACCCAGTTGGGTTCGGTTTCGGGATTCTCGCTCGATGGCAAGCCGACGCCGAAAAAGAACCTCGGTCGCATGTTCATGCAATACGGCTATGTGTATGTGGCACAGGTGTGCCTCGGTGCGAACATGCAGCAGACGATCACCGCGCTGCGCGAGGCTGAGAGCTACGACGGCCCTTCGATCGTGATCGCCCTCTGCCCCTGCATCTCATGGGGCATCAAGGCGGGCATGGGCACGAGCATCGCCGAGGCGAAGCGCGCCGTGCAAGCGGGCTATTGGCCGCTCTTCCGCTTCGACCCTTCGAAGGCGGCTGCCGGCAAGGACCCCCTGACCATCGACTACCAAGCACCCAACGGCGCCATGGAGGAATTCCTCGACGGCGAGAACCGCTATGCACGGCTTTCCGCGCGCCTTCCCGAACGGGCGAAGATGCTGCATTCCGAGCTTGAGAAGGAGCGCACACAGCAATACAACGAACTCACCCGCATGCTGGAGGTCTACAAGCCAGACAAGCAGGGTAGCTAAAACCCACCGGCTAAAGATGGTGCTCCACACCTGCATGGCCGATGTTACGGTCATGCAGAGCAAAAGCGTTGTGCCGTCATCGTGTCTGGGCATGGGGCCATTGTGCGCCCCATGTCACAAAAAAGCCCGCCGGAGCGGGCTTCAGGATTTGGTGTTAAGCGATCCTCTTTGAGACTTCCTGTTCCCTTCTGAGTCTCGCCTTTCCGGCGTCAGAGTTGTAATACGCTTCGCGCATGTGCTGTTCTATCTTGTCCAATGTTGTTTCAACTGTTTTAAATTTCCCTGCCTCACCGACAGCAAGGCCGTTTCCAGGCACATGGGGGAAACTCTCAAATTGCCACCGATAGGCAAGGCTTCGTTTGTCGAGCTTCGTCATAACTCCCTCACCTCCAAGAAATAGACCAGTTTGCCATCGCTATCCACCGCTGACTCAACATCACCATTAAGCACATACCGCACATACGATGACATGATAACTTCGTCATTGTCAATATCTCCCGCAATGTGCTTGATGGGGTTCATCTAACAGCATCATCTAACAGCATCATCTGATGTGGTAATGCGATTCATTTCAATGAGGTGCTTCAAAGCGGTTATGGGCGAAAACGGCAGTTACTTTTGTTCGACCGAAGCGGTTCGGTAAATTAACGCAATGCCGATGACCGACTGCACTAACATGACTGCCGCAGACAAAGCCAACATGCCCGCCAAGATAAAACTTGTAATCATCTCAACCATGTATGACCCCGTCGAAAGATGCTCTGCGTATTGAATGAATTGAAGCTGAACGAATTTGCAATCTCGGTTTCATAATGCTTGAGCGTGGGCGATAGTTGGGCGATTATTGCGGCACCAGGCTTCCGTACTCGCGCTCCATTGCCGTCTTCGTCACCACCCATTGTTTTCCGTATTTGCGGGCGTCTACGCCGGAGACGATTTTGCCGTAGGAGACCGCTTTTCTCAACGTTGATTCACTCAAGCCCCAAAGTTCGGTTGCATCAGCGAACGACATGAGTCCGTCGAAAGGCGTTATCTGCGTAACTCCATGCTCCCAGAGTTCGTCACAAGAGAGGTCGATGTCGTCGTTCCAGACTATGCCGTAGCCACCCACGTCGACCTCGACGCTGGCGAAAAGTACCTCGTCTTCAAGCGGCTTAAAGGCGTCGAATCTCCTGAGAAGCGGGTTGACGTCATAGGTCTTTGTGGTCCCGTCCGAGAATAAGACGCTCAGTCTCTTATTTGGGAGAGGGTATATATCTTTGACTTTATGAAACATGTCAAACCTTCTTTCCTACATGAGGGGATCGAGCTTTTTGAACTCTTGCGTCTCCCACATCTCAAGAAGGGCTTCGCGGTTGATTGCTATCCATTCTCTCACCAGATCGGTGGCTCTGGTGGGGAACCCTCCGTCTATGAGTTCGCCTGTCCTGATGTTGAAAGCCGCCGTATCCTCATCGTAAATGGCATGGATATGGGGCGGATTGTGCTCCGACTGAAGAAAGTACATTCTGATTACGATTCCGTAGAACCTTGCAAGCGTAGGCATTCTTACTCCGTTCTCTTGGCTGAAACAATTATATCACGTTAACGTGATATATGTTGCCGTGAGTACCGGACGAGGGGGCTAAGTGTGTTTTTCGAGAAGCCTTCCGTTGTCGTTCCATTCGCCATACATGATGCCGAGCTTGGTGTTGGCCACAAGTTTTTCGAGCCGAGCGTTAAACAGTTCGGGATTGTTCTTTTTTATTTGGATGGTGTCGGCGCGTACCCGCTGATAAAGTGGCGGAAACTTTCTGAATGTCGAGTAGCAGCGCGCCGCCTTAAGGGCATTCATAATGTCGGGATCAATCGTGAAACTTCTCGGTCCTAGCGGAGGCAAGACGGCACGACCGGCGTTCGTCATCAGTCCGAGACGTTCGAGACGGCGCACGCGTTCCTTGTTGAGTTCCGACCAGATGCTGCCCGGTCGTCTTGGCGCAAGTCGCTGAGCGGTAACGCCGTTTTCGAGACGCTTGGTCGTCGAATCAATCCAGCCGAAGCAGAGCGCTTCCTCGACGGCGTCCACATACCAAAACGTATCGTCGTTGCCGGGTCGTCCCCGCTTGACCACGACCCAACATTCCGGCTCCGTTTTATGATGTTCGACAAGCCAAGCCCGCAACTCATGACGATTCTTGACGTCGAGCAGGTTTATCGGCTTCATGCTTTCGGCAGCCTCCGGTTTCCCCATCAATCGTTCTTATAACCGCTCTTGCAACCCTCGAGATTCATGCGCTATCGTTTGCAATACACGGCTAGTGCATGAAAGATTAGATCTTTTCTCCATCGGCGTAGCCTTTGTCGTAAAGCCGTTTCAAATCTGTCGGATTGCGGGACAGCGTGCTGACGCCGCAGATGTCATCCGGAGCGACAATCAGCGCTTTTCCCTGCCTTGCGTACTCTTGTGCCAGCGCGACGCCCTCATTGTACCTGCGTGCTCGCTGCCGCAGCTTTTCCGCCGCGTTGGGATATTTCTTGCGGACAAAAGCAGCCAGCTTCTCATCGCTTTCCGAGGTTCGCAGGACGTTTTCCGGCTTCGTCAGCAGCACGATAACGCGGTCGCAACCAAGGGCGAACGCCTTTTCTATGGGCACAGGGTCGCCGAGCGCCCCGTCGTAATAGGTCACTCCCTGAATGAAGTAGGGTTTGCAGACAAAGGGGATGGACGCGGACACCTTGAATATGTCGTACACGTCCTGGCGGATATCGCGCTTGTCGAAATACTTTACTTCTCCGGTTATGGCGTTCGCTGAGCCGACGACGAATTCCGTCGGGTTGTCTTTTAGGCTGGCGTAATCGAGCGGGTTTTCGCCATCGTGGTTGCTGAGCGTGTCATAGACGTAGTCCATGTCGATGAAGGATCTTTTCCGTATGAAATTCTCCACGCTCGCGTACTGCTTTCTGAGGCCGTATTCCGTGTAAAAAGTAAAGTTGTGCCCCTTTTGGCCGGCTATGAAGGAAGCGAGATTGGCGCTTCCCGCCGACACGCCGATTCCAAGATCGAATCGAATATTATGGTCAATGCAATAGTCCAAAGCTCCGCAGGCATAAATTTGTCTAGCGTAGAGTAAAAGTTGCGGTGAGAACCGCTACGCACGGCTTACCGCACGCCTTCCCGAACGGGCGAAGATGCTGCACTCCGAGCTCGAGAAGGAGCGCACGCAGCAATGCAACGAGCTCACCCGCATGGTAGAGATCTACAAGCCAGACAAGCAGAATAGCTAAAACCCACCGGCCAGAAAGCGTTGTGCGAGTTGTTAGACACTCAATCCCATGAGCCAATCGAGGGCATTGAGCTGCGTAACGCCGTTATGAGAAAGGGGTTCTGCATCATCGAGGGTAAGAAGGAATTTCGGATAATCATCGCCCGTAGCACGGAGAGCAGAGATCTCCCTCTCTAACGTAGAGGGATCCTGTACCGACTGAGCCACCTGATAATACGCTCTGCCGTATTCGCTCGTGCATATGAAATCGATTTCCTGATCATTCACCTTGCCTACCGAGACGCTGGTATATCTTCTTACAAGCTCAAAGAAGACAACGTTTTCCAAGATCCTTCCAACGTCCCTTACTTGCGCGGAAAGCAGGACTCGGCGTATGCCCATATCGACACCGTAATACTTCTCAGATATTTTCAAGAGGCGCTTTCCCCGCACATCGAAACGCTTAACCGGATAGAGGAAATAGCTGTTGCAAAGCCCCGAAAGGTACTCGGCCACGGTGTTCGGCGACAATTTCACCCCTTGTGCGGTCATTGCGTCTGCAATGGCCTTCACTGACGTAAGGTTTGCAATATTGTCAAACATGAACGTGACGAGCGAGCTCAAAGCCAGCGTATTGGCGATATTCAAACGCTGCGCCACGTCCTTGAGCAGGATCGTGGAGATGATGCCATCAAGATAGTCGAACCTCGACGAAGGGTCGTCGGAAAGCTGAAGCGTCGCCGGCATGCCTCCTTCGGCAATGTAGGACGACCACGTCCTTTGAAGGCTCTCCCCCGTATCTTCCCGCGCCGCACGATATTCAGCAAACGAAAAAGGCGTCATCCTTATTTCGACATAGCGGCCGGAAAGCAGTGTCGCAAGATTTCCCGAAAGCAAAAACGCATTGGACCCGGTTATATACAGATCGACATCATCACGCACATAGAGGGAATCCACCGCTTTCTGAAAGTCCGCAACATTCTGAATCTCATCGATGAACAGATAGTTCTTCTTTCCCGGAACGAGACCCTCAACGCAGCGCATATAGAGCCTCCGATAATCGAGAAGCTCTTCGTTCTCGAGACGCTCGAGGTTGTATGTCTGGATCTGCGCCTCATCGATTCCAAGATTGAGCAGGTACTTGGCGAACATGGCGAGCATCGTAGATTTTCCGCAACGACGCACTCCGGTGATCACCTTAATGACGCTCTTGTCTTTAAAGCGAAGGAGCTTGTCGAGATAAAAGGGACGATCAACAATCTGAACTGACAAGTGAACCCTCACATTCAGATTCATAACTTTTCATTACATTGAGAATTTTAGCATTTTTAATTAATCTTTTCAATCGTATGAAAAGTTTTTCAAGTTCATACGAGACCTTGGAATGCACATCACTCGTCATAAACCCCTCTTCTTTTATCGCTCAGGTTGGCTTAGCAAGAAAGCGTGAATAGTTCAACGCAACGCATTAAGGGCAATATCATAGGCCGCGTTGCGGGAGAGGTGGAACTCTGAGGCGATCTGGGTGGCGGCCTGACGGACACGCATGCCGCCGTCGAGCAGCTCTTTCGCGCGGATGCGTGCCTGCTCTTCCCTGCCCGCCTCATCGAGCGTGGCTTCCTCGGCGGAAGGCCCATCCACCACAATGACGATCTCTCCCCGCAGCTGACCGGCCCTTTCGCGTTCCGCAAACACGTTCGCCAACAGGGGCAGCTCATCTGCCACCACCTCTTCATAGAGCTTCGTCAGCTCGCGGCAAACGCAGGCTCGCCGATAGGGAAATGACTCGGCGAGCGCGGCAAGCGCCGACACAAGGCGTTCGGGGCTCTCGTAGAAGATGAGCGCCGCATCAAGGCCGCGAAGCGATTCACACAGGCGCGTGCGCTCCCCTACCTTACGTGGGAAAAAGCCCCCGAAATAGAAGGAGGAAAACATCGTGCCGCTCGCCACATAGGCGGTCGCTGCCGCCGTGGGTCCTGGCAGCACCTCCACGGAAAGCCCCTCGTCGCGAAGGGCCCGCACAAGCCTTCGCCCCGGGTCGGAAACGCCGGGCATGCCCGCATCGCTGCAATAGGCGAGCACCTCACCTGAGGCAACGCGGGAAATGACGGCAGGAAGCTTCGCAGAAAGCGCATTCTCATCAAGCCGTTCAAGGCGTGCCGCGATATCGAAGGCGGCGAGCAGCTTTCCCGTCACACGCGTATCCTCGGCAAGCACGGCATCGCACGAACGGAGCGCCTCGAGCGCCCGCTCGCTCATATCGCCAAGATTGCCAAGCGGCGTGGGCACGACGATGAGCTTGCCCCTTGCAGCATTTTTTCTGATAGCGTTGCTTTTCGCCGATTCAGCCACTTCGCAAGCTTTTAGCGTAAGGCATCAATGTCCGCGCCTAACGCAGCGCGAGTGCAGCGATGCCGAACGAGCCGGGGCCGGAATGAGAAGCGATCACGCAGCCGGTCTCGATCCACGTGATCTCTTCAAAGCCCTGCTCACGGACGTATTCCTCCACATGTTTCTGCAGCTCGGGAGAAAGCCCGTCGTTGCGGATGAGTCCGATGCGGCTCTTATCCATCGGCTCGCGCGTGAGGAACTTTTGCACCATCGCCATGACGGCCTTCTCCATCGAACCGCGCAGCTTCTGCGTGGCGACGAGCTTGCCGTTCTGCACCTCTATCACCGGCTTGATGCGAAGCAGCTGCGCACCGAGATAGGCGACATTGCTCAACCGCCCGCCCGCGCGAAGGAAATCGAGCTCGCCGGGGATAAAGGCCATGCGCGCCCGTTCCACCTGATTCTGCGCATACGAGATCACATCAGCCAAGGGCACATTCGGATTCTCCTGCACATAGCGTGCCACGTTCGTGACGATGAGGAACTGTGCCGCCGTCACGCTTTTCGTATCGATGCGCGTCACATAGTTGCGCCCTTCAGCCGCGATGCGCGCCGACTCGAATGAGCAGGTGGTCGCCGCCGAATAGGCCAGATAGATGATGTGCGCCTCGGGTTCGCGCTCATGGATGCGATCGAAGACGACTTTGAAATCCTGCGGGGTGCACCCACTCGTGGAGGGGATCTCGCCGCTCTGGCGGAAATGCTTGAAGATGTCCGTCACCGGAAACGACCCGTCATCGAGGTTGCGCCCCCCGAAGGTGACGTGCATGGGAACGACTTCGATATGGTAGCGCTCGACAAAATCGAGAGGGACATCCCCGCCCGATTCGGTGACGATCACATATTTGCTCATGGCTGCCTCGCTCTCTCAATTCGCACCAAATCGCGCGGCTCGCCAAGCTCTTTTCGCTCGTTGCGCCTGCCGTTTAGCGCGATGCGGTTTCCGCCATTTTAGCGGAGAGATTCGCCTTCGCAACCGAAATCATAAGCTTTATACGGTTGAGCTGGTTCACCTCGGAAGCGCCCGGATCGTAGTCCACCGCGACGATGTTGCTCTGCGGATACTGGCGCCGCAGCTCCTTGATGACCGACTTTCCCACCACGTGGTTCGGCAGGCAGGCAAACGGCTGCGTGCAGACGATGTTGGGCGCGCCGCTGCGGATGAGCTCCACCATCTCGGCGACGAGAAGCCAGCCCTCTCCCATCGAATTGCAGAGCGAGAGCACCTTCTCGGCATATTCGGCCAGCTCATAGATGTTGGCGGGCGGAGCGAACCGCTGCGATTTCCTCAACGCATCGTTTACCGGTTTGCGGAACTTGTCGATGGCCCAGAGCGCGATGTGCGAGCCGAGGGCGCCCTTCTTGCTGCGGCCGAGCGGGTCACGCTGGAAGATGGCGCCGGCGATGCCGAAAAGGAAGAACTCGGTGAATCCGGGAACCACCGCCTCGCAACCCTCGCGCTCGATGACGTCGACCACTTGGTTGTTCGCCGTCGGATGGAACTTCACGAGGATCTCCCCCACCACACCGACGCGCGGCTTCGTCCCCTCGCCCTTCAGCGGCAGCGTGTCGAAATCCTCGACGATCTGGTTCACCGTGCGCTTGAAGTCCTTGTATTTCAAGCCGTCGAGCATCTGCTGCCGTGTGACGCCCATCCAATGATCGAACAGGCGCTGGGCGCTTCCCGGCTCCACCTCATAGGGCCGCGTTCGATAGAGCGCCATCATGAGCAGATCGCCATAGAGGAAGGCGTAGAAGGCGTGGATGAGCATCGGGGGCGTGATCTTGAAGCCCTCGTTGTGCTCGCCAAGGTCTTTGAAGGAAAGGGCGATCACCGGAATATGGGCGAGCCCCACCGACTTCAGCGCCTTACGGATAAGCGCGATGTAGTTGGTCGCGCGACATCCGCCGCCCGTCTGCGTGATGACCACGGCCAGCTTGTCGGTGTCGTATTTTCCCGAGAGCACCGCCTCCATGATCTGGCCGGTAACCAGCACCGATGGATAGCAGATGTCGTTGTTCACAAATTTGAGGCCGGCATCCACGGCGCCATGATCAACGCTCGGCAGCAGGCAGACGTTGTAGCCGAAGCGCGCGAAGATCGCCTGCAGAAGCTCGAAGTGATAGGGCGCCAGCTGGGGCGCGAGGATCGTGTAGCCCTCCTCCTTCATCTTCTGGGTGTATTCGGGACGCGCGAACTCGGTTGATGCGCCTTCGCGACCGGCGAGCGCCGTATCGCGCGCCACACCCTCCGCCTTCTCGGCGAAGGTCTTCGGCACCAGCTGATCGAGCGCCGCAAGGTCGATCGAGCACACGGGGCACGGATGTTCCTGCGCCTCGAACGCCTCATCGGCCTCGCGATCAGCCTGATCTTTGAGGGCAGCGAGAAGCGAGCGCACGCGGATGCGCGCCGCACCGAGATTCGATACCTCGTCGATCTTGAGGACGGTATACACCTTGCCCGCCGCCTCGAGCACCTCCTGCACCTGATCGGTCGTTAAGGCATCAAGCCCGCAGCCGAAGGAGTTCAGCTGGATGAGATCGAGATCCTTGCGCTGGGTGACCACCTTCGCCGCCGCGTAGAGGCGTGTGTGATACATCCACTGATCCACCACGCGGATCGGGCGCTCGAGCTGGCCCAAGTGGGCGATGGAATCCTCGGTGAGCACCGCGAGCCCGAAGCTTGTGAGAAGCTCGGGGATCGCATGGTTGATCTCAGGATCGTTATGGTAGGGGCGGCCCGCCAGCACGATGCCGTGCGTGCCCGTCTCCTCCATCCACGCGAGCGTCTCCACGCCCTTCGTACGCATATCGCGCTTGAACGCTTCGTCCTCCGCCCACGCCGCCTCGACCGCCTTATCGATTTCCTCGCGCGTCGGCAGCGGCGCGTGCTTGCCGCACACCTCGGCGAAATGATCGGAGATCTCGTAGAACAGGCGCGTTTTCAGATGCTCTTTCTGGTCGTACGGGATCCACGGGTTCAAAAACGCCACGTCCGAAGTTTGCAGATCGTCGATGTTCAAGCGCAGCGCCTCGGGATAGCTTGCCACAATCGGGCAGTTGAAATGGTTGCCCGCCGTCTCGTCCTCTTGGCGCTCCCATTTGCTGCATGGCATCCAGATGAAGTCGGGGTTCTTCGCCAGCAGGTTCATCACGTGGCCATGCGAGAGCTTCGCCGGATAGCACACCGATTCCGACGGCATCGATTCGATGCCCGCCTCGTAGGTCTTCTTCGTCGAGGGGTCGGAAAGCACCACACGATAGCCGAGCACGGTGAAGAACGTGAACCAGAACGGATAGTTCTCATACATATTGAGTGCCCGCGGGATGCCGACGGTGCCACGCGTTGCCTCTTCGGGAGAAAGCGGCGTATAGCTGAAAAGACGTTTCGCCTTGTAGTCGAAGAGGTTCGGCACCTTCTGAGCCGCATCGGAATGCCCGGCGCCCTTCTCGCACCGGTTGCCGGTGATGAAGCGACGATGCTTGCCGGTGGCCTCATCGACGCCGAAATCGTTCACCGTGAGCAGGCAGGAGTTCGAGCAGCCCTTGCAGCGCACCGTCTTGTGCGTCGGCGCGAGCGCCTCGATTTCCTCAAGCGAAAGAAGCGTCGTGCTCGGGGTGACTAGTGGTTCGACTTCCGGCGCTTCCCGTGCGTCAGATTCCGGCGAAACTCCGACGACGCGTGCTTCGTCACGCGAGAAGGGGTTGGAGCCGGGAGATGGCGTGCGCGAAGCGTCGGCAGCGGCGCGTGCTTCGTCACGCGAAGCAGAGTTGGAACCGGAAGATGAAGTAGCTGAAGAAGCCGCAGCAGCGCGGTCTCGAGCAAGGAGAGCCGCCCCATACGCCCCCATGCACCCCGCGATGTCGGGACGGACGGCGTTCACTTCAGCGAGCTGCTCAAACGCACGCAGCACCGCATCGTTTAAGAACGTGCCGCCTTGCACGATCACCTTTTTGCCGACGTCGCGCGGGTCGCGTATCTTGATGACTTTGAAGAGCGCGTTCTTGATAACGGAGATCGCAAGGCCCGCCGCGATGTCGCCGACGGTAGCGCCTTCTTTTTGCGCCTGCTTCACGCGCGAATTCATGAACACGGTGCAGCGGCTGCCGAGATCGACGGGATGCTCAGCGCTGATAGCGGTCTTTGCGAAATCGGCCACATCGAGATTCAGGCCCGAGGCGAAGCTCTCGATGAAGCTGCCGCAGCCCGACGAGCATGCCTCGTTCAGCATGATGGAGTCGATCACGCCGTCACGCACGCGCAGGCATTTCATGTCCTGCCCGCCGATATCGAGGATGAACTCCACGCCGGGCAGCATCTCCTGCGCGCCGCGCAAATGCGCCACGGTCTCGATTTCACCCGAATCGATGCGCAGCGCCTCCAGCAAAAGACCCTCCCCATAGCCCGTCACCGTGGTATGCGCGATCGTGACGAGGGGCTTTCCCGTCTTCTCGTCGCGCGGCAACGCGCCATAGAGTGCAGCGAGCGCCGTCTTCGCGCAGCCGAGCACATCGCCTTTGTTCGAGACGTAGCTCGACCACAGAAGCTCGCCTGCTTCTCCGATGAGCACCGCCTTGAACGTCGTCGAGCCAGCATCGATGCCAAGGTAGGCCGTCCCACGATATGTCGCGAGATCGCCGCGCCGCACCTTCTCCTGTCCGTGACGCGCGACGAACTCGTCGTATTCCTGCTCGTTGGCGAAAAGCGGCGCGAGGCGCACCACTTCGCTCCCCTGCGTGTCGCCCAAATTCTCAAGGCGCTTCAGCACATCGGCAAGCGTCTCGGTCTGCGGAGCCTCTTCGCCGATGCCCGTTGCACCGCCGGCAATCGCACAGCCGCAGGCAACGAACAGATGCGCATTGTCCGGCACGATGATCGCATCGCCGGAAAGGTCGAGCGTCTCATAGAACCGCTCGCGCAGCTCGGGCAAATATTGCAGCGGCCCGCCCAAAAAGGCGACGTTTCCCCTGATGGGACGGCCACATGCCAAGCCGGAGATCGTCTGCGTGACCACCGATTGGAAAATCGAGGCGGCGATGTCCTCCTTGCGCGCGCCCTCATTGAGAAGCGGCTGCACGTCAGTCTTCGCGAAGACGCCGCACCGGCTCGCGATCGGATAGATGGTCTGATGGCTTTCCGCAAGCGTGTTGAGCCCGCCCGCATCGGTGTCGAGCAGCGAGGCCATCTGATCGATGAAGGCTCCGGTGCCGCCCGCGCAGGTGCCGTTCATGCGCTGCTCGATGCCATGATCGAAATAGATGATCTTCGCATCCTCGCCCCCGAGCTCGATGGCAACGTCGGTCGTGGGAATGAACGTTTCCACGGCGGTCTTCGAGGCGATCACCTCTTGAATGAAGGAGATGCCGAGCCATTGCGAAAGCAAGAGCCCGCCTGAACCCGTGATCGCGATTGTCATTTCCTCATGGGGAAACACCTCAGCGGCCTCTTTCAGCACCTCGACAATCGTCGCACGCACATCGGCGTGGTGGCGCCGATAGACCGACCACAGCAAATGGTGCTCGTCGTCGAGCACGGCGAGTTTCACCGTCGTCGAGCCGACGTCGATTCCCAGGTGCAAGGAGCGGCTGCGCTCAGACTGCGCCAAAACGTCTTTCTCGGCCTGCGCGGAAATGCTTCCCTCGGGCGCATGCACGGGCGCATGTTCAGCCACTTGGTCAACTTCGCGTTCCATTGTCATCTCTTCTGCCATCTCAACGACCCCTCCCCTAAAGCTCGATCGGATCGCCTGGCTGGATGAGGAAGAGCCTCATGGCGATGCGCGCCATCTCCTCGCTCGATTCCCGCATCCCCGTCAGATACCACTGCAAAATCACGCCTAGATATGCCGAGGCGTAAAAGGCCACGTAGTAATTCACAAAAGGCGTAGGCGCATCACGATAGTCCTTATGCAAGACACCGAGCACGAGGTCGGTGCACACCGTGTCGCGCAGATGGGCGGAAAAGCGCGTATCGCCGCCGGAGCCGAGCAGCGCGATGAAGAAATCGCTCTGCACACGCAGGTAATCGAAGAGATCGACCAAGAAGGGGAACGGCTCGCCCGTCAGTTTATGGCGCAAAAGCCCCGCGATGCCGATGTTGCGCATGGGCTCTTGGAAATGTCGGAGATCCTCGATGACGTCGTTCTCGAGTGAGACGAGCAGCTCGTCCATATCGGCAAAGTGGTTATAGAACGTGCCGCGGTTCAAATCAGCCCGTGTGCAGAGATCGTTGACGGTGAAGCCGCCGATCCCTCGCTCGAGCAAAAGGGACACATAGGCGTCTTTTAACGCCCGTTTTGAACGCGCGATGCGGCGGTCCTTCTCGACCTCGCCAACCGCCGCCGCTTCCGCAAGGTCTTGCCCCCGTGCAGCCTCTTTCTCCAACACGAGCTCCATCCCGCTCTCCCTCCGTTCCTCGCATCGGGAATCTATTCAACAGGCTGTTTGATTTTGAACAACCCGTCGGAAATTCAACACGATGTTCAATAACTTCTCCATTATAGCAACTTCACCACGTATTACCATGGTCTGCGGCCTATTTGCACATTTGCACACATCAGGGGGCGTTATGGCGAAATCACGTTCGGTCACACGCGATACGTTCGGTTTCTATTGGACGGCGACGCGTGCGCAATGGCCATGGTTCTTGGGCGCCGTTCTCTCGACGCTGGGCTTCTCGTTCTTCCTCTCGTACATGAACCCCTATCTCATGGGGCTTGTCGTCGATCAGGTGGCCGCAGGCAGAACGGCGGCCGACGAGGTGTTCGCCGTGTTCGGATCGCTCATCGCCGGCATGCTCGCCGTAAACATCGCCGGTCAGGTGTGCTCGAAGCTGCAGGATTATTTCTGCGCGAAGACCACCATCCGCGGCGGCTATCAGCTGACGACGATGGCATTCGACACGCTCTCCAACCAGTCGATGACCTTCTACTCCAACCGTTTCGGTGGCTCGCTCGTCGCGCAGGTGCAGCGCTTCATCTCCGCCTACACCACGCTCATGGAATGCTTTGTATACGCCGTCATCCCCATCGTGAGCGCCGTCGTGTTCACCATCGGCATGCTCGTGGCCGATGTGCCGCTCTATGTCGGCTTTCTTATCGTGCTCCTCATCGTCTACGTCTTCGTGGTGTATAAGCTCTACACGCGCATCCTGCCCGAGAACGCGAACGCCGCTGCGGCAAGCAATGCCCTCTCCGGCCAGCTCTCCGATGCGATCACCAACATCATGGCCGTGAAGACCTCGGGGCGCGAGGATTGGGAACGCGAGCGTTTCGGGAAGGCGAACGACACGGTTCTCGCTGCCGATTCGCGCCGCATGCGCGCGAACATCCGCTGCGGCGCCGCGACGAGCACCATCATCGTGATGATCATGGGGCTTTGCATCGTGTTCGTCGCAGGAGGAAACGCGTGGTTCGGCATCACGCCGGGGATCCTCGTGATGATGTTCAACTACACCTACAGCCTCACGATGCAGTTCAACCGCCTCTCCTCCACCTTCCAGACCCTCAACCGCTCGATCGGCGACGCGCACGACCTCACGGTGGCCCTGCGCGAGCCGCTGCTTGTGGCGGATGAGCCCGACGCGCCGAACCTCGTGGTGGGCAATGGCGAGATCGATTTTCGCGACGTGAGCTTCCACTACCCCGACGCTCCCGAGGGCGCGAACGTGTTCACGCGATTCAACCTTCGCATTCCCGCAGGTCAACGCGTTGGCTTGGTGGGACGCTCGGGATCGGGGAAGACGACGCTCACCTCGCTTTTGCTTCGCCTAGCCGACCTTCAGCAGGGCGAGATCCTCATCGATGGGCAAAACATCGCCACCACCACGCAGGCGAGCCTTCGCCGCCAGATTGCCTACGTGCCGCAGGAGCCGCTGCTCTTCCATCGGACGATTCGCGACAATATCGCCTACGGACGGCCCGATGCCACCGACGCCGAGATCGTCGATGCCGCCGAGAAGGCGAACGCTCTCGAATTCATCGAGAAGCTTCCCGAGGGCTTTGATACCCTCGTCGGCGAGCGCGGCGTGAAGCTCTCCGGCGGGCAGCGCCAGCGCATCGCCATCGCGCGCGCCATCCTCACCGATGCACCGCTGCTCGTGCTGGACGAGGCCACGAGCGCCCTTGATTCGGAATCCGAGAAGCTCATCCAAGACGCCCTCAAAACGCTCATGGCCGGGCGCACCTCCCTCGTGATCGCCCACCGCCTCTCCACGGTGGCGAGCCTCGATCGCATCATCGTGCTACAAGACGGCAGAATCGTGGAGGACGGACGGCATGCCGACCTTGTGAATGCGGGAGGCGCCTACGAGAAGCTCTGGGATCGCCAGACCGGCGCCTTTTTGGAAGAGGAATAGGAATCAGTTTCTCATATAGCCGTAGCGGCGCCCGAGGGCGAGGATGAAGATGACGCCGATGATGAATGAAAGAACCTCGGCGACGGGCGTGGCGTACCAGATGGCGTCGGCGCCGAAGAAAATCGGCAAGATGATGACCATCGAGGTCTCGAAAACAAGCGCCCGCAGAAACGAGAGCAGCGCCGAGATCAGCCCGTTGTTGAGCGCGGTGAACAGCGCCGACGCATACATGCCGATCCCCATCAGCAGATAGCTCATCGCGAATATCTTGAAGGCGTATTCTGTGAGCGCGCAGAGCTCAGGGTCGTATCCGGTGTAGATGAAGGCCACCACGCCCGCGAGCAGCTGCGAGAGCAGAAACATCGCCACGCCCGCACATGCCATGAACCCAATGCTCTTGCGGAAGATGCTGTTCATCTCCTGATGGTTTTGCGCGCCGAACTGGAAGCTCATGAGCGGCGAGGTGCCGATGTTGAAGCCCATGTAGACCGCCGCGAAGATCATGAACACATAGCCGATCACGCCATAGGCCGCGACGCCGTTTTCTCCCATGAGGCGCAGCAGCTGGTAGTTGAAGACGATGGTGACGAAGGAGGTCGCAAGCTCGTTCACCATCTCGGACGAGCCGTTCACACACGCCTTCCCGAGCACTCGCATCTCAGGCTTCGTGCGCACGAGCTTCAAAAGCGAGGAATTGCGACGTGCGAAATAGAACAGCGGCGTCACGCCTCCGACAAACTCGCCGACAACCGTCGCCCAGGCCGCACCCGCAAGCCCCCATCCGAGACCGGCGATGAATATCGCGTCGAGCACGATGTTCGTCACCCCAGCGCAGACGATCACGGCGAAGCCGATGTGCGGTTTGCCCGCCGTGACAAAGAACGCCTGAAACGCCCACTGCAGGCAAAATGCCGGCAATGAGATCATGCAGATGCAGCCGTATTCCACGCAGAGCTCGAGCATCTGACCCTCGGCGCCGAAGAACACCGAGGCCGGCCGCACAAGCAGCATGCCAATGAGGGCCAGCACGCTGCCGATGACCATCGTGGCGTAGACGAGAAACGAGAAATAACGGTTGGCACGCTCGTCGTCGCCCTCGCCGCGCACCTTCGCCACAATGGCGCTGCCGCCCGTGCCGATCATAAAGCCCGCACCGCCGAAGATCATGAGGAGCGGGTAGATGAGGTTGATCGCCGCGAAGGGCGTGGTGCCGGCGAAGTTCGAGACGAAAAGTCCATCGACGATCGTGTAGATCGACGTGAATATCGTCATGAGCACCGAGGGGAACGAATAGCGGATGAGCGCCCCGATGCTGAAATGTTGTCTCATATCGATGGCCATGGCTGATGATTATAGCCATCGATATGGCAATTGTCGCACCGCACTTCGATACGGACAGCGTGACAAGGAGCCGCATCCCGAGGCAAGCCGCGAACCTGCCACAGCGAAGCGTCATCTCAGTGACAGTTGCACGCCGCGCGAAAGCCCACCGAGCGGAGCGCGTAAGCTAAGCCAAAACCCATGCCATCGAGAAAGGGCCTCACGTGCAGATTCACGACATCAGCGCCTATGAGACGTCGGCGGAGTCTTTCTTCCAGAAACTCGCCGGATGGAACGTCGATCTCGTTTTAGATATTCGTCTCCATAATACAAGCCAGCTTTCCGGCTTCACGAAAAACGATGACCTTGCTTACTTCGTGAAGACAATCCTCCATGCCGACTACGTTCACGACACGCTCTTCTCCCCTGAAGCGGAAGTGCTTTCGCCCTATTTGGCAGGCAAGCTACCTTGGGAAGAGTTCGCAGCCGACTATCGCGCAACCATGGCGGAGCGCGACGCACTCTCGCATTTCTTATCACTTTATGGCGAATATGAAAGCATTGCCCTCGTCGGGACGGCGACCCATAAGCGCCGCTCGCATGCCGAGGTGCTGCGGGAAATGATCGAATCGGACGCACGGGCGAAAGGATGACCATGGAGAAAACTGCACGAAAGCCATATCGCGGGCTGCGCATCTTTCTCATCGTTCTGCTCGTCATCTGCGTGGTTTTCCTCATCGCCGTAATCGCTTTGAATGTTTACGTGCGCACCACCTATGCCGACTTCTATGCGAAGGCGCAGAAGGAATTCGCCATCCCCGGAATTTCCGCGGGGTTCGTTGAGCAAGACATCGATTATCTGGAAGGCGAGGACATCTGGCTCTTCAGCGGATACCTCGCGCAAGGCGGCGCCTCGCCCGTCTACAAGCGCTTTCCCGATGGAAGCGACGAGCGCTTCTTCGTCGACCTCCCCGATGGAAGCGCCTATGATGGCCACGGGGCGGGCATCACCTCGAATGAGGAATACGCCTACCTGACGACCGACACCGGCTATCTGGTGCTTCAGCTTGCCGACGTCGTTTCCGCCGCCTCCGAGTCGCACGTGCAGGCGCTCGCCGAAGTGCCGATCGAGTTCATGCCGGCATTCATCAACATCGAGGAAGACGTCCTCTTCATCGGCAATTTCTATAGCGCCGGAACCTACGAGACGCCCTCGTCGCACCGCATCACCACGCCGGCGAACGACAATCACACCGCGATGATCTACGCCTATCCGCTCGATGAAGCCGCCCCCTACGGCTATGCCGAGGAGGCCGCTTGGGCGTATTCCATCCGCGAGAAATGCCAAGGCGTTTGCCTGACGCCCGAGGGCAACATCGTTCTTTCCACCTCGGCGGGCATCTCCACCTCGCACCTTCTCGTCTACGACCCCTCGCAGGCGACGGTCGGCGACTTCGAGGCCGACGGCAACACCGTGCCGCTCTACTTCCTCGATTCCGATTGCCTCGTATACGACCAAGCCGCGCCGCCGATGGCGGAGGGCATCGAATCGCTTGACGGACGGCTGTATTTCGGCGAAGAGGCCGCGAGCAACAAATACATCTACGGCAAGTTCTACGGCGCCGGAGACGTATACTCAATCGCGTTATAGTTGCGCTGTTCTGACGAACAGCGCTTGCAATAAAGGCTGCGGCTTTAGCTTTGATCAGGCAACTTTCCGCTACGGTAGACCCTGCCCCTTCCATTCCCTGAAGAAACGAGTTTTCCTTGAGCTACGAGCTCCCTGATAACACGCTGCGCTGTACGACGAGCATGGCCTGCAGCTTCCAAATCTGCCGTATGAAGACCTTTCTCGGTAGCGGCAAGAAACAAGGCAGCTTCAGCGATGTCGCTCGGTAGAACGCTGTCCGAAGAAGCTGCTTTCGGCACAGAAGCGGCACTCGTTTCCGTCGAAGCTGAGATTGGGGCTGGAGCCGGATTTGTCGGCACAAACGCGTGGAATATGACACCTTCCTCCAACTCGGGATCGCGCCCCGTATAAAGACGGGAGCTTTGGAATAGCTTGCGAACACCGCTCCCCAGCTCTTCTGAGCGTCCGATATGGGAGAAAAAACCAGCAATGAGCGGATTTTTCGGAAGCGGATTGAATGTGTCTGGCTCGAGGGGTCCCTCGAAGGACGCGCGGCTGGCGTTTTCTGTGCGGATGCCGTAGGGGTCGATGATGATCTTTGCCGGGAAGGGGCTGGTAAACTCGCGGTGAACAAGGCAGTTCACGACAAGCTCTCTGACTATCGCGTCCCGAGGACTTATGGCCTGATCCCCGTCCAAAGCGAAACGGTCCGGAAGATGCCTGCGGCAAAATCCTGATAGCTCCTCATAGGAATCCATAAGATTCGTGCTCGAGGTGAGACGGTCGTCGTAGCGCTCCGTATCGTGAATGCGCACAAGGGCATCGGTTTTGTAGGTAGGACAGAGGGATCGGATGACCTCGTCGGTTCCCAGCATAAGGATGCCGGCAAGATTGACACCGGTTTTCGCTGTATTGTAATCCTTACCGACAAAGCCTGCAGATTCAACAAGCTCTCGATTGTTCATAGTCCCCCACGGATGGTCGGCCCTCTTGATGAGCGCAAGAGATCGCGCTTTGTCGATTAAGTCCGAACGCAGATCATCGAGGTCCACGTGTTCGAAAACGCGCTGCTCGGTCAGTATGTTCTGCTTGCGAATGCAAAATTCCGCTAACGGGAGGCTGCCTCGGATGGCAACGTCGCAATCACCGCGTCGCGCATACACCTTCCCTTTGTAGCTATGGATCTGAGGGCTATTGATGACGTTGATCTTCAATATGATCTTACCGTCTATAGTGATTTGCTCAAAATCCAGTGGTACGGGTATGTCAAACGCATTGGGATTGTTCACCACATTGATAATATTCCGATTGACAGAAAGAACCCGCGATGGCTCAATGCCGATGATTTGCCCATCGTCACCAACCCCGAGCAAAAGCGTTCCTCCGAATCCGTTCGCAAAAGCGCAAAGAGATTCGAAGGTGTCAGCATCCGGCTGCTGGCCGCAACGTTTAAATTCAACGGACTCATTCTCCCCTTGGGCAATAAGAGCAAGAAGTTCTTTCTGATCCACGATACTCCCTTGATGCGATTGCCATATGGCGCGATTATGGCGCGATTTTGGCGCGATTGGCGCGATTTTGGCGCGATTGGCGCGATTGTGGCGCGATTGGCAACTATTGGTTTTGATAATTTACCCAAATGCGATCAAAACTTCCCTCATTAAATAAAATGAAGTGGACGGACTTCCCTTTGGCCTTCGCCCTGACATGCCCCCTTACGAATCTATCACTGCTTAAGCATACAAGGCTCCGCTAAACGCTGAGGGCGTTGCCGTGGTGACAAGCGTCCGAAGCGTCAGCTTGTTCCGCCGTTCGTCAAAACGGCGGAACAAGAAAACACCCCCTCGCTCCTTCTCGAAAAAAGATTCTGCGAGGCTCAATGCCCTCCGAGGGAACGGAGAAGTTGAGGTCGCATCCGACATCAATGCTCATCAGTTTATTGCAAGAGGGATTACCTCAAAGAATCACAACGACCGTATGAATGCCTATGCCCATGACGGCAAATCTCAGACAAAGATTCCCTACGCACACCGAAAGAGCTGATGCCCACGTCAGCACGTTCGACAAAGCACGATGTTTCTTTGAATAGAGCAAGAGCGATGACAAAACAAGGGGGACAATAAGGCCAAGGACTACGATACCCACCCAAAACACAAGACCAAGGTCACCGCAGAGCAGCATATCCGCCGAAAGATGAGTCTCAGCGGACTCATACGACAGCCATACAAGATAGCAGCCGAGCGCAAATGTCTCCCCTATCTCATTCAACAGCTCAAAGAGGCACAACCCCCTCGACTTCTTTTCCCCAAGGATTTGCATAGCAACGGCAATGAACGCCGATGCCGAGACAAAGGATGAAAAGACGAACAGCGCAGGAACGATCGGCGACCCCCATGCAGGAATGGCAGTCGCGGACATAAGCAAGACACCGGTATAGCCGGCTGTGAAAAACCCCACCACGATTGAAAAGAACCCGCATATCCTGCGCATACTCGAATTTGAAGAGGCGACCGCGTTCACTATCACGAACACACCGGCAAGCACCATGGCCGCTACGAGCAGCCAAGCTCCCCGCGTGAGCCATGAGTCGAAATTGACGAAACTCTCCCAGAGGATAATAGAACGTTCAGGAATGCTTGTATCGAACAGAAGAATGCATGCACCAGCCGCAAGGCAGGCTAAGGAACATGCGGAGACAATCGTCGCAAGCCTCTTCGTTTTCTTAACGCCCGCCAGAGCAAAAAGACCAACGATGGCTAAAGACGCTCCACCGAGTCCTCCGAGGAAGAGATATACCGGCAGCAGCCCGCCCCATGCCGTCTGCGCATACATATCGACATACTCCTTACCTCATACACGTAAGCAGCCGATCTTCTTCATACAGCAGCGCTGCAACCAAATCAACTAAAGCGCAATAGAAGCCGGTAGGATCAGATTCATGGACCTTTTCGGCGAAAACGCTGAACCAGGGCGTTATCGAGCGATCGGCGAAGGTTTTGATCTCGTTTCCAAGAGACACACGACTGCCTTGGCCTTCATCAATCATCATTTTATTGAGCTCAGAGATAAAAGCTAACTCATAGGCAATGTGATCGCTTGGCTCTCGGGACCCACCCGCAACACTGAAGCCATATTTCTTGAAGAGCGCTCTTACTTCTTGCGTTGATGGACCAAACAGCCTGCCCCCATCCATGTAGACTGAACCCCAAGGCGGGCACGGAAGGTGATGAGGACCGACGAACATCGTATGGAAGGCAGCGCTTGTCGTGTGAAGCACTTCCTCTTCATCTCCATGGGAGCATGCTTCAGACATGCGGATCAGCGACTGCTTGCATCCTTCCCAGCGATACACCGGATCATCTGCATCTTCGTCGATCTCGAGAAGCGAATGATATACTTCTGGCGAAAGCGGAAACCGAAACAGACTCGCACAGAGCCTGAAAAGCACCGAGAGCAACAGCAGTTCAGAATCAACGCATTCTCTCTCAATCGGTTTCTTTCCAGAAATCATCGTTCCACCGGATCGTTCGGCGGGTCGCTCGCCAGATTTTGGCTTGCTTTCGCTGCGCCTCAATTCATCTTCGTCGGGTCTTGACTGGTCGTCATAGGTTTTTGGCTGGCCTTCATCGAAGCTCACCTTATCCATCTCGGCCTCTCCCCTCGCCTATCGTCCATCCATAAGACCGAACGACACAGCCCAAGCTTCTTTTGCAAGCGCTCTGCCCTGCAATTTTGCGATGAGCGTGTCGTTCGGGCACGGGATTACTTCGATTCGTGTTACTCGACTATTATCACCGAAACTTCGACGTCTGCGTCAAGTTTACGGCGAGTTCTTCCTTCAGCAAGTTTTTCCAACTCCTGCATCGTGCCAACCGTGAGCGCTTGGTTGAAGCATGTTTGGACACACGAGGGCTGAAGCCCCATTTCACGACGGTCGCCGCAGAGATCACACTTCACATGCGTGCCGTC
The DNA here is from genome assembly GCA_947626195.1 of uncultured Eggerthellaceae bacterium. Taxonomy (GTDB): domain Bacteria; phylum Actinomycetota; class Coriobacteriia; order Coriobacteriales; family Eggerthellaceae; genus CANQRF01. The sequence goes on from CANQRF010000003.1 coordinate 119,134, forward strand.
TTCCTCGCGATATTGAGGCACGTCAAAGGGGCAGACTTGGCTGCATGTCTTGCAACCGATGCATTTGTTGAGATCCACTCTCACCACGCCATCGTCCTCGTTCTTCGAAAGGGCGCCTGTTGGGCAGTTGGCGACACAGGCGGGATCGGCGCAATGCATGCACGAAAGCGAAACATTTGTTACCGTTGTATCGGGAAATGTTCCCTCTTCGGTCGTTGTAACACGACGGGGACGCGGTCCAGGAGCCACAAGCGTGTTCCTGTTTTTGCAGGCGATCTCGCAGGCACGGCATCCAACGCACCGCGCAGTGTCAACTAAGAAACCGAGTTGTTCCATGTTCCTCTACCCCTTACGCTTTATAGACTTTGCAAAGGACTGCGGACTGGTTATTGATACCAGCTCCATCGCGTCGTTTGTCGGTTCCATATTGACCAACAAACGGAGGGAGTAAGGCACTCCTTAAATTTTCATCGATAGTAGAAAGCGATCGAGATGATGGATAAATTGCCCCTTGGACATTCCCCCAATGGACCGGAGGTATTATCGTTCAAAGCATGACAGTCTCGGTAACCTTCGCTTTGATCCCATCCATTTTTCCATATTGAGATTCAACAACAACGTAATCGCCATCTTTGATTCCCAAATCTGATGCATCGGATGCGTTTATATCAACGCAGGGTTCAGCTGCCGCATCGAAGGCTTCCCTTAAAAGCTGGGAAGCAGTTCCGCCATCTTTGTTTTGATTAAATGACAGGAATTGCCAAAATCTATGAACACGTCCTACTGCGACATATTTGTAGCCTGAATCTACAGCAGCTGAAGTATTCCAATTGCCTGATTCGATAGGATTGCCCTGTTCATAATAACTATCTACTGGTTCTTCTGGAATCGGTAATGCAGGCAGCGCACCGCCGGATTGCGTTTCCAAAAAATCAGCTTTGAATAAAAGCTTGCCTGTTCCGCCGTCGGTTGGGAACCAAGTCATCTCTGGATCTGTTCCTTCAGGAATAAACTCATTGAAATCGTAAAGCTTGGCTTTGTAAGGAATAAATCCCTCACGACCAGCATAGAACGGATTGGGAACACCTTCAGGATGGCCTAGGATAGTATCAAAATCGAAATCCTTCATATCGGAGAAATGACTATCATTTTCTTCGACTCGTTTTGCATATTCAGCCTGAATTTTTTCATTCGCAGACATGCTCGTAACAAACTCACGATCATCCGTCCAAGGCCATATTTCGGACTCAGCTTTGCCAATCCCTAGCTTCTCCGCCAAAGCAACCGATATACGCCGGAACAACTCGACATCGGAAACACTTTCAAACATAGGCTCAATTGCCGGAGCAGTAGCAACTTCCCGCTCCCAATCTTGTCTCCATGTATATGTTTCTGCCCAGCTGCAAATTGGAAGCAGTATATCTGCATAGGCGGATGCGGTCCAATGGGCTAGCCTGTTATAGACAACAACAAGCTCTATTTCTTTGAAAGCGTTATCTGTATCTTTTTGGTTAGCGCTCGAAGAAGCAAAGTTTCCGTTGTTCATATAAACGCGGTAGCCATAGGGGTTGCGATTAAGTAATACCTCGTTTTTGCCCCAGATACCTTTCGGGCTCGGTTGAGTTCTTTCAAGAAGCGGCGTCACACTTTTAGCAGGCGCAACCATGGTGTAACCCTTTGGCCAATGATAAAAAAGATTTGTTGGATTACCCGAGGAAGCCTCGATACTAACACCTGAACCCACATTTCCCACCTGTCCACATAATCCAACAAGGCATGTGATAGCTCGAGACATCATCCATCCAGCATTGCTAGTACTGCCACCTGATGAGTTACCACCTCTGCCTATACACAACATGGCAGGTTTTTCCGTTGCGTACAGACGAGCAACTTCCCTAACCTTGTCGGCGGGAGCCCAGCTTATCTTCTCAACCTCTTCGGGCGTGTATTTTGCCACCAGCTCTTTGAATTCGTCGTAGCCATATGTATAGCTATCGATAAAGTCCTGATCGACAAGCCCCTCGTCGATAATGACGTTTGCCATAGCAAGAGCTACATAAGCATCTGTACCAGGTCTAATCGGAATATAAATGTCTGCCTTGGATGCGGTAGTAGAGAATTTAGGATCGATACAGACAAGTTTTGCCCCATATTCATATTTTGCTTTGCCATAGGAATCGGCCCATTCTTGAGGTTTTGTGACTGCGGTGTCTTCACCCCAAAGAATAAGCAGCTTTGATTTATAGGGATCAGTTTCGAGTGCGTGGTAAATATCGCCCAATGTCACCGTCGCTCCAAATTGGAGATCGTGCCAACACTCAGGACCATTAGGAGAATCGGCACCAAACAAAGTAGTAAAAACTGAGGCGGTTGCGTTTGATGCGTAATTTCCAGGATGTGCGTATCCGGCAGCAATGGTATGCGGGCCCTCTTCTTCAATGGCTCGTTTCATTACTTCAGTAATTTGATCTATGGCCTCCTCCCAGGTGATTCTCTCGAATTCACCCCGTACGCCTTTTTCATTAGTTCTACGCATCGGATATTTAATACGATCAGGATGGTTGATAATATCAAATCCACTCATCCCTCTCGCGCACATTCCACCTTTGTTAAAGCCATCGCAATTGCCCTCATAATGAATTATGATTCCGTCTTTCACATAGGCAGATCCCGTGTGCAGCTGCCCGCAAGCATCACCGTTCGTGCATAATACCGGACAGATCTTATCCGCCCCATACGGGAGACCATCGCTGATGGCATCGGTGATATACCGCGCCGCCTCCGCGTCTACCGTCGTAGTCGTTTCTTGCATTTGAGGTGAGCATGACGTCAATAAAGATGGTGTCATTAGTGCCGCAAATCCTGCAATTCCGGTGAGCTTCAAGAAATCGCGGCGTTTCATGTCGTCCACAGACATAACGTTCCCTCTTCCCTTTGACAGACCCGCAAAGCCACATAACGCGGTTTTCTCCTGCGGGCTTGATCGAATAGGTGGAGATTCACGGCACACAAAGAAGCGTTCGCGCGTCTTCGCTCCCTGAAACATGTCCCGATGAGCCTCTCTGCTTTGACAAGCTAGCCACTCTTGTCAAATTCATAGTGTAATACTACACTAGTACATTAGAACATTTCAATATTCAATTACGATTTCTTAAACAAGAACGAAGAAAGAGGGAACGGAGGGGCACATCAAGAACAGGGATACTTCTTCGCTTTTACGTGCTTGCGCCGTGCCGTCGCAAAACCAGTGTGCTATCGTTCGATAATACGATCTGGTTTAATTAGGCAGGCGGACCCTCAATGATAGATATCCACATAAACGAGTTCGCGGATGTACCCATCTGGATACAGATACGAAATCGTATTATCTACCTCATGAGGGCCGGGCAATTGCATGAGGGCGACCGGCTTCCCTCCGTGCGTGAACTTGCCGTGAAATTAGGCATCAACTTCAACACGGTGAGCAAAACGTATACCGATCTTGAGAAAGACGGCTTCATAGTCACAAAACGGGGACGCGGAACCTTTGTGTGCACGCTCCCCAAACAGGAAGAGTCGAACGAAGATTCACCGGTGGATATCCTGATCGAAGAGTTGATTAAGGCGGCATTATCCAACGGTGTGGAAAAAGATGAGCTTCTCCACCGAATCAACGAACATTTAGCGAGGAGATGAGGGTTTCGATGGCGAGCAATAAATCAAAGCGAAAGAAGCTTTCTCAATCAGGCCCGCTCGAGGGCATTCCGCTCGATGAGCGTACTGAAAGCGCTTTGAGAAACGGTGTGCGCATCTTCCGATGGAGTATACTCCTCATCCCGCTGCTCGTGGGAATCATTGTTTCTTTCGCACTATGGAACGTCTTAGCTGCTGTCATCGGCGCGCTCATCGGGCTTATGCTCTTCTCTAGCTTACATGTTGTACTTGAGTGGGAATCGGCCGTCGTGATGCGGTTTGGCAAACTGTGCCGAGTAAAAGGCCCGGGACTTCTCTTCACCATCCCGCCAATTGAGTTTGTCGGCGCATATGTCGACCAACGGCTTACCGCTACAACATTCCAAGCGGAAAAGACCCTTACCGCAGATTGCATGCCTGTCGATGTGGACGCCGTCCTGTTCTGGATGGTCTGGGATCCGAAAAGCGCCTGCACTGAGGTAAAGAACTACCAAGACGCCGTCTACTGGGCAGCGCAAACGACACTGCGCGATGCCATTGGATCTATTAACGTGTCGGAGCTGAGCACTCGCCGGAAGATGCTTGACGAGGAGATAAAAACCGCCTTGACAGCAAAAACAGAGACCTGGGGAATCACAGTCACCTCTGTTGAAATTCGCGACATCGTGATTCCCCAAGAGCTTCAGGATGCCCTGTCGAAAGAAGCTCAGGCAGAGCGTGAGCGTAATGCTCGCGTTACGCTTGCCGAAGCCGAAGAGGACATCTCTGAAATGTTTGTGAGGGCCGCCCGCAACTACGACAGAGAGAGCGAAGCCATGGAACTACGAGCTATGAGCATGCTCTACGATGGGGTCAAAGAAAAGGGAGGACTTGTCCTCGTACCCACTTCATTGGCAGACACGTTTGGCTCTATGATTGAGAAATAGCAGGCTTCCTTTGCTGATAGTCGATTCTCCGCCGCGCCCCTCCACGAAAAGGATTACGCAAGGATCAATACTCCCGAGCAGTATCGAGCTTCAAGCCTCTTTGATAAGCGTATGTTCGAGAACTTTGCGATAAGAGGCGGCGAGGATCTGCTGATACATCACGGCGATGAGAACGGTGAAGGTGGTGAGCCCCGAGAAGTAGGTGGCTGCGATGATCGTCCCGACGCTGATGTTGCGCATCCCACAGGTATAGCCAATCGCAAGGCGATCAGGCATTTTGCGCCGAAGCACCCAAGCGACAAGCGTGCCAACGGCAAACCCTCCCATGCAGAAGATGAGGATATAGACAGCGACGCCAAGCGTCGTCCAATTCATGTGGCTTAAATAGGGCACCATTGAGGTTGCGTTCGTCGCGATGACAAGCATGAAGATGACGCGCGCAGGCGTAAAGATGAGCGGGGCGAGCTTCTCCGATCCCCATCCGTGCGTGAACTCATTCACCAGCATACCGGCAACCGCTGGAACAGCCACCATGTAGAGCAGATCGAGCATGATGCTCATGAAATCGACCGTGGCGACCTCGCCGAGTAAAAGCGACATCGTAAAGGGCATCGTGAAGGGGCTGATCGCGGAGGAAACCACGATGACCGAAAGCGCGAGGGCGACGTTTCCACCCACCATGCCTATCCAGATGAAGCACATCACGGCGATCGGCTGGCTGAACTCGATCACCGCACCCACCAGCACATCGTGATTGCCGGGGAAAAGAAGCAACGTCACCGCGTAGGCGAGGAGCGGCATCACGATATGCACGGTCGCCAAAATGGCGAGCGCGCTCAAAGGGTGTCGCACCACCTGTGCGACGTCGTGCACACGTATATCGAGCGCGCCATGGAAGGTCATCACCGCAAACAGCGTGGGGATGATGGGGCGCAACGGCTCAAGGATCGGCGAGAAAAGGACGCCGATGATGATGGAGGCGGGCGCAAGGATAGCCGTATGGCTTCCGATCGCCCGCCCAATCGCAAGCCACGTGTTCATGAAAGAGTCGAAGGAGCCTAGGCAGCGGTTATCGCGATGACCTCGTATCCCGCGCCCTCGACGGCGGCACGAAGAGCGGCTTCGTCAAGCGGTGCATCGGATTTCACTTCAGCGCGCTTTTTCTTATGCGATGCTTTCACCTTCTGCACATCGGCAACTCCGCGGAGAGCCTCCTGCACGTGGGCCTCGCACATGGGGCACTTCATGCCCTCGATCTCGATAACAGTCTTCATGCTAACCTCGAATCTTTTCCTGAATCTCTTTCGCATCTTTTCAATAAAACATTGCTTTCCATCAGCTTTTTTACCACGACCTTCCACCCCGCGCAAGAAAAATCAGCCGAACGAGACTCCACACCTCAAAGAGCACGTCCCTACGCTCTCATGCTCCTATGTTCCCCCGCCTTCTGCATACGAACCAATTGTGAAGGTTGCGCACAGGGTGAGGCAGGAGGTTGTTTTCAGAACGCGCCAAGTGTGAGACAATAGACACGAGCTATACCTGCTGCATATTAGCTTCGCGAAAGGCCTGTCATGAAATCTCTGGATTCAATCGCACGCGAGTGCGGCTATGAGGTCGTATCTACAGAAGCACTGAACGAAATCGACGGAAGCGCCACCATGCTTCTCCACCCGAAGAGCGGCGCAAAGCTCCTCCTCATGCAAAACAACGATGTGAACAAGGCGTTCTCCATCACCTTCAGGACGCCGCCGCGCGACGACACCGGCGTTTTCCACATCCTTGAGCATTCGGTGCTGTGCGGCTCGCGAAAGTTCCCCGTGAAGGAACCCTTCGTCGATCTGCTGAAAAGCTCGATGCAGACCTTCCTCAACGCGATGACGTTTCCCGACAAGACCATGTATCCCGTGGCGAGCACGAATGAGAAAGACCTGCTCGATCTCATGGACGTCTATCTCGACGCGGTGTTTCATCCCGCCATCTACACCAAGCCGACGATCTTTCAGCAGGAGGGCTGGCACTACGAGCGCGAGGGAGGCCCTGACGGCACGGCGCTCACCTACAACGGCGTGGTCTACAACGAGATGAAAGGCGAGCTCTCAAATCCCGATTCCGTGCTCTTCGACGGGCTTTCCGCCGCACTCTTCCCCGACAATGCCTATCGCTTCGAATCGGGCGGCACACCTGCGGCCATTCCCACGCTCACCTACGAGGGGTTTCTCGATCACCATCGGCGCCATTATCGCACCGACAACTCCTTCATCACGCTCTACGGCGATTTCGACGCCGAGAAGTTCTTGCGCTTTCTCGATGAGAGCTACCTCTCTCCCGTTGCCGAAGAGCAGGCACAGACGCTCAAGGCGCACTCTGCGGAACACGCAAACGGGCCCGCAGCTGCTGGCGCCGGGGCGGAGGCGCTCTCATCCGCAGAGATGCCGAATCCGCTTGTCCCCCAGAAGCCGATCGTCAATTTCGACGTCACGCGAACGATGGAAACCGCTCCCGAAAACGCCTGCTGTGCCCTCGGCTACGTGATCGGCAACGTCAAAGACCGCGAACGGCTCATGGCGACCGACATCCTCCTTGATGCGATCATGGGCTCGAACGAGTCACCGATGAAGCGCGCGATCCTCGATGCGGGAATTTCCGCGGACGCGATGGGCTATGTCGCCGACGCGACGCTGCAGCCCTTCGCCGTCATCCAATTGAAGGGCCTCCATGAAGGCGGCGCCGAGAAGCTGCGTCCCATTGTCGAGGCCGAGGCGAAGCGGCTTGCCGAAGGCGGCCTCGACCACGCGCTCATCGAGGCGGCGCTCTCCCATACCGAATTCGTCCTCCGTGAGCATGATTTCGGCACGGCTGACGGCGTCGTCTTGGCCATGAGCTGCCTCTCCGGTTGGCTCTACGACGACTCGCTCGCCACGGCCTACATCCGCTACGAGGATGCATTCACGCACCTCAGAGAGCAGATCGCGCAAGGTTATTTCGAAGAGCTCATCCGCGAGCTGTTTTTGGAGAACGACCACGCGGCGGGCATTGAGGTGATACCGGCGGAAAGCGGCAAAGCGAAGCCTTCAGAAGCGGGGAAAGCGGCAATCGATCCATCCGATGCGCCCACTCTCGAAGAGGTAGACGACCTCGTCATCGCGCTGCGCCACACACAGGAAACGCCCGACTCCGCCGAGGACCTCGCGACGTTGCCGCGCCTCGCGATCGCCGATATTGACGAGGCTCCCGCTGAACCGCGCTACTGGCTTGACGAGCGCGGGCCGTTCCCCTGCCTGCTGCACGAGGTGAACACGCACGGCATCGCTTACTCCTATCGCTACTTCTCGCTTGAGAGCGTGCACTTCGACGAGCTGCCCCTCGCAAGCGTGCTCGCGATGGTGCTGGGAAAGCTCGGCACCGCGCACTACACGGCCGCCGAGCTCGACACCGCCATTCAGGCTGCGCTCGGCAACCTCAGCTTCTTCGCGGAGGTCCACGAGAACGCCGACGACCCTGAGAACATCCATCCCTTCTTCGTCTTGAGCGCCTCGTCGCTCTCATCGAAGCTCGAGGATGGCGTGACGCTGTGCAACGAGGTGCTCACCTCCACCGATTTCAACGACCCCAGCCGCATTCTCGACATCCTCTGCCAGCGCCGCGTCGGCATGGAGCAGGCATTCGCGACCTCGGGGCATTCGAGCGCCATGACCCGCGTGGGATCGTACTACCTGCCCGCAGGCATCGTGCGCGAGGCTCTGGCTGGCATCGATTTCTATCGCTATCTGTGCGATCTCATCGACCATTTTGATGAACGTGCACCGCATCTGATCGAGGAGCTCGAGGCTCTCGCCAAACGCCTGCTTGTCGACACAAATTGCATGATGAGCTTCGGTGGCAGCGAGGAAGATTTCGAACGATTTGTCGAGGTCAGACGGGCGCTCGGCGAAATAGCGCCGGAAGGCGAAGCGAGCACCTCACCCGCTGACACCCCTGCGCAGAAGCTCCTGGTCCTCCCCACGCCCCAGCCGAAGAACGAGGCATTCATCGTGCCGAGCGACGTGTCGTTTTCCGCTCTCGGCTTCGATCGCCGCAAGCTTGGCGCTTGCTACACGGGCAGTTGGCTCGTCGCCGCACGGGCGCTCTCCTACGATTATCTGTGGAACGAGGTGCGTGTGAAGGGCGGTGCCTACGGCGTGGGATTCCAGACGACGCGCCAAGGCAACATGAGGTTTTACTCGTTCCGCGACCCGCACATCGCCGAGACCTACGAACGGTTCCGCGATGCCGCAGCTTGGCTGGCCGAGTTCTCGCCAAGCGAAGAGGAGATGACAGGCTATGTTGTCTCTACGGTGGCCGGCATCGATTCGCCGGTGAAGCCGCGCTCCCTCATCCGCCGCCAGGATGCCCAGTTCCTCGCGCACCTGAGTCCGCAGAGCCGCGCACAAACACGTTCCGAGGTGCTTACAACAACCGCTGAAGGCGTTCGCGCGCTCGCGCCCGCCTTGCAGGGCATGGTCGACGCGAACCTCCATTGCACCATCGGCGGCGCTGCGCTCATTGAGCAGGAGGCTTCGACGTTCTCTTCCGTTGAGGTTCTCGGCGCGGATAAGGAAGCTTCGCTCGGATGAGGCGACAGCCTTCCCCGGCTGAGGCGCCAAGAACAACGGGAAGGCTTCTAAACGTCAGAACGGCTCGTTGCTCGCAATGACGAGATAGTTGTCGTCGCTCGTATATGCCGGCTCAACGATCATCGCACTCGCCACGTGTGTGAAAACCGCGCTCGCCGCGTCGACGGCGCTTGCAAGGCGCGCCCTTCCCTCCCGATCGTCGGACACGACGACGTTAGACACATAGAGGCCACTTGGCGCAAGGCGCCGTTTCGCAAGGAGGCATCCCGCCTCACTCAGGAAGAACGCGTTCTGCTCACATCCGCAGAACAGATCGTTCAAGATCGCATCGTAGCGATTCTCGGTTTTGCGCAAAAAACTCTCGGCATCGTCTTCGATAACGGCGAGGCGCTCCCCGAAGCGCCGCTCGGCCTCCTCGAGAAAGAACCTCCGTCGCGCCACCTCGATGACGGCTGAGCTGATCTCCACCACGTCGATCACCACATCCTCATGATGTACGAGCAGGTGCTTCGGATAGGCGAAGCCCCCTCCCCCGAGCATGAGCACCCGCCGCATGGGGCGCCCTGATTGGAAGATGGCCTCAAACGAGCGCAGGTAGGAAAACGGCGCCTCGAATCGCCTCTCATCGAGAAAGGTTGCCGACTGATAGGCCCCCTCTACATTGAGCACGCGAATCGGCGAGCCATCGGGTCCTTCGGTGGTGTAGGACGAGAACCAGCCGCTCGCCCCATCGCGATGGATGCGCCAGCCGAGGGCCTTGGAGAGCAACGATACCGACACCTCAAGCCCACCTCATATCAGATCCATCTCTTATGGCGGAAGAACACGAGCAGGAGGACGAGAAGCACACCCGCCATGACGAGGAGAAACGGCACCATGAACGGCCAGTCAAGACCCGGCAGATAGGTGAGGTTCATGCCGAACCAGCCAGTCATGAGCATCATCGGCACGAAAAGCACCGTCACGATCGTGAAGAGCTGCATGATCGAGTTCTGCTTCAAGTCGATTTGCGTTTGATAGAGCTCGCGCAGCTGCATGGAATACGATTCGATGGTCTCAGCACGGCTGACAAGGCGATCCGCCTGCCGCGAGACGCGCTCGAACGCCCGCATGTCCTCTTCATCGATCAACTGGTTCTCGTTGTCGGCAATCAGCTGCGCCATCGTGGCGATCTGCTGGTAATAAGCGCTCATCCGCATGCAGAACCGGCGGTAATCGACAATCTGCCGCGTCGTGATCTCCTGGTCGTGCTCGAGCATCGCCTCTTCGAGCTGCTCCATAGAGTCCTCCAGATCGCCCAAGAAGATGAGATCGTCATGCAAAAGCAAACGGAAGAACATCGCGAGGCAATGTCCCACCGTCACTTTGTGGAGGATACCGGTTTTCTCGAGGTTCTTCAAAATCGCGGAGGCAAGGTCGCCGTCATCGATGAAGATGAGATGTGAGCAATCGAGGTAGAACGAGATAAGGTCGGGCGACACCGACATGAGATCTTGCTTGTCGGGAATGGCAAACGAGCCAATAAGGTAATCGGACATGATCTCGACGTAGTTGCTCTCCGCCTCTTCGAGATTATCGAGCTCGCTTTGCACGTGAGAGCTTAAGAAGGTGAGCTGATCGAATTCCTCGCGGTTCAAGGCGAGCACGACAGGCACAGGGCCGCAGTCGGGGCTCTCATCCGACACCGGCACCATGTGATCGGTGAGTTCATAACGAACCGACATTGGTCACCTGCACTTTCGTCCCCCCTGAGCTGCGAGCTTTCAAAAATGCCCTCAACACGAGCTTTCAGCATTCACTTTCAGCTCGAGCCGTTAACACGAGTTTTGCTTGCTTCATAGTGTTGTTTGATGATAGCACGCGCGGAAAACGCACGATAAGCTCCGCTTCCAAGGGATACCTGATGGTAAGATGTTCTCAACGGGTTCTCAATGGGTTCGGCCGCCTGAGGTGCCGAATCCTCCGAAAATGATGAAAGGATGCTTGTGGAGCCATTCGCCCATGCCTACGGCATTGCTCGGGAAAAAGACGCCGACGGGTGCCCTCTCGCCTGCTTGACCATCACCGAGCCCTATCTCAACGGCTTCGGCTGTGCCTTCGGGGGCTGCCTCATCGTTGTCGCGAACACCGCAGCGCAGCTCACGGTCGGCACTGAGATGATCGGCTCGAACTACACCTTCCGCTATCTTCGGAAAGCGATGCTCGGCGAGACGATGAGGGCGAAAACCACCGTCATCAAGCGCGGCAGAACCACCGCCACGACCGAAACAGCCGTCACCGTGGGCGATCGCTTGATCGGCACCATGTACGCCGATTTCTTCATCGCGGGCGAAAGCCCTGCCGAAGGCGCTCCCTTCGATGTGCCGCCCGCGTTGGGCGGGGTCACCGCACCTGAGGCCGACGTCGTTTTAAACGGCGAGGGTCTGTCCCTCGAAACGGGCGCCGCCGCTTCCATCGTGCAGATGTTCACCGGTGCTGTGAAGCGCCAAATGGTCTCCGACCTGAACCTGAAGGGCGAAGGATGCTTCGGCATACATACCGACCACACATTTTGCGACGCAAGCGGCCACATCGACCCCGCCCTGCTCGGGATGCTGTCTGACGAAGCGCTCGGGCATGCGTGCATCAGCTCGGTGGGCCCGTGCTTCACAACGAGCCTGACGATGAACCTTTTCAAATCGCTTGAGCCGGGCACGTTTGTCACCTGCAGCGCCGAGGCGCTCATGAAGTCGGGGCGCCTGTGGTATGCGCGGGGAGAGCTCTATGGCGACGGCGAGCTCATCGGCTGCTGCTCCGGCACCTACTGGCACTCGCCTGCCCCAAACGCCTAACGCGAAAACAAGCGTCTCCATCACACCATCACATCGTTTTTAGCCTGCCTTTAGGTTCGCCGTTCATAGTGAGCTGCAACGCCAAACCGGAGGCTCAATGTGTCGCGCATGCCGCACGGCGCAGCCAGAATGCTACGCGCTGCATATCATCCGAGCATCCGGCAGATAACGGAAAACGAGGGAGACGATGAAACAGACGAGGATGAGATTTGTCATCGACATTGCGCTGGTCGCGATGTTGGTTTTCGAGATGTTCTATTTGTTGACGGGAAACACGCTTCATGAGATCGTGGGAGCGCTCTTCTTCGTCACAATCGGCATCCATCTTTTTCTTACACGAAAAATGTCCGGTGCTCTTGTAAAGTCGGCGGCAGGGCGCCAGCGCTCACGCGAGGGGATGTCGTTTGCCAGCGCGATCCGCTTGGTGCTTGCCGTACTTCTTATCGTGAACGCGGCGGTTCTCTTGGCAAGCTCTCTTGCGACGAGCAACCTCTTGATGGCGCTCGGCGTAAGCCTTGCCGGCAGCGCCTACGATGCGTGGGTGGTCGTTCATATCATCAGCGCTTACACCATGTGCGGCGTCGTGGCCCTCCATGCAACAGCGCACTGGGCGTCGCTTTTCAAGGGAGCGCATATTCCCTACAATCCTGCACGCCGTCAGGCGATCAACACGTGGACGATGGGAGCAGCTTCCGTCGGTGCCGTTCTGCTGGGCCTTGCGTGGATCGATCCGGTGAAAGAGCGGATGAGCATGGCACTTGCCGCGAACGCGATGAACGATACACAAGGAAGCGCAGGCAATTCTTCACGCGAAGACGGCAGCTCCGCTGCTCCCGACAGCCAGCAGGGCCCTGATAGCTCGTTGGAAAATGGTTACGGAAAACGGTCGCGCCGAGGCCTTGGGGACGGATACGGCTCCAACGGCTCAGAAAACAGCAGCTCCGGCAACGGTGGCTCCGGTTCCGGCAGCAGCAACGGCGACGGCAACAGCACTCCTTCTGACCGATTCGATAGCGGCAACTCCGGTGGCTCCGGTTCCGATAATTCCAACGGCTCAGGCAGCTCTGGGTCTTCGGGAATCTGCACGCTGTGCCCGAAACGATGCCCGCTCTCGGCTCCGCGCTGCAATCGCCCTTATTCCGCTGGCCTCATTGGCTAGCAGGCTCTGCGGCAATCTGCCCATCCATCGGCCTCATCAGCTCACGGAACCCGCGCTCCCATCATCGGCTCCCAGCGGCACTCAACAGCTCGCAACAACAACTCTCAACAGCTTGCTACTCAACTTGCTACAGTAGTAAGTTGTTGAGAGTTAAGTAGCATGCTTGTCCGTTGCACCATGAAAAACGGGCGCAGCCCATGCGCAACTGCGGGAGAAAACATCCCCCGAGCGACAGCAAAAGCAGCCTCACCTGCGGCGGGAGCTGAATCACCCACTCAGTGATGGGCGCAGCTGATGCGCAGAGAGCCGTCGTGCTCGCGCCAAGCGAGATCATCCTGTTTCTCGGGCACCGCGTTCAGATAGATCTGCCACGCCTGCCCGTCGCTCATCGACTTCGGAATCGTCAGTCCACCGTTCATGAGCGCGCTTCCCGACATCACATAGTCGGTCGCCAGCGTGACGATCACGCTATCGGGCGTGTTCGCCGCGAAATGCGCGGCCTCGCGTTCGTAATCGAGCACTTCGATGTGGTAATAACGCTCGGGATCGAGCCCGCGCAGCTTCACGTGCGCCGGCGCCGGCGAGCCGACGATGTTGTGATAGATGGCGTTAACGAGTGCTTCCCGCTTGTTCTCGGAGGCAAACTGCCACACCGTCACGTAGTCGTCGGGCGTGCTTAAGCGGTAGTAATTCCCGTAATGGATGAGATCATAGAAACGATGGAAGGTCTTGATCTGCTCCTTTATCTCTTCCTTATCCGCATCGGAGACCTTCGTCAAATCCAATTCAAGGCCGAAGGATCCCGACATCGCCACCACACCGCGCGCCTTCAGCGGCTCGGTGCGCCCCGTCTGGTGGTTCGGAATCGTGGATACGTGCGTCCCCATCGCATGGACGGGATAGCCGAACGACGTTCCATATTGGATGATGAGCCGATCGAAGGCATCGGTATTGTCGGAGGGCCAAAGCTCGGGCATGTAATACAACAGCCCCGCGTCATAGCGCCCGCCGCCACCGGCGCAGCCCTCGAAGAGCACCTCGGGGAAGCGGCTCGTCAGCTTTTCAAGCACGTCGTAAAGCCCAAGCACCATGCGATGCGCGAATTCGCCCTGATGCTCGGCATCCAGCTCGTGGCTGTACTTGTCGCAAATCGAGCGGTTGATGTCCCATTTCACAAAGCTGATGGGATTGTTCTCGAGGATGTCGGTGAGGCGCTCGAGGATATAGGCGCGCACGTCCTCGCGCGTGAAATCGAGCGTGAGCTGCCGGCGATCGATGGCAGGAAGCCGCCCCGGAATGGTGACCGCCCAGTCAGGATGCGCGCGATAGAGGTCGCTATCGATCGAGATTGATTCCGGCTCGAACCAGATGCCGAATTTCATCCCCATATCGATGACGCGCTGCGCCAGCTCATGAAGCGGCATATGGAGCTTCTCCTCGTTGGGATACCAGTCGCCCAGGCCGGCATCGTCGGTGTCGCGCTTGCCGAACCAGCCGTCGTCCATCGCGAACAGCTCCACACCGAGTTCCTTCGCATGCTCGGCTATCTCGAGCAGCTGCGAACCCGTGTAGGTGAAGTAGGTGGCTTCCCAATTGTTGATGAGAATCGGGCGCTGGCGATGCTTCCAATAGCCGCGCATGATGTTTTCCCGCATGCAGCGATGAAGGTTGTTCGAAAGATCGCCGAAGCCGGTGGAACTGAAGGTGAGAATGGCCTCGGGCACGGTGAAGGTCTCACCGGGGCCGAGCACCCAATCGAAGCCGTCGGGATTGATGCCGCAGATGAAGCGCACGGAGTTCATCTGATCCTTGTCGGTTTCCAGCTTGAACTCACCGGTATACACGAACGCGCAGCCGATGCAATCGCCCGCCGTCTCGGTGGCGTCGGAGGTGCAGAGCACGGCGAAGGGATTGTAGTTGAAGCTCGAGATGCCGCGGACAGAGCCGACGCTCTGGTTGCCGTGCTTGATAGTCTGCCGCTCGAAATGGCGCTCCATCGAATGGCGCCCGTAGAAGGTGATCCAATCCCAATCGCCAAAGGGCAGATCAAGGTTCACCGCAGAGACCTTCTCCAGATGAATGGGCGCATCGCCTTCGTTTGTGATGCGCGCTGCACGGGTGATGATATCTTTGTCCTCAAGCACGCCATATAAGAGCTCGACGGCGATCTTCGCCTCGCTGTCGCTCAGCGTGATGGAAAGCGTTTCCGCCTCGCAATCGCTCTCGACATAAACCGCGGGAAGCCCCTCAAGGCGGTACTTCCCCGCCTCCACCTTCTTCTCACGGTATTTGAAACGGCATGCGCGGGATCCGTCGGCATTGCGCACGCGAAGAGCCGTAGCACGATAGTCGCCCGTGCCGAAGCCCGTGTATTCCTGCGGCAGCGTGTCGAGGGAGTAGTTCCGCTCGTCGAAGCCTGTCTCATACGTGTTGCTGGAAAAACCGCGGAGCTCCGAGACGATCTGCGTGGACATGTCAGTGCCGTCGATCCGCGCACCGTAATACGTATGAAGCAACGTATCGCGATGGTCGACTTTCATCTGATAGGTGGTATGCACCGTATGGAGGCTAACGACGCCCGTCTTCTCGTTGATCTCGATAGCCATGTTTTTCACCCCGATCGTCCACGTGCCTGAGAATTGCGCCGCGCGGGAAATCCACTTGCCTGCAAATGCCGCGAGCCCGCGCAACCCACTATTGCACGACATTTCGCCTGCTACCAGCCAGAAAGGCAAACCGAAAAGGATGCGTTACATTGAACGTTGCAAAAGGTCGTGGTCACGCGAAAGGTTGCAATCGTGCGGTTTTCGCTCAACAATACGGAAAGCCACGAAACCGTAAAGGAACCAGAATGAGAAAAGAAGCGTTCGACCAGTTCATTGACGATTACGAAAACCCGGGCGTCACCTTCGAGCCCTGCTACGGCAGCCATGCCACCACGCCCGCGAACCTCGTGCTCGAAGGCGGCAGCATGCGTGTGCTCTTCAGCGCCGGCGTGACCGATTTCCTTCTTGAGAAAGACATTTTCTGCGAAAACGTCATCGGCGTCTCGGGAGGCGCGATGACGGGTTGGGCCTACACGAGCGGGCTTTTAGGCTGGACAGCCTACCTGAACATCAAATATGCGCCTGACCCGCGCTATCTCTCATTGGAAAGTTGGCGCAAAACGGGCAACGCCTTCAATCGCAAAGTGATGTTCGACCAGATCATCAACACGGTCGAGGATTTCTCCTTCGAGGACTACGACAACTCCCCCATGCGGCTCACGGCAGTCACCTCGAACATCGAAACGGGCGAAGCGGACTACCATAGAATCACCGACCTCAGGCGCGAGCTTGACTACATCATCGCCTCGTCTTCCATGCCGCTCGTCAGCGAGATCGTCGAGATCGACGGCAAGAAGCTTCTGGACGGCGGAGCCTGCGACAGCATCCCGATCATGTACTCGTTTCTTACGGGTGCCGAGAAATCCATCGTCGTGTGCACGCGGGAACGCGGATACGTGAGAAAGCCGAACCCGCTCAACCCGCTCATGGCGCGGAAATATCACGAATATCCCTATTTTGTCGATCGTTTGAGGAATCGCCACTACGACTACAACCGCACCACGCGAATGCTCGCCCGCCTTCACGACGAGGGCTATTGCTATGTTATCTGGCCCGATAGGCCCATTGATGTCTCAAGCATGGAGTCGAGCCAGCAGAAGCTCTTCGACCTCTATTTGGACGGCGTGCGTGTGGCGGCTGAAAACTACGAGGGGCTCATGCGCTATCTCGACGCTCCCGCAAAGCCCTTCCCGCCCGACATGCTGTAGGTGCAAAAGGAGAAAATCAACTGAAAGGCGCGAAATCGGCCAACTGCCGTGGTAATAACCTACCAACTACCGTGCTAGAAAATGGCCAACTGCCGTGCTAGAAAGGGGCGCCCCTTCCGCTGGATGAGAAGAGAGCGCCCTTGGAGGGATTACCCTTGTGCCAAGCGCATGATATTATTGCGCTAAGCGCTAGTCACTATTGCGCCGGCACGCTTGCCTGTTGCCGTCTGTTAGATCTTACGGGCCGTCAGGTTGCCGGTGATGATCGCGTCGGCGATGTTCCACGGGTTCGCGCAGTCGCCGATGGCGTATGCCTCATACTTGTCTTTGATGCTGTCGTACAGCTCGGTGTTCGGCAGCATGTCATAGCACTCGACCACCGTATCGCATGGAACCACCACATCGGTGCCGTTCTGGTTCACGATGCTCACGCCGCCCTCGACGAGGCCGTCCACGGTCGCACTGTTCCAGATCTTCGATCCTTGGCCGCCCAAGTAGGCGATCACGTGCTTCTTCACCCATGCCGACTGCTCTTTGTCCACATCCACTTGGGTTCCCCCGTGGATCAGCTGGACGCTCTTGCCCTGCGACATGAGGTAGAGCGCAAGGTCGATCGCTTGAGCGCCGGCACCCAAAATGACAACGTTGTCGCCGATCCAGCCCGCAGCTTCATGGTAAACCACGTCGGCGATGCCAATGACGTTCACCGTATCGTTCGATAGGAGCCTGCGATCACGCACACCGCCCGTCGCGACAACAACGACATCGGGGCTTTCTGCATCGATCGTTTCCGCGTCGGCTTTGATCCCTGTCTTCACCGTGACACCGGTCACTTCTTGCTGATAGGACAGGTAGTCGATGAGCTCGCCGAGGTTCTCGTGCTCGCCCTTGAAGGCATGTGCCGTCTTGATGAGGCCGCCGAGGTCGCCGTCTTTCTCGAACAGCGTCACCGTATGACCGCGCAGTGCGGCGATGCGGGCGGCTTCCATGCCGGCGGGGCCGCCGCCGACGACGACAACCTTCTTCGAGGTCTCTGCCGGCGGAAGCTCGAAGCCCTCGGGCATCGATTCCTTGAATCGAGCGTTCCAGCCGGTACCCGCCTGCTGCGTGGTGGCGTTGACGCGGCACCACTCGTCACCCCACGGCTCGCCCGTGCCCTTATTGTGGCAGTGCATGCAGCGCGTGCAAGGCGCTATCTCGCGGATGCGGCCTTCTTGCAGCTTGTTCACGTACTCGGGATCGACGGTCAGCGGACGCGTCATCATGAAGTAGTCGATCTCGCCATTGTTCACGGCGTTGACCACAAGGTCGGGCGTGATGCGCGGGTCGATGTAGCCAGCGCAGGATACCGGCGAGGCCAGGCTCTTCTTGAACTCCGCCGTCGCCTTCAGCAGGATGCCGGCACCGGACCATTGGCCGTTCAGGTCGCCGTTGAAGTGTTTCGAGAAATCGAAGCGCGATCCGAAGCAGTTCACGCCCTCGATCTTATAGCCGGTGAACATGAGGTCCGGAGCGAACTGTGCCACGTGGATCTTCGGAATGTTGGTGCGCAGGTAGAAGGTGTCGGCGCCCGCTTTCTCGTACTGCTTCGCGATCTCGATGCAGTCGCTCAGATTGTTGAAGCTATCGTTCATGCCCGGATTCTCGTCGTTGTCCTCGGTGGCGTTCATGAGAATCTGAATTGGGAAATCGCTGCCGAGCTCGCTCTTGATCATCTGAATGACCTCGCAGAGGAAGCGTGTGCGAGTCTCGAAGGACTCGGGGCCGTATTCGTCGGTGCGCTTGTTGCCGCGCAGGGTCGTCCAGAGCGCCGTCGGCTGCTGGGCGGCAGCATGCAGCTCGCCGATGTCGTAGCCCGCGTTCTTGTAGGCGACGCAGAGCTTCACCATGGCTTCCTGCATCCACTTGATGTCGTCGTAGGTCAGCTCGGCAATATCGATTACCGAAGCAGGGCTCACCTGGAAGCCGGCGTAGCTGTCGTGCTTGTGGATGCGATCGACCACGGGACCCATGAGATCCTTCGAGCGGTCGAGGCTCGAGCCGAACCAACCGCCGATCAAGTGGTCCTTCAGGTTGACGGCGAGGTATTTCGAAATCGCGGATTCGGTGAATACGGCAGCGCATCCACCCTTGGCGAAGTTCTCATAGTAATCGAGATAGGTGCTGTTGAGGTTATCGCCATCAGGCATCTCCCATGTGTCGGAGCCGGCGGGTGATTTCACGAAGCGGTTCTTCAGCGTAATTTCGCCGATCTTAACGGGCTGGAACAGCGGCGAGAAGTCGGTCACCGTCGCCATCTTGTAGTCTTCCTGCGGGTTCAGCTCGCGAACGGTTACGGTGCCACCCGAAACCTCCGCGCTCGGAGTCTGCGCCGTATTGCCCGACGATCCTGAGCTTGGCGAGCACGCCGAAAGCATTGCCAGCGAGCCCATACCGACCGCAGCCGATGCCAAGAAGCCACGGCGCGAGATACCCTTACCCTTGTTTCCCATTGCTCCTCCTTCATATTATGTCAACGTGCCTGACAATCGAAAAGATAACCTCCCACAAAGAAGCGCACATCGATCACAGAAACGTATTTTCTATTTCCGCAGGTCAGAGCATACGCTTTAAATACGTATATTTGACCGCCGACCTTCTCCTGATAAGATGCAGACCATGGCTAAGCGACAATCAAACCCTCCAAACCCTCATTCATGGTTCTCTGCCGCAACAGTTGGGACAGGATTGTGCATTGCCTCAACACGACTGGATCGAAGCGGCGCTCTCTGGCATAGCTCTGCGCTTGATGCCACCTTGGGCAATGCCTTCGCCATCGCCGTTCTCATGGCGGGGATGGCGCTTTTGCTCGTGCTGCGAAAAGAGTGGCCCCTCAGCCGTTCGTATGCCCTTTTGCTGGGTCTGAATGTGTTCCAGCTTTCCTACCTGCTCTGCCGTTCGCTCTGGGGCCCATACTATGTGGCGAGCTTCACCAGCTCAGCGCTTTCATGCGCGCCCATCCTACTGTTTTTGATCTATGCTTCCTTCTTCATCGAATCAGGCGTGCGAAAGAGCCTCACCGCTCTTGCGCTCGGCATCATCATTGCGGGATGCATCCAAATCCTCCTCGCGTTTACCCCTTCGCTGGCAAGTCTTGCCATCGCCTCTACCCTCCTTCCTCTCTCGACCCTTTTGCTTGTCACTGCAGACAGACGCAGAGCGGCTTCTCTCCTTGAAGCATCAGAAGATAAGAAGGAAAAGGAGGGCGATAAGGACGAGGGAGATGCGGAGGACGAGAAAGGTACCGGCCAAGAGGATGCGGAAGGGAAAAATCGTAATGGTGAGGATGAGGATGACGAAGAAAAGAATGCTGAAGGTGAAAAAGATAACAGCGACGAGAGAAACAGAAAAAGCAAACCCGAGCGGCGGAAAAGAAGCCTTTCACACGCCGAGTTCGGCGAATACTGCGCGAGCCTCGTCTTGATGAACGCGCTCGTCGTGCTGCTTTATAGCCTCGGTCGAGCACAGCAGGCGGAAAGCCAATCAATCTTGCCCGGCATCGGAGTGCTGTTATGTGGCATTTTGCTCTTGAATGTTCTCGTACGTTTTGAACCGACAGATGTGCTTGAGACGCTTCGCATCGTCGTACTCCCCTTGCTCCTCGCTTTTGTGTATATCTCAACCGCGTTGGGAGGGCACACGCTCAGCATCTCCATCACCTCGATTGCTGGCAGCGCTTTCCATTCGGCGCTCATCCTCTTCGTGTGGGCGGTGCCAAAGCTCTCCAATTCCGCTCACGACGCCTTCCTCTCGGTGTGCATCACCTATCTCTGCTTCCGCATCGGCGGGGCAATAGGCACCCTGGGCGGTTTTGTTTCCCAGCATACGAACTCACCCGTCTTTATGTTCATCGTGGTCGGCTGCTGCTTCGTTGGCCTGCTTCTCCTCATCGTGAAGAGCTATTACCGCTTGCTCACGCCGAAAATCGCCACACTGCGGCGCGAAAAGGACGAGCCCAGCACCAGCCACGAGAGCATGAACTCCGGGCAGACTTTCCAGGCAGCCTGCGCGAAAGTGGCGGAGGAGTTCGGGCTTTCCTGCCGCGAAACAGAGGTCGTGGCATTCCTTGCGCGCGGACGCAACGCCAAGCACATCGCCAACAAGCTGATCATCTCCCAGAACACTGCGCGCACGCATGTGAACCATATCTATCGGAAGATGGGGATCAGCTCACAGCAGACCCTCATGGATATGGTCGAAAGCGCGCAAGGCCAAATCGAAAGCGCGCAGAAGGAAAGCGACACTGACGACGGTGCTTGAAAACTCAAAGCTAAAGCAGACAAACCAAGATCGATTAAATCCATCGGGGCAAGCATATATTATTTCGAATAGCACGACTCAAGACAACGGAGAGGATGCTCGCTCAGTTGCTTGATGTGAATATGTGCGCTTGACATGTTCAAGCGCTAAAGCCTCCGGTAGACATCACGACGATGCCCAATACGGAATAACTCGATTATCACTCGGTCGTCATCAATCGTGCCAAGGATGCGATAACTCCCTATCCTCCATCGCCAGCCGTCTTCAACTCCTTCAAGCTTTTTTGCATTGGGGAGGGCACGAGGGTCATCGCAGCCATCAAGCTGATCGATAAATGAAGCAACAAGTGCGAACGTCTTCTTCTCAAGCTCGCCAAGCTGTTTCTTTGCTCGGTTGGTCAACTGAACGTGATAGCCCATAAGCTATCCGATCCCAAGCTCGCTTTTGACATCTGCCCAGCCCGTGCGCGAACCGTCGTCTTCTTCAAGGGCCTTTTTGAGGTCGCGAGCATCCATCTCGTCTTCAAGGCGCTCAAGCGCCCATTGGCGTACTTGCGCGGAAAATGTGATCCCGTTCATTTCCGCAAAAGCGCTGATCCATTCCTTTTCCTCAGGTTCAAAGCGAATTGCGGATGCTGTCATGGCCATTTTGCCCACCTGTCCTTCAAACACAGTTGACGTTGTCAACTCATTATATCGATAGGGGTTTACATCGTCAACTTGATGTCAATGGGCCATGGGTAAATCTCAGGGGTTTTGCTCCTGTTCCCTATCCTCTTTCAGCCATGCATCGAAGGTCGAGACGCTGATCTTGAGCCGTGCAGCGGCCTCCTTGCGGGTGATGCCGCTCGCCAGATAGGCTCGCTTTGTCCTCTGATAGATTTTCGGACGCTCGATGCGCGGCCTTCCAAAGCGCACGCCACGCGCTTTCGCAGCCGCTATTCCCTCGGCTTGGCGCTGCCTGATGCCCTCCCGTTCAACCTGGGCCACATAGGAAAGCAGTTGGAGCACCAGATCGGCGATGAACTTTCCCGTGATGTTTTCCGAGGTCTCCCTTGTGTCGAGCAACGGCATGTCGATGACGACGACCGCTACCCCCTTAGTGACGGTGATGCGCTTCCATTCCTCAAGGATCTCCTCATAGTCGCGCCCCAGCCGGTCTATGCTTTTCACAACGAGCACATCACCTTCGCGCAGCTTGCGCATCATCCGTCTATAGGCGGGCCGCCTGAAGTCGCTGCCGCTCGCTTTGTCGGCGAAGATGTTTTCGCCTGAAACGCCGAATCCGCGCAGGGCGTCGTATTGCCGGTCGAGGTTCTGATCTTTTGAGGAAACGCGAATATATCCATACATCTTCCCTGGGTCTGCCACAGGCTTCTCCTTGTTACGATTGTCAAAAGAGCGCGTTTTGCCTGCATTGCCCGCAAAACCTGAAAGGGGACATAATCCCATAATCTTCGCTTCCTTAAGGCGTGTCTGCCAAAACAACGCAAACTTGTGGGAAAATCTCTCAACCGCGCACTCAAAGGTTAACCGGCAGAGGCGCGAAGTTGGGCGGCACGAAGCTGGCGCTCCCCCGCTTCAGCAATTCTTCAAAAGCGGGTGCTACACTGCAACATCGTGCAACATTGTGACAAAGGGACACCATGTGACAAAGGGACACCCCAAATGTCACACTGTTTTTTGTGACAAAGGGACACCCCAAATGTCACACCTTCAAAAAGAAGTGCGCAAAAAAACAGTGTGACATTTGGGGTGTCCCTTTGTCACAAACAGGAGGAGAGATGGCCACAACAAGAAGAAACCCCTTTGCCGCGCTCATAAGCGGCATCGCCACCGTCGCGCTTGCGTTCGGCATGGTGCCGGCAGCAGCTTTCGCAAACCCGAGCGACCTTGCGCCCGAGGAGATTGCCATACGGCTGGCCGATGCGGCAGAGACCCCCATTATGACCATCGAGGTCTTAGGCGAGGCAGAGACGGCACCCGGCGAGACGCTGCTCACCTTTGAGGACGACGACGTTGCCACGGCGTTCATCCACGAGACCGAACAGCGCGACGGGCTTGATGTCGAAGTGATAGCAGACGACCTCGAAGGCGCCATGATCGTCACGGTGACCAGCGCAAACGCCGCAAGCACCGACGCACTCATCCAAGCCGTCGACGAGATCGACGGCGTGGACGCCCAGCCCAATTTCATCTACACGCTGCCAAACGAGATCGCGGCGCCCAAGCCCATCGGCGAGACCGCCGAAGCGCTTGCCGAAGAAGGCGATGAGCCTGAGCTGCCCGCAAACTTTCCCAACGACAAGTTTGCAGCCAAATACCAGTATCAATTCCTCCCCATTGGCGACGGCACTTCCAAATCCGGCTCCAACATTATCGAGGCATGGGATCTCGTGCAGGCCCAATCGGCCAAATCGGCGCTCTCGCACATAAGCATCGGCGTCATCGACTCAGGCATCAACAAGGACCATGAGGATTTGCAGGACAACATCGACTATGCCCACACCTATGACGCCAACACGGGGAGCACCGACGCCACCGACATCATCGGCCACGGCTCGATGGTGACCGGCATCATCGCTGCCACCTCCAACAACGGCTTAGGCATCGCCGGCGTGGCCGACGCCGTCCCCGGCACCGTTTCCGTCATACCCGTGAAAGTGTTCACCGACAGCGGCGAGACGACTTCCGACATCCTCATCGAGGCCCTCGACTATCTTGACGGGCTTATCGAAGACGGCGTCATTGATGATTTGCGGGTCATCAACATGAGCCTCGGCATGTACAGCAAATCCGCGGCGAATCCTGATAATGCGTTCTTTCGGGTTGTGAGCCACCTGACGTTTGACCACGACGTGCTCATCGTCGGCGCCGGCGGCAACGGCGATGAGAACAATCAGGCCATCATGGATCCGATATATCCGAGCGATTATGAGGCATGCTTGGGCGTGACCGCGCTCACCGAGACGGGCGCCAACGCGTACTTCTCCGACTACAATCAGGCAAAGGACATCTCGGCACCCGGCATGGACATCGCCGGCCCTGCCGAAGAGGGCAGCACCTACGAGCTGGGGAGCGGCACCTCCCACGCTGCACCCATCGCCTCGGGCGTGGCAGCGCTCATGCTCATGGTGGATCCGACGCTCTCGCCTGCCGAGATCATCGACATCATCAAGAGCACGGCCGTCCCCATTCCCGACCGCTCGGAAAACGACTGGTGCGACCTTTCCGGCAGCGCCGGTGCCCTTGACGCCGGCGGGGCACTGCTCGAGACGCTTAAGCGGGCGGAGGCATCTGCGCCGTCTGACGACGATCCGAATGCCCCTGCCGCTTCGGATGACCCCAGCGCTTCTGACAATCCAGATGACCCCAATGCCTACCGTGAGCCGAACGATGCCGAGTCGCAAAACAAGTTTTCCATGCTCAGCCGTACCGGAGACGAGACGAATTGGACCGGCTTGGCCGTCACGGCTGCCGTTGCGGCTCTCGTGGCCCTGTTCGCTCTATTCCAGATGAGAAGGAGCCGCTCGGCGGAGGCGGCGCAGTCAGCGACCACCTCTTCGTCTTCGGCACCCTCTCGCTTGAAGAGGAAATGAAAAGCGGGGCAACCGGCTAAACACTAAACGGCAAGGGAGAACGGGCAGAGGGCGCTCAACATGCTGGCCGTCATAGCTTTCATTCCCATCATCGTGACCGTCATTGTCATGGCCGGCTTCAACTGGCCGGCAAAGATCGCCCTCCCGTTGGCATGGCTCATCACGGCAGTGATCGGCTTCGCGATCTGGCAGATGGATCTCGTGACGGTTGCCGCGCAGACGGTGACGGGATTTCTCTCTTCCTTCGATACGATCGTCATCATCTTCGGGGCGATTCTTATCATGAATTCGCTGAAACACTCCGGTGCGATGCGCGTCATCAACCGGATGTTCACCAACGTCAGCGACGATCCCCGCATTCAAATGGTGATCATCGGCTTCATGTTCGGCGCGTTCATCGAAGGCGCCGCCGGATTCGGCACGCCCGCCGCGTTGGCCGGCCCGTTGCTCATCAGCGTCGGCTTCCCGCCGCTCTGCGCCGCGATGGTCGCGCTCATCTTGAACAGCACGCCGGTGGCCTTCGGCGCGGTCGGCACGCCGGTCAACACCACGTTCACCTTGGTGAGCGGCGAGCTGGCAAATGCCGGCGTCGCGGATCCTGAGGCATGGAAGATGGGTCTGACGCAATCGGTCGCCATTCCGAGCGCCATCATCTGCCCCTTCATCATTTTCATTGCGATGTGTTTGATGTGCAAATTATTCGGCAAGGAGAAGTCGATAAAGCCGGCCTTTGAATGCATCCCGTACATTCTGATGTCTGCGGCGGCTTTCTGCGTGCCGTATATCATCTGCGCGACGTTCCTCGGACCGGAGTTCCCGTCTCTCATCGGTGCGTTGGTCGCCCTCGTCGTCACCGTGGTGGCCGCTCGAAGAAAGATCCTCGTTCCGAAGAACCGCTTCGAATTTCCCGAGCGTTCTCAATGGCTGGACTATTGGAAGTCCAAGACAACGGTGGCAGAGGAGCAGCGCGAGGAAGCGGCGATGTCTCCCGTCAAAGCGTGGGCGCCCTATGCGCTGATAGCCTTCGTGTTGGTCATCACGCGCATTCCCCAGCTCGGAATCAAAGCGGTGCTGAATGTGACCACCGCGCCGTTTGCCATCAGCATACCGGAGATATTCGGCGTGCCAGTTGATTTCGCTTTCAAATGGGCTTGGAACCCGGGCGTTCTGCCGCTCATCATGGTGGCCCTGCTCATCATTCCGCTGCATAACATGAAAGGCGCCCAAGTAAGGGCGGCATGGGGCGAAACGTTCAAAATGGTCAGCGGCGCGGCATTGGCGCTTCTGTTCGGCTTCGCCATGGTGCAGCTTTTCAAGAACTCCGGAGCCGCGTTCAACAACAGCGGTTTGGACAGCATGATCATCGTGATGGCAAATGGGCTCACGGGATTGTTCGGCACCGCCTACATTGTCGTCGCCCCCATCATCGGCATCATCGGGGCCTTCATCTCCGGTTCCGACACCGTGTCATGCACCCTGTTCTCGGCTTTGCAATATACGGCAGCCGTGCGCTTGGGTCTGCCGGCGATGCTGATTCTCGCGATGCAGGTCATGGGCGGCGCCATGGGGAACATGATTTGCGTCAACAACATCGTGGCCGCATGCGCGACCTGCGGCACGACCGGCGCAGAAGGACGCCTGATGCGATCCAATGCGCTGCCGTGCTTCATCTACGCCGTGCTGACCGTGCTCATCGTCGGCGGGCTGATACTGGCCAACCCCTGAGTTCGCCTTGAGTGCACCGATTGGGTTAGCGCTTGCCGTGAAGTCGGCCCCAGTGGCCTGATTCGGCTATAATTCAATCCCATCCATCTGGCAAAAGGACGTGTTGTTGTGAAAGATGTCATCATCATCGGAACCGGCGGACATGCCAAGGTCGTTGCGGACATCATCCTCAGCTCCGGCGACAATATAGTCGGCTTTTTCTCCGCCAACGAGAATGAGAACTCCTTTCTCGGCAAGGAAATTCTAGGGGGGGGGAGGCCGCCTATAGGGACTATCCGGGCTGCTGCTTCATAGTCGCCATCGGGAACCCCTCCATCAGGCAGCGCATCGTATCGCAGATGCGCGATGCGAGCTGGTACACGGCGATCCACCCTTCAGCGACAATCTCGCCCTTGGGGACCTCCATTGGAGCGGGCACGGTCATCGCCGCCCAAGCGGTCATCAACCCGTTTGCGCAGGTCGGCGAGCACTGCATCATCAACACGCACGCGGTGGTGGAGCACGACAACAAGATCGGCAGCTATTCGCACATTTCAGTGGGAGCCCAGCTTGCGGGAGCGGTGATCATCGGTGACAAGACGTGGATTGGGATAGGCGCGACGGTAAAGGAGGGGCTGAGCATCTGCGGTGATTGCATGGTCGGTGCTGGAGCCACCGTCGTCCACCATATCACCGAGCCGGGCACCTACGTCGGCTGCCCCGCCAAGCCCCTGCAAAGGCATCGCGGCAATTGAAGCGCTGGAAGAGCTTAAGGCTGTCTCACATGAATGCTCGAGATTGATGAGCGCTGAGATTTCGGGCACGAAAAGCTGGGGGATCTAGAGCAGCGGGGCGATCTTCGCGTCGATCTGCTCGAGAGTCGTTGACGGGGCGAACCGGTCTATGACGTTTCCATCGCGGTCGACGAGAAACTTCGTGAAGTTCCACTTGATGTTCCCGCCGAGTATCCCTTTGGTCTTGCCTTTGAGGTAGTCGAAGAGCGGATCGGCGCTCTCGTCTTTGGTAGGCTCTTCGTTGATCGTGATCGGCATCGTTTTGAAATCAACGTCGGGGTGGGTTCCATGGCAGGTCATTGCGGGTGCTCCTATCCGATAGCATTTCTTTGACGGTCATTATAATCATTGAGTGCTATTAAATTGTGCAAAATTTATATCGTTGAGATTCTGTCTCTGAGACAAGAGCCGGAATGCCGCAGCTTGCCGTTCATGCCGCCGTCGAACGTCAGATCATAGGCGAGCTTCCAGGCTGCTCCACCCCATCTTTTTACAACCGGTACCGTGTGGCACGCCCCGTTCCCTCGACTTCGACCAGACGCTTTTCCTCAAGAAGTTTCAAAATCCGCGCAACCTTGCTCTTGCCCGCTCCTAGATGCCCCTCTATTTCGGAGCGTTTCATCGGGCCGTACTTTCCGAGAAGGTCAACAATATGCCGCTCCTCTTCATTGAGCCCATTGACCGAAGACCTGCTGGGCAGCACCACGCTCATGGACGAAGCGCTGACAGAGAACCGAGGCGAGAGGCCGCTCCCTCGGTAAGCTGCTCTTATTCGGGGAATTCCAGTTCCAAATTTTTCGATATATCCCAGTTTGGCGAATACATCCGCAATAAGAGGATTGCGAAGCACCGACAATCTTCCCGCAAGATAGTCCTCCTCGGAAATGTCGACAGGCAGGCCGCCCGGCGAATTGACTTCCACCCTATCCTCATAAAACGATACCTTGATCGCTGCTTTTACATCCCATGCCCTATGAACGAGGGCGTTTGCAATCGCTTCGCGATAGGCGGTTTCTGGAACAAGATAGCTTTCCTTGCGTTCGAAACCATCGATTGTTTCCATCCGGTAGTACCGATTAAACATGGCGATGGCTTTTTCGTAGAGCTCCAATGCCGAAGCGTGCTCCACCGTTTGTCGCTCCATAAACTCGTTTGCATTCGCGCCAAATCTGACGATGTCGACGCCTGGAAAGCTATTCTCATCAGCAAGGACAGCTGCGGCATTGTTGAATCCGCTCGTAGATGTGTAAAGACCCAAAGTTTTATAGACCTTCACATCTACTTCTTCCAAATCGAGCTTATCTATTAACGCCGCGTTCAAAATCGTGAGGCTCAGTGATTGGTTCGCTGCGGGCGCCTCCTCGAATGAGGTGTTCAGTCCCTTCAGCACCAGACGATTGAGTTCGACCGCATCAACCTTGACAGTGGCCGTATGGCTTCGTTTGTATGCCTTTCCCAATGCATAATAGGGTGTATCAGCGCCTTCTGCATTGAACTCCAGATTATTTCTCTCTTGCATAGATTCTCCCGTTTCGACTCAGCAGCGTGATACGTAAATATTTTACGACTCATGAAAGTGAATCGCAAATTATTTACGATTCACTCGCGAAATATTATAGGCCCCTTTTCCATGTCGTTTATAGCATGTGCTAAATAAGGCTTCTATCTTCGCGACAAGGTTCCTCTTCTTTTCAAGAATGCATTATCGTTTCAGCGCATTGAAGAAAAACTTGCGCAGCTGCTAAACCGCGATTTACTTGAGGTCGGCGGTCTTGTAGCGTTCGTAACCCTCGTAGGCATAGCTGGCATCGATGCCCTTCATGAAGGTCTCTCGGTCATCGATCTGATCGGTCAGCACTTCCTTGAGCAGCATCTTTATCTCCGTATCCTTGATGGGGCTTCGCTCCATAGCGAGCAGGTAGTCTTGCCTATCGACTCGCTGCCAATCGACGACAACGCCTTGCTCGCTCTTCAGGATGTGGTCGAGCCAAATCCTCATACTCCTCCCGTTTCCCTCGCGGAAGGGGTGAGCCACGTTCATCTCGATGTACTTCTCGATGATTTCGTCGAAGCTCGACTGTGGCATCAGCTCGATCTTCCTCACCGCATCACGCAGATAGAGCGCGGAGGCAAACCGGAACCCGCCCTTGGCTATATCGACTTGGCGTAGCTCTCCGGCAAAGGCATAGACATCTTGGAACAGATAGCCGTGTATGAAAGATAGCGTCTCGAACGATCCGGGCTCTCTGCCGTCGAGCAGATTTTGGGCGAACAGCTCGGCCGCGCGAGTTTTCGTCAAGCGCTCTTCCGCTTCATGCGATTCTGCCGAAGATGATAGCCCGAGCTTGTTTTCGAGAACCATTTTGCCGCCCTCTGCAAACGCCAATACTAAACGAGCCGGCAAAATGCCGGCTTTCGAGAAGCCGCGTTCATTATGGCAGAGATTGCCTCTTTCCGCATCGTGGGGCGGTAGTCGTCAATATATACGAAACGACCTCGCTTCAGACGAACCTCAGACAAGTAGATCCGCCGACTTCAGCGTCTCACGCACATGATCGATGATCGACCTTATGCGGCTTGGAGGAAGCCCGGCCCGCAGGCCGACGGAAGTCATGTCTTCGATCGTGATGTCGCGGCCCTTCCCGTTCACCGTTGTCGCCCGCTCTCCGTTCATGCCGCCGTTGCGCGTCAGATCATAGGCGGGAGACAGGCACCATGAGCCCATGAACGGTTCGCGGAGATAAGAGAAGTTCTTCGCATGGTCGTCACGATTCCCGATCATGACATTGAACACCATCAGCCGGAAAAGGCGCTCCACCTCCTCGATGTCATCGGTGAGCCTGAGCGTGAGCTTCAGGAGGATGTCATAGTCAAGGTTCGGAATGCGGTGCGATGTTTCCAAGAGCGCACCTGCTGAGATCATATGAATTTTGGTTACCTCGCCGTGCTGATCGATAGGGCGATCGAAGCGCCTCACCGCAAAGTAACCGCCGCATTGCTTCGATGGCAGCAGCCTCACCTCAGGAACATCGATGCCGCACTCCTTCGCCGCAAGGGCAACCTTGTATTCATGAACCCCGATGTCGCGGGAATCGTACGAAGAGGGGAATTTGACGATCCACGGCCTGCCATCGATCTCGGTGAGGATCTTCGGCCGTGCGCCGCCGGATGAGCCCCCCATCGCGAACAGCGCATCAATATCCTCGGTGAAATCGGTCTTGAGCATCTGCGCGCAGTCGTTCGCGATGCGGTCGTAATCTTCGAGGACGGTCTCGTCGGCAAAAGAAAAAACCGGACGATACTCAAGCGCGCCCATGCCGCTATTGCCGACAATGGCAAGCCGAACCAGCGGGCCTGCGTCTTCAGGGTCGATGCCGTTGTTCCGCAGAACACGATCGACGAGAAGCCTTCCCCACCCATCCGGCAGGCTGTCGTCGAACACGCCGAACACGCCGTCGAGCGGATGAGGTTTGGCGACGAAGACGCCGGATTCCAAGGGAAGGCTGAAGGGAGAGATGCTGAAACCGCGGACGAGCCAATCGGCATCGTATTCAAAGGCGAGGACCTGCGAATCGGCGAGCGCAAGCGTTCCGACTTTTTCGCCTTGATACGCGACAACCACCTTGTCCAAGGAAAGATCGATCGGATGACGCTTCTGATCGACTCTAGGCTGACCGCTCATCGATGACCTCCTGTATCGAAGCATAGTGCCGCTTCGCGAACAACTCGTCGAAGTCGTCTTCGCATCCCAATGCAACGCCGATTCGGACAAGGGAATCGAATGCGATAAGGCCCTTCTGCTCGAACCGCTTATACGAGCCGAGCGACATGCCGGCGCGTTTCGCCAGTTGCGCCTGCGTGAAGCCATGTTCTTTCCTGCGCTTTTTCACGCGCTTCGACACTTCAACGACAATCTCGTACGGTGTCTTTTGATCCAAATCTATCATGGTTCATATTTTAGCATTTTTATTGACAAACTGGTATTTTAGCTAACATATAAGCCTTTAACGAAGGAAAATCTCGCGGGCTCATCCACGCAATACCATGTTTTCCAAAAATTTAAACGACATTCGACGGTCAAATGGTGATCACCTGATATGAAAATGCTTGCGAAAGATGATTAAGGTGATTCGGAACATATCGAGCAAGCTATGAGAATTGCCCCAGTCTACTCCACGGCTTGCAGAAAAGAGGCGCTGCTGTCTTGATCATCGGTCATATTTTCTAGAAGTAATCGCTGCAATGCTCGGCAAGATAGTGGCGCAAAATGCGAATGGTGCGTTGAGCTTGCATCGAGAGCTGGACCTTGCTCGGAAGGAGGAACCCTATCTGCACAAACGACGACAAGGTCGATAACGGTGTGAAACGCAGGCCCTCGACTTCTGATGGGCGGTGGGTTTTCATGATGTAATAGCGGAACGAATCGCAGAGGGCAACGACGTTCGAGTCCGCCATGCGCGTGTATTGGAACAGCATCAGCTGGCTTGATGTGCCCATGACCACGTTGCGCAGCGGAGTGTCCTTGAACAGCTGCTCGGTGAGATGCATTGCCTCGCGATCCGTTTCAAGGACAATAGGAAGATCGCACATATCGGCTCGATGCAAAAGGGTCCGTCCCTGCAGATCAGAGCCATCTTTCCAGATAAAGCCATAGCGGGTCTGGATTATGGGCTCGAACATGACGTCTCCCCGTTCCGCAATGGCGCGCATCGTATGGCTGTGCACATCGGCGAAGATCAGATCGGTGCCGTCGGATTGAGCCGCACGCAACAGCATCTTGTTGAAAGGCTCTTCGATATAGGAGGTGTTCGTGGAGAGGATGCGCACATAGTCCGAATCCAATGAGGCGATCTCGGCAGCGTAATGGCTGACGAACACCTCGATCCGCTCGTTCTCTGAAGGTTTTGCCTGCCCTATTTGAAGCAGCTCGCCTTCAAGGCGTTCAGCTTCGGCAACAATGGCCTTCGCCGACTCCAAAACAAGATACCCTTGCTCGGTCAACTTCGTTCCATGCGGAGCGCGGTCCACGAGCTTAACACCCAGCTCCGCTTCAAGCGAGGATATTGCCTTGCTCAGGCCCTGCGGCGAGATCAGAGCCCGTTTCGCCGCCCCGTAGATAGAGCCCGACCGTTCGAGCTCGATGAGGTAGCTCAGCGATTTGATGTTCATGAAAGCCTCTATCTTGTTCCGTCAGATCTCGTCTACGGCTGATGCATCGACAATCGATGATTGCCGGTTCCTTTATAGCATAAACAACCATCAGTTGCATACAGCGCCGTAAATCGGTTCGTAGAAATCCGAAAGGGAGCTGCCTATTATTTCCCTCGGAGTACCCCGCTCGTAGCAAGCTAAAAGGATGCGCAGAAAGGAGCAAGCATGTCGGAAAGCAAAGAGTCTTTCGTGTTCACCGCATGCCCTGGATGGGGCGACCATGACTATTGTGCGCTCAAGACCATCGTGAAGGATGGGAAGATCGAGCGCATGGAACGCATCGTCTATCCAGGCCCCGAGGAGCCCGACGGGCACATTTGTCAGAAAGGATGTCTTGCGGGGCGTCAGCCATACGATCCAAACCGCCTGAAGAAACCCCTCAAGCGCGTTGGTGAGCGAGGCGAAGGCAAATGGGAGGAAATAAGCTGGGATCAGGCCCTCGACGAGATTGCGGCGAAGCTCTGCGAGATTCGCGACACCTCCGGACCTCAGGCCGTCACGCTCTGGAATCTTTCAGCCGGCGTCCCTGCTCAGTACAGCCACGAAAACCTTATGCCATACCGCTTCGGCAACACGTTCGGTGTGACGGTTCCCATGGGCTCGATAGGTCTGGATAACGGGCCGTTCTATGCTGAGTTCTACAACGTGAACACCCAGGGCTCGCACACGCTCATCGACCCGCACGTTATCGAATCTTCTGATCTCATTTACGTATGGGGCTGCAATCCCATTGAAAACCAGATGCGTTGCGCAAAGAGCTTGGTGGTCGCGCGCGAGAACGGGGCGCGCATCGTTGATATTGGCCTCATCTTCGATGGCACTGCTGGATTCGCCGATGAATTCGTCGGCGTGAAACCCGCGAGCGACAACATGTTCGCACTTGCCATGGTGAACTATGTCTTGCAAAACGATCTGCAGGCAAATGGCTATCTGCTGGCACGCAGCAACGCCGCCTATCTTGTGGACCCCGAGACCGGCATGCTCATGCGTGACGACGAGGGCAACTTCATGGTATGGGACAACTCCGCCGGAGCTGCTGGCGCCGTGGCGCCTCGTGCAGGAGCCTACCCGAGCGATGACATCGCCCTGTTCGGCGAATACGATGTGGATGGGAAGCGATGCCGCACGGCCCTTCAGATCCTCAAAGACGAGATGGCACCCTATACGCTTGAGCTGGCAGCCGAGAAGACCGGACTGCCGCTGGAGGAAGTTGAGCGCCTCACGCGCGATTGGCTGGAGGCCGAGAACGCCTTCATCCTCTCTGGCTACGGCCTGCGCTATCGCAACAGCAACGAGACCTACCGCGCTTTCCTGCTGCTCGGCTGCATCACCGGAAGGCTCGGCCGCCCGGGCAGCGGAATCATAGAGGCGCTGCAATTGCAGAGCTATCCTGTCGTGTTGAACGATGCTGCAGTTTCCTGCCCCGATGGCGTCGCTAACGTGAAAAGCGTGCCCGTGCGCATGTGCGATTGGTTCGAGCAGGCCCAAAGCGCCGACAGTCCCTACAAAGCGCTCTTGGTATGCTCGGGCAATCCGGTTCACCAGCAGCCTGATCGCCAGCGCTGGCTCGACATTGTGAAGAACATGGAGCTTGTGGTCGACTACGACGTATGGCTTACCGACACGGGCGAGATCGCCGATTACGTCTTGCCGGATCTCATGTCGTTCGAGCGCGAGGATCTCATTACCGGAGCTTGCTACAACTACCTCATCCTCCAAGAGCCCGCAATTGAACCGCAGGTGGACGGGCATGAGCCGGTGTGGGTCTTCACCGAGCTCGCCAAACGTGTGGGACTTGGAGATTATTTCACGCACACCATACCTGAGTACATCGATATGCGCTTGAAGACCCCCTTCCCCTTAGTCGCCATGATCGATCCGCCCGTGACCTATGAGCGCCTTAAGAAGGAGAAGCTGATTCGCCAAATGGCGCCTGCAGAGCCAAAGTTCAATCCGTATCTGAATCCTGCGGAGGTATATGAGAGCCCGACTGGCCGTATGGAGATAGTCTATGCCGAGCGGTTGGCCCCGCTTGGCATGGCAACGCCAAAGGCACTCGAGCCGAACAAGATCGGCAAGTCCACGGAGTATCCGTATCAGCTGTTCACTGGCCGCCAACGCTTCTTCATGCAATCGAGCTTCACTGACGACCCGATAACCATTAAGCTGTCCGGCGGCACACCGGCGACGCGCTTGAATCCCCGCGATGCCGAGCGTCTGGGCTTGAAGCAGGATGACCAAGTCGAGGTCTATAACGACCGCGGTCACGTCATAACGCGTTTGGACATCGAGGAGAGCATCCCTGAGGGTACCGTGCATGTTTGGTTCGGCTGGCGGCGCCGTCAGTTCGAGGAGGGCACATACTCTGAGATCACGGCGCAGATCGCAGGGCCGGAATCGCAAGGCCCCGTTGAGGCAAAGTGGTTCAGCGATTGGGTGTCGGCCGGCCATCACCCGAACCCATTCGTAGAGGGCATGACGGGCCTCACTGGCTCCACAGACTGCTATTGGGATTCATGGTGCAATATTCGCAAATTTGAGGGCGAGATTACACCGAATCCGCAGGTTGACATTGTGAAGGAGGCATAATCATGGCTTACAAGATGCTTGTGGACCTCGATCGTTGCATAGGCTGCTGGACTTGCGCCATGGGATGCAAGGTCGGCAACCACCTATCCGATGACGAGTTTCGTATCGAGGTTGAGACGCACGGATCCGGAAAAGGCATCGATCGCCCCGAAGGCGTCTATCCCAATTTGCACATGTGGTGGCAGCCAATCTATATGAACACATGCACCTGGTGTGCGGAGCGTGTCGCCGACAGTGAACCGCAGTTCTGTGTTATGGATTGCCCGACCTTCGCCCTCGCATGGGGCGACGATGCCGATCCGGATTCAGGTTACTCGCAGGCGCTCAAACGAGTGCAGGAGCGCGGCGCGAAACTATCCGAACTTGAAAACGAGGGAACCAGAGAAGGCGTCGTGTACGCGAAAGCCCGCTAAAACCCTTTCTTGCAACGCTCGAAGCCGAAGATCGACCTGTTCATCGAGAGCTCGATCTTCGGCTTCTCTTTAAGCTTCTATTTAAGCGCCAATAGAGCGGCCCTGCCTCCTGAAAGAGCAGTTCCGCTCTGCTTCCTAAGCGGCGTTGCCGGCCGTAGAGGCATCCTCGAGCTTGGTGGCCTCCGCAACCGTCAGCCAACCGTCGGGAACATAGGCGTCGGAATGGCAACCGGTGCATACGTTCACGGACTGGCGATGGGCCTTGTGGCAATCGCTGCATGCCCAAGTCGCATGGCCCTCGTGAACGTTGCGCGTCAGCCCCGACGTCGCCTCGATGAGATCCTCACGCGTCATGTTGTGGCAGTTCTCGTTGAGGCAAAAGCCCTCTTCGGTCTCATGTTGGTTGTAGCCGTTGAGATCCGTCAGCGAGCGCTCTTCAAGCGGGTAAGTATAGTTGCCCGTGACCCAGGTGAGACCCTCGCTCACCTGCTCGCTCATCACCGGCGTATGGCAGCTCATGCAGGTCGCACCCGCATATTCCTTATGCTTCACGACCAAAAGGTCGCCGGCATCCTCCACTGTGTTGCCCCATTTATCCACACCGGGCTGACCGACGACCTGATCATACGTCGCCCCATGTGGATCCATCGGCGTGTGGCAGATGGCGCTGCAGAAGCTCGGCTGTTCATGCCATACAAAAAGGCCGATTCCCGCCACGACGAGAACGGCGGCGATAACGCCGACCACGATCGGCCACTTTTTACGCTTACGTTTGGAAGTTGCAGACGTCGCGCCTGCTTGAGCGTCCGTTGCCTCACCGGCATGGGAAGTATTTTGGGATTCCTCGACGATGGGATCGGGATTCATTTCGCTCATACTCTCCCCCTTTCCTCAATAATCGAATCGATAGTTGCAACGGGATCAACCGTAGTTTCAGAAGTGCGCTGATGACTTTCGCCCGCGGCCCGATGGGGAAGACAGCCCAGCTTGAAGCTGAGCGCCCCCGTGGGACACACCTCGACGCAGGCGCCGCAGGCCATACAATCGCCGGCACGCACGCCGCTGTCGCTGCCGCTCACGGCAGGCTCGAGGATCTGCGGATCGCACAGGCAAGCCTTCTCACAGGCATTGCAATGGATACATGCCTCGTGATCGATCGTCACGTTCACGAGCCCCGCGCGGCCGATGGCCTCGTAGAAGCCGCCGACGGGACACAGGGCACGGCACCACACGCGGTGCGCCCAGAACAGCTCGACCACGATGATGGCGACGAGAAGCACGGCGCCGGCCGCCGAGCCAAGGACGATGCCCTTGTTCACCGCGCTGATGGGCGAGAAGATCTCGAACACCGGAACCGCGAGCACGGCGGACAGCACGAGCACAGCGGCAGCGATGCCGATTTTCACGCGGCGCGGCATGACCCGCTCTTCGACGATGATGCCGATTTTGCGGCGCAGGGCATCGGTGATTTCCAGCAGCAGGTTCACCGGACAGACCCATCCGCAGAACACGCGGCCACGAACAAGCAGGTAGAACACGAAGATCGGAGCCGCAAACAAAAGCCAATCAAGATAGAACGTCTTGGAGGCGAGGGCTATTTCCAACATGGCGAAGGGATCGAGCAGGTTGAAGCCCGCGATCGTCGTCGAGCTGAGCGTTCCGTAAAACACCAGATCGGACGGCGTTGCTTGCATCTCGTCACCGCCGATGCCGAGCCCGAGCAGCGTCCATCCGGCAGAAAGCGGCGTCACGACGAAGAGCAGCAGGATAAGCACCTGCACCCCATGGCGCAGCCATGACCACCGAACGCGCTTTTGCCGCACGGGCGTGCTCATCGAGCGCCTCTGTCCGACGAGGCATCCGCAGCCTCCGACGCAGCTCCGCACGCAGGGTTTACCGTCGGATCGTCCTCGAAATTCACATAGATGAGGTTGATGTTGGTCACCCCGGGAACCGCGATAAACGCTGCGGCAATATCGTGTGATTCGTCCAACGTCTCCGCTTCGATGGTCACGACCACCTTGTATCCATGTATATCATGTACCTCGACACCCTCGAATCCAGCGAGCGCAACGGCCGCCGCTTCAGTGGCGTCGGGCGTCGTTTCGACCACAAGACTGGAAATAACCACGGCGGCACCTCTACGAGCTCGAAGAATCCGCCGATGAGGTGCCCGCAGACGCAGTGCTATCATCTGTAACCGCAGATCCTTGGTCCAGAGAATGGCACGTGATGCACTGCGTCCGAACCGGATCGAGGGTATACGTGGTCACATCGCCGTCCTGATAATGGTTGACCGGAAACGCGACTGCCGTGGTCAGCATGGGGTTCGCGGTCTCGTTGGCGCCGTGGCATCCATAGCAGCCGTTCGCACCGAGACCTTCATAGCGACCTTCATGGCTGGCCGGCATCAATGGGGCGGCGCCGGCAGGCGTGTCGAGATCGTTCGTCGACACGTTGGCGGTGGGCTTGGCGCACCCGAAGGCGCTCATACAGCACAACGCGAGCAGCGACGCCGCAATCGCAACGATCAGCGCCTCAAGCACACGCGATGCCTTCGACTTGATACGTTTCATGCATGTCACCCCCTATGCTTTCGTGATGTTCACGCAGGTCTTCTTGAAGTCCGGCTCTTTGGAAAGCGGGCAGTAGATCTCGTGAACAGCCAAGTTGACCAGCGTCTCCTCGGCGAAGAACGGCGCGAACACGACGCCTTCGGGCGGCGAGGTACGACCGGCCGTAGACGCCTTGATATTGAACTGTCCGTAGCGGGACGTGACGGTGACCATATCGCCGTCCTGGATGCCCAGCTTCTCGCAATCCGCAGGATTGATGTCGAGCAGGGCCTCGGGCAGCGCGCGGTCGAGTTCCTCGACGCGGCGGGTCATCGATCCGGTGTGCCAGTGCTCCAGAAGACGTCCGGTGCACAGATAGAACGGGTAGTCGCCATCGGGCATCTCTGCAGGCGGCTCGTAGGGACGGAACACGACCGACGGCTTCTTATCGGCCGACTTGTAGAAGCTGACGCCGTTCGCCTTGCCATGATCGCCGTACTGCTCGACACCGTATTCGTCGAAACCGTCCTCCTGATTGCCGTCGCTGAAGCGCCACAAGGTCGGCAGCCAGGTGCCGTTCACTTCGCGAACCGGCCAGGTGAGGCCGTGATTGTCGATGTATTCGTCGTAGGGAGCCAGCTGCTTGGCCTCCATCTTGAGCTTGTTTTCCTTGTTGATGGCGGCGGCCTTCTCGTTGAGGTCGGGGTTCGAGAACGTGCGGTATTCTTCCCAAATTGCACGACTCACTTCACGTGGGGTGCCCTTGAAGTCGGCGGCGTCCTTGTCGTACCATTCGCCGAACAGGGTGTCGAACGCGTCGTTGCCGCCGATGGTCTCGCCGTCGAGCACGCGCTTCGCCACTTCCATGAGCATCCACAGATCCCACTTCGCATCTCCGGGCGGATCGACCGCCTTCTCGAACACGGCGGTGCGGCGTTCGCCGTTGCCGAACTGCCCCTCGCGCTCAACCCACATCGCGGCGGGAAGCACCACGTTCGCGTACTGCGTGGAAAGCGTCGGATACACTTCGCTGACGACGATGAAGGCGTCCATGATGCCCGTCTTGTCGCCCTTGCCGAGGAACCGCGTGAGGTTCGGCATGGACACGGCCCAGTTGTTGTGGGCAGACCAGAGGAAATCGAGGTTGCCATTGGACATCTCGCGGAACATCTTCACGGTGTGATAGCCGGGCTTCTGGATGTCGTCGAGGTAGCCTTCCGGAAGGTTCCAGATGGCCTCGGTGTAGCGACGGTGCGGTTCCTGCGCGACCAAAAGGTCGGCGGGAAGGCGATGGCTGAACGTTCCCACCTCGCGGGCGGTGCCGCAAGCGGTGGGCTGGCCCGTCAGCGAGAACGGCCCGTTGCCCGGCTGGGCGATCTTGCCGGTCAGCAGGTGGATGTTGTAGATGTTATGGTTCATCCACGTGCCGCGGTTGTGCTGGTTCACGCCCATCGTCCACAAGCTGAGGATCTTCGTGTCGGGCTCCGCGAACACCTCCGCGAGCTCTTGGATGTCCTTCGCGGGGACGCCGGAAATCTCCGAGGCGTATTCGAATGTGTAAGGTTTCAGGCGCTCGGCGTACTGCTCGAACGTGATGGGCTCGACCGCATCAACCTTGGAGCCGATATCGCTCGCATCGTAGCCGTCCTCGAATGAGTTGCCGATGTTCTCAGTGCCCTGCTTGAACTGCAGGTGGTCGGCGACGAAGTCCTTGTCGTAGAGCTCGTTCTCGACGAGGTAATTCGCAATCGCGTTTGCGATGGCCAAGTCGGAGCCGGGGTTGAAGATGAGCACCTTGTCAGCGTTCGCGCTCGTGCGCGTGTACAGCGTGCTCAGGTCGTAATGGCGCACGTCCGGATCGGCGAGCTTGCGCGCCTCGACGCGCGAATACAGGATGGGATGCGCTTCGGCCATGTTGGCGCCCCAGGTCACGAACACGTCGGTCTCGTCGATGTCGTGATAGCAGCCGGCAGGTTCGTCGGTCTGGAAAACGTTCATGAACCCGACGACGGCGCTCGCCATGCACAGACGCGCGTTCGGGTCGATGTTGTTGGAAAGCAGGCCCGCCTTCCAGAACTTCGAGGTGCAGTACCCTTCCACGATGGGTTGCTGGCCGGACCCCCAGAACGCCAGGCGCGACTTGTCGTTCTTCCAAGTGCTCTTGAGGTTTTCCGCCACAAGGTCGAGGGCCTCGTCCCAGGTGGCCTCGCGCAGCCCCTCCGTGGTTCCCTTGGTGGAGCTGTCGTCGCGGATGAGCGGCGTGGTGAGACGATCCTCACCATAAAGGATTTTGCCAAGGTAGTAGCCCTTGATGCAATTGAGGCCGAGGTTGGAGCCATTGTCGGGGTCGCCGGTCACCGATACCAGACGTCCGTCTTTAGACTCCACGAGCACACCGCAGCCGCAGCCGCAGAAGCGGCAGACGCCTACCGTGGTCGTGGTTCCGCTGACTTGGGACGTTGCGGAATCGGTCGCATTGGTGCTCGGCTGGGCGCAGCCGACAAGAGTCGACAGCGTTCCGGTCGCAGCGGCGCTCGCTAAGGCAACAGCCGTAGCCTTCACGAAGGTACGACGGCTTAGATCCATCAAAACCCCCTCTCTTGATACCGGCCCGATCCGCTAGGCCGGTTCGATTCTTATAGCTACCGTCGGATCGCTTACTACACAACGTTCGACGCACAATCCGCAGCCCACACAGTCTTCATCGCTGATCTGGGGTGCGAATATGGCGTGGATGCCATCGCCTTCCCGATGGCGGAAGTCAATGGTTATGGCGGTGTCGATTAAGGGGCAGGCGCGATAGCAGACTTCGCAGCGCATGCCCTTGAAGGAAATGCAGAGGTCTTCGTCGATGACGGCCTTGCCCATGTTGACGTCGCTTCGCTGCTCCACATCGCGCAACGCGTGCGTGGGGCAGGCGTTCACGCAGGGGAAATCCTCGCAGAGACGGCAAGCCTGCTCGCGGACGTTGAGAATCGGAGTGCCCACGGCGGCGCCGTATTGCGCAGGTGCGGGACGAAGCGCCAAGTACGGACAGGACTCCATGCACTTGCCGCACTTGATGCACAGAGAGAGAAAATCGGATTCGCCCTGGTATCCAGGTGGGCGCAACGGGGCGGCTTCCGCTGTCGATACGCGAAAGATCCCATCGGCGACGACGGCCAACGCCGCACAACCCGCGATGACGCCTCCGAACTTCAGAACTCCCCCTCTTTCCCCATAAAGCATATGCCCGCTGCTTCCAGCCGTCGCCGATGGCGATCATCCGTGGGTTCCGTAGATAGTCGCCATATGCGATTGCCGCTGACGACAGCGCCGTCACGCAGATGCGCGACGATCGCCGAATGCTGTGGCAAGGGCATTATTGACATACTTTAGCGCGTACCCTTCGGATATTCATAGGGTCAGTTCACGATATGCGCATGGTAACAGTTGGCGAAGAGCGCGGCGTGAAAGCAAGGAGAATGGCTGGAGAAGGATAAGGTATTGTAGGTGCTCGCATCAAAAGACTCGAATCACGGGACCGCTGCTGCGAAATTGATTTCCTTCCGTTTTCGTTCGCGACGACAGAAGGCCCATCGAATCATTCCATGGGCCTTCTGCTTCGGGTCTCAGGCTTTTTTACATTGCTTACTTCTTTTCAGCGTAGATAATCCTTGGATTTTTCCCACGCCGGAAGCTCGAGAATGATGAGCTCAGAGTACATGCCGTCTTCGAATGCCTCTTGGCGCCATCCAAACCACACTTGCACGGTTCCAGGCGGAATCACCTGATCCAAACGCATTTCAATGGTCACATGACCACGATGGTTGTAGACCTCCACCTTGTCGCCGTCCTTGATGCCCTCCTTTTCGGCATCGATGGGATTCATGCGTCCCGTCGGTTTTCCGCCGGAAAGCTCCCTCATAACGGGGTCATCCGTGTAACATCAGGGGTGTCCCTTTGTCACACATGACGAGAATGCGACATTAGGGGTGTCCCTTTGTCACATTGTTCCCGCCGATTTTGTTAACAAAAAGCGGCCAAAAGTAGTAATGAATATCGGCCAAAAGTAGTATCATTCCTGATAAATTGAGAGGAGGTTCCACTCGTAAAATGAAGGATTACTTTCCCAGAATAGCGGACACTTTGCTTAAAGACGAGCTTGAGGCGACCGGAGCCGTGCTCATTGAGGGACCGAAATGGTGCGGAAAGACGACAACCGCCTCGCAACAGGCTAAAAGCGTTCTCAAGATGCAACAGCCCGGCCAAACGGCTCAGCTTCTCATGGAAGCCTCCATTAATCCCTCGGGGCTGCTCGCCGGTGGCGTTCCTCGGCTCATAGACGAATGGCAGATGGCTCCGGTTCTTTGGGACGCCATACGCTATGAGGTCGACGAACGGGGCGAACCGGGGCAGTTCATCCTCACCGGCTCCGCCACGCCTCCCGATCGATCGAAGATCAAGCACTCCGGAACGGGCAGAATCGCCCGTCTGCGCATGCTCCCGATGAGCCTTTATGAAAGCGGGGAGTCATCGGGGGCGGTGTCGCTTGAACGGCTCTTCGCTGGTGCCACGGCAAGTGCAGTAAGTGATTCCGAATCTGGTCATACCCCTCTGAAAGGCGGTTCAACATCGATAAACCTCGGCAGCGATATGCACCACAGCGACAACGCGCATTTCAGCACCTCTCTCGAGGCTCTTTCGCTGGAGCGCCTCGCCTTTCTGACGTGTCGCGGCGGTTGGCCGCAATCGATAACGCTGTCTGAGCGCGCGGGGTTGCGCCAAGCGCGAAATTATCTCGGCGCTGTTGTCGAAACGGATATTTCGGAAGCCGATTGCGTTCGTCGCGACGCCAATGTCGCTCGTGAGATTCTACGCTCCTATGCTCGTCTCGTCTCGTCTCAAGGAGCAGTGGCCACGATCGTTTCGGATATCAGATCCGCGGTCGCGAACCGTGGCGAATCAACGGTGCGGGCGTATCTGCAAGCATTGCGTGAGATTTACGTTTTGCAGGACCTCAAAGCATGGTCGCCTCATCTCCGGTCGAAAACCGCAATCCGACAAGCGCCGACCCGCCATTTCGTTGACCCGTCCATCCCGTGTGCGGCCCTCGGCATCGGTCCGGCCGACCTTGCGAGCGACCTCAATACATTCGGTCTTGTTTTCGAAGATCTCTGTGTACGCGATTTACGCGCTTATGCAAGCTTGCTCGATGGCAAGGTCTATCACTATCGCGATAAGACGGGGCTAGAATGCGACGCAGTGATCCATCTGCGTAACGGCCGCTACGGGCTTGTCGAGATCAAGCTGGGTGGAGATGATCTCGTTGCGGAGGGCATCCGGTCACTCAGAAAACTTGTCGACAGGATTGATGAGGAAGCGATGGGAGCACCTTCGTTTTGCATGGTGTTGACCGGCGTGAACTCCCGTTGTTTCACTGAAGAGAGCGGGATCCACATCGTTCCGATCAATCATTTGGGTCCCTAGATAAATAGGCTCAGCGGTTAAGGTCTGCGTAGGTGTGGCCGAACATGAGAATGTGACAAAGGGACACCCCTAATGTCACATTCTCACCATACCTTCATGGTGCTTTTTTAAAATGTGACAGTAGGGGTGTCCCTTTGTCACATGTAATAGATGCCGAAGAAGCGGTTGAGCGGATCGCGGCGCTGGTCCTCGATGAACAGGACGCGCACTTCATGCTCGCTCTCGACAATGGTGTAGTAGATGCCGTAGCGTCCGGCGAATGCGACCCTCATCTCGAACGGCGTTCGCGCTGCAGGATAGTCCGGATCGTACACGCGCCCGATTTCCGGCACGGTATCCAATACCTGCAGCATTTTCCGCACCTTGGCGCGATCGGACTTGGCCGTTATGGCAGGAAGGGCGGCCCTTGCCGTTGGCGCAAGCACGACGGCGTAGGGCGGCAGCTCATCGGGGCGGTTCTCGCGGTCTGCCATGTCAGCTCCATTCCTTCAGAGCTTCCTCCAACGGCACTCCGCCACCTGCCTCGATCTCCGCATAGGCGCGCCCGGCGCGCTCCTTCAGCTCCATCTCGTACTCATAGACCTGCTGGCGCAGCAGCGCCTGCTCCTCGTAGGCACGAGCGCTCATGACGATGAGGTCGGCATGGCCGTTGCGCGTGATGTAGACGGGCTGGTCGTTCTGCTCGCACAGCTCGTACACCTCGCTGATGTTGCGCTGTAGGTCGGAGGCAGTTCGCGTAATGGGCATCGATGGCACCTCCTCTCGTAAAGCTCGGACAACTTGATTGTAGCATATATTCAGAAAATCTTCTGAATATGTTTCCTGACAGAAAACCCAAGAGGCCCTGAATGTCGAAAGCGCCCCGCGGGAGGGGCGCTTTCGGAAACCGTGTGCTTTAACGGCGGCGGCGCTTCGGGCTGTTTCCTTTCGCATGGCGGTAGTGCACGGCGTTGCGCGCTCCATCGGTCCGCCCACGGCCCGCTGGATGTGCACGGCCCGCTGGATGTGACATTAGGGGTGTCCCTTTGTCACAGCTGCGGTCGACGCCACGCGGCAATACGATGGGCGCTTGGGCAGAGCGTGTGCGCCCCATTTGGAACCAAGCGAACAGAGCCGCCAGAGCTGCCAGCGCAGCGGTCAGTGCCGGACCCGTCCAGT
The DNA here is from genome assembly GCA_947626195.1 of uncultured Eggerthellaceae bacterium. GTDB lineage: Bacteria > Actinomycetota > Coriobacteriia > Coriobacteriales > Eggerthellaceae > CANQRF01. The sequence continues at coordinate 163,942 of CANQRF010000003.1, forward strand.
TCGTCGTGTCGCCGGTCCGGACTATCTCGTCGGGAGGCGTCCCGGGACCCGTGGGCTCGCCAGGCCCTGTGGGCTCGTCGGGGTTGTCGGGATTATCGGGATTGTCGGGCGGCTTCTTCTCGGTGGTGTTGACGAAGGCAACGCTGCCGTTGGGACTCACCTCCACAGTGGCGGAGAGGTTGCCCGCGCCGTCGTCGGTCACCGTGACAGTGACGGTATAGACGGCCCGGTCGTAGGTGATGCTCGGATCGCTTCCCGCCACCTCGGAGACCGTGTAGCGGTAGGTGCCCGCCTGCGTGTAGGTGGCGTTCTCGATGAGCGGGATGTATCCGGCTGCCGTGTTGGTCACGGTCTTCTGCCCCACGGGGTCAGGCGTGGGGTTCGCGGCGTCGGGCGTGACGAGGAACATGAATTGGCCCGCCGCGAGGTCTGCCCCCTCAAGCACCTTCGTGCCCGAAAGGTTCACGGTCGTGGGCGACCACGTGTTCGTGGCCGTAGCCGTGGCGGTCACGCCCGCGCCGATCGTGCCCTCTTGGCCCTCCCACGAGAGATCCCAACCGCTCTCGGTGAGCTCCTCCACAATGTAGCTGGTGCCATCGGGAAGGCCGCTGAACGTCATCGTCTCGCCCGCTTTGAGCGTGAACGAAGCGGATGCACCCGAGAACTCCTGCGGCGCCCCTGAGGAGGGAGTGCCCGTGTAGGTGCCCGTCGGAGCGGGGTCGAACGTCACGCGGAAGCTGAACTCCGCATCGGTCGGCGCACCCTCACCGGAAACCACCTTCTTCACCGTGAGGTTGCCGGTGCTCGGCCCCGGAGGCGGCGGGGTGTCGTCGGAGGAGTTCACGAACTGGGTGTAGTTGTAGGGGTTCACGTCCGCGTTGGACCCTGTGGAAAGCCCCGTGCCGGAGTTCACGGTCGTGTTCGTCGGGGGCTGAGGGCCCGGCAAGGGGGTGATCGAGGCCGCGTCTCCGCTCAACTCATAGGTCCCCTGAGACCACGTGGTGGTGACGTTTTGGTCCTCACCCAAATCCGTCTCGGTGACGACGTATTGTGCGCCAGCGGGAAGGCCCGAGAGCCGCAGGAACTGACCGTTTTGAAGGCTGAATTCAAGCACGCCATAGTTGTCGTCAGCATTCCAGTACTGGTTTTGCGTACCGGTAGACGTGCCGTCGGCGTTGTAGATGGTGTAGTAATATGCACCGGTAAGTGAGTTTCCATCAGCATCATACAGGGTCAGGGTGAAGTTGAAGGTCTGGCCGAGAAGCCCCGTGCCCTTGACGATCTTCTCGATGATGAGGTCTTGGGTGTTGGTGAAGGTGACAGGAGTGTCCAGCGAGTCGCCAAGGTTCGTCGGAATCTCAAATCCGGGGCTGCTCCAGTCGGTGTTCCATTCGCCCTTCCATTGGTAGTACTTCACATCCGCGGTGAAGGGACCGTCAGTACCGCCCTCGCCTTGCCCCGTAACGGTCACGACGACCAGATAATCACTCGCGTCGGCCTGCACTGGCAGGTTGGCCACGGGCTCTTCGCTGAGCTTGTAATAGTAGGTGCCCGCATGCTCATAGGTGATGGGCGGGAAGGTGACGAGGCCCGCACCGCCTGCCGCAAAGCCGCTGTTTTTCACGGTGACCACGTTGCCCTCAGCGTCCGTTGGCATGGGCGGATTAGGTTCGGGCAGTGGGTCGTGATCGGACCCCGTGTATTTGGCAGCAAGCCCCTCGAGGGTAAAGCTGAAGAGGCCGTTTGTAAGTTCGCCGCCTACAAGGGCCTTGGTGGCCGAGATTGTGGCGTCGATTTCAGTGGCGCTGTACTTGTTCTCGAAGGGAAGGGACCAAATGCCGCCGGACGTCTCTGAGGCAGTGCTGCCGTCGTTTGAGGTGATGGAGACCTCGGCTTTGAGCTCTCCGCTGAAGATGCTGAACGTGGGGTAGTACGTCGAGGGACTTCCTTCAATCGGATTCGTCTCTTCGATCCGATCCCCGCGCGTAACCGTGACGGTGATCGTGTAGACGGTCGAGTCGTAGGACCAGCCGGCCTCGGGCGTTTCCGGTACCTGCTCGTGAACCGTGTAGGTGTAGGTGCCGGGAGTTGGAAAGCCCAAGGGCTGCTTCTCATTATCGACAAAGAAATCTCCGGTCGCTACCTGTGTACCGCCTCCGGGAGCCTCGAGGGTCAACTTCTGCGTGCCCGAGTCTTCGTCGTAGCCCTGCGCCTTTTTGATCGGATCGCCGGCAGGGTTGGTCTCCGAGGGCGTCACAACGAAGGTAAACCCGCCATCAGGCCACTTATCATCCGGTGGTGTCCCGCTCACCTTCTTCATCACTTGGAACTTGGCCTCAGCGGGCGTGATCGGCGCGTTAAAGAACTGCGCCGCCTCCTCTTGGGAGTCGGTGTCTCCGTAGATGGAATAGACGCCATCGCTCTCGTTGAAATAGGCGCTCAAGTTCGGGCCCTGGTCAACGCCGGTTATTTTGTTGGGGTTGGTTGTGTTTTCAATGTTGAGCACCGTTTGGTAGAGCGGGGGCGCTGCCGCATCGGTGTCGTTCGTCCCAGCGTTATCAAAGATGTAGTAACCCGCCACCCGAGCATTCCCCGGCATGTTCCACGAATGCTCGGGCACGGGGTCAAGCTTGTCCGACGAGTTGAGAAAATCCTCGCTCGTCGTGTAATCCACGTAGTTGGCGTATTGGACGTTTCTCCCGAACACGAGATCGGCGTTGCTTGTCGCGTCGTCGTTCTTCTCGGTGACCCGGTAGACCGCCTGGCCGCCGAGGCCGCTTATCACCAGTCCCTCACCGCTCTTGAGCTTATACTCGGCGGTGTTGTTGGCGACGGTAGCCGCGCTCACCTGTTCGAGCGTGTCATCTTCAGGCTCCATGCCGGACACGTTGTAGGTCGTGTAGTAGGAGACGGTGCCGGTGCCGGTGATCGTTTGGTGCTCCCTCACGTCGGTGAAGGCGGTCTTGTCGTAGAGGTCGCCCGCTTCAAGTTCGGTACCACCTGATAGCTCGCCCGTCAATTCATTGACCTGCGGTTCCTCTGTGCCGTCATTGGTCTTTTAGCCGAAGAATAACCGCTTGGTGAGGAAGGTGCTCGTGACGGCGAAGGGGCTCTCCACGTTGATGCCGCTGCGTAAGGCATAATCGTGATCGAGATACATGGTCGCAAACGTGAATTTCACGTTTTGCACTGCGCCCTGAGGTGCGCTCTGCGAAGGATACTGCCACGTGTTCGGGCTCTCCCCCACAACGTTTATGGGCACGAGCTCCACGCTGTTTGCCCAGTAGTCCCTCGTCCCCGCGGGACTATCGGCGGTCGCAGGCTCATACGTTACGTTTTGGGGAGGCTGACCAGTAAGACCGTAGATCGTCATGCCGCCGACGGCCGGCGTCTCATCGTCATTCAAGGCGCTGCTATAGAGCAGATACGAGTTCTGCTGCTCCACCGTGCCACCGCCCATGCGACCGCAGAAGACGTAATACAGATCCGGGACACTCTCGCCTGGCACCTGATCGCCATTGGCGCTGTTCCAGCCCCCATTACCATTGCTGTAATAGCGATTGAGATCCTTGTCGACGACGGCAAGGGTCGTATTGTCGGAGTTCAGAAGAAGGCCCGCATTGTTCGCCTGAACGCTCAATGTCGAGACAGCCTGACACCAAAGCCCACTTGCCTGGTCATAAAGCACCACCGTGGCGTCACGGTAGCCTGTCGCGCCCGCGACGAAGACCTGATAGGAGTATTCGGTATCAAGCGTCTTGTCTTCTTGGGAGCTCGGCTCGTATTCCGTGAAGGTGAGCGGCGCAGCCTCACCATTCTCAGCCCATTTTGCATCCTCAGGGTTGACCACGAGCTTGGTCATAAGCAGCTTGGTGTCTGCGATATAGAGCTTGCCGTTGTTGCCGAGGTAGACGTTGATCTCGTTGTTGAACTGCGACTTGTCACTCACGGTGCCCGAGCCTGAGCCCGAGGACGCCGTCGGGTAGAAGTAGTCGTTTGCTGTTAGGGTGGTGTTTGGATTCTTTGGTTGCTGGTTGTTCTCCATGTTGCCCGTGCGCAGGCCATTGACTCTCGTGGCGATGACCCAGTTGCCGCCCGACGGATTTATCGGATTTCCCTCCGCGTCAGTAACATCGAGGATATTCTGAACCTCACCTGTCTGCATGTTGTACCAGCAGAGGTATTTTCCCTCTTTATCGGTTCCGACGTCGGTGTTTATGTTCGCGCCGAACTGAGAGCCCGTGCGAAGCAGCGCCATCTGAACGAAACGGCCGCCGCCATTCGCACTCGGCAGGTAGTATTCGATGACGATGTAGTACAAGCCGTTCGCGATCAAACTATTTAAATCGTTCACAGCGTTATACGTCTTGCCGTCGACTTTCAACTGCATACCGCCTTCAAGAACGGTGCTGTCGTCTCCGTTTAAGATACGTTCAGATGGCGGCGTTTCATCGCCGCCGCTACCGCCTCCGCCATCATCGCCAGCGCCTCCGCCCTCAGCGGTCGATGGCACCTCGTACAGCGGCAGGTTCTTCTGGAACACGTAGTAGCGATTATCCGCTGCCGGCGAGAAGGTCATGGCGGGAACGCCGCTGTCGAGCGTCGCATCATTGTTCTGGTCGAACCAGTTGGAGATGAAGTAGAGGCGGTTGTAGCGGTCATTGGAGCCGTCGCCCCTCGTTTCGGTGTGAGTTTGCACGTACTCCACGTCGAGGGCGCCTACGTTGACGTTTCCGGACGGATAGAGCACCGCATCTTCCACGCCCACCGAGTAGAACAGCCGGCAGGGCGTTGACTGTGCATAGTAGTAGCTCTGGTTCTGAGCGACGGCCTCCGCGTCGATGTATTGGGCGGTCACAAGCGTGTCGCCGTTCAGAAGCGAGCCTTGCGCCGTCGTATCTGTACTTGTCGTGCCGGACGCGCCTCCTGTGATCCACGTAAGGTTGTTGCCGAGCGCCGTCGCGGGCACAACTTCATATTCCAAGCCTGCGGGAAGACCGAAGAAGGTGATGGAATCACCGGAGTTTAAGATGAAGGAGGGCGTGACCCCGTTGCTCAGGGTCATCTTGCCCGCCCTGCCCGTACTATTGATGTAGTTCACCGTGCTCGGCAGGCTCTCAACCGTGCCCTTCTTGAAGGCAACGGTGAAGGGATAGGTCTTATCGATGGGCACGATATTGTCAGCCGTGACCTGTTCCGACGTGTCAACGACGCGGTTCTGCACCGTAAGACTCGCGTTGTCCGATGCGAGAGGATCGCTGTTCGCAGGCAGGCAGGTCGCCGTCACCGACGTGCTAGCAATCGTTGTGCCCTGAAGGGCGGAACTCGCCTGCACAGGGCTTGTCGGCGCCAGCCCGTCACCCGTCCAGATGATATCGTTCGCTTTGGCGTCGGTCGCCTTCACCGTCCACGTCACGCCGCTCGGCACGTTCGTCACCACAAGAGACTGGTTGCCGGTGAGCGTTTTTTCGATGGTAGCCGTCGAGCTCGCGCCACCGCTCGTGATATCGACGGTTCCCGGAACGGCGGTGATCGTGCTGCCCGTCCCCTCGGTCGAGTTGTTGATGATGAGGTAGTTCAGCCCGTTGTTGGGATGGTCTCCGTGAATGCCCGCCAGAAAGCTCAGCGGCTTTCCCGTGAAGGTGATCTCGTAAGTGTGCTCCGTCTGCTCACCCTCGCCCGCCTGCCACTGGATGAGCTCGAAATTATCGTTCTCGCCGCCTAAATTGGTGAGGTACTCGAGCGTGTTGCCCGCGGTATCGACCGTCAGATCAACCAGCTGAAGCGGAATGGCGGCCGAGGGAAGGTTGAAGTAGAGCGCCTGGTCATAGCCGGTGTCCTTCGCAAGCTCTCCCCCAGAGACGAAATCTCCGTTATCCTCCACCCACACGCGGAAGTCGCCGATGCGATAGGCGCCGATCGGCGGATCTTTCCCTGCGGCCACATCGGCATTGATTTTTTCCTGCGTGGGATTCGTTATCACATAGCCGAGGCCTTTCTCATTTTCCTCCCATTTAATGCCCTGAGCGGCGGCGGACTCGGCATAGGCAGGGTTCATGAGCCAGAGGTTGCGCTCGGCAGAAGCATCCTGGGTGCTTCCTTGTCCTTGAGAGCCGCCGAAATAGTAGCGATCGTCTGAGGCGTCACCGCTCGCGCCACCGCTCGTGTTGTAGGTCTGCGACTGCTGCACCCAGTCGAAGCGGTACATCGTGTAGACCGTGTTCTTCTGGATGTCGGTGAGACCGCCGACGCCATCCGACCCCTTGAGGGTGGAGACGAACTGCTGGGTCGTGGCGTAGTCGAAGCGATAGACCCAGCCGGCCTCCCAAGCCGCTTGGGCGGAGCCGCAGCCTTCCGGCAGACTTTCGCTATAGGTGACCCCGCCGTTATCCCCTTCGACGGGATCGCCCTTATACCAGCCCGACTTGAACGTCCCGCCCGAAGCTGACGAGCCGCTCGACCCGCCGTTCGACATGTACAGGTCGTTCCACTGGTAGTCGTAGACGCCCGTGCGCACAAGGCCGTACATCTTGCCGAGGTGCACCATCTGGAGGTCCGCCGCGATGGGCGTCGCGCCCTCGGGCTGCTTCTCGGTCATGCCGCTCGTGTAGGGGTTCTTGACCTCCATGTACTTGCCGACAGGGTCGAAGTAGGTCACCGAGTCCGTTACGCCGGCGGCGTTCATGCCGGCCACGGGGTCGAAGACCTGCCCCTGGATGAGGGCGATGATCTGCTGGAAGATGCCACCAAGACTGTCGAAGTCCGTGGTCCCATAATATTGCTTCACGTAATTGAGGTTTTCGTCAAGATCGGCGGGGGTTATCGCGTCTACCTCTACCTCACTGGAATTCACCTTGATGCTGTGTGTACCAAGGTCTTTTGTGCTGGCGGATAATGATACGTTGATGGAGTTCGGCCCGGCGGTATATTTACTGTAAGTCTGAGTTACCGAAGAGTTCCCTTTGAATGTAGTGTACAGGTTATAGGCCCCGTTGATAAACGTCTGGTATGGCCAGCCAGTTACGGGGCCGCCAGTTTCGTTGTAGGATTCTCCACCTTGTCCTTCTGGCTCACTTGGTTTAGCAGTAGGATCTTTTTTAAAGTACTCGCCCGGATCAAGGATGCCACGAATTTTTGCCGCGTTATAGGGCTTTGAGGTAACTTGGTCCTCGATTGGCGTCGCACTCGCATAGACGGAGTAACAGGGGAACTCGATAGCCTGGCTGGTGGATGCGCCTTTGTTATAATGCTTTTCCACCAAATTCTTATAGTAATCCGCCGTCATCAGTGTCTGGAAGATGATCGCCACGGCACTGCCATCAAAAGTCTTGCCCGCATCAGCGCCATTAGACGGGGTATAGCTCCCCATTTGGCTGGCGTTGTATTCATTGTTTCCCGAAGCAGCAACGGTGCTGTTATAGGCGAGATCGTATTGCCAGTTCACATTGTTCCAGTTGCTGAGAGATTTCTGCCATGGTTGCGGATTCTCCGCTGCATTAGTAGTCTGAATCCAAGCGAGGTCGGTCGATTCGCCGTCGGTGAAGTGGATGAGAGCCGGCTGCCTGCTGACCGTCATCCCCTCGGTCTCGGTTGTCACCTCATCCTCGGCGAGCAAGAGCCCCATGCCCAAAGCCAATCCCGCCTGTGAGTTAGTGATATGCCCAACACAATAGGGACCTTGGGAAGTGCCTGCTTCTCCTTTACCATATTCAGCATACGCCGTTGGCCAGGCATAGTTCCCCTGCCCATCTTGGGACAAAGTGGTTCCGTCCCCGGTCGTTACTCCGCCCGTGCCTTCCAAAGTGTGGTTGCCCGTACCATCTTTTCCATGCACGGTGTTACTAGTAGGGCCGCCGTTGCTTATCCAATACTCCAAGTTCTTCTCTTCCGATCCCGTTGTAGGTTGTGGTACCGTTGTGACGTCTGCTTTCACGTTGAATGTCACGCCCTGTGGGCCACTGCCGTATGTCTGAAGCCACGACGCGGCTAGCTCGCATTTCGAATATCGCCCAAGTGGAATCATGAACCACCCTTCAAAAGGGTGGTTTGCTCTGGGGGTATAACCCCAAGGAAGACCGGCAGCGTCTCAAGG